>DASZHO010000046.1:0-65076 GCA_035937795.1 Vicinamibacterales bacterium | reverse complement strand
GAGATGAGCGTCGGAGGTTTCGATCCGGCCGGCTATCTCGATTCCGTGATGGCGAAGCTGCAGCCCTACATGCGCGCGAACGACGTCCTCACGTTTCATTGGTATCCCGGGCAGGGGTCTTTGACGGACTGGGCGAACGCCCTCGATGCGAAGAGCCGCGGACAGGAGGTGTGGCTGACCGAGACGGGCGACAACACCTGCAGCGACACGGAACAGCGCAACTGGATCGATTACATCGTGAACACGTTTGACTATGGCAGCGCGGCGCACCACTGGACAAAGGTTTTCATTTACTACCTGTGGGATGCGTACACGAACTGCGCGGCGAATCTCGTGAGGACCGACGGCAGCAATCGGCCCGCGTATGTCGACTATCGCAACCGGGCTACCGGACAGTCGCTGCAGCTGGTTCCCGTGAATCTCCTCAGCGCCGCAGGAGATTTCGTCTCTGCCGAGCGCGGCGGCGGCGGAGAGGTGAACGCCACACGCTCGGCCGCAGGCGCGTGGGAAACGTTCGACCTGCTCGATATGAACGGCGGATTGTTGCGAGATGGCGATCCGGTTGCGCTGCAGACCTCAGGAGGCCTGTATCTGCAAGCCGATCAAGGCGGCAACGGGCCGATGGCGGCGATCGGTTTCGCCCCTGGCGCCTGGGAGACGTTTACGCTGGTAGACGTCGATCGTCCTGGCGGGTTGGTGCGATACGGCGATCGGATCGCGCTGCGCAGCTCGCTGGGCTACTTCGTGTCGGCCGAGCTTGGCGGCGGCGGAGCCATGACTGTGACTCGCACGACGGTTGGCTCGTGGGAAACGTTCAGGATGACAGGAAGAAAGTAGAAAGTAGAAAGTGGAAAGTGGAAAGTGACCTTAGTTAAAGCAGCAGGGCTTCGACGCGGTGCGCGTGAACGCGTTCCTCGCACGGCGACCACGCAAACACGGTGAAGCGGCGATCCTGCGAGGCCACCAGGGCAATCGAGTCGCGCTGATCGTGCACGAACTGCGCAGCGGAGAGATGGCGCGTCCCGCCAAGCTCCGCCGAGGTCATCGTCACCGGCACGCCCCCTTCGATCGGCTCGGTAATGGTCACCTGTTCCACCGGCGTGGAGCCGCGCTTGCGGGCGATCTTCGCGCCGAACGCGAGCAGCTCGTAGGCATCGGTAATCACCGTCGCGCCATCGACCGCCGTCAGCCCGGCAATCGCATCCACCGTTTCGCCCAGCGCTTCCTGCCACACTTGCGCCTGGCGGCCGTCGCCGCTTTCGCGCATCAGCATCGCAAGCTCGCGAAACGGCGGAGCGATCGAGTACACGATCGGGTCCACCATCGACTGGCGCCAGCTCTCGGTGCCCTCCGGCACCACGAGGAGCGACCCGCCGCGGCCGTGCGCGCGCATCGAGACGGCCAGCTGCACGAGCACATTGACGGAATCGATCCACGACGCGGGCGAATCAAACCCGAGCAGCGACGTGACCAGCTCCGGGCAATCGGGCAAGCTCGATGCGTGTTCGTCGACGACTTTGATTTGATCGCCTTCGAGGACGGCCACGTTGACGTACTTCCCCGACTTCTCCCCGCGATGGTGTTTGATGACGAGCAGCCCTGGGTCGACCACCTCCACGACGAAGCAGAAGGTCGGAATCGTGTGCGTGGTCCCCCACACGCGCAGCTCGTCGCCCTGGTGCCAGACGCCGAGGTGAATCCCCGCCCGCTCCACGATGGGGGCCACCTTCGCCAGCGCGCCAGGCTCGAGCGGCAGAGAATGCTCGAACAACAGCCGCCCGGCGTCGTGCTCCGGAGGCAGATACGCAATGGAGATCTTGGGGACGTACCCTTCCTCGCGGCGAAGGCTCGCCCAGAACGTGGCGTTGATCAGCCGCTCGATTACACTCGCATCGGGCAGCGCCGCCACAGACGTGACCCCCCGCCGCCGCGCCGCATCGAGATGCCGGAAGAAATGTGCGTGGACTTTTGGCGCGACGATGCGGGCGGCCGGGTAGGATTCGCGGTTGGTCAAGCTGAGATGATTCTAGCGCGAGGCCGGAAGCGCCGCGGGAATCGACGGGAACTTTGAGCTCAAACAGCGTCGTTGCTAGACTTCGCGATGCGGGCCTGATTCACAGCGACCATGGAACCAAACGCCTCATTCAGCGGCTCTTTTCTCCTCGGCGGTGACCTTTCCGTCCACCGGCTCGGATTCGGTGCAATGCGCATCGCCGGGCCGGGCGTGTGGGGTCCGCCCCAGGATCGTGCGGAGGCGATCGCAACCCTTCGCCGGGCGGTTGATCTGGGCGTGAACCTGATTGATACGGCCGAGTCGTACGGTCCTCATGTCAGCGAAGAGCTGATTGCCGAGGCACTGTTTCCCTATCCAAGCGGGCTGGTGATTGCCACCAAGGCAGGCCAAGATCGGCCGGGGCCGGATCGCTGGGAAGTCAACTGCCGTCCGGAGCGGTTGCGCGAGGAGCTCGAAGGGAGCCTTCGCCGGCTGCGGCTCGAGCGCATCGACTTCTTTCAGCTTCATCGAATCGATCCCGACGTGCCGGAGGAAGAACAGTTTGGCTTTCTTCAGCGCGCGCAGCGCGAAGGAAAGATTCGGCACATCGGGCTTTCCGAGGTAGGGGTGGAACAGATCGAGCGTGCAAAGAAGGTCTTTCCCGTTGTCTCGGTGCAGAATCGCTACAACGTCGCCGACCGTTCGTGGGAGGCGGTCGTCGACTATTGCGATCGGCAGCGGATCGGTTTCATACCGTGGTCTCCGCTGCAGGCGGGAAACGTCGCGAAAACCGGCCTGGGGCATTTCGCGCGTTCACTACTCGGACGAAGCGATCGCCGGACCGCGATCGTCGCGCAGATCGCCAAACGCCTCGGTGCGACCCCCTCGCAAATCGCGCTCGCCTGGCTCCTGGCGCGCACCCCCGTGATGCTGCCGATTCCCGGCACATCCAAGGTACGCCATCTTGAAGAGAATGTTGCCGCCGCGGGCCTCAGGCTGACCGCTGAGGACATGGACCTCCTGCGGTAACCATCCGGGCATGTCCGCGCAGGTGACATTCGTCGCCGTCGATTCCGGGCCCCGGCTCGAGGATATCCGTCTGCTGTTTCTGGAATACGCCGGCTCGCTGAACTTCAGCCTCTGCTTTCAACAGTTCGACCAGGAGCTGCGAGGGCTGCCCGGCGAGTACGCACCACCTGACGGACGACTGATTTTGTGTGAGGTCGATGGCAGGCCTGCTGGGTGCATTGCGTTGAAGAAGCTCGAGGAAGGAATCTGTGAAATGAAGAGGCTCTACATCAGGCCGGAATTCCGCGGACGCGCCCTCGGTTTGAAGCTGGTTATCCACCTCATCGCCGAAGCACGTTCCGCCGGCTATTCCGCGATGCGGCTCGATACCGTCTCCGGAATAATGGATCACGCGATTGCCCTGTACCGTTCGGTCGGCTTCCGGAACATCCCGCCGTACTACGTCAGTCCCATTGCAAACGCTGTCTATCTGGAGCTGGACTTGCAGTTCCACTTTTAACTTTCAACTTTTAAGTTAACTTTTAACTTTCAACTTTCCACTTTTAACTTTCAACTTTTCAGTTTTTACTTACTACAATGGCTGCCCTATGGCCTCGCTGATTGAAGCGCTCGATATCAAGCGGAAGATGTATTTCGAGTACGAAGGCGCGCCGTATCACTGCCTCGACGTGGAAGTGTCGCGGCCGACGGCCCGGGGCGGGCAGACTCTGGTGCGCATCAAGATGCGGAACCTGCTGACCCGCGCGGTGTTCGACAAGACGTTCAAAGCCGCCGAAAAATTCGAGGAGCCGGATCTCGTCTCGGTCGACGCCGCGTACCTCTACAGCGACAGCGGCGGCTCTCACTTCATGGATCAGGATTCGTTCGACACGCTGACGCTCCAGGACGACATGCTGGGCGAGGATCGCCTGCTGCTGGTCGACAACCTCGTCGTCCAGGTGCAGAAGTTCAACGGCAACCCGATCGGCGTGCAATTTCCGCCGCACGTAGAGTTGAAAGTCGCCTCGACCGAACCGGGCGCCCGCGGCAACACGGCCAGCGGGAGCGTGACCAAGCTCGCCACGCTGGAGACCGGGCTGCAGATTCAGGTGCCGCTCTTCATCAAGGAAGGCGAGAAAGTGAAAGTGCACACCGAGACACGGGAGTTTGCGGGCAGAGCTTGAGGAAAGTAAAAGGTAAAAAGTAGAAAGTAAAAAGTGGAAGGTGGAAAGTGGAAAGTGGAAAGTGGAAAGTAAAAAGTGGAAAGTGGAAAGTAGACGTTAAAGGCTCGAAGCGTCGTCGTTGCGGCCAGGCCGTTCAGAGACAGCTGACGGTGAGTCTCGGCGGGGGAAACCGAGCAGCTCGAGCACACGGCGGCCACTCAACCGATTCACCACGAAGTTCCACGAATACGCGCCGGCATTCACAAACAGCACGACGATCCACCAGGCCATGGCTCTCTTCGTATTGTTGTTGCAGCCTGTTGCAGAAGTGTGGCGCTGGTTAGACAAATCGGTGGCGAAGGTAGAATCTATCTTCGTTGACTCCACAGCCACTGCGCCTGGCGTTCCTCGGATGCGGCTATATCACCGCCGTGCACAGCCGCCATCTGCGGTCCCTCAACGGCGACGTCGTCTGCAGCTACGCAAGCCGCGACCGCGCAAAGGCCGACGACTACCGCCGGCGATACAACGGAGCGGAGAGCTACTCCGAGTATGCCGCGGCAATCGGCGACCCAAGGGTCGACGCCGTGGTGATCGCGGTGCCGCCGCGATTCCATCTGGACCTCGCGCTTCAGGCGTTGGGGGCGGGCAAGCACGTGCTCGTGGAAAAACCCGCCTTCCCGAGCGTGGAAGACTATCGAACGGCCATCCAAGCCAGGGACAGGGCCGATCGGGTCGTGCTCGTGGGCGAAAACGATCACTACAAGCCGCTGGCGGTTACGCTGAGAAAGCTTCTTGCCGAAGGCACCATCGGCGAAATGGTGTTTGCGCAGTTCACGACGATTGCGAAAAAATTCAAGACGGCTCATGACTGGCGCAACGACGAGGCGCTGGCCGGCGGAGACGCGTTTTTCGAAGAAGGCGTTCACTGGCTGCATCTCGCGGGCAGCCTGGGCCCCCGGATCGCGACGATTCAGGGGTATCGCCCGTCAGTCTCGCCGAACGGGACTGACAAGCGCGCCAAGAGCATGATGGTGGCCTTTCGATACGACAACGACGCCGTGGGCACGTTGTTTTACTCCAGAGAGATTCCATCGCTGCTTCACGGGCTGCGATTGTCGACGTTGTCCGGCCGCAAGGGCGTGATCACGTTCGAGTCCAACGGAGGGTTCGTGCTCGCGAGAGGAAACGGCATTCCGCGCATCATCTTTCCCGGATTTCGGGACATCCGCGGCTACCGGGCGATGTATGGCGACTTTCTCGCCTCGATCCGGGCCGGCCGCACCCCGGAGATGAGCCTCGAGCGGGCGGTCGAAGACCAGCGCCTCATGGAACAGCTTTGAACGACCGCTACGACATCGTCATTATTGGGACCGGCGCGGGCGGCGGCACGGCGGCCTACGCGCTGGCTGACAGTCCGGCCAGAATTCTCATCCTCGAGCGCGGCGATTTCGTGGCGCAAGAAGAAGAAAACTGGAATCCCGAGGCGGTCTGGAAGGAGCTCCGCTATCGCACCAAGGAGCGATGGCTGGACGATCGCGGCCACGAGTTTCTGCCGTACGCGCATTACAACGTGGGCGGGAACACCAAGTTCTGGGGCAGCGTGCTCTATCGGATGCGCCGCGAAGATTTTCAGGAAGTTCAACACATGGGCGGAGTCTCGCCGGCCTGGCCGATCGACTACGACACGCTCGCGCCGTTCTACGAACAGGCCGAGCGCCTCTACCATGTGCATGGGGAATCGGGCGCCGATCCAACGGAAGCGTCGCGGGGTTCGTTTCCGCACGAACCGGTCCCTCACGCCGCGGGCATCTCGGATGTCGTCGATGGGCTGCGACGTCAAGGCCTTCATCCGTCGCCCCTGCCGCTCGGCTTGCGCGACGGATGCATCCTTTGCAATACCTGCAACTCGTTTGCCTGTAAGCTCCACGCCAAGAGCGAAGCCGACGTGTGCTGCGTCCGCCCCGCCCTCGAGCGGCCGAACGTCACGCTGTGGACCAACGCCTACGCCAGACGGCTGCGCACCGATCCATCTGGAAGGAAAGTCGCCGCCGTTGAAGTGGAGCGCAATGGCGAGACCGTCGAGGTGGACGCGTCGCTGTTTGTCGTGGCTTGCGGCGCGGTGAATTCGGCCGCGCTGCTGCTCCGTTCGGCCACGAGCGCCCACCCGAACGGGCTGGCGAATTCATCGGGTCTCGTCGGACGCCGATACATGGCGCATCTGGCGACCATGATGGAGGGATTTCATCCATTTCGCCGGAACGAAACCGTGTTCCAGAAGACGGTGGCCATCAACGACTTCTACTTTCGAGGTCCGGGCACAGACTCCCCGTTGGGGCACATTCAGTCGCAAGGTCGAACGCACGCCGTGATGGCGCAGACGGTCGCGCCCTGGATTCCGCTGTGGGCCTACGAGTCCTGGGTCTCCAGGGGCGTCGACTGGCTGGTGATGACCGAGGACCTTCCCAGCGTGAACAACCGGGTCACCGTTGAGCCCGACGGACGCATCCGTTTGACCTATCATCCGAACAACATGAAGGCGCATCAACGCCTCGTGAAAGAGACCAGACAAATCCTCCGGCGTCTCGGCTACTGGGTCGTGATGTCGTACTCGCACAAGAATCGGAACACCACGCACCAGTGCGGGACGCTCTGTTTCGGAACCAGCCCGTACGAGTCGGTGCTGGACCCCTTCTGCCGCTCGCACGACGTCGAGAACCTGTTTGTGGTCGATGCGTCGTTTTTCCCTTCGTCCGCGGCGGTGAACCCCGCGTTGACGATCGTCGCGCAAGCGCTGCGAGTGGCCGACCATATCAAGGAAACTGAATTGCGTGACTGAACGTCGAGAGTCACCGATCTGGGCATGTCTCGTTCGGCCCTGGTTGCCTTTGCGCATCGAGTCGTTGTATGGTGAGTGTATGGCACGACTGATTTCGACCACGATTCGCCTAGATCAAGCGGATGTGCGGGCCTTGAAGCGAGCCAGGGCGGCGGGGCACTCCGCATCTGAGCTCGTTCGGAAGGGTCTGCGCATCGTAGCCTCGCGGTACTACACGGGACGGCGACCCCCCTCGACGCGGCTCTTTGAATCCACAGACACCAAGCTGGGAGATGAGTCCGAGCTGTTCCGGGATCTTAAGGGTTGAGTCCTCCCATCGTCGCTGACACCGGAGGGCTCCTCCGAGCGCTCGCCCGCGCGGCAGACAATAGACCGAGCTTTCCAGACTACGAAGCAGTCTTGACCTCTGCGAGCCTCGTCATCGTACCTGGGCTCGTTCTCGCGGAGGTCGACTACTTTCTTCGAGAGGACCGGGCCGCTATGCGCAAACTAGTCGCTGAGATTTTCGACCCGGGAACCAGCTACGACTATGAGGTGCCCCTTTCTTCTGACATTGCTCGTGCGCTTGAACTCGACGCGAAATTCAATAATCTCAGTTTGGGACTGGTCGATGGGACAGTGGCCGCTGTCGTTGAACGACGACAGGTCTATCGAGTTCTGACGACTGATCGACGTGACTTCAGCGCAATTCGCGTCGGCCCGGGGCTCACACGCGCACTTGAATTGCTCCCATAAGGAGCACGACAGCTCAGGCAAGCCTTAATCTTGAAGATACTTGGTTGGGCCTTGCTGTCGCACGCTGCAGTCGCCCTTTCCGCGCCAGCCGAGCGTGATGATGTGATCAGCTCCAGGCAGACTTATCAAAGTAGACTGGTAACCGCTGAAGCAATCGATCAAGCAAGGAGAACCATCCCGTGACTACCTCTACCACCCGCGCGCGCCGCAGCCTGCCGCGCCCGACCCGATTCCGCTACGGCCTTTTGACACTGTCGGCGGCCGCGGTCTTCAGCGGCTGGATCGCCGCCGCTCAGACCCTTCCTCAGGGGGTTCAAAAGGGCGGCAGTCTGGCGGGAATCACCCAATACACCTATTCGAACGGTCTGAGGGTCCTGCTCCTTCCAGACTCCGGCAGCAGCACGATCACGATCAACGTCACCTATCTGGTCGGCTCGCGCCACGAAGGCTACGGCGAGACGGGCATGGCGCATCTGCTCGAACACATGAACTTCATTGCGAGCACGCACGGCCGCAACATCAAGAAGGAACTGCAGGACCACGGCGCCCGCTGGAACGGCACGACGTATTACGACCGCACGAACTATTTCGAGACCGTGAACGCGTCGGAGGACAACCTGCAGTGGGCGCTGGACCTCGAAGCCGAGCGCATGGTGAACATGCGCATCGAGAAAGCGTTGCTCGACACAGAGATGACCGTGGTTCGCAACGAGTTCGAGCGTGGTGAAAACAGCGTCGCCGGCGTCCTGGAAGAACGCGTGCTCTCCACCGCCTACCTCTGGCACAACTACGGTAAGTCGACGATTGGCTCGCGCGCCGACATAGAGCGCGTGCCGATCGACCGTCTCGCCGCGTTCTACCACAAGTACTACCAGCCGGATAACGCCGTCGTGACGATCGCGGGGCAGATCGATTCAGCTGCGACGCTTGCCGCGGTGGCGCGCACGCTGGGCGCCATTCCGCGTCCGGCCCGGACGCTGGACGAACCCTACACGACCGAACCGCCGCAGGACGGCGAGCGCACGGTTGAGCTTCGCCGCGTCGGCAGGGGCAAGAACCTCATCATTGCGTACCACGCACCAGCGATGGCGCATCCGGACGCGGCCGCGCTCGAAGTCACGGCCGGCATTCTGGCCCGAAGAGGCGGGACCGGCCGCCTCGACAAGGCGCTCGTCGACAGCAAGAAGGCGCTGTCGGTCGCGGTGTCGATGGAGGAGCTCCACGATCCCGGGGTCGTCCTCGTCTCCGCAACGCTCAGCAACGACCAGTCGCTCGACGAGGTGAAGAAAGTCATCATCGACACGATCGCCGGCCTCGCGCACGAGGCGCCCACAATGGAGGAGATCGATCGAGCGCGTACCAGGATCATCCAGGGCATGGACCGGTCGATGGCCAACTCGCAGCAACTCGCGATGCAGTTGAACGAGGTGATCGCTGCAGGCGACTGGCGGCTCCTGTTCACGAACTACGAAGAGATCAAACGCGTGACTCCGGACGACGTCACGCGTGTCGTGCGGCAGTATTTCAAGGATTCGAACCGGACCGTGGGCATGTTCATTCCCGAACCGGCGCCCGACCGCACAACGGTACCCGACGCGCCCGGTATCGAAACGCTCTTGAAGTCCTACACCCCTGAAATCCATCTCGACGCCGGCGAGGCGCTGGATCCGTCGCCGGGCAGCCTCGAAAAGAGAATTCAGCGGACGACTCTTGGCGGGCTTCCGGGGCCTGGCGCGCGTGCCGGCGGATTCCGTCTGGCGCTGCTGCCCAAGGGCACGAGAGGAAGCCGCGCGCAAGCGTCTCTGACCCTTCGCTTTGGCGATGAGCGGTCGCTCGCCGGCCGGAACGCAGCAGCCCAGATGGCCGACGCGCTGCTGATGCGAGGAACGAAGAATCGATCGCGGCAGCAGATTCAGGACGAGATGCAGAAACTGAATGCGACCATCACCGTCGGTGGAGGCGGCGGGCGCGGGGGATCGGCGGACGCGGCGCTCGGCAGCGTGACGGCATCGATTTCAACCACGTCGGACAACCTTGTTCCGGCTTTGCGGCTCGCGGTGGAAATTCTCCGCGAACCGGCATTCGCCGCCGCAGACTTCGAGCAAATTCGCCAGCAGCAGATCGCGCAGATCGAACGCGGCCGGACTGAGCCCGGGATCCTTGTGGCGCAGGCTCTTCAAGCCCATCTCAGCCCCTTCCCCCGAAGCGACGTCCGCCACGTCCGCACGATCGACGAAGAAATCGAGGATCTCACCAACCTGACATTGGACGACGTGAGGAAATTCCATGAGCAGTTCTACGGCGCTTCGCAGGGCGATCTCATCGTCGTCGGCAAGTTCGACCAGACAGCCGTCAAGAACGCCGCCGCCGACCTGCTCGCGTCCTGGAAGAGCCCGAGCCCGTACGCGCGCATCGTCAACACCTACCAGGACGCGGGGCCGATCAATACGAAGATTGAAACGCCCGACAAGGAGAACGCGCAATTTTCCGCCGGCTTGCGTCTTCGTATGCGGGACAGCGACCCGGATTATCCCGCCATGGTCATGGCGAACTACATGTTCGGCGGGGGCGGGCTGAGCTCGCGCCTGCCTGACCGGGTGCGGAATCGCGAAGGTCTGAGCTACGGGGTGTCGTCGAGTTTTGCCGCGCCAGTCGAAGGGGACGCGGCGGTGTTTTCGGCTTCGGCCATCGCCAACCCCGCCAACATTCCTAAAGTTGAAGCGAGCTTCATGGACGAGCTGACCAGTACGCTTCGAGACGGGTTCACCGCCTCCGAGCTCGCGGCGGCGAAGAAGGCGATCCAGGACAGCCGGGTCGGAGCGCGATCGAGCGACGCCGGCCTGCTCAACCTGATCTCTTCACGTGAGCTGTACGGCCGCACCCTGGCGTGGGACGAGCAACTGGACGGGAAGCTGGCAGCGCTGAGCCTGGAGCAGATCAACGCCGCCTTCCGCCGTCACATCAACACGGCCGCCGTGTCCATCGTGAAAGGAGGCGACTTCAAGGCCGCGAAAGCATACCAATGAGAGCTCGATCGCTTAGCCATGCCGGCATCACGGTGTCGGACTTCAACAAGGCGGTGCGGTTCTACTCTGACGTCTTCGGGTGTTCGTTGGTGGGCGTTGCCGACACGCCGCCCGACAGGGTCCGCACGTTCTTCGGCGTCGACAGCGAGCACCCGAGCTGCAAGATTGGCTGGATTCGCGTGCCGGGCGGCGGCGTGCTCGAAATCTTTGACTTCAAGCCGGACCGCCCGGCGGCCGCCCCTCCGTGGAACCGCGTCGGCCTGACGCACATCAGCTTCAATGTCAAAAACACCCAGAAGTGGTACGACTACCTCGTCAGCAAAGGCGTCGACTGCCTCGGCAGGCCGGAACGATCGCCGCGTGGTCACACATTTTTTTTCGCAAAGGACTTCGACGGCAATCTCATCGAGATCATGGACCTCGGATACATGTACCACGTGCTGAAATGGCTGGGACCGCTGGGGGGATGGCTGTTTCGCCGCGGAATGTACAAGCGGTACTACGAAAGTGGAAAGTTAAAAGGGGAAAGTTAAAAGTGGAAAGTGGAAACTGGAAAGTTAAAAGTGGAAAAGGTAGAAGTAACGGTAGAAAGTAAGAAGTTTTCGTACTATCATGCGCGCACGATGTCTGAAACGGCCGAGCCGAACCCGGTAACGCTTCCAGAAGATAATTTCAGCGAGCTGCTCGAAAGCATCAAGTCGCCGTCGAAGCCCCGAGCCCTGCGACAAGGCCTGCCGAGCGAGTACCAGATGCGGCACGACGCACACTACGTGGAAGAGCTGGCGGCGCAGTCGACGCACGCACGGACCGCATTGGACCACCCTTCCGCCTCGTTCGTTACCGTACAAACATCGGCGGCGCTGCGCGACATCTGCCAGGAATTCGAGGGCCTGGCCTCCTGCTTCAACCTTCTCGATCAAGGCGCGCGGCCGTTGCGCGAGCGTCTGGGCCTGGCGCTGGCCAGGATCGGGGTGCAGCGCGGCGTTCGATACGCCCAGCAGCTGCGGGTTCTCCTGGAAGATCCGCACCCGCTTCGGCGCGACCTGCGTTTCGATGAGCTGATCCGCGACGGCTTCACGGATCTCAAGGAAGAATTGCGCCTGACCGAATCAACACTGGTGCTGGATCTGCCGGGCGTGCCTCTTCCGGTTCGCGGCGATGGCGGGCTTCTGCGGACGGCGGTGCGGGCGTGCGCCGGCGCAGCGATTTCCCTGATTGAGACCAATGGCTTGCCGGGAGACATTCACGTCTCGGCGTTCGCGTCGGGTGACAGTGTCCACTGTGAATTCCGGCAGGACGCGGCGGCCATCGGGCCGCAGCAGCTTCTGGGAATGTTCGACCTGGAAGCCGCCGATCGGAGTTGCCGCGTGACGGCCGTCGCACTGAACGCAACCAGGCGCATCGCGCAGCTTCACGGCGGCCATTTCGAGGCGCGCCGCACCAGCGCAGGCGGCTGCGCCTTCGTGTTCAGCGTGCCGAAAGCGCCCGGCGGTAATTCCCCCGTCACTACCAACTAACCTCCCGGCCCCCTCTGCGCCGGTCGGCTGCCCGATTAAGTTCCGGTCAGGAGCCGCCGATAACATGAACATGCGAATGTTCTCCATCCTCGGACTTCTGGTCGCTCTCGGCGGCGGATACTTCGTCTATCACGCCTATTTCACGAGAGCCGGGTTCGACCGCACGCCTCCTCAGGAACAGATCGACGTCATCGGCATCAAGAGCCAGCTGCTCGTCATCGGCCAGGCGGAAAAGCAGTACGTCGTCGCGCACAGCGCCTATGGCACGCTGGAGCAACTTCAGCAGGATGGCCCGCCGTCTATCGGAACTCCGCAGCGCGGATACACATTCGCCGTTTCTCCGGACGGAAGCCGGTCGTTCACGGCCACCGCCACGCCGGACGATGCGAACAGAGCCGGCTGGCCCACGCTCGTGCTTGACGCATCGATGCAGGTGAGTCAGCGCTGACGCCCTCGCGGTTCGGTGCCCTCTTCGCAATCCGCTGACGATCGACCCGCCGCGGAAAGCGCGTGGAGCGCGCGCATGCCAACGACGTCGACGATTAGCCCTTGACGAGGAAGCCCTTCTTCAGCAGGAGCTCGCGCACGCGGTCGCGAAGGTCGCCCTGCAGCTCGATGGCGTCTTCGGCGTCTTTACCGGGGGCGCCGCCGGTGCCGCACGAGCGCTTGAGCTCCTGCGTCAGTTCCTTCAAAAACGCCGCGTTTCGTGGCAGGTCGTAGATGACGGTGACGACCTTCCCGCCGCGGCCTTTCTTCTCCACGCGCAGCTTTGCCGTGATCCGCCTGGGCAGGGCTTCGTCGAGGCCGGTCTTGCGGCTGCACTTGCAGTCGCGCGCGGGCCAGCCGCAGCCCGGACAGATCTTTCCAATCCCCGTGGAATAGACCGTATTCCCGTTGCCGCCCTGGCGCACGAGCTATCTTACCTTTGGCCTTGATGGTCCCGCTCATTTCCACTAATGTGGCCCCACACACCACATCCAAGGAGAGGGTTCATGCGACCTGCATCGCGGAAATCATTGAAAATCGCGGCTCTCGCCGGCGTCGCGGCTGTTGCGCTTGGTGCGGCGACACTCGCCGCCCAGTACACCATGACGGTCAACCGGGACCGTCTGATCAACGCGCAGAACGAGCCGCAGAACTGGCTGATGATGAACGGCGACTACGGCTCGACCCGCTACTCGAAGCTATCCCAGATCAACCGCGAGAACGTGAAGAACCTCCGGATGGTCTGGGCCCTCGCGCTCGGCGGCATGCAGGACGTCGGTCAGAACGGCCCGGAAAACGAAGTCAATCCGCTGATTGACAACGGCTTCATGTACACGACCGACGGCTGGGGAACCATTTACAAGATAGACGCCCGCGACCCGAACAAGGGCCAGTTCGTCTGGGTCACCGACCCCGGCGTGAAGCACCAGGGCAACGCGCCACGCACACGCGGCATCGCGTTGTGGGAAGACCTGGTCATCGCCAACCTGCCCGACGGCCGCGTTATTGCGATCAAGCGCGATAACGGCGAGATCGTGTGGGACAGGATGGTGGCCGTGACCAACGAGTTTGGCAGCCGGGAACGGTTCTTTACGGCGCCGATTACGGTTGAAGACAAAATCATCATCGCCAATGGCGCGGGCGACGGCAAGACCCGCGGCTGGGTCGCAGCCCTCGAGGCGAGAACCGGCAAGGAGTTGTGGCGGTGGTACGCCATACCCAAGCCGGGAGATCCGGGGAGCGAGACCTGGAAAGACAAAACCAACGCTTGGAAGACTGGCGGCGGCGGCCTCTGGCAGACGGGCTCTTACGATCCCGCGACGAGACTCACCATCTGGGGCACGGGCAATCCGGTACCGTCATACGATCCGCAGTCGCGTCCCGGCGACAACCTCTACACGAATTCGGTTGTCGCGCTGAACATCGACACCGGGAAGCTGGCCTGGTATTTCCAATACACGCCGAACGATTCGTGGGACTACGACGAGATCGGCATCCACATGCTCTACGACACGACGATCAACGGCCAAACCCGCAAGGTCGTCAGCCATTTCGGTCGCAACGGGTTCTTCTACACGCTGGATCGCACCAACGGCAGGTTCATCAAGGCGACGCAGTACGTCAACGATCTGAACTGGACCAAAGGGATCGATCAGGAGAGCGGCAAGCCGCTCGAGTACAATCCGAAGCTCGACGTGCAAACCTACAATCCCGAGGCGCGGGCGCTGCGCGGCGACGGGACGAAGCGGACCTGCCCCACCTGGCACGGCGGCGTGGCCCACCAGCCCACCGCCTATAACCCCGTCAAGCACATCGCCTACGGAGTGGGCATCGAGGGATGCTTCTCGGCAAACGGCGCGGCCACCGCGTTCCTCTCGCCCGACGGGGGCATCGACGACAAGAACAGCCAAAAGCGCTCCTTCAGCAGCGACCTCTACTACGGGGCGGTCACGGCCGTCGATACGACCAACCATAAGATCATCGCGAAGGCGGTGACCGACATCGAAATTCGATCCGGCGCGACGGACACGGCGGGCGGCGTGGTTTACACGGCGCTGCAGGACGGATGGGTCGTGGCGTACAACGACGAGACGCTCGAGGAATTGTGGCGCTTCAATGTCGGCACGGCGCTGAAGGGCGCGCCGGTGACGTACGCGATCGGACCCAAGCAGTATCTCGCGGTGCAGGCCGGCGGCCGTCACCTGCATCCGGTGAAGTACGACAAGTTTCAGGACTCGAGCTATCTCTTTGTCTTTGCTCTGAATTGAGATCGGCTTATTTCGCAGCGTCCTTGCAGGCGTCGACGTCCGAGCCCCAGAATTCCACGCACTTGGCGTGGTCCATCGGACCTTTGCCCACGACCTTCGTCATCAGAAAGTCGAGGATGAGGTCGATCTCGCGCTGCTGCAGCGTCGAGGGCGGGTCGGGCATCCGGGTCGCGTACGACGCGAGGTCGGCCTGGGTCTTGCCGTAGCAGCGCCCGTCGCTGTATGCGAACTTATCGAACGCCGGCATTTGTGAGTTGAGCCGCCCGCACTTGATGGTCATGGCCAGGCCCGCACGGTTGAGCTTGGTCTCGCGCAAATTCGCGCCGTACGGCATTTGATTGTCGGTCTTGTGGCCATCTCCTGCCCATCCGTGACAGGCCTGGCAATTGGCCTTTTGCAAGTAGAGCCTCATACCTTCCGCGATATCGGATGGATCGGGAGCCGGCGCCTGCTCCGGAGCCTGCGCGGACGGCACAGCCAGCAGGCCGAAGGCGATCGCCACCGAGGCGGCCGCCAGCGACAACCACCGCAGCCACTCACATCGTTTGCGCGCGTTCGTTAGTCTCGTGATTTTCATGGGACGCAAGTATATCTCCACGCCATTGATTTTCTAGCGAATCGGCTCCATCGCGCAGGCCCTGAATGCCGCGGCGCCGTCGGCCGATGCGAGGTAATTCAAGAGCGCTTTGGCGGCATCGGCAGACTTTGCATGGCTGGAAAGGAAACCCACCAGCGAGGTGGGCGTTGAGATTTCGCGCGGCAGCGGCCCGACCACTGCGACGTCCGGGTCGGTGATCTCGCTGGCGAACGTGATGGCCACGTCGATGTCGCCTTGGGTGAGCAACTTCAGGAGGCCGACGCCTGGAAGGCGCTTCACTTTCGGCTTCATTTCCTCGAAGATGCCGAGTTTCTTCTGCGTCTCGTCGAAGCTCACGCCGGCGGCGCCGCCCAACCCGCCGTTTCCATCCGGATACGAAATCGCCTTGGCTGCACGCAGCATGCGCTTGACGGCTTCGGGCGTGGAAATATCGGGTTTGGGATCGTTCTTGCGCACCACGACCACGACCGCGACGGTCGCGAGCGGCGTTTCGGTGCTGGCAACGACGTTGCCCGACGCGATGACGTCCTGGTAGGGCGGCTGAACGATCGGCACGTCGAACGGTTCCCCGCGCACAACCTGCCGATGGGTTGCGCCGCCTGCCCCGATCGTGGCTTTCAGCGTGTATCCGGTCTTGCGGTCAAAATCGGGTGCCATCCGATCGATCGGGCAGCGCATGCCGCCGGGCGCAATGAGCGTGACGTCCTGCGCGAAGGCGCCATGACCGGTGCAGACAATCGCCGCAACGCAGGCCGATGAAAACAGCTGCTTCATAGGGCGGCATTGTGGCACCGATCGCGGGATTTTCTCAGCGTTTCTTCCAGCGGGCGAGCGCCGCGTTCCGGGCGATCAGCCGGCGGCGCTTGGGCGAAAGGGCTGCGGCGCGGGCCGGGCCGCCTCTCTGCCCTCCGAGGCGCCCGAGCGCGGCGGCGTGCGGATTCTTGTTCACCACGTCGATCTGCGACATCGGCTGCAGCAGCGCGATCAGGTCGGTTGGGGCGTGGCAGACCGGGCATCCAGGATCCACGTTCGGACCCTGAGCGAACTGCCCTTCCCAGTCACACATCCGGCATCGGCGGTAGACGAATTTTCCTGGTGGCAGGTCGAAGGGGGGTGGTGTATGGGCTCCCATGCTGCGACGCGGCGCTTGCGAGAGGCATGCCGTCGAGTCGCTCGGACCGGGATCCGGGTCACTCTCTCGGGCCATCGGTCCGGCGCCTTCCGGGCGAGCCGGGCCTCGGCTCCTGGCGCCGCTCGCCCCATCGATTCTCTTTGATTGCGTAGCCTTGCATCAACAAATTTTTCGCGACTTCCGGGTCGAGGTTGTACGTCTGTCCCACCTGGAGACGTTGGAGCCACATGCCGCCAAATGCCCCGGCAGGTTTATTGACAATCGTGACGCGCATGGCCCGTCGATTGAGAGTGCAAACTCCATGCTGCAAATGCTTGAGCGCTCATGCACTTCGCCGCTCGGGTCGTGGCGCGTTCGGTATGGATGCGACTGTGCGGACGGCAGGTGGAGCGCCGGGCGGTGCCGGCGCTCGATGAAGCGCCTTGGTACGTCGATTGTGTACGTTTCGGCCGGACGCTGTTGAGATTCGACAACGCATCATGAAAAATCAGGCCGCAAAGGCCGCAAAAGGCGCAAAGGGGAAGATCGTGTCGCTGCGCGTGAGCGATCCGCCACGGCCCGAATGCCCGCGGTGCCACCACCATCGCGTGGAAGACCTTTTCCCGGTGATTCCACGGTGGTTGGCCTGCCCAAAGTGCGGGCACATGTGGTCCAACCGCACTCCGTACACCGAGGAGGAACGCGCCAGAGTCCTTCAAACGCTGCGGCCTGGCAAAGTCCAGCCCGGCGGCGATTAGTGCTCGCATAAAAGGCGATTAGTGCTCGCATAAAACTGTCTCGCCGCGCGACACACAGGGCGAACTGGCGTCCTAACCCGCTACAGGTTTAAGATCCCCTGCCTTATGAGGACCGCTGTCGTTGCGTCTGTCTTGTTCGTATGCGCGTGGGCGGGTATTCAGCCGGCGCCGATGTCCCTGCAGGCGCAGAGCACCGCGCCACGGTTCGAGATCGACCCGTACTGGCCCAAGCCGCTGCCGGAAGGATGGATCATCGGGCGCACCGGCAGCGTGTGCGTCGACGCGCAGGATCACCTCGTGGTGACCAATCGGCGCGACATCACGGACGAAGAAGCGGAGACGTCAAAGCAGGCGCCGTCTGTCCTGATATTCGACCTGGCGGGCAAGCTTGTCGATTCGTGGGGCGACTCGACCACCGTGCCGGGGACCATCCACGGGTGCTTCGTCGATCACGACAACAATATCTGGCTCACCGGCAACGGCGACGGCATCATCCAGAAGTGGACCCACGACGGCAAGATGCTGCTGCAAATCGGCAAGCGCGGCGTCTTCGACAGCTCGGACGGCACCAGCAGAGGCAAGAATCTCAACGCCAGCCAGACCCAGTTCTTCAATCCGGCGGCCGTCGTCGTCGATCCGGCCAACGGCGAGGTCTTCGTGGCCGACGGGTACGGCAATCGCCGGGTTGTGGTGTTCGACAAGCAGGGCACGTTTCTCCGGCAATGGGGCCACCAGGCGACGAAGGAAGAAACCGCAGCCGGGGTGGGCGGCGCGTTTGCCCAGATTGTGCACTGCATTGCCATGGGCAACGACGGCCTGCTTTACGTGTGCGATCGCCAGGGCGATCGCGTTCAGGTCTTCGACAAGATGGGCAATTTCAAGCGGAACATCTGGGTGAGAACGGGAACGCCGGCGCTCCCCGATCCCCGCGGCACGGTCTGGTGGATCGCCTTTTCGCGCGACCCCGGCCAAAAGTTCATGTACGTGATGAACGGCCGCAACGAGCAGCTTCACGTCCTCGATCGCACCAGCGGGACGATTCTCTCGAGCTTCGGCCGGCCCGGGCACATGCTCGGCAACTTCACCCACGGGCACGCGGTGGCGGTCGATTCGAAAGGCAACCTGTATATTGCCGAAACCGACACGGGCCGGCGAATCCAGAAGTTCAGCCTGATGAAGTAGGCACCGGCGCCCGCGGATTACTTCACCTCGACCAGCGCAACCTTGTTGACACCGCTCTCCGCCATCACAAGGTTGCCGTCGCGCGTCGTCATCATGTTCCGCACCACGCCACCGCCCGACGGGATCGCCCACGTCTGAAATTTCTCCGTCTTCGGATCGAACCGCACGAGCGTGTTAGGCTTGACCGCCGACTCGCTGTACCAGATGACGTCGTGTAGCGCGGTGATTCCGTACGGCTGGGATTTTGGCCCGCCCGGCGACGCCCACTCGGTGACTTTCCCTGACACCGGATCGAGCCGGCCGAGATAACCGCGCGAATAATCGGAATACCAGATCACATCGTCGCTCGTAATCGCGATGCGGCGCGGACGCGAGTCTGCGTTCGGCAGCGGGTATTCGCGAATCGCCATCGTGACCGGGTCGAGGCTCATGACCTTGTTGCTGCCGAATTCCACGAGGAACGGCACGCCCTTGGAATTCACGACCATGCCGTACGGGTTCGAGCGCGGCGTGGGAGAGGTCACGAGCTTGATGGCGCCGCTCTGCGGATCGAGCCGGCCGATCATGTTCGAGTTCTGCAGCGTGAACCAGAGGTTGCCTTTTTGATCGAAGATCGGCGTATGCGGATCGCGCGCGGCCGGATCGGGCATCGGATATTCGACGATCTCGCCCCCCTTCGGATCGAGCTTTCCCACATAGCCCTTCGAATTGGCGGTGAACCAGATGTTTCCGGCTTTATCGGCCGTAAGTCCGTGCGGCCCTGACTTCGCCGTGTTGAGGTGAAATTCTTTGATCTGGCCCGTCTTCGGATCGAGGCGTCCGAGCACATTGGCGTACATGCCGGTGTACCAGATCATCCCGTCCGGTGTGGCCAGCGGATCGTGCGGGCGCGATCCTTTCGTGGGCACCTCCCACTCCTTGATATTGACGGTGGCACTGCCGGGAATCAGCACGGCCCGGGGCTTCGGCTGTTCCGGAAAGGCCTTGGTCAGATAGTCGACGACCAGCGGCACCTGATTCGGCGGCACCTTCGCGCCATCGGTCACCATGCGCTCGACGGTCAGTTGCCAACCCTGATGATCGTAGCCGCCGCTATTGGCGACCTGGCCGAGCCCGTGGCATTCCGAGCAGGCCGTTTGCACCAGCTCTTTGCCGCCGCCGTCCGGCAGCGCGACCTGATCGAAGCCGCCACCGCGGCCGGACCGGCCCGTCGGGGCCTGGCGGCCCGCGATCGGAACAGCGCAAAGAAAACCGGCGGCGACGAGCGCGACGAACGCTCTGTTCGACATAAACCCTCCGTCAAGAAGAGATCCTAATGCGAGGGAAAAGAGACATGCTATCAGACGTTGTACGCTAGCTCCATGGCCTTGTCCGGGGATGCCCTGGTCGCCTTCTTGATCGCCGTGAGCTTCGGTGCCGGTCTCAACGTCTACGCCACCGTTGCGACGCTGGGGTTGCTGGCGCGCACGGGCCTGCTGCCGCTGCCCGGCAACCTGGATCTTCTGGGTGAGTGGTGGGTGATCGGGGCGAGCAGCGCGCTAGTCGCGGTCGAGTTTGTCGCCGACAAGATCCCCGGCTTCGATCTGCTCTGGAATGCGCTTCAAACGTTCGTTCGCGTCCCCATCGGGGCGTTGCTCGCCTACGCCGCCACGGACCGGCTCGGCCCGGGCTGGCAGCTCGCGGCGGCCGCCGGCGGCGGAACGATCGCGCTTCTCGCCCATGGCGGCAAGATGGCGGCCCGCGCCGCCGTGACGCCGTCGCCCGAGCCGTTTTCAAACTTCGCGCTCAGTGTGGCCGAAGACGGCTTCACCGTCTTCATTACCTGGTTTGCCACGCACCACCCGTTTGTCGCGGCCGGCCTCGTACTGGTTCTCCTCGCGATCCTCGTCCGGTTGATTCGCTGGATCGTTCGCGCTCTGAAAACGCTCGTCGCCTCCGCCGGGGCAGCCATCGAGTCTGCCTAGGACAGGACGTTACGAGCAGGAAGCAGAGACGCGCTTGATCGAGCTGGCGTTGAGGTGCGTTTCGCCGTCTTTGATGTCTTTGGTGCCGACCACGCTGACCTTGCGCCCGACCTGATCATTCAGCCTTACGTTCGACGAAGCGCCGATCACTTGCACGCTCTTCGTCGACTTGGTGATGAAGCCGGTCTTCCAGCTTCGGCTCTTTTCAATCTGCGAGCCCTCGACGTCGGTCAGCTGATACTGTTTCCCATCCATTTTCAAACAGCCCGTCATCGTCGTCATCGGCACTTTCGGGGCCGGCGCCGCCTTCCGGACGGCCGGCTTCTGCGTGGTCGATGTCTTCTGCGTCGGCGTCTGCGGCGTAGCCGGCGCCTGCGCCGCGCCGTGCGCCTGCGCGCTCATCATCAAGAGCCCTGCGCCCAGTGCGACAACCCACGCCGCGGTCATTTGTCGAGTCATGTCGCGTCCTCCCGGGAACGGTATGCCGCAAAAGACGTGCCCCGCGCGCGGTGGCTCGCTGGACTGTTACCCGTTAGGGACGTGAGAGTTAAATTCGCGCGTGAAATTTTGAGAAGCGTGAACGGTTACGGAAGTGGTCCGGGCTGACCAAAACCGTCAGGCGCCGGTTCTGACACCGGTTCTGGCGCTCGGTTCTGGCGCTCGTTGACTAATCGAGCGGCCCCAGTTACGATGAATTCCTCATCTTCACACGTACCTCCAAGGCCCACCTCCGCCGAAGGTGTTTCGAGGCCGAACGTGTTTTTCGAGAAATGATGAAGAAGCTCTGTGTATGGGTATTGGTGACGATGATGAGCCCGGCCTTGGCGCTGTGGGCCAACTCCGTCACCGATATTGAAGGCCTCGGCAAGGACAGGGAACATCTGACCCCCGAGCTGATCGCGCTGCGGTCGGATCAGCTCGAGACCAACTTCAATTTTTATCTGCTCCGCTTCCCCGCTGCGGTTCAAGCGCCCTCCCGGATTTTCGAGCCGAAACTCTGGTTGACGATCGAACGCGCGGCTCAGGCGAACGGTCTCGATCCGATGCTGCTGGCCGGCATGATCTTCATCGAGAGCTACGGCGACCCGCTCGCGAAAAGCCCGACCGGCCCGGCCGGTATCGCCCAGATGACCAAGGCGTCGGCGAAAGAAATGGGCCTGGCGACGGACCGGAAAACCCAGGTCGGCTCGCGCACCGTCACCAAAACGCGAACGGTTGGCAGAGGCAAGAACAGGCACAAGGTCATCGAATCGAAAGAAGAGCCGATTTTTCAGAAGGTCGACGAGCGCTACGATCCGGAGCTTGCCGTGATGGCGATGGCGAGGCGAATTGCCAACCGGCGCGCCTGGCTCGGTGGAAAGATCGACTTCGCGGTGGTGGAGTACCACATGGGCGCGGGCCGGATCGCCAAGCTGTTGTCCGCCTACTTCGGCCGGACCATCAAAGTGGACCAGATGGCCGCGGCCATGCGCGACGCATCGCTGTCGTACCCCGAGCTCTTCTGGAAGAACACGCCTTACTACCGGCCGGAGCTCTACAAGCAAATCGAAGCGCTCAACCGCGTGGATTTCTCGCCGACCTATTATTTCCGCGTGCAGCAGGCGATGCGGCTGCTGGCTCTCTACAAGCAATCCGCGGCCGACTACGCGACGCTGACCAGCAATTTCCAGGGGGGCTTCGGACGCACGGTTCTGCCCGACTGGCAATGGAGTTTCGTCGGCGAGAGACAGGCGATGCAGCTGACGCTGCAGACCAGCCGCGATCTCGATGCCGCGCTCGGGCAGCGCATCGTCAAGTTGCCGGCGGTGGCATCGATGTTCGGAGTCCGGGTGCAGCAAAAGGGCAAAGACGAAATATACGCCGTCGCCGAGCGGTCGACGATTGGCTGTCTGCTGTTTGTCGCCCGCCAGCTCGAGCGGCTGGAGGGGAAAACCTACAAGGGTGTGCAGACAAATAGCCTGGTGAAGCTGCTCAACGATGCGGACCCGCGCGGCGAGACGAGAAGAAGCCCGAGTGCCGACACGGGGTTGCCGATGCATGCTCTGGGATGGGCGTTCGATCTCCCGCGTAAAGGGCTGTCGAAAGATCAGGTGCGCGACTTGAATTTCGTTCTCACCGATCTTCGCTACGCCGGGCTTCTGGCGGTCACCGACGAGGGCAAACAGGCGGCGTTCCACGTGGTGAGAAACCCGACCGAGGCGAGCCGTTTCGAGCAGTTCTATTGGGATGCGGTGGCCGTGCCGCAGCCGGACAGCCTGGCCGCCAACCGGCACTGAGCGTCCGGCCCGGGAAGCACCGAGGCCTCGCCGGAGCGCGGCTTTCGGCCCAATCAACATTGGCGGGGTTTCGTCGGGCTTATCCGGTAAGATAGTGGGTTGACGGGCGAATCAACGCACACAGACAGAAGGAAGCGCAATGGCGTCACTAAGCGGGAAGATCAAGCGGCTGGTCAGCGATAAGGGCTTTGGGTTCATCGCGGCGAGCGACGGGACCGAGTACTTCTTTCACCAGTCGGCGTGCACCCAAACCTCGTTCGACCAGCTTCGCGAGGGCCAGGAGGTCACGTTCGATGTCGGCCAGGGCGCCAAAGGCCCGCGCGGCGAAAACGTCCGGCTCGCCTGACAGGCTCACGATAGATGGGCACGAGAATGCGCGAACAGACCCTCGAGAAGCCGGCGGCGGCGGCCTGTCCGTTCTGCGGCTCGACACGGCTCGCCGAGGCGAGCGCCAAGCCAGACGCTTCCACATACTCGCGTTGCGAGACGTGCGGAGGCGTGTGGAACGTCGCACGGCTCGGGGACGCCCGCCAACCCTACGGGGGACGGTAACCCGATCGGACCTATTACGTTCCCCGGGATTGGTGGTTCAGGAACTGTTCGATGGCGGCCTCGTCTGCGCTGGTAAACGAGATGCCCGCCCGGTACCAAAGGCCGCCCTTTCGACCCGGCTCGAGCCGCGACCACATAATTTTCCCCTTGCACGACACGCGTCCTTCGGCGAGTGGCAGGATCAGCGTGATCAGTCTGTTCGGCTTCAGCGCTCCCGGTGAAAGAATTTGCGCACCTGTCGTCGATAGATCGATCAGCTTCGAGGCGTTGCCATCGATCTGGATGTCGACCTCGCCCGTCATGG
Source organism: Vicinamibacterales bacterium (assembly GCA_035937795.1). Taxonomy (GTDB): domain Bacteria; phylum Acidobacteriota; class Vicinamibacteria; order Vicinamibacterales; family JAMQPK01; genus JAMQPK01. The sequence goes on along the minus strand of DASZHO010000046.1, from coordinate 41,297 downwards.
CGGTGCGCTTGGCCGCTCGCACCGGGCCGTCCGCGGTGGACTGGCCTGCAGCCGGTGCCGCCGCGGCCGGGACCGCCGCGCCCGGTGCGCGGGACGGCGCGGACAACGGCGCGCCCCCGGCACTCGCATCACGCGCCTTCGCCTCGCGCCGCAGCAGATCCAAATCGCCTTCCGCGGCCGCCGCACGCTGATCGGCGTCGCTCACTTTCAACTGCAAGGACCGAATCTGCTGATCGGCGGCATCGCGGAGTTTTTCGTACCGAACCTTGGCGTCAGCCTCGTTCGCAAAGGCCGACTGCTTCAACGCCTCCAGTTCAGCCAGCACCTTCCGATGCCCAAGCGTCGCCGCTTCGGCGCGCGCCTGCGCGTCCTTGACCGCCCGCTCGAGATCCGGCTGTCTCGTCGCGCGATCGCCTTCCGGCGCGTGTCTCGCGGCTTCGAACTGCTCGCGAAGCTTTGCGTGCGCCGCCTGCTCGCGCTTCAGCTCCTTCTCGAGCGCGTCCTTTGCCGCAGCAAGGTCCTGATCGCGGCCCGCGCTCGCCCGTTCGGATTTCAACGCGGCGTGCGCCTGGTCGAGCGCTTGCTGAACGGACACGGCGGCGGTCCGAGCCTCTTCGAGCTCGCGGCGAACGTTCGCGTGCGCCGCCTGCTCTCGCTTCAGGTCCCGCTCGAGCGCGTCCTGTGCCGCGGCGAGGTCTTGGTCGCGGCCCGCGCCCGCCCGTGCGGATTTCAACGCGGCGTGCGCCTGGTCGAGCGCTTGCTGAACGGACACGGCGGCGGTCCGAGCCTCTTCGAGCTCGCGGCGAACGTTCACGTTCGCCGTTTGCTCCTGCTTGAGCTCCTGCTCGAGCGCCTGCTGCACCGCGGCCAGGTCCCGTTCGCGCGCCGCGCCCGCGTCGTGCTCCAACCGGTGCGCGGACTCCAGCTGCACCAATCGCTGCTGCAGCGTGGCGGCGGCGGTGCGTTCGGTCTCTACCGCGGCGTTGGCGTCGACGGCTTTGCGCTCGAGGCTTGCACGCGCTGCCTGTTCCTGCTCGAGCGTCTGCCGCAACGCCGCAAGATCGCGCTCGCGGGTCGCGGCAGCCGCCCGTTCCTGCTGAACGGCGGCCTGTGCCTGATCGAGCTCCGCGCGTATTGAGGCGGCCGCTGCCCGTTCCTGCTGAACAGCGGCCTGCGCCTGCTCGAGCTCCGCGCGCATCGCGGCGGCAGCAGTCCGTTCCTGCTGAAGCGCCGTGTGGGCCTGGGTGAAGTCGGACCGCACAGAGGCGGCGTTGGCCCGTTCCAGCTGAGCCCTCGCCTGGACCTCGTCCAGCTCGGCGCGCATCAGGGCGACCGCTTCCTGCTCGCTCTCGAGCGCAGCCCGCGCTTTGGCGCCGGCGGCGGCAAGAGCGCCCTGGCCCTCGCGCTGCGCCTCAAGATAGGCTTGGCGGGCGGCGGCTTCCGCTTCTCTGGTGGCAACGCGGGCCAGATCGAGGATGATTTGTTCGAGGGATCCGTGCTGAGCCGGGTCGGCTAATGCCTGCTCGAGGGCGGCAAGCCGCGTGTCGAGCAGGCCTTGCAGCGCCACGAGATCCTGGGGCAGATCGGAAACCGAGCGGCTACGAGTCGTCATCCTGTTCAGCGTCAATGTTATACGCTCTTCAGGAACAAATCCTATGGCGCTGATCCTTGCGATTAATCCTCAGGGACGCCAGACGGCAGCGCTCGAGCGCCTGGCACGCGAGCTGCCCGGCCACGAGCTCATGGGGGCCGATTCGTACGCCGTCGCCATGACGGCAGTCAATCGGCGTCTGCCCGATCTCGTGCTTCTGCCGCCTGAGGCCGAGGACGGGCAAGCCGAGCTGATTGCGCACCTGCGCGCCGTGCCCGGCGGCGTGCGCACGTTGACGTTTCGGGCACCCAGGTCGGATGGCAACCTCGCGGCAGACGCTTCGGGAGGCTTCGCGGAACTGATCCGCCAGTGCCTCGCCTCGGGGCCCGGCCGCACGCAGCTCATCGCTGCGGGTCGCGCGGTTGCAGACTGGGTGCGCGGCCGGCGCACGGGTGGGATGGCCGCCGCGGCGGTGAGTGAGAGGGTGCGCCAGCCCGCTGTCACAGCGGCCGAGCGGGCTCCAGTTCGCGTGCCGGCCGCTCCGGTTCGCGCGGCCGCTCCAGTTCCCTTGCCGCCCGCTCCAGTTCGCGCGGCGGCTGCCCCGGGTCCTGTAGCGGCTGCTCCAGCAGCACCCCCCCGGCGGCCGGAGCCGGCATTCGAGCCTGAGCCCATCGAGGAACCGGCGGAAGAGGCCGAGCCCGCTCCTTCGCTGATGTCAAACGCGACGGCCGCCGCACGCGAGTGGCGCGACCCGATCGTCCGGTGGCTGCCGCGCGTCCTTGCCCTGGCCGTTCTGATAGCGATTGTCGCGGCCGGTCTGAATTACTGGCCGAAACTGGAGGCAGATCTCATCTCAGGCGAGGTGGCGCTCGAGACCGGCCCTCCGGGTTCCCAGGTCTTCATCGATGGCGCGCTCGTGGGCACCACGCCGCTCACGGCGAAAGTTGCTCGAGGCCGGCATGTCATCGAGTTCCGGAGCGGCGACATGACACGCACGAAAGAGCTGGTTGTCGGCGCGCGCGAGCATCTTGTCGAACGTGTGGACTGGACGACGAAGGCGACAGGTAGCCTGCAGGTTGAATCGGACCCCGCCGGCGCGCGCGTGCTCGTGGACGGCGTCTTGCGCGGCAAGACGCCGCTGACAGTTGAAGGGCTGTCAGCCGGTCCGCACAACGTCGCGATCGAGAACCAGGAGGGCTCGGTGCGCCGGAACGTGACGATTGCGGACGGAAAGACCGCCGAATTGAGCGAATCGATTTTCTCCGGCACGCTGGCGGTGTTCTCGCCGTTTGACATCGACATCAGCGAGGGCAATCAGCCGGTTCGGCTCGATGACCGCGGCCGGACGACGATTTCTGCCGGACCGCACAAGCTGCGCTTTCAGAATCGCTCGTTCGGCTACGACGAAGTCAGGACGGTGGACATCAAGCCGGGGGAAACCGGCACGCTGAACCTCGTGCCGCAGACGACGATAAGCATCACCTCAACGCCGCCGGCTGAGGTGTCGATCGACGGCGCGCCGGTCGGCGAGACGCCGATCCAGAATCGGAAGGTCAATCTCGGGACCCGGATCGTCATCGTGAAGAATGCGGCCGGCGACGAGCGCCGTTTCTCGATAACCGCCACTTCCAAGCCGGTGCAGCTCGACGTCGACTTCTCGAAACCCCAGTAGCGAATCCCCGATCACCCGGCGTCGCGGTCGCGCCTTTCATACGGGATTTCCCGGAACGCCGGCAGGCTCGCGGCGTCGATGATGTGTACCAGGCCGTCGCGACTGTGGAATTCCCTGCCGTCACGGTTGATCACAATGGTGTTCGGATACCGCGGCGCGAGGCGGCGGAACTCACCGTCGATCAGACGGAACCGCCGCACCATGTTCTCCGCGCTCTCGTGCGGCCGGTTGCGCTGCTTGATGTGTTTCTCGATCGTGTCGGTGCTCGACGTCAGCACGATGGTCTTGTCGGGATTCCACGTGTCGCCAATCGCGATCACCTTGCGGAGCTCGGCGTGGTACTGAGGCGGGTATTCCGCGATGTGCGCTTCCAGCGTGATGCGGGCGCCTTCAAAGAAAATGACTTTGTCCTGGCCGTCGTGACGGGCGGCATCCCGATAGTTTGCATCGTAGAGACAGCCGAAGTAGGCCGTCACGCCAACCGGATTGCGGCCCGCGCCGATGTCTTCGAGCACCCGCGGATCCCAGACGCCCTCCTCGCCCTCTCCGTAGGATCCGTTGTGGTAGAGATCGCCGAGTTGCCGCAGGAGCGTACTTTTCCCGATCCCTGGCGCGCCAACGATCGCGATGCGCATGAAATGCCCTAGCGCAGGAGCCCGGCGCTCCGCTTTTCGGGAACATGCGCTCGTGGAGGCACGCGGGACGACACGTACGCCGCAATATTGACGAGGTCGTCTTCGTTGAGCTTCGCGACCGCCATCTTCATCAACTGCACCGCGGCGCCGTTTCGTGTGCCTTGCTGGATGTCCCACACCTGCCGCACGATGTAGCTCGGGGAACGGCCTGCGATGGGCGGCACGTCGGCCACACCCATCAAATCCAACCCGTGGCACGTCACGCACGGCGTCGTCTTTCCCTGCACGATCTCGTTCCCGACCACCCTCATGCCTCCGGTCGTGACGAGGTCCTGGCCCTTCTTGATCGCGCCCACCGGCACGTAGGCGACAAACCCCGAGTGCGGATTGCGCAGCGTCTCGGCCTGCTCCACGTTCTCGGGCATCTCGATGATCCGCCCGGCGATCGGTTCGGTCTTTGACCAAGGGGCCTGCTCGATCGGAAGAAACAAGTTTCCCGAAATCTTCGTTTTCGGAACCAGTTCCGTTTCCGCCACGCGGATCCACGGCGTGTACCTGATGGCCGCGAAGTATTCCGCCGCGGCCTTGACCTCTTCGTCTGTCATCGCTTTCGCGAGATCGATCATCGTGTTCGTGTTCGGCTTCCTCGGATCGGCGGTGTGCCGCAGCCCGTTGCGAAAGTCCTGGATCTGGCGCATGAAATAGGCGAGGGGCAGCCCGCCCGGCTGCGCATTTTCGGGGCGGCCTTTCCCGTTGGGAAGGTGGCACGAGGCGCACCCGCGCGTGGCCGCACCCAGGCGGGCCGGGCCGTGCGCCACCACGTCCGGCATGGCGGGGTGATCGCCCGGAAACCAGTCGATCACATTTTGTCCGTCGCGCACGTCCACCAGCGAATAGGCGGCTCTGCTCCCGTCCACATGCCGGGCCCGCGTTTGCTCGACGGGATCTTCGTTCGGGCGCAGGTTTCTGTTCGGCGGAGCCTGAGGCTGCGCCTTTTCGCCGGGCGCCGGACGCGTGTCGAAGCCGTAGGCCCACAGGGGCTCGTGATCGAACTGGATGGGTGCCGGGTTCACCGCGCCGTTGTTGTTGCCGGGCTCCGGCGGCGGCTTGATCGTCCGCGCCGCCTCCGCGGCGGCGGCTCTGCGTGTGTCGTAGAACCTCTGGAACGCCGCTCCCAGCGCAAAGCAGGCCACACCGAGCACGAGGGCACCGAGATAGCGCTTTCCCACGGTGCGTATTCTTCACCGGCGGCCACGCGCACTGCAAGCCATCGGCTTTCGGCGGCCATCGGCTTTCCGCGCCATCGGCTTTCCACATCGGCTTTCCACATCGGCTTTCCGCGGTTGACTCGACGGTTGCCCTGGGCGTATGGTCCACCGATGGCGCAATCGGTTCGAAGTCTTCGCGCGTGGATAGTCGTCACCGGGCTGACCGGCCTGGCCTCAACGGGCTGGCTGATGTCGCCCGCGAGGGCACAGACCCCTGCCCGGGAGTACTTCGTCTATGTCGGCACCTACACTCAGGCGGCCAGCAAGGGCATTTACGCGTACCGTTTCCAGCCGGCCGCCGGGAAGCTGACGCCGATCGGGCTTGCTGCGGAGACACCGAGTCCGTCCTTTCTGGCCGTGCATCCGAGCGGCCGCTATCTGTTTGCCGCGAACGAACACGAAACCGGCGACGGGCCAGGCAAAAACAACAGCGTCAGCGCCTTTGCTATCGACCCGAAGACAGGAGCGCTCAGGTTCCTGAACAAAGTGTCGTCACGTGGCGAAGGCCCCTGCCATGTTTCGATCGACAAAACAGGCAAGACGGTGTTCGTCGCCAATTACGGCAGCGGCAGCGTCGCCGCGCTGCCGATTCTCCCGGACGGCCGTCTGGGGGAAGCAACGGGATTCGATCAGCACCGCGGAACGAGCGTCGATCCGGTTCGCCAGACCGGTCCTCACGCGCACTTCGCGGCGCCGTCGCCCGACAACCGGTTCGTGCTCACGGCGGATCTCGGGCTGGATCAGGTGATCGTGTATCGCTTCGATCCCGTCAAAGGCACGCTGAGCCCGAACTCGCCGCCATTCGCGAAAATACGCGGCGGCTCAGGCCCGCGCCATCTCGCATTCCATCCGAACGCGAAATATGTGTACGTCAACGGCGAGATGGCCTCGACGGTTTCCGCCTTTGCCTGGGACGCAGGCCGGGGAAGCCTGCAGGAGCTCCAGACGATTTCCACGTTGCCTTCGGGGTTCCAGGGTACGAGCTCGACGGCCGAAATTCAAATCGATCCCGCGGGACGATTCCTGTACGTCTCCAACCGGGGGCACGACAGCATCGCGATCTTTTCGATCGATGAGACAACCGGAAAACTCACCCCCTTGGGACACGCAGCCACCAACGGACAAACGCCCCGATATTTCACCCTCGATCCCTCGGGCAATTTTCTGTTTGCCGCCAACCAGAACTCGAATTCCATCGTCGTCTTTCGTGTAGATGCCAAGACAGGCCGCATGATGCCGGCTCAAACCGTCAGCGACATCGGCGCGCCCGTGTGCATCGTGTTCCTACCGGTCGGCGGGTAACGAAGCCCTCGCGCGCTGAGCCGGCGCGCGTTGCTCGCGCGACAATTCGAGGCCGCCAGCTTTGCTAATACGTCACCCGCACCCTGTATTTCAATACAGCCGTTCCATCCGGGTTCACCGGCACCATGAACTGTGCCGCCCACGCCGCCGTTTTGGTCCACGTGTGTGACGACTGCAGCATGCGCCAGGTGCCGCCAAGCGGCTCGTTGACCTCGACGGTCACCGGCAGAGCCTTGTGGTTGCGCAGCGTGATCTCGTACTCGACCTCGTAGGTGCTGCCGGCGATCTTTTCGAAGTCTGTCTGCTTCCGCTCACAGACGACGTCAAACGCGTTGCCGATCTTGAGATTGATCGCTTCGTCTTTCGGCGTGTGATCGATCCGATCTTCGCCGACGAACTGCACGCCGCCTGTGGAGTCGGACTGGTAGACGCGGACATTTCCGGCCGGCATCGGCATGCCAAGCCCGGCCTTCTCTTCGTTCTTGAACTGGTAGTACACCTGCACGACGTTCTTGATGGGCGCGCCCGGGTGCTGGGCGTTGTGGTAATAGAAGTTCTGTCCCTCGACGACGTAACGCTTCTGCACGGGGAAGGCGGTCGCGCCGAGCATGCTCACCTGCTTGGTCTCGTTGTTGCTGATCGTCGTCTTGCGAGCCAGCGAGTAGAGGTGGTAGTCGGAGAATGCCTCTTGCGACATCGCCGGAACCGCGCCCGCCACCGCACTCTTCTCCACGGCATCGAGTTCCATCCTGCCGAAGACCTGCCGCACGCGGTTGAGGTCACCGGCCACCAGTTGCAATTTGGCGTTATTGAAGGAAGTCCCGCTGCCGTTGGTCACCGTCACCCAGCCGTCGATATCGGCCGTCTTGTCATCGCGCCCCACCGTGAGCACATAGTCAGCGTTCCACGACAGCTTCCCGGCCAAGTACGACGCTTCAACGCGATGCCGCGCGCCACCGCTGTTGTCGAGCGTCCAGATGAGCGTCGGCCGCGAGTACAGATTGCCGGGCAACTCCGGAAACCTGATGTGATCGGCCTGCATGCCGGTGACGATCTCGCCGTCGATCTGCCAGACCGGCGCGTTGTTGTAGCTGAGCAGGTGCGCCTTCACTTCTTCGTCCCGGGTCGTATTCAGATCGCGGCGGGTTCGGACGAGGGTCACGTCGCGGCCGACGTACTTCCGCAGAAGCTTTTCGGGCTCGAGCAGGTCGTACTCGTAGTTCTGCTCGAGGACCCTCACGCGCGACGGTTCGGTGAGCGACCGGAAATGCACGGTCGCCGGGTTCACGGTGGCGGCGATGTCCATGAAATGCAGATCGGACGTACCGCGCGCAAGTTGGAGATTGCGCACGTCGCGCACGAGCGCGATATCCGAGTTGTAGACAGTGACGGCCAGCTCGGCCTGATCGTCGAGCGTGGTCGTCGCGGCCTCCTGCGCTGCCGCGCGCACAACCGGCGAGAACGCCGTGCGATGGAGAGGGAGACTGGCGGCGATGCCAAGCCCGAGCGCCGCGAACCAGAAGCGTGGTGACATGGAACGGCTCCTTTCGGATGCCGGGCCCGGCCGCGCCGCCGGATTGCGGTCGCCGAGGGCCCGTGTCCTTAGAACGGAGCCGGTCAGAAATCTTGCAGCGGACGGGCAACCCACGTGACGCCGGCGTCGGTCGTGCTGAACGTTCGGCCGTCGGCGGTCGAGACCGCCGCGGCGCGAGCGTCTCTGGCGCGGACGGTTGACAGATCTGTCGCTTCCGGAAACGCCACGCGCCGCCAACTGCGGCCGTCGGTCGATAGCAGCACCACGCCACCGCGGCCGACCACCCAGCACACCAGCGGCGAGGGCGCCGCGCCGGCCGTCAGGCCAGCCACGGTCCCGGTCGATTGGGTTTCCCAGCCCGCACCGCCGTCCGTGGAGCGCTGCACGGTGGGTCCAGCGATGCGCCAGCGAACCATCGGGTCGGGTGAGGTGATCTCGATTGCGGCAACCTCAGCACGACGCGCGGTCGAGCGCTCCGCGTCCAACGCGTTCGCAGAAGCTCGAGGTGCCGCGCCACCGACCGCGCCACCGACGCCACCGACGGCTGTCCCAGGAGGTGCCGGGGCTTGAGCGGGCGCCGCGACGGCACGAGCCCCGGCGAAGCCGGCGGGCGCGGCGCTGGCCCCAGCAGTGGCCGGCGCTCCAATTTGCGCCTCCGCCGCAGACGAAGGACTTGATTTGGACAAGGCCGACTGTTCGGTAAGCTTGTCGGCCTCGACCGGCTCCGCGGCCTGCCGGGATTCGGTTGCGGCATCGGTCTGCGCCTTCGCGGCAGACGCTGGAGCACCGACGCCGAGCGGGCGCGCGAAGTCATTGCCACCCGGAGTTGTATTGCCACCCGCAGTTGTATTGCCACCCGCAGCTGTTTCGGAACGGCCGGCAGGCGCGGCCGGCTGGAGCGCCGGCGTTTCAGCGGTCCGGCTCTCGAGTTGAGTCGACTGCGACAACGGGGCGCTGTGATGCGGAACGGCCACCCAGACCGCGACGGCGGCCGCGACTGCCGTCAGCGGCACGACCCACGCGAGCCAGCTCCGCGCGCCGCGCTTGGGCTGCCCGTCCGGAACAGCTGAATCGATCCGCGCGAGGGCGCCCGCGAGGCTTTGGCACCGGGCGCAGTCCCCGAGATGGGACTCCGCCATCTGGAGTGCCGCGCCCGATAATCCGCCGTCGAGCAGGGCCGCCAGCGTTTCGGCGTCGAGACACGAATCCGTCACGCCGCCATTCTGGGGCGTCTTGAGCGACTGTCGAAGCAACCGCTCGATCGACCGGTCCCGTTCACGCGAGCTGTTCACGGCGCGTTCCTCTTATCCATAGAACGATTCGGCCGGGATTCCTTGCACTTGGAGTCTCCGGCATCAGTATCGAGCATTTCGTGCACGCTGAGGGGACCGGCGTCTTCGGCGATCGATTCGAAACACCGGGCGATCTCGGCGCCGGTCAATCCGGCCTTCTCGCGAAGGTCATGTTCCACCGCGCGCCTGATCGCCAGGCGCGTACGGGCAAGCGCCCGCGATGCGGTGGCCTCGTGCTCGCCGAGGATTTTTCCCGTTTCTGCGAGTGTGAGCTCCTGGGCATAGTAGCAGGCCAGACGAAGCCGATCGCGCGCGGGCAGCCCGGCCAGGGCGCGCGTCATCGCGTCTTTCATGAGTCCTAGATAGCGATCCCGCTCCGGTTCGATCGCTCGTGCAGGAGCCTGAAGAGCAAGTGCCGAGTCGTCGTCTGGTAGTGGCTCCAGGCGGCGACCGATCCGCAACCGGTCCACGTGCCTTTGCGCCAGCACCGCACGCAGCCACGTCGTCAAGCTGCTGCGCCCATGAAAATAGCGAAACAGCGATTGCCGCTCGCCGTCGCTGGAGCGAAGGCCGAAGAGCTCCGCATACAAGGAGTCCGCGAGGTCCCGGGATCCGCCGCTCGGATCGAGCGCGTCGGCCGCACGATAGAGCAGAGGCCGCTGCTCGAGGACAAAGTGCTCCCACGCCTCATCGTCGCCGGCCGCGCACGCACAGGCGAGCGCAAGATCTTCGAGGTGAAGGGAGCCAAGGTATCCCTCGAGCTCTCGCGAAGTCGGACTTCGTCCGGCAAACGCGCGTTGGGCGCTCGATTCGAGTGCGCGAGCGAAGCCATCCTTCCGCACGCGCCATCGCTCGGCTTTCGCCTGACGATGGATGCGTTCGAGGAGCCGTTCGTCGATTGTCAGCGGCTCGACTGACTGTTGCCTCATGCCCACCGTGTTATCGGCATCTTGTTCGTGCCCGGGCTCGAGGCCGTGCCCGTGCAATCAGCGCAGTGCCCGCGCAATCGCCGCGTCGGCGAGCGGCGCCATCACCGCGTAGCCGGCTGCGGTAGGGTGCAGGTCGTCGGCGCTGAATTCCTCCTTCAACATGCCGGCGCCGTCGACCATCGACGAATAGTAGTCAAGGTAGACGTGCTTGTGCGCAGTGGCGTAGCTGCGCATCCAGTCGTTGAGGGCCTTCACGCGCGCGACCGGACGGATCGTTGTTTGAGGCGCGGCGCTCGGCCTGGCCGTGTGATAGGCGCTCACGGGCGTGATGCTGGACAGCACGACCTTGATGCCGTTGGCCGCTGCCAGCTCGCTCATTGACGCAAGATTGCCTTCGATCTCTTCGTCGGTCATCGGTCCCGTGTTACCGGCGATGTCGTTGGTGCCCGCGAGAATCACGACGACCTTCGGTTTCAGTGCGATGACATCGGGCCGCATGCGCAGCAGCATCTGGGAGGTCGTCTGAGCGCTGATGCCGCGATCGACGTACCCCTTGCCTGGAAAGAACTCCCCGAAACGCGGTTGCTGCCAGAAATCGGTGATCGAGTCGCCCATGAACACAGCGGTCGCCCGCGTCACCGACTGATTGGCGTCGCGGTACCGTGCGAGGTTGGCCCAGTCCCGAAGACGCGTGTCCTGGGTGGTGATGGCAAGAAGCGCCGATGTCAGATCGGCACATTGCAGCAGTTCCGGCGGTACACCTCGACCGGCGCCGCCCAGGCCTTGCTGTGGGACCTGCGCCGAACCCGGCCGAATGACGGCGACGAGCAGAATCAGGCTTCCGGTGAGAATGCGAGCGGCACGCATGGGTCCTCCTTGCCCGTAGTTTACTGCGAGTCCCTTCAAGCTTTCCGCTTGTACAGAATCGCTATTCCGGCTATCTTCGAAGAGCCACTGATGCCTGCTCGTGACCGCGAAACGTTCGGACCACGCCTCAGAGTGGAGCGGGAGCGCCGGGGAATCTCGCTGAAGCAGATCGCGGAGTCGACCAAGATCAAGGAATCGTTGTTCGTTGAGCTCGAACGCAACGACTTCTCGAAGTGGCCACAGGGAATCTTCCGTCGAGCTCACCTGTGCGCCTACGTCTCGGCAATTGGCTTGCCTCCACAACCCGTTCTCGCTGAGCATCTGCGGCTGTTTCCGGAAGAGTGTCCTGTCGACCAGCCCGATCACCTTGTGGTCAAGGACACAGCTCCGGCCCGTCACGCCGAGGGCCCTCTTGAACCGGGCCGCTTCGCGCTGCCGCTGATGGATCGGGTCTGGGTAGTGGTGTTTGACGTCGCGGCCGTTTGCCTGATGTCCAGCATTCTGGCGGCCTTGACAGGCATGAACCTGTGGCCGGCGATTGGCTTCGCCGGTGTCGCCTACTCTGCGATAGGCAGTGCGTGTTTCGCTCAGAGTATTGGGACGTACGTCCGGCAGCGGATGAATAAACCTGCGCCGACAACGACTTCGCGCGAGGTTCAACCGCGGGAGGTTCAACCGGAACTTCACCCTCTCGTGTCCCAACGGACGCGCGGCAGCCTTTCCGAAAGTGACACGAACCCCGAGCGCGAGGTCGAGATCCGCAGAGCCTCTGCCTGATAGCGTACGCCGCAACGCGCCCGATGAAATTTGACAGGGCTGGTGCGTGGCGCTAAGTTGGAAGTGAGTGATGCGCGTGCGCCCTATCCTCGGCCCGATCGCCGCTGTCTGGCTTGTCTGCCAGGCCGCGACGCTGACGCTGGTGCCGGTACTGATTGACGCCAGCCTGGCGGCATGCACCTGCGCCAACGGCGCCGACGCGACGTGTCCGATGCATCACGGAGCGGCAGCAGGTTCGAAGATCTGCCTGGTTCAAAGTATCGCCACGAGTGCGACCGCCACGCTGAACTCTCTCGTCAGCATCCTCGGAGTCGTGCCGCCTCGTCCGCCGGCGGCCGCTCTTCCGCCGACGGCGAGTGTCGTCTCCCCCGCGTCCTCGACGACGACCGAGCGGCGTTCGCCGCCTGATTCGCCCCCTCCCCGCGCCTAGTCCGTTCTCCCTTGTCGCGCCTGTGATGGCACCCTGCGGCGGCCGTTCCTGAGAACAGCCGTTTCAGGGCTGGAGAAAGGGGACCTGTGTGCGAAAATTCTCTGTCCTTCTCATCGGCATGCTCATGCTTGTTTGCGCGCCCGCCTTTGCCACGATCTTTTCGACCGTGAAGGGCGTGGTGCACGATCCGCAGCACCGGCCCGTCGCCGGCGCCAGCGTCACAATAAAGGCCAGGCAGGCCGACTGGGCGCAGATGACGACGACCGACGCCGAGGGCGCGTTTCAGATCGCCGCGGTCCCCGTCGGCGACTACACCGTCACGGTGTCGTTCCAGGGGTTCAACACCGTGGAGCAGACGATCGTCGTGGTGTCGGACACCGCGCCCATGCTGCACGTTCAGCTCGAGCTGGCTGGGGTGCGTGAAGCGGTGACCGTCTCGGCGAGCGCGGAGGCCATCCAGCCGGACCTGGTGACACCGACGACGCTCGTGAGCCGGCAGGATATTCAGAACACGCCGGGAGCAGATCGTACCAACGGCCTGGAGGCGATTACTGCATACGTGCCCGGGTCGTATGTCACACACGATCAGCTGCACGTGCGTGGGGGTCACCAGGTGAGCTGGCTCATCGACGGCGTGCCGGTCCCGAACACGAACATCGCCAGCAACGTCGGGCCGCAGTTTGATCCCAAGGACATCGATTTCCTTGAGGTGCACCGCGGGAGCTACGACGCGCAGTACGGCGACCGCACCTATGGCGTCTTCAACGTCGTTCCGCGTTCCGGGTTCGAACGCAACAGCGACGCCGAACTGGTGCTCAGCGCGGGAAACTTCCATCAGACCAACGATCAGGTGAGCGTCGGAGGCCACACCCAACGGTTCGCGTACTTTGCCAGCGCGAACGGCAATCGCAGCAACCTCGGACTGGGCACGCCCGTCGCCGATGTGCTGCACGATCGCCAGACCGGCGGCGGCGGATTTGGCTCGTTGATCTTCAACCCCGATCCGGCCAATCAGCTGCGGCTGGTGACGTCGGTGAGACGGGACAGCTATCAGATTCCGAACGGCCCCGACGATCAAGCCGCCGGCATCAACGATGTGGAGAGAGAATCAGACGCGTTTGTCAACTTCTCGTGGGTCCGCACGTTCCACGCCGCGATGCTCACCGTGTCACCGTTCTACCATTACAACACCGCGAACTTCGACGGAGGAGCGGCCGATCCGATCGTGACCACCGACCAGCGCCGATCGCAGTACGGCGGCGCGCAGGCCACGTTCAGCGCGGGAATCTGGAAGAACAACCTGCAGGCCGGATTCTACGGTTTCCACCAGCAGGACAATCAACTCTTCGCGTTGACCTTCAACGACGGCAGCAATCCGAACCTGTCGGTGCGTGAGCAGCCGTCCGGGAACCTTGCTGCGGTGTTCATTCAGGACAAGATCACCGTCACGCCGTGGCTCACCGTCAGCGGCGGCGTGCGCCAGACTCACTTTTCCGGAGGGATTGCCGAGAACGCGACGAGCCCGCGCGTCGGCGCAACCATTCAGATCCCGACGATCAACTGGGTCGTTCGGGGCTTTTATGGACGCTTCTACCAGGGGCCGCCGCTCGTCACCGCCTCGGGTCCGCTGCTCGATTTCGTGACGGCGCAGAACCTGGGGTTCATTCCCTTGCACGGCGAACGCGATGAGGAATACCAGGCGGGTCTGACGGTGCCGGTGCGCGGCTGGACGTTCGACGCCGACCGGTTCCAGACGCGGGCCACGAACTTCTTCGACCACAACCCCGTGGGCAACTCGAACGTCTTCTTTCCCATTACGATCGACGGCGCCCTCATCCGTGGAACAGAAGTGACGGTTCGATCGCCCAGAGCCTGGGAGATCGGTCAGTTTCACCTGGCGTATTCCAACCAGACGGCCCAGGGTCGAGGCTCCATCAGCGGAGGACTCACGAATTTCACCTCGGGCGGAGACTACTTTCCGTTGGACCACGACCAGCGTCATACCTTCAGCGCCGGTTTCGATGCGCGATTGCCGCGGGGCACGTTTGCGGCGACGAACGTCTCCTACGGCTCGGGGTTCACCGACAGCGGAGGACCGGCGCACTTGCCGGGCCACACGACCGTGAACGTCTCACTCGGGAAGTCGTTCGGCGAGAAGATCTCGCTCGCCGTCACGGCGCTGAACGCGGCGAACAACCACCTGCTCATCGATAACAGCCTCACCTTCGGCGGTACGCACTTCAACAACCCGCGGGAAGTCTACGCCGAGCTTCGATACCGTTTTCACTACTGAGCACGTGACCAGTGGAGGCACGCATGAAGAGAACGGGAAGACACGCAGCGAGGATTCTGTCGGCAACGGTGGCAGGGTTTTCGATCGGGCTGATGGCCTGCTCGTCACCACCCAAACAGAGCGACGCGCCACCTCCAGCGGCAGCGCAGCCACCGCAGTCGCAGCAGATGCAGCCGCAACGCTACGATCTCAAAGGCAAGGTCGTGTCGATCGACAAGTCCGGAAAGATGGTCACCGTGGACCACGGAGATATACCTGGGTTCATGGGCGCGATGACCATGCCCTATCCGGTCAAGGACTCACAACTGCTGGATAACCTGTCGCCGGGCGACCAGATCACGGCGAAGGTCGTGTCGGCCAGCGGCGACGTCTGGCTGGAAAATATCGTGACCGTGAAAGCCGGGGTCCCGAAGTAAGCCTGCCGTGTCGATCGCGGCAGTCAGACCTTCACGGCCATCAGGAGAATCCCGGCGAACACCATGGCGGCGCCTGCGACGCGCGCAACGAGAGTACCCGCAGGTCCGATCTTCTCGAGCAGAACGAAGCCGGTCAGCGTGGCGACCCAGACAAGGTTCATCACGCCGACCACAAAGAGCACGCACATCAGCGCCCAGCAACAACCGAGGCAATACGCTCCATGACGTACACCCATCTGGAGCGCGCCGAGCCGTCCGTCACGCCAGTTCGTCATCAGAAATCCGAGCGGACTTCGGCACTGCGTCAGGCAGGCTCCCTTCCATGGCGTCAATTGATACGCGCCGGCCACGACGAGAATGGCGCCGGCCAGATACGGGTTGGACGCCGCCATTGCCGGAGACAACATCGCCGTCTGGTGCAGTGTCCACTGGACAAGCGCGGCGCCCGCGCTGAAGCCGACCCAGACCGTAAGGTAACCGAGCCCGAACATCAACACCGCCAATCGCATACCGCGCTCTCCGCGGCGATTATTCGCTGCCGCGAAGAGAAGCAGCACCGGGGCGGCCGTCCCAGCCATCATGCCGACCATCATGACAGTCCACATGGCGAAGGTGAAGAACACGTCTGCCGCCGTCCAGGACGCGTCCATCGCCATGCCCATCTGCGCCATCATCGTGTCGTGTTGCATGGAGGACGACATCTGACGATCGAGATGAACGAGATATACCCAGGCCAGTGCGATCGTGGCGACCAGGCAGGTCGAGATGAGGACGCGGTCGCGTCGGGCGAGCGTCCCGATCGCTGAGGGGCTATGCACTGCGCCAGGAAAACGGCGCGTACTGTCCGTTGTTCTTTCCGCCCGCGTCATCCCACGCCAAACCGAGAGCATGGACGTGACTCTTGGACGCACGAGCGAGCGCGAAGCGATTCGCGGCCGGATGGCCGGTGTTGTCGAGATAGAGCGGCTCGGTCGCGTTCGGGTTGATTCCCATCGCTCCTTCAGCGGCCATGTCGACGAAGCTCGCCGCGTTGACGGACCATTTGACGCCGGTACGGTCGAAGCGGATTGGCGCCGATTCCACGCCCAGCAACTTGCCCACTAATCCAGATAGAGCCGCCATCGGGCCGCCCGCGGCACCGCTGGCAATCGCCACGATTGCGTCACGCTGCTCGGTACTGGCCCGCGCGTCGGCGATGACGCCAACCGACCAGTTTCCCTTCGCCATCGCTTCCGGGGTCACTCCGAGGACGATGAAGCCAAGGCCGTCGAGCGGGACCGTGCCAAAGCTTCCGCGGTCGATCTGGAATGCCATGGCGAAGGTGCACGACCCCTTGCTCGGTTTGACCACCATCTGTCCGGGGATGCACGGACAGACGAAGTCGCAACTGCACGTTTCGTAGTACTGCCCGCTGACCTGCCATGACGGTGCCGGCATCATCTCACCTCACATTTCATGTTTCGGCCGATTGTAGATCGCCCGCCGGCGGGCGCGTAGATTTTCCGAGTGCAGGGCGCGAGGCGAGGGATGCCAGAACATAGCAGGCGCAACCGGCGAGCATCGCGGCCTGAAATCCCGACCTGAGCGCGACGAACACCGTCGTCACGGAACCAATGACCGACATGATCCCGTTGAGACCCCAGTAAAACGGCGACGCGGGCAGCGCGCCGCGGCCCGTGCCCTGGAGGCCCCGCGGGAAGGGCATGCCCATGGCGAATCCGAGCGGCGCGATGAGCGCCGTGGCAATTGCGACGCGGACGCCCAGAGACAGCGGCAGGAAGGCGGCCACGAGTCGGGGCAGCGCGACTGCCTCGCACGCGCCAAGCACGGCCACCGCCAGACACGCCATGCGCGGCGGGACGCGATGGCTCATTGCACTTCCCAGACCGCCTGCCGCGAGCAGCGTGAAGAGCAGGACGGACAGCGTGAAAATCGGATGGCCGAGCAGGAGCGTCAGGTTCTGAAGGAGTGCCAGCTCCACTGCGATGAATCCGAATCCCAGACAGGTGAAGTAGACAATGGACGCAGCATACGGTCTCACCGGCTCGCCCTTCGGTTTGCCCAGCGCAGCGAAGAGAGCCAGCATCGCCAGGCTTGGAGCCAGCAACCACATGAAGAGCCGGGCGGCGATCGTCGGGGGCATACCCCACGGCCGCTCGACGGCGAAATAGAAGGGGCTATCGTCGAACACCGGACCGACCAATCCGGGCGATTCCGCCTCATACGCGGCCGGCGTCTTTCTTCCCGTCAAGAGATCGCCGAGAGGCGGAGGAACGTCCCGCCCCGGGACGATGAGCGGATTCGCCTGCGTCCAGCAGTCAACAATCTCCGCCGTCTCGGCCTCAGTAAAGGGCCGCTTGCGAAGCATGAAGAGCATCTGAGACGGATCGCTGGGGGTTCCGCGCTTCTCCGTCAGGACGACGATCCGCTTCGACGCCTCTTCGGCGCCCAGAAGCGCCACTGAGTTCGACACCAGGCGCGGGATGTCCATCTCCCAGCGCAGAATGACGAGGATCCCGTTGTCGGTCAGATGGTCGTAGTACGCGCGGAACGCCTGCGTCGTATACAGGTAGTTTTCTGAGAGGGAGAGGCCGCCCGAGGCCACCGACGCCCACGAATCCACAAAGCCCATGAAAATGACGTCGAACTTCCGCTCGGTCCGGCTGATGAAGTTGCGCCCCTCGCTCTGAACGACGTCCACGTTGGCCCGATCGTAGAGCGATCCCGCGCGCGCGCCGTAATGGCGGACGAACTGGATCATGAGGGGATTGAGCTCGACGGCCGTGACCTTGCGGCTGCCGGACGCCAGTGCGGCAAGGACGTCCGTGCCGCCGCCCGGGCCAATCACGAGCGTCTCGGCGTTGGGCGTGAATCGGAACGGCAACGCACGGTACGAATCGCGCAGGTCGCGGATGCTTTCGAACCGGCCGTCCCACGCGCGAATGCTCGTCCAGGCGTCAGAATCGATGTAGAGGCGCGCCAGAATGGGCGGCGGAAGACCTTCGACTGCGTCGATCCGCGAGTACGCGTTCCATCCGGTCTGTGTCACGCGCGCTCCGGCATGTTCCTCCATCTGCCGGCGCATCGCCTTGATCGTGCCGGGAATCACGTGAAAGAGACCGGTGCTTGCGTTCGATAGGGCAGCTGCGGCCAGGAGCAGGGCGCCAGCCGAGGCCCATGGGCGGAGTCTTCGCGACAGGCAGGCGGCTGCGCCCATCGGCGCGACCGCCGCCATGAGCAGCGACGCCTCGCCGCCCAGCGTTTGAAGCAACACGGTGACGAGCACCGCTCCAAGCGAGGCGCCCAGCAGATCGGCGAAGTACAACGATCCGGCGATAGCGCGGTGGAGATCGAACACCATCGACAACGCCATCCCACCCAGGAAGAACGGCACGAGAGGCGCGACAAAGTAGAGCGGGAGCCGCCTGAACTCAAACGGAAACTGGACGAGGACCCATAAACATACCGGGATGGTCGTTGCATACAGCAAGGTGAGGAGAGCCGCCCGACTCATCGACGGCGCGAACGTTCGCTTCAGTAGGTGGACCGCCAGGCCGCCCATCCCCCACCCAAGGAGCGCCATCGAAATGACGACGAACGCAAAGTGGTACCAGATCGTCGCGGAATAGATCCGCGTGAGACCGATCTCGAAGACCAGCCCGGACAGGGTAATCAGAAAGACGCCGGCGCGGACAGCGCGAAGAGACATGAGGCCATCAGTTAAGGCGATGTAAAGCAGAAGGTCAAGCGATAGAATCACGAACGGAGATTCAATGGGGAGCCTGCCGGGTAGGATCACGCGCAGATTGTTCTTGTCGTTGCCGGCGATGGCGCCGCTCGCAACACTACGCTCGGCTCGGTCCGCCGAGCATCATTTTCCATACGATCATGTCATCGGAACATCGCTGGATCTGGTCGTGTGGACATCGAACACCGTGAAGGCTCGCGATGCGGAGATGGCGGTACTCGAAGAAGTCCACCGGCTCACCGCCATCCTCGACACGCGCGATCCCGACAGCGAAATCAGCAGGCTGGGCGAATCTGACGGTCCCGGCCGGTCCCGCGATCTGAGCAAGCTCCTTTCTGACTATGACTATTGGAACGAGCTCACCGGCGGCATCGTGTCTGTCCGACCCCGAGGCGCGAACACGCCGCGAAACGTTGACGCGCTCGGCAAGGCCTATATCATCGACTGCGCAGCGAAGGCCGCACACGCCGCCGCTCCCGGCATCGAGGGCATCCTCTTGAATGTCGGCGGAGATATCGTCGCGCGGGGCCGCCCGTGTGACATCGCGATCGCGGACCCGCACGCTCCGCACGAGAACGCGAGACCTCTCACGTGGATTCGGCTTCACAACCGGGCCATTGCCACCAGCGGCACTTACGCGCGTGGGGCCCACCTGATTGATGCCCGCACCGCTCGGGCGGCAGCACTGGCCTCGAGCGGAACCGTCGTGGCGGCCGATGCGGTGACGGCCAATGCGCTCGCAACCACGCTCTGCCTGACCGGAGCCGATGAAGGTCTTCGACTCGTTGGGCGCACGCCGGGCGCAGTGGCACTTCGCGTGGGGCGCGACGGCGTCGTGGAGCGATCCGAAGGGTTTGCGCGCCTCGAGCGTCCGCAGATGCCCCGCCCGGCGGTGTCTCCGGACTGGCCGGCGGGATATGAGCTCGACATATCACTCACGCTGACGGATGGAACGGACTTTCGTAACGGCCGCGGAGGCGGTTTCGGCGGAAGGATCCGGGGCCGTGTGCATCGGCCCTACGTCGCGGTCTGGGTCGAAAGCACAACCAGCCGGCTGGTCCGCATCCTGGCGTTCTGGGCCAACAAGGCGAAGTACTTCTCCGAACTTTCGAGTTTCTGGAATATCGCCGGCAAGGCTCAGAATCTCCTCTACTCCACGGCCCGCGCGACGCGCGATCCGGGCCGTTACCAGCTCGTGTGGGATGGGTTGGACAACGACCACAAGCCCGCGCCTCGGGGTACTTATCGCATTGTCGTCGAGACCAACCAGGAACATGGTGTGTACGCCAAGCAAGCCGGTGCGATTGCATGCGACAGCAGCCCGGCCAATCTGACGCTCTCGGCGACCGCGAACTTCCAATCCGTCATCATTCAGTACGGCCCGAAACCAAAACCGGCATGAGGCACCTCGTCCGGGTCGTTGGGCACTGGGGCTTGCTACTGCATATCTACATTTCGATGGCAGGCTTCACGCTCGTACTGCTATTCGCAATCACGGGATTCACGCTGAATCACCAGGATTTTGGTTTTGGTCAACCGACGATCACGAAGTCGACGATCGTCCTATCCGCCGATGTCCTTGCACACCCCGACCAGGAAGCCCTCGGCCAACACCTTCGAGAGACGCTCGGGGTTCGCTCGCCACTCACGGATTATCGCGAAGATCCCGATCAGATTCAGGTGACGTTTGCGGCTCCCGGCCACCGGACAGTCGTGACGGTGAACCGGGCGCAACGAGTCGGCGACGTGGAAATTGAAACCCGCGGACTTCTCGGCAGGCTCGACGATCTCCACAAAGGCTTCGACAGCGGGCCTGCGTGGTACTGGATCATCGACCTTACCGCGATCCTGCTCACCCTGAGCGCGCTCACCGGCATGGTCACACTGCTTTCATTTCGAGCCCGCCGCCGCAGCGGGTTCATCGTGGCCGCTCTGGGCGTGGTCTCGATCGTCGCTCTTTATTTGATCTGGGTTCCTCAGTAGGCGCTCTCGCGAGCTCCACCCGCGTCACCGTCATTCTCGATGAGACCGTGGTTGAGCGCGAAGATTGCGAGCTCGAGGCGTGAGAAGACTCCAAGCTTATCGAAGATATTCGACAGGTGGCGCTTGACGGTCTCCTGGCTGATTGAGAAGTGCTTCGCGACTTCTCTGTTGGTCTCACCGAGGGCGATTGCAGATACGATCTCGAGCTGACGGTGGGTCAGGTGGAAGCGGTTCCTCCGCACCAATCCTTCCCCGGGCGAACCGAACATCGCATGAACAAGATCGCCGACCTGCTCGGGCCCGAGCGCGTAGCGATAGTCCAGCACGCAGCGGATACTTTCGCAGAGCGACTTCGTTGTCGCCTCCTTCAGCACAATTCCGAGGACGCCCAGTTTGAGCGCGACGAGGAGATCCCTGGTCCCCATGGTCGCCGTCAGCACGATTGTTCGCGGCAGCTTCGAGGTTGCGGCCAACGCCCGCAAAATATCTAGACCGGCATCCGGCATCGCCAGATCGAATAGCAGCAGGTCTGGCTTCACCTGCCGCACAAGCTGCAGCGTGGACGCGCCGTCGCCGGCCTCGCCGACCACCTGCATGTCCGGCTCTGCTTCGAGTAGCCGTTTGAGGCCATCGCGGAAAATCGGATGGTCGCCCGCAATCAGGATTCGGGCGGACTCACCCTCAGCCTTGATCGGCGCACTGATAGCTCGATCCTGCACGCATTGACGTTGCGACTCGATCAGTCTTTGGAGCAACTGAAATCGACTGGAATTCCTGAATTATTGTGAAAGAAGTGCAAGATAACGAATATGTCATTGCAGGCGAGTCAAGGTGGCACGCCCATCGAGTCGACCTGTGTCCGTTCAACTGGAACTCGAAAGCGCGGAGCGGCCAGGAGAGCCGCTCCGCTTACAGTTATTGGATTGCTGAAAATGTTATCGCGAACCTCCTCACAGAGAACGAAGGAAATTCAGGATGTCCTGTTGCTGGGCCGGCAGCAGCGCATCGAACAGATTGATGACCTGGTTTGCCTCGGAGGCACCGAACTGGGACGAGGCGGCGCTCCGGTGTGCCCGGATGGCAACCAGGAGATCCGAGGTTCTGCCGTCGTGCAGGAAAAAGAGCCGTTGTCCGAGACCCCACAGAGGCGCCGTCCGGAACTCGTCCGGTGCAGCCTGGCCTTGAATGATGTCGTCCGCGAGACCAGGACCCATCTTGTGCAGCGACAGATCGGAAAACAGATTCACGGGCTGGTTGCGCAAGGCTGCGATGGGCGAGTTGCCCGTCATCAGGGTTGGTGTGTGGCAATGGGCGCATCCAATGTTGCCGAACAACATGCTTCCCGATGTAATCGAGAGCGCCCCTCCGGGCACCGTCTGAGACGGCGTGGGCGGAGCCAGGAAACGCATGAAGTCGCTGAACTTCTCAATGTCGCTGGTCGCATCGATCGGCGCCGCCGCATCCAGATTGGCGACGTTGTTTGCCACAAACGCGGCCTGGCAGGCGGCCGTCTCATCGCGTTCAGTCTGGAACAGCTCGTTGGAAATACCCATTTCCACGTTGTAGGCCTCGCCTGAGAAGAGCAGGAGCGATTTGTTCTGCGCCTTCCAGCCGAAGCGCGCAATCGTGCCGTCATTGCCGTTGCGATTCACCGTCGAGTTCATCCCGATCGGCACTCGCGACACGCGACCGTAAATGCCCATGGCCTGCTTGGCCGCGTAATTCTGCCCGAGCCCCTGAGAGATGACGTTGTCGGGAATGGCTTCAACCAGCCCCAAACCAAACGTTGGTGTGGGGATGCGGAAGATAAGATTGTTCCGTGCGGCCTGTGCGTTGAAATCCTCCTGCGCAATCTGACAACCGCTTGGGGCATCGCTACGCCCTGTAATCACGAAAAGGTCGTGTACCCCGCCGTCGCGAGTGACACCATCGGCTTGGTACTTGAATCTGGCTTCGCGCGTCGGGCCATTCGGCAGCACGAAAAACGGTATTTGGTTCTGGCCCCCCGAGTCTGTAGCCATTGCGATCTGGGGATTGATCGCCGGACTTGTGCCCCCGATCGCCGGCTGGGCATGACACCCTCCACAGGAATTGAGATTGAAACGTGGGCCAAGGCCGTCGGCCACACCCTCGGCCTGCTCGAAGTCGGCCTTGCCCGCATCGAAGAATTGGCCCTGCCCGGGCGTCAGCCCGGCGATCGCCGCGCCGGCACCGGGGTCACCGCCACGGACACCTGGATCCGTAGCCGTGCCTAGGGGCGGGGGGTATTGCGCGGACAGGGATGCGACGAACGCGATCAGAAACGTGACCACCGGGAGTGCCGTGATTGCGATTCTTCTCCACCTCATAGACCACCTCTCACAGACAAGTTACGTCTTGTCCGCTGCCCCGGACCATGCTTCGAGCGTGGTACTGATGATGGTTCGAAGGTGTTAACCCTCGATCCCCGGTTGGGTGCGCAGAAACTGCGTGTGGTAACCGGAGAAAGCATGGCAACGGCGGCACCAGCAAACGAAGTCGAGACGGATTTTCGGCCGTTCTCTTGCTGGCACGCGTCTCGCGAAGCGAGGCCATGCAGTCAATGACCGAGAAGGAATTCCTTCGCCTGCTTCGATTCTACCTGGCGTGCATCGAGGCGGAAGACCGGCGTTCGTTGACCAAGAAGCTCTCGGCCGAGCACCACTCCCTTGTTTCGCCCTGGGACAAAGAGGAGCAGCTCTTTCATCTCGAGGCGCCGGAGGCCACTCTCGAGGTGAATCTCACCTCGGATCTCGAACTCTTGTTGGGAGGAAGCGCGCTGGTGGCCGGAACGGAGCATTTCTTCTATGGCTACCCGGTTTTTCTCGACGAAACGGGCCTTCTGTCGCCGCTTTTTTTCACGCTCGTCGACGTGGCGCACGTTGAAGATCGCCGGTTCGTCGTCCGTCCTGCAGGTGAGTTGCAGCTCAATCATCACGTATTCAAGCGGCGCAATGTCCAGCCGGAAGAGTTGCGAGCGATCCGGGCGGAACTCGAAGGTCAATACGGATCGTTCGGAATGCGGCTCAACGCAGCCTTTGAAGTGCTGGGATGGCCGATGCCCTCCTTCGTGGCGGATCGGTTGGAGCCTTTCCCGAAAGCCGATTTCCCCTGTAACCGGTGGGTGAATCGGCCGATCCTGTTCAAGAGCGAGCGGAGTGCGCATACCCATCACCTGCGCCGCGAGCTGGAGGCGCTGGCGGAATACCCGCGCCTGTTCATGGCTCTTGGCGCGACGGCGGCGGGGGTTGTAACAGGTATCGGCGCAACCGCCCGGACGCGCACAACCGCACGAGCCACCGAGACGCCCCCACTCTTCCAGGTCCTCCCGCTCAACCGCGGGCAGGAAAACGCCGCACGAGCGGGACTTCGCTCCCCGCTCGCTGTCGTCACCGGACCGCCGGGGACGGGCAAGTCTCAAGTGGTCGTCGACCTCCTCGCGAGCTGTGCTCTGGCAATGCGTCCCGTGCTTTTCTCGAGCAAGAACAACAAAGCCGTCGATGTAGTCCGTGACCGCCTGCGTGCGGCTCTCGGCAGCGGCCGCGACTGGACGCTCCGCCTCGGCAGCCGTCAGACAATGGCCGAGTCGCAGCAAGAGATGTCGGCCAGACTTGGTGCCCTGCGGCCCGATGCGGCGCCAGCGCCGCCATCGCCGAGAGCTTTGAGCGAGCTGAGCGAGGCCATCACGCAGACTGAGCAACGGATCCAGGATCTGGAACGTGCTCGATCGGAGTGTATCGCGCTGGAAAGAGACCGCCGGGTTGCCGAGCGCCTGGTCGTTCCGGCCTGGGTGCACTCGTGGACTGAAGGGAATTGGCCTCTGCCGGACCTCTCGCGGGTTGAGCGGCTCAGGTGGACCGCAGAGGAGCTTGCCGGGATGCGCCCGGTGGGACTCCGGCTGAGGATGCGGCAGGCGTTTGCCGGGCCCGCGATGCGCCGCCTCGTGAGCGCCGAACTGGCAGCGCTCGCGTCGGCTCTACCGCTGCGCGTGCGGACAGACCTTCGCGCGCTCGCCGACCAGCAGGGCACGAACCCGTTCGCCCGGCTTGCGGAGGCGTGCGAGAGGCTCGCCTGCCTCGTGTATTGGCGTGCCACCGAAGACCGTCACCTGCGGGCCTCGGAGGTACTTAGAGCCGAGGAATCCGCCGACGTCCTCGCGGAGCGCCTGGACCTGCTCCAGCGCCGCCACGCGGAACTGACCGCCGACAATCTTGGAGCGGTGTGGACGAATCGTGTGGCTCGCAGAGCTCTGTCTCTGCGGCACTCGCTCGGCCGTTATTTCGACCTCTCCTCCCGCGCACGGCAGAACCGGGGCAGCGCGTTCTTTCAAGTTCTTGAACAGTTCAAGGGGACGGTGCGGCTGCTCGGTCTGGATCTGCCGCTCTGGATTGTGACCAACCTGTCAGTCCGGAACGCCGTTCCACTCGAGCCTGCCCTCTTCGACCTCCTCATCCTGGATGAGGCAAGCCAGTGCGACATTCCGTCCGCACTGCCGCTGCTGTTTCGCGCCCGCCGCGTGCTCGTCATCGGCGATCCGCGCCAACTCCGCCATATCAGCACCCTGTCCGCTTCCGAGGAGGAGAGCCTTGCCAGAGAGTACGATGTCGCGCATCTTCTCGCGGCGTGGTCCTACACCGAGCGCTCGGTGTACGCGCTTGCCGAGAGCACGGTGCTCGAGCGGGGCGAACAACCGCTGTTCCTCGCCGAGCACTATCGGTCTCATCCGGAAATCATCGAGTTCTCCAACGACGCGTTCTATCAGCGCCGGCTCACCGTGCGGACGGCGCTGAAGAAGCTGCGTGAACGGCTCGGAAGCGAGCCGCTGGGTCTCTACTGGCACGACGTCGGTGGCCTGGTGCTACGCTCGTCGCGCAGCGCCGTCAACGAGTTGGAGATACAGGCGGTGCTCGATCTACTCGACGAATGGTCGAATTCCGGGTTGCTTCTGCGCAACAACGTCGATTTCGGCGTCGTGACTCCGTTTCGGCTGCAGATGGAACGGATCGAGGAAGCCGTCCGATCACGACCGTGGTGGGATGAAGTGAAAGGTCGACTGACCGTAGGTACCGCACATCGCTTTCAAGGCGATGAGCGCGACGTGATGATCTTCTCCCCCGTTGTCGCCGAAGGGATGCTGCCGCGTCTCGTCCGATGGGTCGCGGATGCCGATCAGCTGTTGAACGTGGCTCTCACGCGTGCACGGGCGGCGCTCCACGTGGTCGGCGATCTTTCCGCCTGCGTCGCGTCCGGAGGATTCCTCGGTGACTTCGCCGCGACGGTCAACAACCGCTGTCGCGCGCGCCACGCCGGCGGGTGCGTATCGTCGCCGCGTCAGGGAATCCGTTAATTTGGAAGCATGGTTGTCGCGGAAATACTGTGCAGCACCCGGCAAATCTTGGTGTATAACGTTGCCCCATCCGGGCGGCCAGAAGCAAAATCCCAGAATCCGAGGGAGGAATCATGGCTGAAAGGGTTCAACACGATCGGTCGGGCAGGCCTCGGCCACGTCTCTCGAAGATCGCGCTCATCGTCGCGCTGCTCGCGGCGCTTGCGGGCGTCTCACGGACAATCGCGCAGGACGATGGGAAGGAGCACGCGAGGAATGAGGATGAAGAACGAGAGAAGGACGGCCGAAGGCACAGACCAGACTGGCCGATGATCGGCCAGGACTCGAGGAACACCCGCAATCAGCCGTTCGAGCGCGACATCTCGCCGGCGAACGTCCAACGCCTCGCGCCGAAGTGGGTGGCAACCACGACCGGGGACGTCTCGGCGACCCCGGCGGTCGTGAACGGAGCGGTGTACTTCGGGGACTTTGGGGGCACCTTCTGGAAGCTCGACGCGGAGACCGGCGCCGTGGTCTGGTCGCATCTGGTGTCGGACTATACCGGGATCCCGGGCGACATTTCGCGCACGAGTCCGTCGCTCGCCGGAAACACGCTCGTGATCGGCGACCTCAGTGCCCCGATCATGATGGGCATCGACGCCAGGACGGGCGACCTGCGCTGGAGCACGCGGCTGGATCCGGACCCGCATGCGATCATGACCGGGTCGCCGGTCCTCGCCGAGGACACGATCTACGTCGGCACGTCGCAGTCAGGGGTGTCTACATACCCGGGAGCGCTGGTCGCGCTCGACGCGCAGACTGGCCGCATCCGGTGGCGGCATTACTCGCTGCC
Organism: Vicinamibacterales bacterium; assembly: GCA_035937795.1. GTDB lineage: Bacteria > Acidobacteriota > Vicinamibacteria > Vicinamibacterales > JAMQPK01 > JAMQPK01. The sequence continues at coordinate 14,363 of DASZHO010000046.1, read as the reverse complement.
GAACCCCGATGGCGATCCGTTGGGCGACAACGACCCTTCAGGGGGCTACTGGGGCGCCGTTATGTTCGGGCCGCCGGCGGTTGACCTTCAGGACGGTCTTGTCTTCGGGGCCTTCAAGGTCGCCGCCGGCGAGCCGGCGGCGGTGAAAGCGTGCAACGCCGCTGACCCGAATGGGTTCAACGAGTCCTGCGAGCAGCCGGGTTCCTACCTCAGTTCGATCGTCGCATTTGACCTGAAGACCGGCGAACCGGTGTGGTCGTACCGCGTCGTGGGCGACGTTCCCTGGCAGAGAGCGTGCGGGTCGCAGCCCCCTGCGGTGACGTGGTGCGCCGCGGAATCCGACAATCCGTTGCACGGTGGTGACAAGTGGGACCTCGGCGGTTCCGGGCCGAACGTCTTCCAGATCGGCCACGGCTCGAACAAGCGCACCGTCGTCGGCATCGGCGAAAAGAGCGGCGTCTACGTCGCCCTCGACGCGAAGACCGGCGATTTCATCTGGAACACCCTCGTCGGCCCTGGCGGTGACCAGGGCGGCATGGAGTGGGGCACGGCGTTCGACGGCGACCGCATCTACGCCTCGATCACCAACCAGCACCACATTCCCTACAAGCTGACGCAGAACGGCGTGATCGGCAACACGACTGTCACCGGCGGCTCCTGGGCAGCGCTCGATCCGACGACCGGAGTCATCCTCTGGCAGACCGCTGATCCCCAGGTCGAAACGTTGGCTGGCAAAGGAACTGTCGGTGTGTGGGACCTCGCTCCGGTAACGGTTGCCAACGGTGTCGTGTACGCCTCGTCGATGGCGAAGCTCCCGACCCAGCACCAGATGTTCGCGCTCGACGCAGCGACCGGTGCCATCCTCCGGCAGCTCAGCGCCGGCAGCTCGGTCAACTCCGGCCCGGCCGTCGTGGACGGCTCTGTCTACTGGGGGTCCGGCTACTCCAGGTCCGGCGTGGAAGGCAGCGGGAACCACCAGCTCTACGCGTTGACAATCGACGGGCAGTAGCCGTTCGGGACGGGCCACCAGCTACTTGGCGGGAATATCAGTGCCGGGAGGGTAGACCTTGATCTCAACCGTTCCCCAGCCGGCGCCTGGGTTCGTCCCGCTCTTCTTGCCAACGCCAAACGTCTTGAGTTCCGCGTCATCGAAACCGAAATTATCGACGAGGTAGTCGCGTACCACCAAGGCTCGTGCTTGTGTCAACACGAGGTCCTTCTCCGTGTCTCCAGCCATGCTCGTTGAAACAACCACGACCGCGAGACCAAACTCGTTGTCGGCCAGATACTGGCCCGCCGCGCGCAGAGATTTCTGATTCTTGGGCTTGGCTGTGTCTATCTTGTCGAAGAGCTGCCCCGGCTCGTACGTGAAGGTTTTCAAAGGCTCGCCTTCTGGAAGACGCACGATGGCGTTCTTCGCCAGGTCGGAAGATTCTGCGTAGCCACGGTTCTTGAAAAATCCGCGTAGCAGGAAATTACCCTTTAGCGCTTCCATGTTTTCCTGAAAGCCCGCGGCTCCAGCTTGAGCTTTGGCGACGGTGTCGCGCAACCCACCCACCGTCTGGTCCAGCTGGGTGTAGATCTTCCTGTCGTTAATCAACGCTCCCACTGAACCTTGACCGTTATCGATCTTGGTGCTGATTGAACTCAGACTGGCGGTTGTTCGAGTCACATTTGCGAGAGCTTCCCGGCTGCTGTCCAGAACGCCGTTGGTTTTTTTGAGGACGTCCGACATGGCGATCGGCGGCTCGCTCCCGATGGTGCCCCCATCGGCAACGTTGGCCCCTGTGGCAGACCCAAACGAGATCGCCACATATTCGTTCCCAAGGAGCCCCTCGGTTTCAATGGTGGCGATGGAGTCCTGCCTGATGATGTTGTGGGTTGATTTATCGAGGTCCATCGATACCGTGATCTTGTCCGTCGGCTTGCCTGGTAACTGCACGCTCCAGACGGACCCGCTGTGCACGCCGCCCACGCGGACTTCCGCCCCGGATTCCAGGCCCACGACGGTTGCGAACTGCGCGTTCAGCCGATAGGTTGACGTGAACAGGTACTTCTTTCCGCCGATGATAAAAATGCCCGATATCAGAATCGCCAGTGCGGCGACCATGAAGGCTCCCAACCGCGCCGCTCTTGACATAGTGGCTCCCTACGAATCCCGCCGGAAGAATTCCCGCACAAAATCATCCTGGCTTTCAGCAAGCTCCTGAAAGCTGCCCTCGATCACCACTTTTCCTTTATCCAGCAGCGCCAGACGGTCTGCGATGGTCTTCGCGCTACGAAGATCGTGTGTGACGACAACAGCTGTCAGGGAGTGTTCGTCCTGCAGCTTCAGAATAAGGGCGTCAATTTCGCTTGCGGTGATGGGATCGAGTCCCGCGGTGGGTTCATCGAGAAGGAGGAGTTCCGGCTGCAGCGCCAGCGCGCGTGCCAGACCCACTCGCTTCTGCATGCCGCCGGAAATGTCGCTCGGCATTTTGTCGAGATCGCGTTCCATGCCCACGCTGCTCATCAATTCCTTGACACGATCGCGCCGTTGAGCCGTCGACATATTCGTGTGCCGCTCCAACGGAAACGCCACGTTCTGCTCGACGGTGAGCGAGTCGTACAGAGCCGCATGCTGGAACAGAAAACCCATCTTCACTCTCAATTGGTTCATCTCGTTGAGGTCGAGGCCCGCGGTCTCCCGGCCTTGAATGCAAATCGAACCGACATCTGCATGATCGAGTCCGATGATGAGCCTCAACAGCACGCTCTTCCCGGTGCCGCTCCGGCCGAGGACCGTGAGCGTCTCGCCGCGGGCGACGGTGAAACTGATGCCGTCCAGCACGTGCTCGGCGCCGAACGATTTGTGGACGTCGTGAAGCACCAGGACCGGCTCGCCCGGCGTAACGGTCTTCGGACTGCCGCCGCCGGCTCCTGGAATCGTCTGCGTCATGGAAAAAAAATGAGGATCACCTTGACGAGAACGACGTCCGCCAGGATGACAAACAGTGAAGAGAGCACGACCGCGCTCGTCGCCGAGCGGCCGACACCCTCCGTGCCTCCTTGGGTGCGCATGCCCTGAAAACTGGCCACCAAGCCGATGATCAGACCGAAGACGGTGGTTCTGAAGGTCGGGGCGAGGAAATCACTGAAATTCACGTTCAGGAAACCCTTGGTCAAGAAGCTGTGCAAGGAAATGGGGTTGACCAGGGTATTCGCGATCCATCCTGCGAAGATCCCGCAGAAATCGGCCACCAGCGTCAGCATCGGCAAGGCAACGATGCACGCCAGAACGCGAGTGACGACCAGCAGCTTGTAGGGATTGACCGCTGAGGCCGCAATGGCGTCGATTTGCTCGCTCACTTTCATCGAGCCCAGCTCAGCGCCGATGCCGGCTCCGACTCGTCCGCTGACGACCAACCCGGTGACGACCGGCCCCATCTCGTGGATGATCGAGAACACGATGGTCGCTGGGAGCAGGGACCGCGCGCCAAACCGGACGAGGCTGCTCCAGGTCTCCAGCGCGAGGACGGTGCCAATCGCCGCGCCCGCGAGCATCACCAGAGGGACTGATTTCGAGCCTATTTCGTCGAATTGCCGGATGATCTCGCGGAGTTCGAACGGCCTTGTGACGGCCGCGCGGGATACTTTCCAGGAAAAGATCCCCAGATCGCCAAACCACTCGAGCGACTCACTGATCGCGGTTCCCATTGCGCCTTCACAACCCTATTCGGTTCCCAAAGAGGAGGCTGTCCAGAAGGGCACACCCGCGGACCCGATTCACGACTGCAGTTCTGTCCGCTGCCATCGCGGGTCGTTGAGCAACGTCTCGTATTCCTGCGGAAGCATTCTCTGCTTGGGATACCTGCAGGCCAGCACGAAGAGCTGTTTCTCCTCGTGCCAGTCGGCTCTGGCTATCGTGCACTCAAACGCCAGGTCCGACCCGGCAGTGAGCTGTATCGTGGAGCCCTGCGGCGGGAAGGCAGGCAGTTGAATGACCTTCTTGAACCTGACATGCGTATTGTCGACTCTCCCATTTGAGCCATCTTCCTTTACTACCGTGACCGTAGGAATCCGCAGTTCGATCTCAACATCCATCACCATTGCAGTCGGAAGCCTCCAGGTTGAATTTCCTACCCCGTTCAGCATGAGGCAATCGCTGACAATCGTCTGTGCGTTTGAGCACAGCCGCTTTCGCCGACTTATTTGGCTGCTGTCGGGTACCTCGGCGTCCCTGACGGCGTGACGCAGCCGAGCGGCGCCATGTGTTCACAGGCGTCTTCATGAGCCGAGACAAGAATTCGCGATTTCAATGACGCAAGTGCGTCCGCGCTTGCGTTGCGATCGCCAACCTGTTAGCGTCTTACTCCCCTCAGCAACCGGCCCGAGGTTCAAAGAGTTATGGTCTATCAGGTTCGTGGTGTGTTTTTCGTTGTCGCTGCGCTCTGCCTGATCCTCGCCGGAGCGGGCGCTGACCGCGTCGTCGCGCAGTCGAGCGGCTGTCCGTGCAGCATCTGGACGCCGGCGGCTGCCCCGGCGAATCCGGCGGTCACCGACGGACGGCCGATCGAGGTCGGCGTGAAGTTCCGATCGGACGTCAACGGGTTCGTGACGGCGCTGCGGTTCTACAAAGGAACCGCGAACATCGGCTCACATGTGGGCCACCTCTGGTCCGGCACCGGCGCACTGTTGGCCGAAGCGACGTTTACGAACGAATCCGCGGCCGGCTGGCAGGAGATCGCGCTCACTCCACCGGTCACGATCTCGGCGAACACGACGTACGTCGCCTCTTATCACGCCGACTCGGGCTTTTTCGCGTTCGACAGCGGATTCTTCTCGGCGGCCGGCGTCGACTCGCCGCCGTTGCACGCGCTGCGAGCGGGCGTCAACGGCGAGTCGACGCCCAACGGCGTGTTTCTTTACGGCGCGAGCGGCTTTCCCACGATGGGAGGCGCGAACAACTACTGGGTCGACGTGGTGCTGCAGACCGACCTCGGACCCGACACGACGCCGCCCGTCGTGCTGAACGTGACACCGGCGCCGAACGCCACCGGCGTGCCGCTAGCGTCGACGGTAACCGCGGCCTTCAGCGAAGCGATCGATCCGGCGAGCCTCACTTCATCGGCATTTACGCTGCACGACCAGGCCGGCGCCGCGATACCGGCGACGGTCAGCTACAACGTTGGTGCACACACGGCGACCCTTGCCACCACCGGCGGGTTACTGGAGCAAACTACGTACACCGCCACGGTGAGCGGCGGCGTCAGCGGCGTGCGAGATCTCGCCGGCAACGCGCTTGCCTCCGATGTCGTGTGGTCGTTCACGACCGGCGCGCCCACGCCGCCGGCCGACGAGGGGCCGGGCGGGCCAATTCTTGTCATCTCCAGCTCGTCGAACCCCTTCGGCCGCTACTACGCCGAAATCCTTCGCGCCGAAGGCTTGAACGAGTTCACCGCCACCGACATGTCGCAGGTCACGCCTGCGATCCTCGCCGGATACGACGTCGCGATTCTCGGTGAGATGCCGCTGACGTCGAGCCAGGTGGCGATGCTCACGGACTGGGTGTCGAACGGAGGCAACCTTGTTGCCATGCGTCCCGATAAGCAGCTTGCCGGGCTGCTCGGGCTGACCGACCAGTCGTCCACTCTGGCGAACGCGTACCTGCAGGTCAACACCACGGCGGCCCCTGGCGCCGGCATCGTGTCCGACACGATGCAGTTCCACGGCACGGCGGATCGCTACGTCATCGCCGGGGCGTCCGGCGCGTCCACGATCGCCACGCTCTTCAGCGATGCGGCGACGGCGACGATGAGTCCGGCGGTCACGATCGCGTCGGTCGGCACCGGTCAGGCGGCTGCGTTCACGTTCGACCTCGCGCGCTCCATCGTCTACACGCGCCAGGGGAACCCCGCTTGGTCCGGGCAGGACCGCGATGGCCTCGCGCCGATCCGTTCGGACAATCTCTTCTTCGGCGCAGCCGGTGGCGACGTGCAGCCGGACTGGGTCGATCTGAACAAAGTCGCGATCCCGCAGGCCGACGAGCAGCAGCGTCTGCTCGCGAATCTTTTGCTGCATCTCAATCGCGCCCGCAAGCCGTTGCCGCGCTTCTGGTATCTGCCGCGCGGCGCGAAAGCCGCGCTCGTCATGACCGGCGACGATCACGCCAACGGTGGCACCGTCGGACGGTTCAATCAGTACAAAGGGCTCAGCGCGCTGGGATGCAGCCTCGCCGACTGGCAGTGCGTCCGCAGCACTTCTTACATTTACAACGGTACGCCGGGCATGGACGACGCGACGTCGCTCGGCTTCGTCAACGACGGGTTCGAGGTCGCCCTCCATGTGACGACCAACTGCGCGGACTGGACGCCGGCGACGCTGGCGTCGTTCTATTCGCAGCAGATCGCCCAGTTCCATCTCGAGAGGCCGTCGGTGCCGCCGCTCCAGACGAACCGGACGCACTGCATCGCATGGAGCGACTACGTCACGCAGCCGAAGGTGGAACTGGCGAACGGAATCCGGTTCGACACCAACTACTACTTCTACCCGCCGAACTGGGTGCAGAACCGCCCCGGCCTGTTCACGGGATCGGCAATGCCGATGCGCTTCGCCGACGTCGACGGGACCACGATCGACGTCTATCAGGCAACGACGCAAATGACCGACGAATCCGGGCAGACGTATCCGTTCACATCCGACACGTTATTCGATCGCGCGCTCGGCCCGCTCGGCTACTACGGTGTGTTCACGGCCAACATGCACACCGATCTGCCAACCGAGCAGCCGTCGGACGCCGCCGTGAACTCGGCGATCACACGTGGGATTCCCGTGGTGTCGGCGAAACAGATGCTCGACTGGCTCGATGGCCGTAACGGCTCGTCGCTCGGGTCGGTCGCGTTCAACGCGGGCGTTCTGACGTTCACGATCAATGCCGCCGCCGGATCGAATGGGCTCACGGCGATGGTGCCCGCACAGGCCAGAGGAGGCGCGCTCATCGGCATAAGCCGCGACGGGTTGGCGGTGAGCTCCGCGACCCAGGTCGTCAAAGGCGTGGTCTATGCGATCTTCGACGCAGCGGCAGGCAGTTACACGGCGATCTATACCGTCGACGTCACGCCGCCGGTTATTTCCGCCGTGACGGCGACACCCGGACTCGGCAACACAGCCGCGATCACGTGGACGACTGACAAGCCCGCCGACTCGCGCGTTGATTACGCCCTTTCGGCGTCTGCGCTCACGAGCCATGCCGCGGGTGCTCCGTCGACGACGACGCACAGCGTAGTGCTCACGGGGCTTGCGCCGCTGACGACGTACTTCTACCGAGTAACGTCGACGGACGCGGCGGGCAACAGCGCCGCATCCGCGGTCTTGTCATTCGCGACGCCGACGACTCAGTTCGCCGCGACCGACACGACGGTGGCGGATTTCGGCGCCGGCACGACCGACGGTCAGGAGTACATCGCGCAGACCGCGGACGGTGAAGTGATGCTGAGTCCGACGGTCGGATCTGAATTCTTCGGGACGGTGCTGCCGGTGGACTGGTCGTCCACGGCGTGGAACCCTGGCGGCACCGCAACGGTATCGGGCGGCACCCTCGTCGTCGACGGCGCGCGCGCGGGCACGATCCCGAATTTCGCCGCCGGCCGCTCGCTGGAGTTCGTGGCGACGTTCAGCGGCAGCGCATTCCAGCACGCCGGCTTCGCCGACACGCTCGATGCGGCGCCCTGGGCCATCTTCAGCACGCTCAATGGCGGCGCGCTGTTCGCGCGCACCAGTTCAGGCGGCGCTGGCATCGACACACCGCTCGCCGCCTCTCTGCTGGGATCGCCGCATCGATTCCGGATCGACTGGACGCCGACGACCGTGGTGTATTCGGTGGACGGCAGCGTGGTCGCCACCCACGCCGTCGCGGTCGCCGGACCGCTGCGACCGCTCGTCAGCGATTTCACCGTCGGAGCGGGCAGCGTCTCGGTCGACTGGATCCGCATGGGGCCGTACGCCGCCGCCGGCACGTTTGTGTCGCGGGTGTTCGACGCGACGCAGCCAGTCGATTGGGGCACGCTATCGTGGACGGCGGAGACACCAGCGGGTACGAGCGCGGCCTTCTTCTCGCGCCATGGCGACACTCCGGTGCCCGACACGAGCTGGACCGCCTTCGCCTCGGTCGCGCGGCCGGGCGGTGCAATCGGCGGCCGCTCGCGATACGCGCAATACCGCGTCGACCTCGCGAGCACCGATCCAAACGCGACGCCGTCGATCGACGACGTGACGGTCGGCTACGGGCTCGTGCCACCGAATCACCCGCCGGTGGCAATGGACGATAGCTACAACGGCATGCAGGACGTGCCGCTGACGATTGCGGCGCCTGGTGTGCTGGCGAACGACACGGATGCGGACGGAGACCCGTTGTCCGCCATCCTGGTCACGGTGCCCGCGCACGGCGCTGTGGTGCTCAACGCCGACGGCGGGTTCACCTACACGCCGGCTGCTGGGTACTCGGGGGCCGACACTTTCACGTACAAGGCCAACGACGGGCAGAACGACTCAGCCATCGCGACGGTCACGATCGCGATCGCCGCGACGCCCGCGCCGCAAGTCGATATCACCGTGTCGGCCGACCAGGGAAGTCCGGCGACAACCGTCAAGACCGGCTCGTTCTCGACAACAAGTGCGAACGAGCTCCTGCTGGCTTTCGTGTCGGCCGATGGACCGCCGCCTGGTGGCGGGAAGACGACGGTTAGGAAGGTGACCGGAGGTGGGCTGACCTGGCAGCTCGTGGCGCGCTCGAACGCGAAACTGGGCGACTCGGAGATCTGGTGCGCGGTTGCGCCGGCGATCCTCACGAACGTCTCGGTGACCGCGACGCTCAACCGATCGGTTGACTCGTCGCTGACCGTGGTCGGCTTCACCAATGCAGGCGGCATCGGCGCTAGCACGGTTGCGGGCGCAAGTTCGGGCGCTCCGAACGCGACGCTTGTGACCACGAGAAACAATTCATGGATTTTCGGCGTCGGCAACGACTGGGATCACGCGATTCCGCGGACGCCGGGGCCGAATCAGGCACTCGTCCACCAGTACCTCGCGCCGGTGGACGACACGTACTGGGCGCAACGGGTCGTTCCCGCGATCCCGGTCAGCGGCACGAGCGTCACGCTGAATGATGTCGCACCCACCGCTGATCGTTGGAACCTGGCGATTGTGGAGATCCTGTCGCGTTGAGGATTGGCGACCGATAAGCGAGTTGCGCCGGGTCGAATGCCATCGACCGTCTGGCGCACTTCGAGTGCGGGGCGCGCGCGGCAGCGGGGCGGGTGTATCGACTAGTCACTCCACGCCTGCCGTGGCATTCCGTATTCGCGAATCGCGAATATTAAATGGCTCAGCCCAGTCTCCGGCCCCAAGACGTTCTTGTCGTCGTAACGCTACTGAGCTCTCGATCAGTTCTTCCGAAGTCCATGCGGCTCTCAAGCGACTTGTGCTGTCGGAGGCGCGAACACGGCGTTGGCGAACTAAACCAGCGGCCCCTTCGCGTAGGACGCAAGCTCCACCACGCGTAGCCCAGGCGCCGACGGCAGGCGACGATCGTTCGTGAGGAACGTCGTGCATCCCCCGCCAATGGCCGCAACGAGTTGAAGTGCGTCAGGCGTCTTCACGCCGGTTGCCGCTCGAAGTTGCGCGGCTGCTCGCAACTGGTCATGCGAGAGATCGACGAGCCGAAGCCCGCGACTCCGCGTCAACAGGGCTTCATATCGCGCCGCCAGCATGCGGTTGCCGGCCCGATAAGGCACGACCAGCACCTCCAGCAGCGTCAGTGCTGACGTGACCAGCTCCCGTTTACCTTGGTCGGCTTCTTGGAACAACGGAATGATCGCGGGGAGGAACTGCGGATGCGCTTCGATGAAGTAGATGAAGATCGCGGTATCCACGCCAACGTTGCCGGCACCGAGATCTTCGATCAATCCCACGAGACTCGCTCTCGCTGCACGTGCGCGGCTGCGTCGATGCCCTGCCAATGCTCCTTGCCGAGCCCTTGCAGTTCGAGAATCGAGAGCGGCTTGGACAATTCGAGCGCCTCGCTGAGCAGCTGCGTCACCTCTTGCGCAACGGAACGTCTGTCCCGTTTTGCCCTGGCCTGCAGCTTCTTATAAAGACCGTCAGGAAGGTTCTTGATATTCAAGGTCGCCACTGTTCCTCCATTATTCCTCCATTGTGGATCCTGGGCCTGCCGCGGTCAAGTCTGACCATCGCAAAGCCACGTACTACCTCCTCTTCTCCAGGTAGTGCTCTTCACGCGGCCCCGGAGCGGCTGCTGGCAAACCGCTTCGCGCCCGAGCCGGGTCCCGGCCGCCATTTCATTATTGGCTGCGGGGAGAACGCCGTGGCTGTCCAAGTCAGAATCCATCCCGATGCCGTCGCTCGCACTAACTCCGCGCGGCCACCTGCTACTCAATGGCGCGGACGCCGCTTCCCAGCCGCCGACCGCTCTCAAGCGCACGCTCGAATTCGCGTGTTATCTTGACCCGTGGCTGTTCCGCCCCCGCTGCGCGTCGAGCTGCTCGGAGGGTTCCGAATCTTCGCCGACGGCCGTTCACTCGCCAAACCGCCAAGCGCGCGGCAGCAGCAGCTCATCGCTTTTCTCGTCCTCCATGCCCGCAGCGCTCCGATCCAGCGTCAGCGCGTCGGCGGCTCCCTCTGGCCCGAATCGAGCGACGTCCAGGCACTGACCAATCTCCGCCGTGAGCTGCACCACTTGCGGGAGGGCTGGCCGAGGCTGGACGCCCTCGTCGATGTCGGCTCGCGCACTCTGGCGTGGCATGGAGAGGACGGCGCGATTGTGGACCTGGTGGCCTTCGAGGCCGCCGCCGATCGCGGTCTGGAGGGTGACCGCGCTGCCCTGCAGAAGGCGGCTCGTCTATACAAGGGCGACCTGCTGCCCGAGTGCACGGGCGAGTGGATTGACGCCGACCGCGAACGTCTCCGTCAGCGCGCGAGGAAGGTTCTGGCGCATCTGGTCGGCCTCCTCGAACACGATCGGGCCTTCGGGGACGCGATCGAGCACGCGCAGCAGTTGCTCCGGCTCGATCCGCTCGATGAACAGGCCTGGTGCGCCCTGATGCGTTGTCACGCGCGCCGCGGCGAGCGCGCCACGGCGCTGCACCTCTATCAGCAGTGCGCTGCAGTGTTGAAGAAGGAGCTCGGAATCCAGCCGAGCGCTGCGACGCGCATCACCTACCGCGAGATTCTCGACCTGGACGCTGCGGCGCCCGTGAGCCCGGCGCCGCCGCGCACCGCGGTCTATCCGCTCGTCGGTCGCCAGTCGGAATGGCAGGCCCTGCTGAACGCATGGCGGGCCGCCGCGGCAGGCCGGACGCGGCTGTTCTTGATCCGCGGTGAAGCAGGCATCGGCAAAACCAGGCTCGCCGAAGAACTGGTCGACTGGTCCCGCCTCAACGGCATCACGCCAGTGACCACCCGATGCTATGCCGGCGAAGGGCGGCTGGCGTACGCACCGATCGCCGCATGGCTGAAGAGCGATGCGCTGCGGCCGGCGCTGATGAAACTGGACCCGTCCTGGATGACCGACGTCTCCAGGCTTCGTCCCGAACTGCTCGCCGACCGCCCCGAGGTTCCTGCGCCGGACCGGCAGCTCGAGGGCTGGCAGCGCTTGCGCTTCTTCGAGGCGCTGGCGCAGGCATTCCGATCGGCGGCTCCCCTCGTTCTCGTCGTCGACGACCTGCAATGGGCCGATGGCGACACGATCGAATGGCTTCAGTACTTTGTGCGCTCGGCATCCGACACGCGCTGCCTCGTTGTCGGCACCGTGCGAGCGGAGGAGGAGCAGGACAATCCCCCGCTCGGACGGCTGCTCGGTCAGCTCGAGCGCGACAATCTGCTGACGATGATCGCGCTCGGCCCGCTCGACCGGACGGCCACGGCGCAACTGGCCGGTGAAGTGGCCGAGCATCCGCTGGACGAGACGGCGCTGGTGCGCACATTCCGCGAAACCGAGGGTCATCCCCTGTTCATCATCGAACGTGGACGTATGGAGCTGGCGAAACAGCCGGGCTCCCCAGGTGACAACCCGCTGCCGCAAGTGCAGTCGGTGGTCGCCGCGCGATTGGCGCTGCTCTCAGAGGACGCGCGCGCGGCCGCTCAAGTCGCGGCAGCCGTGGGCCGCGACTTCCGGTTCGACATTCTCGCCCAGGCCAGCGACCTCGAGGAAGACGCGCTTGTCCGCGCGCTCGACGAACTCTGGCGGCGCCACATCGTCCGCGTTCAGGCGGACGAACGGTGGGATTTCAGCCACGATCGCATCCGCGAGGTCACCTACGGCGGAATCGAACCGGCGCGCCGGCGCCTCATCCACCGGCGAATCGCGCAGGGGATGGAGCTTCTGTTCGCCACTCGCCTGGATGATGTGAGCGCGTCAATCTCCGTGCACCTCGATCGTGGAGGTCAGCCGGCGCGGGCGGTGCCGTTTCTCGAGCGTGCTGCCGCAGTCGCCACGCGCGTGTCGGCGAATGAGGAGGCAATCCGATGCTTGACGCACGCGCTGTCGCTCGTGCAGACGCTGCCGCCGGGACGCGATCGGGACGAGCAGGAGCTGTCGCTGCGCTCGAGTCTGTCGATTGCGCTGAACTCCGCGCGCGGATATGCGGCGCCGGAAGTCGAGCAGAACCTGGATCGCGTGTTCACGTTGTCGCGCGCCGAACGGCACGGACAGGTGCCCGTGCGCTGGCTCTGGGCGGCCTTCGGACTTCGCTTCGTGCTCGGCGACCTCAAGGGCGCGCTCGAGCTCTCTGAGCAGGCGCTCGCGTACAGCGTGTCCGATCCATCGTGCCGCTGCGAAGCGCATCACGCGATGGGCGGCACCTTGTTGAGCCTCGGCGAGCTCGACGCCTCGAGACATCACTTCGAAGCGGCGCTCGCGGCATACGACGAAGAGCATCCGCAGCGCTCCGCTCTCGGCTCCGACCTTGGCGTCTTCGCGCACGCCTGGTACGCGCACACGCTCTGGCTGCTTGGCGATGAGAACACCGCGGTGGCGCACGCCGAGGAAGGCATCGCGCTCGCGCGGCGGCTGGATCACATGTACAGTCAGACCCTCGCGCTCGCATACGCCGCACTCCTCCACCAGATGCGCCTCGACAGCGAGCGTGCGCTCGCGTGCGCGGAAGCGGCGGTGGCGCTGTGCGAGCGGTACGGATTCGCCTACTACGGAGACTGGGCCCACGCGCTCATCGGGTGGGCACGCGGGCGCGAGCGGCCCGCCGAAGGAGTCGAGATCATCGAGTCGGCCCTCGAGCGGCTCGATCGAAACCGAGCGCAGGCGCGACGGCCGTACTACCTGTCGTTGCTCGCCGAGACGTACAGCCGGCTTGGGAATCGAGATCGCACGGCGTCGATTCTCGATGCGGCCATCGCCACGGCGCTCGAGCGAGGCGATGTGTGGTGGCTTCCGGCGCTGTATCTCCAGAAGAGCGAGCTCGAGCCTGCGCCTGAGCGCGAAACGACGCTTTGGCGTGGGCTCGTGCTGACCCGCACGCAGAACAGCCGGAGCCTGGAGCAGCGGATTCTGGCTTCGTCGATTGCCAGCTCGATTTGAGGAACAGTGCGGCCTCCCGGACCTCCAGGGAATCGCAGTTGGGAAGGAACGCTTTCGCGAACGTTTTGGGAACGCCCGGGCTCATAGGCTATCCCGCTTAGGAGGAAGCTTATGAGCATCACACGTTGTCTGACCGTTCGACTCGCATCCGTCGCCCTCAGCCTGGCGTTCACGGCCGGGCCCGTCTTCGCCCAGTCCGCCCACGTCCTGGTTACCGCGGACAAGGTGCATTGGGGGCCCGCGCCGCCCGTCCTGCCCGCCGGGGCGGAAATCGCCGTCCTCGAGGGCAATCCCTCGGAAAAAGGCCCGGTGACGTTGCGCCTTCGATTTCCCGCCAACTACAACGTCCCGGCGCACTGGCACAGCATGACGGAGCGGGTCACGGTGCTCTCCGGGGCGTTCCATGTCGGAATGGGCGACACGCTCGACCGTCACGCCAGCCAGACGCTCGAGCCGGGTGGGTTCGTGTCGCTCCCGGCGTCCATGCGTCACTTCGCATGGACCGCCACTCCGACCATCGTTCAGATCAGCCTGGAAGGGCCGTTCGACATCTTCTATGTGGAGCCCCCGGCCGACAACCCGCTGAAGCCGCTGACCAAGCGGTAGCACTCAAGGAGCATGTCCATGGCAGCGATTCAAATCGAACAACTGCGTTCCAGCGTTCGCGGCGCCATCGTCCAGCCAGGCGACGAGGCGTACGAGTCGACTCGCATGGTTTACAACCGGATGATTGACAAGCGTCCGGCGCTTATCGTGCGCTGCCTCGATGTCGCGG
>DASZHO010000045.1:0-9947 GCA_035937795.1 Vicinamibacterales bacterium | reverse complement strand
GAAGCCCCAGTCGCGTTCGTTCTGAAACGGCTTCGGATCGCCGTTGAGAATGTTCGTTTTGCTGTTGGAGTTCCATTTGGAGTTGCGCTCGACGTCGTAAAGCGATCCGTGAAACTGGTTGGTCCCGCTCTTGGTCACCGCGTTGATCTGCAACCCGCTCGACCGGCCGTATTCGGCCTGATACCCGGAGGTCACAACTTTGACCTCGGCGATCGCCTCGACGCTGACGCGCGTGGCGGGCCGGTTCACGCCGGGATCCATCGCCGTCGCGCCGTCGAGCATGAAGTTGCCGTCGCCGCCGCCGCCGAGCCGGGTGGCGGGGGTCAACGAGCCAGGAGTGCTGTTGACGCCCGGGGCCAGCGCCAGGAGCGCGTCATAACTGCGGTTGGCCAGAGGCAGGTTGGTCACTGCCTCGGTTGACACCGTGAAGGACCGCTCGCCGCTCGCCGCCTGAATCATCGGCGCCTCGCCGGTGACCGTGACCACTTCGCTCGCGCCACCCACTTCGATCGTGAGCGTGCCCACCGCGACGTGAGAGCCTGGGCTGACGTCGACACCCGGCCGTTTCAGCGTCTTGAAGGACGGCATCTCCACCTGGATGGTGTAGGTGTCGGCTGTCACGTTGGGAAAGACGAAATCGCCGGTCGTGTTTGTGACGACCGGAGTCGACGCCGTTCCACGGGAGTCGCTCGTCAGCGTGACGGTCGCGCCTGGAACGACCGCGGCTTGCTGGTCTTTCACGGTGCCGGAGACCGTGCCGGTGACGCCTTGCGCCAGGGCGGGCGCTGCCGTCATTCCAGACAGGCCAAGCAACAGGCACGCCGCAACCGCGAACGGCCGTCGAATTACCTTCCCACCAAGCGACATAACGTCTCCTTAGGAACCGAACGTCTTGCTGGCGCGCGCCCGACGTTCAACTGTGAAAAATTGGCGGTAACGATGGGAAGCTATCACCCGGAACGGGATCGGCCAAGAAGGTAACAGTGTCGCTACGGTAACAACTGACTCAGCGGGGCGGAGGCTGCTGCGGGCGACCGGGGGTTTGCAGGCGCGCGAGGTTTTCCCGGGCCGGGGGATAACCAGGATCGAGCTCCAGCGCGCGACGGATTTGAATCAGCGCCTCGCCGGAGCGGCCGGCGGCGGCGAGCGCCCCACCGAGATCGCTGTGGACGGCGGCCGAATCAGGCGCGAGCTCCGCGGCGCGCGTCAAATGGAGGATCGCACCGGTCAGTTGGTTGTGCGAGAACAATACCACCCCGAGCTGCTGGTGCGCCTCCCAAAGATCGGGATTGATGGCAATGGCGCGCTCGAACTCCTGTGCCGCTTCCGCAGGCTGTCCTGCTTCGTCCAGGACTTTGCCGAGATTGAAATGCAGGTGCTCGTCCCTGGGCGCCAACTCGGAGGCTTGCCGGAACTGGACGAGCGCTTCCTGCACTCGGTGCTCGGCGAGCAACGCGCCGCCCAGGTAGTTATGGGCGTTCGCCGAGCGAGGGTCGAGGCGAAGCGCACGCTCGAGGTGAGGAATCGCCTCCGCGAATCTCCCCGCCCGCACGTAGCTGGAACCGAGGTTCGTTTGATTGACCTCATCGTCCGGCGCGTAGCGAACCGCCAGCTCCGCGCCCGCCACGTCCTCGAGAGCCTGGCGCTCGGCGAACGACTTTACGAGCGCGCTCCGGTCGCCGCTCGAATGGGGAAGCAGCTGCAAGCCGAGGGTCCCCATCTCGTCGCTCGATCTGGGACCCCAGATGACGTGTTCGGGCGGCCGATGCGGATTGTCTTTATTAGCGTCCGAGTTGTCGTACGTATACCTCATGACGATCTTCGTCCCCCGAGGGAGCGCGATCGGGGTGACGTACCGGTAATCCTGCTGCCAGTGAAAACTCCACTGCCTGATGTGGATGAGGGACTTGGTCTTGCCGTCTGGCAGGACGGCGCGCACCTGCATCTCCTTGCCGAGATAGTGGGCGTGCGGGTACACGCTCAGGACATCCACGTCGACCGGCAGCTGATACGTTTCCTCGATGACGTAATCGCGCTCCCCGGCGGGGATGTCGATCGTCTTTGCGCTGATGATTCCCATGACCGGCTCATGCGCCGGAGGCCGATCGGTGAAAAACAGCCCCACGCTGGGCTGCACGGCGATCGGAGACTTGCCCGGCAACAGGTGCAGCTCCACGATCAAATCGCTGCCCGCTTCGAGACGCCACGCCATATCTTCCGGGGAGACGATTGGGCCGCGGCCGGGCGCCCAGCCGAGGAACTGGCCACCGGGATCCTGGACGTCTTCCGCCACCATCCCGTCAAACCCCGGCTGTCCATCCTCGCCGTCGCGCCAGCGCGACGCGTGCGCTCGGTCGACGCGAATCACGGCATGATGCACGGGCGCACCAGCTGTTTGAAACTCCACCGCACGCACGAACCTGCCCGACGGCAGCGATAGCGGCATCACGACATTTCTGTACACATCGCGGTCGCCCGGCTGAAGGACATACGGGCGAGGCATCGTGACGACCAGGTCCGGTTTGCCCAGTTGCCAGCCCTCCGTCCACGCCGGCATCTTCGGCAGATCGGCCGGATTGCCTTCGAGCGCTCCAGCCTCGACCCAGCGCTGGACGGTCTGGATTTGATCGTCCCTGAGCACCCGCTCACCCATGAAAGACGACTCGCTCGCGTCGGGCAGCCACGGCGGCATCTGCCGGATCAGCGTTGCCCGTGCTATGGCCTTGGCACGGGGCCTCGCGTCCGCATATTGAAGGAGCGAGAAGGGCGCGACTTGTCCCGGACGGTGGCACGAAGCGCAATGGTCGAACAGAATCGCCGCGATGTCTCTACTGAAGGTCGGGGCCGGTTGGCCGCGCAGGGCATCCTGGCGCTGAGGCCCTCCGCACGCAGACAGCGCGAGCAACGCCACGAGCATCGGCGCCCCACATTTGCCGGGTCGTAACGGTGGCGGTACCGTAACACTCACCCTTTTACTCTTGAAGCGTAGATAATCCACCGAAATGGCAGTTAGAACCATAACCGACGAGGAAACAGAAGTCGCCCAGGAGTTGCTCGGCCGCGCCAGGGCGGCGATGCAGGCGATCGAGTCCTGCGATCAGGCACAGGCCGATCGACTGTGCCGGGCTGTCGCATGGGCCGGCGGCAACCAGGAAACCGCCGCGCGGCTTGCCAACATGAGCGTCGACGAGACCGGCATGGGGAGCCGCGAACCGGGCCGGCGAAGCAAGGTGCTCGGCATTCTCCGCGACGCGCTCCGCCAGAAGAGCATGGGCGTTATCGAAGAGATTCCGGAAAAAGGCATCGTGAAATACGCGAAACCTGCCGGCGTGATCGCGTCGCTGATTCCGGTGACGAGCCCGTACATCACGCCAATCGGCATCGCGATCTATGCGCTCAAGTGCAAGGACGCGGTGATTTTCTCCGCGCATCCGGCCAGCAGGAAGACCACCAACGAGGCGGTCCGATTGATGCGCGCTGCGTTGAAAAAGCTCGGGGCGCCGGAGGATTTGCTGCAGTCGGTCGAGCGTCCGAGCATTCCGCTGGCCCGCGAGCTGATGTCGATTTGCGATCTCACCATCGCCACGGGCGGGCCGGCCATGGTGAAGGCCGCGTACAGTTCGGGCAAACCTGCCTACGGCGTGGGCCCCGGCAACGCGACGATGCTGATCGACGAGACAGCCGACGTCGCCGAGGCGGCGCGCAACAGCGCGATCAGCAAGTCGAACGACAACGGATCCGGCTGCTCGGCCGACGGCAATCTCCTCATCGACGCGTCGATCTACGACGCGTTTCTGGATCGTCTGCAGCAGGAAGGCGGGCACCTGGTGACGGCGCATGACAAGCCCCGGTTGCAGGCCGTCTACTGGGATGCGGAGGGGCATCGCACCGCAGACACCATTGCGCGCCCGGCATCCGTCGTCGCGAAGAAGGCAGGCTTCGACATCCCGGAGGGCAAAACGTTCCTCATCGTGCCCGAGACGCAGATCGGGAAAGCGCATCCATTCTCGACGGAGAAGCTCGGCCCGGTGCTGGCGATCTTCAAGTATCACGGGTTCGATATGGCGCTGGAAATGGTGAAGAAGATCTTCGAGACCGGCGGCAAGGGACACTCGTGCGGCATTTACTCCTTCGACGATGAGCATATCCACCGGCTGGCGCTCGTCGCGCCGGTGAGCCGCATCATGGTCCGTCAGATTCAGTCGAGGTCCAACGCCGGCACCTTCACCAACGGCATGCCGATGACTTCGAGCATGGGGTGCGGCACCTGGGGCGGGAACATCACCAACGAAAACATCTCGCTGAAGCACTACATGAACGTCACCTGGGTCAGCCGGCCGACTCCCGAAGACAAGCCGTCGGAGGCAGAGTTGTTCGGCGAGTTCTACAACAGCGAGACGTTTTGAGCGGCTCAATCCAGAGAAACCACCATGAACCCAGTCCTTCAAGCTGACACGGCGCGCAAGGCCGGCACACGGATCTCGTCGTATCTGCTCGCCGAGTATCTCGAGCGGCTCGGCGTCGAGGTGATCTTCGGGCTGTGCGGCCACACCAACATCGCGTTGCTGGATGCCATCGGCAAGAGCCGCATCAGGTTCGTCTCGACCAGGCACGAGCAGGTCGCCGCCCACGCCGCCGACGGCTATGCGCGCGCGTCGGGCAAGCCCGGTGTGTTGCTGACGCATCTGGGACCAGGCCTCACCAACGCCACGACCGGTGTCGCCAACGCCGCGCTCGACTCGATTCCGATGGTCGTCATCGCGGGCGATATCCCGTCCTACTACTACGGGCGCCATCCGCACCAGGAAATGAACCTGCACCAGGACGCCGACCAGTTCCAGGTGTACCGGCCGTTCTGTAAACGGGTGTATCGGGTCGATCGCGCCGAAGATCTGCCGCGGGTCATGGAGCGGGCATTTCACCTCGCGCAGAGCGGGCGTCCAGGCCCCGTGCTGGTCGACGTGCCGATGGATCTGTTTTCAGCCGATCTTCCGTCCGATGCATTTCACAAAATGCCGGCGGAGATCGCGCGCACCACAATCGATGAGACCACAGCGCGCCGCATCGCCGAGGCGCTCGCCGGCGCCGAACGTCCGGTGATTTACGCCGGCGGCGGGGTGTTGTCGGCCAGAGCGACGGACGAACTGGCGGCGCTCGCCGTGGCGCTCGACGTGCCTGTCGCGCATTCGCTGATGGGCAAAGGGTGCATGCACGAAGATCACCCGCTGCTGCTCGGCATGACCGGCTTCTGGGGCACGCCAATCGCCAATGACAAGTGCCGCACTGCGGATCTCATCCTGGCGGTCGGCACACGGCTCGCCGAAGCCAGCTCGAGCTCGTGGGATCCGCGCTACACGTTCGCCGGACCGCCAACGCGCCTGATCCACATCGACGCCGATCTCGCGGAAATCGGCCGCAACCTGCCGACCGAGCTCGGAGTGGTCGCCGATGCGAAACTGGCGCTCGGCGCGATCGCCGACGTTGCGCAGAAATTGCGCCATCGTCCTCGTGGAAAGGTTCACGAGGAAATCGCCGACGCCAGAAGAGCGTTTGCGAGCGAGTGGGCACATCAATGGACTTCGGATCAATTCCCGATGCGGCCCGAGCGGATTCTCAACGAGCTGAGAAAGGAAGTCCCCGAAGACGGATTCATCGTCACCGACGTGGGCTGGAACAAGAACGGCGTCGCGCAGCAATTCAAGATCACGGTTCCGGGAACATTCGTCACGCCGAGCGGGCTCGCGACGATGGGGTTTGGCCCGGCCGCGGTGCTGGGGGTGAAGATGGCTCAACCCACGCGCGCGGCGGTCGCGCTTATTGGCGATGGCGGCTTCGGCTCAAATCCTTCGGTGCTGGCGACAGCGATGGAGGCGGAGCTTCCGGTTGTGTGGCTGATCATGGACAACGCCGCTTACGGCACAATCGCGGGGCTCGAGCAAAGCCATTACGGCTCGAGCTTCGGATGCCTGTTCGAACGCAAGGGCAAGCCATACCGCGTGGACTTCGCGGCGATGGCGCGAGCATGCGGCGCACGCGGCGTGATGGTGGAATCGGCCGGCGATCTCGGCCCGGCGCTGCGCGAAGCGCTCGCTTCGGGGTTGCCGAGCGTCGTGCAGGCGCCGATGGAAAACGCCCCGACGCCGACGCCCGGCTACTGGAACATCAACGACATTTACCGGAAGGGAGCGTGATGGCACGCGCCGCCTCGCCGGTAGATTTGGCGGCGACCACCAAGGGGGCTCGGGACGTCCAGGGCGCGCGACGCGAGGCGAAGAGCGGCTACCCGGCCCTTTGGTTGTCGTGGTCGGTCTGGGGCGTGGCCGCGCTGTTTTATCTGTTCGCGTTCTACCTGCGCGTCTCCCCCGCCGTCATGACGACGGAGCTGATGCGCGACTTCAGGATCACGGCGGCCGAGCTCGGCACGTTCTCCGCGTTCTACTTCTACGCGTACGTCCTGATGCAACTGCCGACGGGCGTGCTCGTCGACTTGTGGGGCGCGCGCAAGTTGCTCATCGTGGGCACCCTCGCGGCTGCCGCCGGGACGTTCATTTTTGGATTCGCGCCAAGCTACGCGGTCGCCTCCGCCGGCCGCGCGCTCATCGGCGCCAGCACGGCCGTGGCGTGGGTGATCACGCTCAAGCTGGCGACACACTGGTTTCCCGCCGGCCAGTTCGCGACGCTTTCCGGTATCGGATTGTTCATCGGCAACATCGGCGCGTTGTTTGCGCAGGTTCCGCTGCGGATGCTGCTGGACCATTTTGACTGGCGCACGGTTGCCCTGATCTCCGGCGCCATCATCCTCGCGTTGACGCTCCTCGCGTGGGCATTCGTCAAGAACGATCCGGAAGAGCTTGGGTTCGAGAGTTACTCGCCGCCGGAATTACGGCACACGAGAGCGAGCCTCCCGTGGGGCGAGCGTTTCAGAGGACTCGGGCGAATCTTCACGTACAGGAACGTCGTCCTGATTTTCCTTGCCCAGGGCGGATTTCTCGGCGCGCTACTCTCGTTCACGGGGCTCTGGGGCCCGCCGTATCTGCGCGTGCGCTTCGCCGTTCCGGCGACAACGGCGGCTGCGGTCTGCTCGGTGATGGTCGTCTGCTTCGCCGTCGCAAGCCCACTGTTTGGGTATCTCTCCGACAAGATTGGCCGCCGAAAACCGCTGTACCTCGGGGGAGCACTGGTCGCCGCTGCGGGCTGGGGCGTGCTGTTCTACGCGCCGGGTGTTGGCTTGACGACGTTCATCGCCGTTGCCGCGGTCACGAGCTTTGCCGCAGGGGCCATCATCATTGGTTTCGCGTTTGCCAAGGAGTCGGTACCGATCCACTTTCTGGGCACCGTGTCCGGCGCCGTTAACATGGGCAACATGATCGGACCGATGCTGCTGCAGCCGGCCATCGGCTCCGTCCTCGACAGGCGCTGGAGCGGAGCTATCGCCGGCGGGCTTCGTGTTTATCACGCGGGTGATTTTCAGGCTGGATTTCTGCTGATTGTCGCCTGGTCGATCCTCACCATCGTTCTCGTCGCGTTCACCCGGGAAACGTTCTGCAAGCAGGCGGCGTGACTCCACCGCGCGTGACTCCACCGCGCGCGACTCCACCGCGCGCGGCCACGGCGCGTGTGACCACGGCGCGCGTCACCCCGCCGCGCCCGAAACCGCTTGCAAAGCCTGCGCGCGTCGAAGGTAAGATAGCCACTTCAACCCCTCAGCAGATGCCGAAGGCTACGCGCGCCGCAGCGCCTGGTCTGGACAAGGACTCGCAGAAGGCGATCCGCCAGTGCCTCGATCGCATTCTGGCCAGCGCGACCTTCCAGCAGGTCGACCGCCTCAAGCGCTTCGTGAGCTTCATCGTGTCGGAAGCGATCGCCGGCCGCGGCGATCAGTTGAAGGAGTACGTCATCGGCGTCCAGGTCTTCGGTAAAGAATCGTCGTTCGATCCGCGCACCGATCCGATCGTCCGGGTGCAGGCGAGACGGCTGCGCGCCAGGCTGGCCCGCTACTATCGAGACGAAGGACAACACGTCGACCTCATCATTGATTTGCCCAAGGGGGGCTACGTTCCCGTCTTCAAGCGGCGGGAAACAGGTCTTTCTCCACGGCGCTCCATGGGCGCGGCGCTCGTCAGCGGGAACACCGTTGCGGTGCTTCCGTTTTCCGATCACAGCTCGCAGGGCGGCCTCTCCTATTTCGCCAAGGGGCTGCGGCAGGAGATCATCCATCGCCTCGCCAGATTCGACACGCTGCGGGTGCTCGCCTGGGAACCGGTCGAATTCACCGGGAACGAGACAGTGGAAGCCATCGCGAAGCTCAACGCGGCGGTGGTTGTGAGCGGCAGCCTCCGGCAGTCGGGGGAGACCATCCGGGTGACCACTCAGCTGATCGACGGCGCGACCGGGTGCTATCTCTGGTCGGAGTCGGTCGACGCCGACGTGAAGGACACGCTCGTGGCACAGGACGCCGTGGCGCGCGCGATCGTCAGTCGCTTTCAGGCGGACGGGCTGAAAACGGGGCGCGAAAGCCGGCACATCGAGAACCTGGCCGCGCACAACCTTTATCTGCAGGGCCGCTACCATCTGAATCAACGCACCGAAGAGGGGCTGCGGAAGGCGGTCGACTTCTTCGAGAAGGCGATCGCCGAAGATGCGCAGTCGGCGCTCGCGCACAGCGGCCTCTCGGACGCGTACGGCCTGCTCACGCACTACGGAGTGCTCGGGCCGGCGGACGTCTGGGCCAAAGCCGCTTCGAGCGCGGCAACTGCGGTCATGCTGGACGGCAACTCCGCCGAGGCGCACACCTCGCTGGCGCACATGAAGTCGACGCAGGACTGGGACTGGCCGGGGGCGGAGCGGGAGTTCCAGAGGGCGATCAGCCTGAATCCGCGCTATTCGACGGCTCACCACTGGTACGCGCTGTCGTGTCTCGGGCCGACCGGACGGCTGGACGAAGCGCTGGAGGAGATGCTCATCGCCCAGTCGCTCGATCCGGTGTCGTCGATCATCGCGCGCGATCTCGCGGCGGTCTACTTTCATCGCCGCGATTTCGACGCGGCGCTCGATCAATGCGACCACACGATCGAGCTCAACCCGCATTTTTCGCCGGCCTATCTCACGCTCGGCCTGATCCAGGAACAGCGCGAAGACTTCGACGAGTCTGCGGCCGCCTTTCAGCGGGCCGTCCATCTCTCGCCGCAGACGCCGCGGCTGCGCGGCGCGCTGGCGCGCACCTTTGCGCTGTCAGGAAAGCGCAAGCTGGCGCTCAAGCTGCTGCACGAGCTGGAGCGGCTTGCGAAAGATCGCTATGTGTCGCCGTTCGAGTTCGCGTCGATCCATCTCGCGCTCGGACAGATGGACGAGGGATTCGACTGGCTCGATCGCGCCTGCCAGGATCGAACGTTCGAGCTGATTCTGATTAAGGTCGATCCGCGGTTCGATTCGCTGAGAAACGAGCCGCGCTTCGCGGCGGCCGTGAAGCGGCTCGGCTTCCACTGAATCGATGAACGACCCACGATGGACGGCGGTCGACGCGTTCGTCGAGGCCCTTCTTTCGCTGAGCGACCCCGCCCTTGCCGCGGCGCTCGACGCGAGCCGGGCGGCGGGCCTGCCGGACATCAGCGTCACGCCCAGTCAGGGCAAGCTGCTCTACCTGTTGGCCCGGATGCGGGGCGCCCGGGCGATTCTCGAAATCGGGACGTTGGGCGGGTACAGCACCATCTGGCTGGCGAGCGCGCTCCCGGGCGGCGGGCGCCTTGTCACGCTGGAAGTCGAGCCGGCACACGCGAGAGTGGCGCGCGCGAACATCGCGAACGCGGGGCTCGCCCACCTGGTAGATCTACGGCTCGGACCGGCGGCCGATACGCTGCCGCAGCTCACGGGACCGTTTGACTTCATCTTCATCGACGCCGACAAGCCGGGCTATCCCGCTTACCTGACGTGGGCACTCAAACTCTCCC
>DASZHO010000044.1:0-55468 GCA_035937795.1 Vicinamibacterales bacterium | reverse complement strand
CACGCAAAACGCCGCCAGCAGAATAGATGAGATGAGGAAGTGCTTGAACATAGTAGAACCTCTTTCGGCGATTCGGCTACGTGCCCGTAATCGCGTCCTGTTATTGGGACGAACCAGACGGGGAAAAGGTTCTCCGGGGCTTCGGAAGACAACAAAAACACCGACTTTACCTTCCAGTATCTTGGATCCCGGCCGGCGGCCATGCCGCATCGCAGCCGTTTTCGTTAAGGATCCAGCGCTCTTTCATCTCCGGGCCGTGGCACACCGCATGCTTGGTGTAAGCTGTCCACCACCCCAAAATCCCAAGCCCGAAGGTTTAGGGGCTCGAGGTGTGCCTATCGGGAAATCTGTGTGAACCCAATCTGTGTGAACCCAAAACGTTTGCGGGCAAGTCGTCACCACGCAATTCAGGAGAACCGAAGATGAATGTCAGGAGTTTCGTCCCACCAGGCCTTTTCATGCTGTTGCTGCTGGTCGGTCCAGCCATCCCCGCCATGGCGCAGGGCGTGGGCGCGATTGGTGGAACGGTCACCGACGCGTCGGGCGGCGTGCTGCCGGGCGTGAACGTCACGCTGACCAACCAGGCCGGCGCGATCGGCGGCAACCAGACGGCCCTCACCACCGAGCAGGGCACCTATCAGTTCCTGCGGCTGGTACCCGGCAGCTATACGGTGAAGGCTGAGCTGCAGGGCTTCCGTCCTACCGAACAGCGCAACATCATCGTCGACGCCGACGTCACGGCGCGCGCGGATTTCAAGCTTGAAATCGGAACGCTGGCAGAAGGCGTCACGGTGAGCGGCGAGGCACCCCTGCTCGACACGACCACCGCACTGCGGCAAACGGTCCTCTCGCGCGACGTGCTCGAGGCGATGCCGAACCGGTCCGACGTCTGGGCTATCGCCAAGGTGCTCCCCGGCGTGACGCTGAGCAAGGTCGACGTCGGCGGGTCGGAAGGCTTCCTGCAGTCATCGGCGACGATGCACGGCACGAGCGGCGAGAACAAGTTCACGATCGACGGCCTCGACGTCTCGAGCCTCGATGGCAGCGCGACGATCGCGACGATGTATCTCGATCCGTACGCCTTCCAGGAAACCAATTTCATGATGGGTGCCGGCTCCGCGGAGAACTCCAACGGGGGGCTGACGTTCAACATGGTCACCCGCACGGGTACCAATCAGGTGCACGGCGGCGTGACGTACAACGTCGGACCCACCGGCTGGGTGAACACGAACAACCTCACGCCGAGCCAGATCACCCAGCTCCTGTCGGCCGTCCCGGCGAAAGTCAAGGCGGCCAACCCGAATCTGAGCCCGAATGCCAACGTGACGCAGTGGTACGACTTCGGCGCGTTCGTCGCGGGGCCCGCGGTGAAAGACAAGCTGTGGTACTCGCTCACGTGGCACCAGCAGCGATTCAACGACTACAAGCTGGGGAACTATAACGTAGACGGCACGCCGATCATTGACGACAACTGGATGTGGACGAGCTCGGAAAAAGTGGCGTGGCAGGTGACCAAGAGCGCCCAGCTGTCCTACTTCAACAACCTCCAGTACAAGTTCATCGGTCACCGTGGTGGCGGCATGTTCGGCGACGGCGCCGCCCGGCAGTTCAACTTCAAGTACCCGGACGTGCACCAGGTGAAGTTCACGACGACGATCGGCACGAAGATGGTGGTCGACTCGTCATATAACCGGTTCCGCGCCGACGACTGCTTCTGCAAGCGGGCCGAGGTGGCGCTGGGCGCCATCGCCGACGTTGACTCGACGATATCGAGCCAGACGGTGGCCCTGGCTACCTATAACGCCAACAAGATGTTCCGCGATCAGGTGCGAGTGGCGGCCAGCTACTTCGCGGGCGCGCACGACATCCGGTTCGGCTACGAAGGCATGAAGGGCGGCGAGAAGTCGCGCGTCTGGTCCGTGTCGGGTATGCGCGCCAATTTCGCCAACGGTGTGCCCGTCTCGGTCAACACCTACGCGCTGCCTGTGACGACGAGCAGCGCCTCGTCGGGCCCGGACGTTCCGAACGCGTTCGAGAACTGGTCGATCGACAACGGCGTGTACGTGCAGGACAGGTGGTCGGTTACCCGGCGCTTCGTCGTGAACGCCGGCGTCCGCTACGAGACCAACTCGAGCTACGAGCCGGCGACCTGCCGTGACCTGTCCGCCATGGCGAGCTTCGTCGTCGCGGTGCTGCCTGCTTCCGCCAGCACCTGCTATGCGAAGGTGAACGCACCGTCGTTCAAGAACGCCTCACCACGGATCAACACGGTGTGGGACGTACGCGGTGACGGCAGGACCGCGGTGAAGTTCGCGGCCAACCGCTACGATCAGCCGATCAACATCTCGATGATCGCGAGGCTGAACCCGGTGTCGACCACCAGCGATACGCGTGCATGGACGAAGTGCGCGGTGGGCCAGACGTCGGGCTGCGACCTCAATGGCGATGGGATCCCGCAGCTCAACGAGCTCGGCCCATCGAGCGGCTTCGTATTTGCCGACGCCAACGCCCGGTACGCGGGCAATGCCAACGGTACGGGCACGCTGAAGCGGCCGGTGTCGAACGAGTACTCCGCCGAAATCCAGCAGCAGCTCCCGCTGAACATGGTGCTCTCGATCGGCTACACGCATCGTGAGACGCGCCACAACGTCGGTCAGGAGAACACGGCGATCCTGCCGTCCCAGTGGATCGGGCCGCAGACGGTGGTGTCGTCCACGGCGGTCAACGCCGGGACACCGGCGTCGCAGGCCACCGTCGTGGTTTATGGCCGTCCGAGCACTGCGTCGGCGAACCTGTACTTCAACTCGCCCCTCTCGGACACGACGTACAACGGCGAAGACATCACGCTGAACAAGCGGATGAGCAGCCACTTCTCGGTGACCGGCGGTGCGACCTACGGTAAGACCACACAGGCGTCGGCCGGCGGCGACTTGAACAACCCGAATATCATCAACAACCCGTTCTTCCTCGGCGGCATCACGAGCGGCGACCGTCCGTGGTCCTATCGGCTCTCGGGCGTCGTCCAGCTGCCATACGCCTTCGAGCTCAGCGGCACGCAGGTGGTGCAGGCGGGTGCGACTGAACAGACGACCGCGCAGATCCTGGCGGCCGACGGGGCCACGCTCGGCCCCGGCGTCAGCAGCCTCAGCGTCAACACCAACCACATCGGCGCTATCCGGTATCCGGTGCTCACTCAGCTCGACATGAGCCTCCGGCGAAACTTCCGGTACCATGGAAGGTCGTTCTCCCCGCGCCTCGATTTCTACAACGCGGGCAACGCGGCGACGATCACGACGTGGGGCACTCTGCTCGGGCCGACCTATCACGTGCCGACCGGCGTTCAGCGCGGACGCGCCGTCAAGCTCTCGGTTTCAGCGGAGTTTTAACTAAGTAAAGAGGTAGGGAAGTAGGGAAGTAGGAAGTAGCGAAGTAGCGTCAGTTGCTTCATGACTTCTTACTTCTCTCCTTCCCTACTTTTTTTACTTGTCTCCTTCGCTACTTTATCGCGCCACATACGGTTTGCCCTGCCGATATAGATCGAGCCGCAGGCGGATGCCGGCGGCGATTTGCGGCGGGGGAGCCAGCGCCAGCGCTTCGCCGGCGGCCGCGATGGCGCGATCGAAATCTCCCGACGCCGCGTAAGCCGCCGCGAGCACGTCGAGCGTGCTGGCGTCCCGCCGCGCGGTGAGATCGGCGGCCCGCCCGGCCAGCCGCACCGCGTCCGCCGGGTCGCGGAACGCCGCATCCGGCGCCGTTGCCAGCAGAGAAGCCAGCCCTGCCAGCGCCGTTACCCAATCCGGAGACAGCCGCACCGCCTCGCGATATTCGAGGACGGCCTCCCCGAAATCGCGTTTGGCGCGCAGCACGGTGGCGAGGTTGCCGTGCGGCTCCCAATTCGTGGGGTCGAAGCGCGCAGCATCGCGAAAATGCCCGAGCGCCTCGTCCACCCGTCCGAGCCTGAGGAGGGCGATGCCGAGGTTGTTGTGCGCCAGCGCGTACGCGGGGCGAAGCCGCAGCGCCTGCTGGAACTGCCCAGTCGCGTCCTCCAGGCGGCCCGCCGCCAGGAGCGCCGTGCCGTAGTTGAAATGCGCGGGCGCGGAAGCCGGCTGCAGCTTCATCGACGCTTCAAAGTGGGGCACCGCCTCGGCCGGGCGGTTCAGCTCCATGTACAACACGGCGGTGTCGTCGTGAAGCGGCGCGTTGGCCGGATTCCGCTGCAGCAGCTGTTCGTAACCGACGATGTCGGTCGCCATCCATTTGGCGCGGAACTCGTTGTCGAGTGTTTCGCGGTCCTGCGGGCTGTTGGTTAGCACCTGAATCCAGAGGTCGCCCATTTCTTCCTTCGATTGTTGGCCCCATACGATGTGCGCTGGCGGCTGGGTCGGGTTGCGCGGGTTGTCCGCCGAGTTGTCGTAGGCGTATCGCATCGAAACGGTGGATCCCTTCGGGAGTGCAAACGGCGACTCGTAGCGGTAGACGTGCTGCCATCGCAGATCCCAGTCCTTGATGTAAATCAGCGTCTTGGTGGATCCATCCGGCAGCGTCGCCGTGCCTGTCACCTCGCGCAGCAGGTAATGGGCATGGGGTTGGACCGCCTCCACTTCCACGTCGACAGGCAGCGTGTACGAGTCGGTCACGGTGTAGCCCTTCTCACCGGCGGGAATGTCGATGGTCTGGTTCGATAGACGCAGCATTACCGGCGTGCGTTCCGGCGCATCGTCGGTGAAATACAAACCGATCGACGGCTGGATCGTTTCGGGCTTGCCGCTTGGCACCATGTGCATCTGCACCACGAGATCGCTGTTGGGCGCCAGCCGCCACGAGAGTCCTTTAGGGAGCAGAGGCGCAGCTTGCCCGGGCGTCCATCCCAGGAAGTGACCGTCCGGATATACCGCCGAACGCAGAATGATCCCATCGTAGCCTGGCGCGGGATCCTGCTCGTCGAGCTTGCGCGAGGCCGGCGTCGCGTCGATCCGGATGTTTGCATGGTGCACGCGCGGATTGCCGGGACGAAATTCAATGCCCCGGACGAACCGCGCACGATCGACCGGTAGCGGCAGGACGAACACGCGCGAGATGTCGGGCCCGTCGGCTGGCAACGTGTATGCCTGCGGAAACGTCACGACGAGATCCGGCTGTCCAAGCTGCCAGCCCGCGGCCCAGTGCGGTGCCGTCGGAAGATCCTTCGGTTTGCCTTCGGGCGCGCCCGCGTGAGCCCATCGCTGAATCAGGTCGATCTCATCATTCCGGAGTGTATGAAGCCCCGCGAACTGTCCGAAGCTCGATTCCGCGTTCCAGGGAGGCATCAGCCGGTCCTTGGTGACCAGCGCCATTTGCGTCGCGTGCTGTCGAGCCGCCTGATAGCTCAGCAGAGAAAAGGGTGCTGAACCCTCCGGATGATGGCATTGGGAGCATCTGCTGAACACGATTGGGGCAATGTCTTTGTTGAACGTGACTTGCCCAAACGCGGCGTTGGGCGGCAGGGCGGCCTCAGCCAGGAACAGCGCCGCGACCAGCGTGTACTGCTTGTACATCAGAGTGTTAGAGGCAAAATTACCGCACAATTGTAGCCCGGTGCAATGACGAACCAATGGTGAAAGTATAGCGAAAGGTGGGGGTTTTTTGCCATTTTCCGTTGCTTTTGTGGCCTTTTTGGCGCTATACTGGCAAGACGTTCGAAACGACAATTTCGTGCCTCATCAACCCACCTCAGACAGGGGAACCAACGTGACATTCGAGGTCGGAGACAAGGTCATCTACCCAAACCAAGGACTCGGCGTCGTAACTCGAATCGAGGAGAAAACCATTCTCGGAACCACGTGCGGGTTTTATCACCTCCGCATCGTCGCCAACGAGACGACGGTGCTCGTGCCGCTCGATAACGTCGACGGAGTCGGTCTCCGGCGCGCGATCGGCGACGCGGAGGTCGAGCGGTTGTTCAACGCGCTCGGCAACGGCAAGATCGACAGCCATCAGAACTGGAAGGGCCGGTTCAAGGACAACTCGGACAAGATGCGCACCGGTTCCATCTACGACGTCGCAGACGTCCTGAAGAACCTTACGCTGCTGAGCCGGTCCAAGAGCCTGTCGTTCCGCGAGAAGCGCATGCTCGATCGCGCCAAGTTCCTGATCGTGTCGGAAATCTCGGAAGTCATGCGTGAGACGGCCGTATCGATCGAGGACCGTGTGGAGAAAGCGCTCGAGCGCAGCTTCACGACCCGCAGTCGGGCAGTTGCGCGCGCGAAGGCGGCCAAAGCTGCGCCGGCCCCGCGCGTTGCGGCGCCCCGGCGTGCAGCTCGAGCATCGTAACCGCCGTCATCGTTCGAGAGTACCATCGAGGCCTGAATCGGTTCGCCGATTCAGGCCTTTTCTTTATTGAACGCCCACAGGCGGGCGTGGGTCGCCCCGCGAGAAATAATGTCGACGACGATTGCGGCAATCCGCTCCCTGGCGGCGTATGTGGGCGTCTCGCTCTACGTGGCCGTCGCCGCGCCGATCGGCATGGCGCTGGCAATCCTGTTCCGCTGGAAAGACGTCCTCTACCTGCTCGGCCACGGCGGCGTGACGCTCGGCGCAACGCTGGCGGGTATCAAAACCCGTGTCGCCGGCCGAAACAATATCCCGCCAAACCAAGCCGTCGTCTTCTGTGCGAACCATCAGAGCAACGTCGATCCCCCCATTCTATTCAACGCCCTGCATCCGCGGCTTCACATCCTGTTCAAGGCAGAACTGAAGAAACTGCCGTTGCTGGGCAAAGCCTTCCAGGTGGGTGGATTCGTCCCGATCGAGCGAACCAACCGCGAGCGCTCCATGGCGGCTATCGAGCGCGCCGCGCAGTCCTTGAGAGACGGGAACTCGTTTCTGACGTTTCCGGAAGGCACTCGCAGCCGCACCGGCGCGCTGCTGCCGTTCAAGCGGGGGCCGTTTTTGATGGCGCTGAAGGCCCAGGTGCCAATCGTACCGGTTGCCGTGCAGGGCGGTACGGCGTCGATGCGAAAAGGAAGCCGGCTGGTACGACCCACAACCGTGAGCATCCGAGTAGGCGAACCGATAGAGACGAAAGGCATGAGCCTGGCCGACCGCGATGTGCTGGCTGACCGGGTTCGCGAGCGCATAGCGGAATTGCTTGCCCTTGGACCGCTCCAGAATTAGCTTGCCTGACTTGCGGCTCAGGTTCGCCATCGGCTCTATCAGGTCCTGCTTTCAGTCCTTTGTTCACTGTCCGCCGAAGCTGAACGTGATGGTCCACGGCTTCAGCCTGGCCCCGTCGGTGGCGGCGATCCCGTCGGTTAGTTCGATGACGATATTTTTGTAGCGCGTCAGGTCGTCGGCGTCGATCTTGATTTCGACCGACCGCGTCGCTCCTTCGTAACGTACCGCGAGCTTGGCTTGCGGCAGCTCTTCCCGTGATTCCGGTGCGGCGTAGTGCCAGCGCACGTTCCCCTTGAGCGACTCGGGGTTGATGTCGCGGGAGAATTGCAGCCGGACCGTTTTCTTCAGCGGGACATCGCCCTCGCCATCTTCGGGATCGCTGAAGATCACTTCAGGCGCCGGCCCGGCAATCGGCGGCGGCGGCGCCTCGACGTGAAAATCGAGGTCCGGCTTTCCCAGCGTCAGTTGCGTCGCCTCGATCCACACCAGCCCGCGGCCCTGTCGAACCGAGCCGGCCGCTTGCAGCCAGTGGCCCGTGTCCACCCGCGCGTCCACGTCGAGGTTGAAGCCCTTTCCGCGCGGCCGCAGCCCCGTCACCCACAGCGACGCGTCGCCCGAGCGCAGCACGAAATCCCACTGGCTCGAGCCAGGCGCTTGAGGAACGTCGCCGTAAAGATTGCGTCCCCGGAACTGGCCCGTGACGGTGACGCGCTGTCCAACGTAGGTGTCCGGCGTGAGCGCGAGCACCCGAAGCGTCGGTGGGCCCGGGTCGGGCTTCAGCACCGACGCGTCGGTCACGACCAGCGCATTGACTTCGCCGGGCCGCGGCCACTCGCCTTCCCCGTTGTTGGGGAGCAGGCGAATCAGCCCGAGCCCCTGCAGCCGGGGGTCTTCGCGCTGCAGCCGGCCCACGTCCCAGAACGTCGCGCGGAGCTCGACGGGCCCGTCCGGGGGAGAGGTGCCGCGGAAAATCAGCGGGATCGCCCTGTCGGTGCCGGCCGAAATCAACACCGCTTGATCGCGAGTCGCGAGCGTGCCGCGAACCACCACCGCTTGCCCCTGGAAAAATCCAGGATACGCGACGAGCGCCGACGCCGTCGTCGCGCGCCGCGGCGCGGGCTGCGCGCCGAGCGCGACGTTCGCGACCACCAGAGCGATCGCAAGTTTCTTGGCCTTCATGCGCGATACTTTGATTTTACCCGTTCCCGCGAGAACCGCGTAGAGCCGCCTGTGAGAGAGCGAACGAGGCCGTCAGGCCCGGCTGAGGGTAAGATCGCTTGTGAAATTGACGATCAAGCGCAGGCAGCTCAACGACCCGGTCTCCGAGCTCACCACGAACCGGCTGTCGGTATATCTGCGTTGCCTGAACGCGCTCGACGCGGCTGGTGTGAAAACGGTGTCGTCGCAAACCCTGGCGCAGCAGTTTCACCTCAACGCCGCCCAGATCCGCAAGGACCTGGCGTACTTCGGCGAATTCGGCGTGCGTGGCGTTGGCTACTACGTGAAGGACTTGAAGCGTCACCTGCGTCAGATTCTCGGCCTGGAGCGCAAGCTGAAAGTCGCCATTTTGGGCGCCGGCAATCTCGGGCTCGCGCTGGCCGATTACCCAGGATTCCGCCAGGAGGGGTTTCAGATCATCGCGCTCTTTGACACGCTGTCGAACAAGGTGGGGCAGCAGTCGCGCCTGGGAGTGCCGATTTTCGACATCAAGGAGCTGCGCCGCATCGCTTCGAAGGAAAAGATCGGGATTGCCGTGATCGCGGTGCCGGCCGATTCGGCGCAGCGCGTCGTCGACCAGGTGGTCGCTGCCGGCATCAAGGCGATTCTGAACTTCTCGCCCGGCACGCTCCGCGCCCCGGCGGACGTGAAATTGAAAAGCGTTGACTTGACCGTCTCGCTCGAGAGCCTGTCGTTCTATCTTGCGCAGGAAGAGGAATGAGCAAGAACTCCGGCCCGAAGTCCAAAGCCCGGAGCCTGAAGCCGGCGCTCTCGCACGTGGATCCGTCCGGTAAGGTCCAGATGGTCGACGTGGGCGCCAAGCCCGAGACCGAGCGCGAAGCGGTGGCGCGCGGGCGCATCCGTGTGTCGCCGGCGGCGCTGCGCGAGATTCGCGCCGGCCGCGTGAAGAAAGGCGATCCGCTCCAGGCCGCGCGCCTGGCCGGTATCCTTGCGGCCAAGCGCACCTCCGACCTCATCCCTCTGTGTCATCCGCTGCCGCTCTCGCACGTGCACGTCGATTTCAAGCCCGAGAAGGACGGCTACACGATTGAAGCGCGGGTGAGAACGACGGCGAGGACCGGCGTGGAGATGGAGGCGCTGACGGCCGTGTCGGTCGCGGCGCTGACCATCTACGACATGCTGAAAGCGCTCGACAAGACAATGGTGATCGGGGAGATCTGCGTCGCCGAAAAGCGCGGCGGAAGGTCGGGGACGTACCGGCGTCGAGAGGCGTGAGTCGTCAAACGGGATCGGAGCCCGATTTCGGCGGCGGCTCGATGTGGATGATCGCGTCCGCGATTTGCGGATACCGCTCCATCAGCAAATCCTTCACCCTGTGTGATACCGCGTGGGCCTCCGTCAACGGCGTCGCTCCGTCCAGCCAGACGTGCAGATCGAGAAAGACGTGATCGGCCGACCCGCGCGACCGGATTTGATGGCATCCGAGGACCGAAGACACGCTGTCCACGACCCGCCGCACGTCGCCTTCCGAAATGACGATCTCGTCGGACAGAACCCGCGCGGCGTCGCGCGCAATCTCGAAACACGCGTGCCCGATGAAGACCACGACCACGAGCGCGGCCGCGGGATCGAAAAGCCGATAGCCGGCCGCCGTGCCGGCCAGCGCAATCATCACCGCGATCGACGTGAACACATCGCTGCGCGTGTGGTGCGCGTCGGCAAGAAGCAGCTGGCTCGATAACCGCTTGCCGGCGCGTTGCTCGAAGCGGACCACTCGCACGTTGATCGCAAGCGTTACCGCCATCACCAGAAAGCTGAGCTCCGTGATCGCCGGAGAGCTGGCCGTGCGGAATCGCTCGAAGGCGGTCTGGGCAATCTGGATCATCGCGATCGCCAGAAACAACACGATCATGGCGGCCGCCAGGGTTTCATACTTGCGATGGCCGTACGGATGGTTCGCGTCCGGCGGCTTGCGCGCGACCCGCAGCCCCACCAGCGCCGCGATGTTCGACGCCGCGTCGGTCAGCGAATGGAATCCGTCCGACAGGATGCTGATGGCGCCGCTGACATAGCCGTAGCCGATCTTCGCGATGGCGATGGCGAGGTTGAGAAAAAGGATCCGGACGAGAACGCTCCGCACTTCATCGTAGCGCGAAGCGAGATTGGGGATCGCTAGAACACTTTGGCGGTCGGAATCGGCCACCAGCGGATCTGCACTTTCCCGATGATGTATTTCTTCGGCACGAACCCCCAGTGGCGGCTGTCGGAGCTGTTGTTGCGGTGATCGCCCATCACGAAGTAATACCCCTCGGGCACCACCTGCGGGCCCCAGTCGTTGTGGTCGCGATATTCATCCGGCACGTAGCTGTCGTCGAGCGGCGCCTCGTTCACGAACACGTGCCCGTCGACGACGCGCACGGTGTCCCCTTCTTCCCCGATCACGCGCTTCACGAACGATTTGTTCGGGTCGATGGGGTAGTAGAGCATCACGATATCGCCGTGATGCGGTTCGCCAATCCGATAAGCGAGCTTGTTGACGATCAGCCGATCCTGATCTTCCAGCGTGGGCGCCATGCTCATGCCCTCGACGCGCGCCACCTGGAAGCCGAACGTCACGATCAGCGTCGCATAGACCGCCGCCGACGCCAGCGTCTTGAACCAGGCGATCAGCTCGTCGCGCACCAGCGCAAGCCGCTCCGCCGCGCGCGAAGTGCCCGGAACCGATGGAACCGAAACAATGACGGGAGAGGCGACGGCGGCCCCGGGACCATCCGCGCCAGCCATTGCCGGCAACTCCATCCCCAGTCGAAGCTGCTCCGCCTCTTCGAGCTGCATCCGCGGCTCGACCTGGGCCCCCAGCGTGGCACCCGACCCCCCATCGGAGTGGTCAACCGCGGCCTCTATAGCCGCAGGTACTCCCTCAGGCGCTTGGTCTGCGACCGGCTGACTGGAATCTCCGTTGCCTTCGCGTCTTTCATCCGCAGGATGTAATTCCGGCTGAACCAGGGGACTATCTCCTTGACCTTGTTAATGTTAACCAGATGCGACCGGTGCACCCGCCAGAAGACGCCGGGATCCAGTCGCGCCTGCAGTTCATCGAGCGTCCTGAAGTTAGACGTCCCCGCAAACTGGCTGGTTACTATGTTAATCGAGTCGTCGGCCAGCGAGGCATAGATTATCTCGTCGGCCTGGACGAGCAAAAACCGCTCGCCCACTTTCACCGCCACGCGCTCGCGCTTGTTTTGCCGCTCCGACATCAGCTGGACGATCCGCTCCAACTGGTCGTTGAGCGGCGTTTCGCCGACCCGCCGCCGGGCCCGCTCGACCGCCTGCTCCAGCCGCGACGCATCCACCGGCTTCAGGAGGTAGTCCACGGCGTTCACTTCGAACGCCTCGATGGCGTGGCGGTCGAAGGCTGTGACAAAGACGACGTTCGGCGACATGCCGCCCTGGATGAGATGGTGCGCCACTTCGAAGCCGTTCAGGCCCGGCATCTGCACGTCGAGAAACACCAATTCAGGCCCGAGGCGCTGGATGATGGGGATGGCTTCCAGGCCGTTGCCGGCCTCCGCGATCACTTCCACCCCGCCGAGCTGGTCGAGCATGTAGTGGAGCTCTTCGCGCGCCAGCTGTTCGTCGTCCACGAGGATCGCCTTCAGGGCCGTCGTGGTTTCGCGCGCGGGCTTAGGCAGTGATCCGCTCCTCTGATGTCAGTTCGGGAATCTCGAGGCGGATCACCGTGCCGAGCCCCGGCACGCTGCTCAGCTTCAACTGGTAGGCAGCTCCGTAAATGACTCCAAGCCGCTCGTTCACGTTGCTCAGACCGATGCCGTCGGTCAGGGCCGTGTTCATTTGCTCTTCCGTCATGCCGGCCCCGTCGTCTTCCACTTCGATCACCGCGTGGCCGTTCTGGCGGAAGCTGCGCAGCGTGATGCGGCCGCCCCCGACCTTGCGCGAGAAGCCATGCTTGATCGAGTTCTCGACCAGCGGCTGCAGAATCATGCTCGGCACGATGGTGTCGAGCGTGTCGGGGCTGATGCGCTTGTCCACTTTCAACTGAGGCCCGAATCGAATCACCTCGATGTCGAGATACTCATCGATCGATTCCAGCTCTTCGCCGAGCGTCACGAAATGATCGCGGCTGCGCAACAGCCGCCGGAGCAACCCCGAGAGCTTGACGATGACCGTGCGCGCGGTTTCCGGGTTGGATCGAATCAGCGACGAGATCGACGTCAGCGTGTTGAACAGGAAGTGCGGGTTGATCTGGCTGGCCAGCGCCTCGACGCGGGCGGTCAACAGGAGTTTTTCCTGCTCCTCGAGCCGGTGCTCGATGCGCGCGTTGTTCCAGATCTTGATGGGCGTGGCCACGCACAGCACCGTGGTGAGCAGGATCAGCAGGTTGGGCCACAGCATGGTCGGCGCCTGGGGATGGAGAAAGAACAGGCGTTGCTCGCCGAATCGCCAGCCGAAGAATTGCCGCAGCAATTCGAGCGCCACGGGCGCGAGCAGGAGAATCACCGACCAGTCGACGCTCAACGTTTTCAGCATTCTCCACAGATGGCGGTGGAGCTTGGTGAAGACGAACGGGGAGAAATGCCAGATTTCCTCCTTCGGGCACGCCTCGCGCAGCCCGCCCCCCGCGAATCCGCATCCCACGGCGAAGGGGAGCGCGATGAATTGGCCCGCGATCAGCGCCGGCGCGCCCACCATCAGGCCGACGAGCGCGCCCGCGTACGGCCCGGCGATCAGGCCCGCCAGGAACGCGCCCTCCAGCGTGAGGTCGGCGGCGTTGTAACCCAGGAGGACCCGGGACGTCACGCCGGCAGCCAGCGGAATGCCGAGGCTGAAGGCGAACAGCAGCCGCTCCGGCCAGGCGCGGCGCTCCGAGATCAGGATGTGACGGAAGCGGTGGTAGCGGACGAGGATCGTGGCCAGCGCCGCCACGATCGTGATCTTGACGACCAGCGTCGTCAGCAGAAACTGCTCGGCCGACAGGAACTTTGGCTCTTGCATCGCGCGCTGAAAGCTTACCATTTCGGCCGAAAAAGGCGTCGTACGTCTTTTTCGCGGTAGAATTCAAAAAAAGGCTGCGGCCCCCTTGTATGCTGACCACGTTCTTCGATCGCACCCGCGCCATTCTCACCGGTTTCAAGACCACCCTCAGCTATATCTTCAAGCCGGCGGTCACCGTGAACTACCCCGAGCAGAAGATTCCGATGTTTCCGAAATACCGGGGCAAGCAGGTGCTGATGCGCGACGAAGCCGGCCTCGAGAAATGCGTGGCGTGCGGGTTGTGCGCCGTGGCCTGTCCGGCCGACGCGATTTATCTCGAGGCAGCCGAGAACGACGGCACCGTGATGGCCGGGCCGCGCTATGCCATCACGTATCAGATTCACAAGACGCGGTGCATCTTCTGCGGCTACTGCGAAGAAGCCTGTCCGGTGTCGGCCATCTTCATGGGCAAGGACTACGAGCTGGCCGTCTACAACAAGAGCGACTTCGTGTGGGACAAGCAGGATCTGCTGGTGCCGCCGCTCGCCGGTGCCGAGACGCCCGCGAGGCGAACCTAGATCCGGATTGTGCAGTTTGGTGCTGTCGGAGATTTACACGGCGACGTCGACGCGCTCGACCGCATCATGGCGCGGCACCCTGAGGTCGCGTTCTGGTTGTGCCCTGGCGACCTCGCAGGCGACACCGGCGAGTACCCAAGACCGCGCGCACCGCTCTACTGGATCAAAGGCAACAACGAGGACTTCGACTTCGTGGCGGGCCAGCC
The DNA here is from genome assembly GCA_035937795.1 of Vicinamibacterales bacterium. Classification (GTDB taxonomy): domain Bacteria; phylum Acidobacteriota; class Vicinamibacteria; order Vicinamibacterales; family JAMQPK01; genus JAMQPK01. Next base: position 41,361 of record DASZHO010000044.1, on the reverse strand, counting down.
ACCCGGCTCCGGTACGATTCCAAACCTGCACTATATTCCCAACGGCGTGCAGATCGGCGCGCGCGGCCTGAAACTGGCCGGACTCGGCGGCACGTTTGCGCCAACGTGGTACGAGCGCTCGCCCGGCGACTTGGTCGCCGCAAGCGGAGCGCAAGCGGGGCGAGGGGCCCCCGCAAGTCGCGAAGCGGCGCCCGGCGACTTGGTCCCCGCAAGCGGAGCGACTCGAGCGGGGCGAGGGGCCCCCGCGAGTAAAAACGACAGGCGGCGCCATTTCGTCCATCAGGAGGTGAACGCCTGCGAGCAATTGCACGGAATCGATGTGTTTATTTCGCACGAAGCCCCGAGGCCCTTCCTGTTGGAAGCCACGCGCGCCTCGGGAGTTGCACGAAAAATTGACGCGGGGAAAACGCCCATCAACGAAATCCTGAAGGCGATGAAGCCTCGGCTGCATCTGTTTGGCCACCACCACAGATATTCCGTCGACACGCGGCAGAGCGTTCCATCGATCGGTCTGGACAAGGTCAGCGAGTCGTACCTGATCTTCGATGGCAAGACCCTTGCTCATCAACGGATGAAGAGTTGACAGGTCTGTTTTCGATATATAGTCCACACCGGAGGCGTTGATGCCGCTGTTCCCCCGCGATCAGAATGAGGAGTTTGCCGGCACCGCCGACGCTGCGACGCGCCGGTTGTCGTTGATGTCGCTCGAGACCGATGTCGTCGAGGCCGTGTACGGAAAGATGGCGTCGGTCTACGATCTGTTCTTCGGACTGCCCTTGCACCACGGCCGCGCGGCCGCGATCCATCGCATGGGTATAAAAGCGGGCGATCGGATCCTCGAAGTGGGTGTCGGCACCGGCATGAGCCTGCCGCTCTATCCCAGGCGCTGCGACGTGGCGGCGGTCGATCTGTCTGAATCGATGCTCGAGCGCGCACGCGCGCGGCTCGCGCGCTACGGCATCCGCAACGTGCGGCTGATTCAAATGGACGCTACCCACCTCGAGTTTCCGGACAACTCGTTCGACTTCGTGTACGCGCCCTACTTCATCAGCTGCGTGCCCGATCCGATCGCGGTCACACGCGAGATGCGCCGCGTGTGCCGGCCCGCGGGCCGCATCGTGTTTCTCAACCACTTTCTCAGCGAGGGTCCGATCCTCTCGCGGGTCGAGCGGGCGATTGCGCCCCTGACCGTGCACCTCGGCTTCAAATCGGACTTCGATCTGCCGGCCTTTCTCACGCAGACGGGACTGCGCGTCGAATCCGCTTACAAGGTCAACGTCCCGCGCATCTGGTCGCTGGTAATCTGTAGCAATGTGTAGACGCGGGGGCGATGAGCCAGTTTCAGGACTATCGGGCCTTTCTCACAGAGTTCCTTCGTAACTACCAGACCACCGGTGCCGTGATTCCCAGCGGCCGTGCGCTCGGCGCGGCGCTGTGCCGTCACGTGGGGAATGGCGCACCGCAGCGCATCCTCGAAGCGGGCCCCGGCACCGGCGCGGTGACCGGCTGCCTGATCGAGCGGATGCGCGCCGAAGACGAGTTGTGGCTGGTCGAGCTCAATCCGACGTTTGCGGCGCATCTGCGAGACGCCTTCCGGCAGCGGCCGTCGTTTCGAGCCGCTGCCGATCGATGCCACCTGGTCGAGGGATCGATTCAGGGTCTCGGCCAGGAGCGATACTTCGATTTGATCGTCTCCGGTCTGCCGCTGAACAATTTTTCGCCCGAGAGCGTGCGCGCTATTCTCGAGGCGTATGCAACGCTGCTCAAGCCCGCCGGTGTTCTGTCGTTCTTCCAGTACATTCTGATCCGCGACGCGAAAATGCTGGTGAGCTTCGGCGTCGAACGTACGCGGCTCAAGAACGTGGGCGAAGCCATCGACGCGCTGCTCGGCGAGCGCGAGTTCGCGCGCGAATGGGTGTGGCCGAATGTGCCCCCCGCCTGGGTGCATCATCTGCGCTTCTGATACCGCGCTTCCAGCGCCGCGCCGCAGATACCGCGCTGCCGAGGCTGCGCTTTCCGGCGCTACGCTTCCGACACAGCCAATATTGCCTCAGCGGCCGCCTCCGCCCCGTTGGTGTCCGGCTTTCTTGCGGGCCTGGGAGACGACAGTAATTTCTCGAGCGGAGGCGCCCATCGGCCCGCCAGCAAATCTGCCTGCTCGATGAACTGCGCACGCAGATACTTCGGCATCTCCCTGACCAGGACGTCGTATTCCCGAAACTCACCCCGCGACGTGTAGAGAATGGCGGTGTCGTTCGCAAGGCATTCGCTGATGATGCCGTAGCCGGGCTTGGTCACCACGGCGTCGGCGGCGCGAACGAGATCTTCGTACCGGTAGCCATCGCCGTATAGCCGCTGTTCGGACAGGTAAATCAACCCCGGCGCCCTTTTTATGCTGTTTCCTTGAGTCGGGAAGTCGGTGGTCACAACCGCATGTTCGCGGAGCCCCCCCAGCGCCGACGTATCGAGTCCTGCCAGCCCATAGCCGCCAAACGACATCAGCAGAAGGGTCTTGCCCTCGGGCACGCCCAGCCAGCGGCGTACGTCGGCCGCCTCCCGCTTGGAATGGCGCGCAATGAACGGAATGTCGCGCGTCGCATGTTCGAGGCCCGCGAACCCGCCGGCCAGGGGCAGGCGGAGTGCGAGCGTGGCCTTCCGGTACGCGGCCCGAATGGACCCCACCCAGGCAGCGGCCCCGTAGCCCTCGTATATCCAGTCCCAGGTGAAGTTGCCAATCGCTATCGATGGCAAGCCGGCATCGGCCGCCGCGGCGAACGCCAGCGGCGGGATGTCACCCACGACCAGGCGCGCTCCGGTGTCTCGTAGAAACGCCGCCTCGCTTGCCGCCCTCTCGCCGAGCGTCGCGTGGAAGGCCCTCGCCCGCTCGACGCTCTCGGCCTCGTCCAGGTGAAGGCTGTCGAGCTGCACCATGCCGGTGTCGCACTGGAAGAATTCAGTGTGGATGCCGTCGTACAACCGGCTGGGGGCCGAGGTCTTGACCGTCAGCGACGCGCCAGGATCGCGGGCCCGAACCGCGCGAATCACCTCGATGATGCGGGAGGAATGGCCGAAACCGTGCCCCGAAACATAAAAAACAATGCGATATGATGGGCTCATGGACGAACGCGATTTCTTCACCGAGCGCGCCGAACAGAAACCTGCCCAATATACCTGCCCGCGCTGCAAGCGGCGGAACGAATATCAGGTGCGGTGGATGCGCCGCACCAAGAAGGATCGCCTTCCGCCGGGCGCCGATGCGCGCGATCGCGCGCTCTATGCCAAATTGAAGGACTACCTCATCAGGATGGATGATGAGGTCACGTGCAAGACCTGCCAGAAGCGCTTCGAGATCCCCTCTCATCAGTCGATGGTCTTCGTGAGCGATCAGGGCGGTCGGCCCGGCCGTGCCGACGACGACGATGACAACAGGGGCAACAGGGCGTGAATTGATCGATAATGGTGCCTCCGATGAAGTTTGAGGGCCGCCGGCTGTTGTCGCAGCGCGCGAGAATCGGGCTGCTGGCGCTGATCATGGCCGTGTTCACGGTGTCCGACGGACGGGATGGCCGGGTTGCCTTCGCGCAGGGCAATATCGATCCTACCGTCGCGAAGGCGCGCGCCGAGATGAATCAGGGCCGATATGAGGAGGCCGAAAATATTCTGAAATCCGCCGCGGTAAAGAGTCCGGCCGGGGACTCCGCGCTCGAGCTGGGCCTTCTGTATCAGACGCTCGGACGCCGCGCGGAAGCGCAGGCCCTGCTCGCGCCCATTGCGAATCTTCCCGTCGGACCGCGCACCACCGGCGTTGAATATGCGCGGCTTGGCCGCGCGGCGCGTGCCCTCGGCCAGATGAAGTTGGCCAATGACGCCTACATACTGGCGACTGAACGCGCGCCGAAAGATCCGGCGATGGAAACAGGCTTCGGCGAGCTCTTTCTCGAGGGGCACGACAATGCGAATGCCCTCAAGTCGTTTCAGGCCGCGATCGAGCTCGACGAAAATTTCGCTCCGGCCGAGCTCGGCCTGGCGGAAACGCTGATCGATGAGAACCCGCCGGCTGCCACCGAGCTTGCCAGGAAGGCGCTTGCAAGCGATCCCGTTTCGGTGCGCGCCCATCTGCTCCTCGCGCGAATCGCGCTCGACAAAAGCGACCGCGACGCGGCCAAGGCGGAGATCGCCCTGGCGAAAGCGATCAGCCCGACCGGCCTCGACACGCTCGCATTGAGCGGCGGCCTCGCCTACGTCGAAAACCGCCAGTCCGATTTTCAAGCCGATGTCGACGCGGCGCTGAAGATCAATCCGCATTTCGGCGAGGCCTATCGTGTGCCGGCCGAACTGGCCGCCTCGAGTTACTGGTTCGAAGAGGCCGTGGCGTTGAACCGCCGCGCGCTGGCGATCGATCCCGACAACGTGCACATCCACGCCGAGCTGGGCGTCCAGTTGCTGCGCACGGGCGACGAGGCGGAAGCGCGGGACCACCTCGAGACGGCCTTCAAGACCGATCCGTACGATCGCTCCGTCTACAACCTGCTGACGATGATGGATGGGCTCGACAAGTTCGAGGTGATCCGCGACGGCGATTTGATCATCAAGCTCGACTCGAAAGAAGCGCCGGTGATGCGCGAGTTCGTCGGCCCGCTGGCGCATCGCGCGCTCGAACAGTACGAGAAGAAGTACCAGTTCACCCCGAAGGGGCCGATCCTGATCGAGATGTTCCCGCGCCACGACGATTTTGCCGTGCGCACGGTCGGGCTGCCTGGGATGCTCGGTGCACTCGGCGCCTGCTTCGGCCGCGTGGTCACGCTCGACTCCCCCAAGGCGCGGCCACCCGGCGATTTCAACTGGGAGCCGACGCTGTGGCACGAGCTCGGCCACGTGATCACACTGCAGCTCTCCAGGCAGCGCGTGCCGCGGTGGCTCACCGAAGGCATCTCGGTGTACGAGGAAAAGCTCGGACAGCCTGACTGGGGACGCGAGGGCGAGCTCACGTTTGCCGCGGCCTATGGCAAGGGCGAGATCATGTCGCTGCGCGAGCTGAACGCGGCGTTCACCGACCCGGAAAAAATCTCGCTCGCCTACTACGAAGCCTCTCTTCTCGCCGAGCACATCGTCGACACTTACGGATGGCCGGCGCTGCGAAAGCTGCTCGTCACCTACGGCGAAGGCAAGGAAGGGGAGGCGGCGCTGCAGGAGGGTCTGGCTGTGAGCATCGACACGCTCCAGGCAGGCTTCGACAAGCTGTTGAGCGCGAAGTACAGCGCTGTGGTGAAGGCCATGGCGCCGGTGAAGGAGCTCCAGGTGCCTGATGGTAACGTCGGGAACGTCGCGGCGGTGGCCGCGGCGCATCCCGATAGCTATCCCGCGCAGGTCGCCCTTGGACAATATCTCTGGAAGGCAGGAAAAACAGAAGACGCGTATCGGGCCCTCGAGCACGCCGCCCAGCTCGTGCCGATGGCCACCGGGCCCAAGAGCCCGCACGCCTTGATGGCGCAGATGGCGCTGGAGCGTAACGATCGTCCGCGCGCCATCACCGAGCTCGAAGAGCTTCTGAAAAGCGCGCACACCGACCTCGACTCAGCCCGCCTCCTCGCCAGACAGCTCGAGCAGACCGGCGGCAGCGCCGTGCGGCTCGTGCCGGTGTACGAGCTGATTGCGGCGCTCGATCCCTTCGATGCTGCCAACCACGCCGCCCTCGGCCGCTTGAAGATGCGGGCCGGCGACGCGCCCGCGGCGGCGCGCGAGTTCCGCGCGGAGATAGCCGCGGGACCGCTCGACCCGGCGGCCGCCCATTCCGATCTCGCCGAAAGCTATATCGCGTCGGGCGACAGGACGCAGGCGAAGAAAGAAGCGCTGGCGGCGATGGAGATCGCGCCAGGCTACCCGCGCGCCCAGGACCTGCTGCTCAAGCTGGTGCAATGAAGCGCCGGTCTTCCGTCGTCGCCCGTGTGCTCTTCCTGGTTGCGATCGCCGCCGCCGCGCAGCCGGCTCTCGCCGACGAGCGGTTCGCGCTGATTGTGTCGGGCGTGTCGGGCGGCAGCAAGTACGCCGAGAACCAGAAGAAATGGACAGCCCAGCTCGAGACGGTGTTGCGCGGCCGCATGGGGTTTCCGCGCGATCACATCGTCACTCTGACCGAGGATGGTACGGGTGCGTCCGCGTCCACCGAGGAAGGCGTGGCAGGCGCGCTCGCGGCTTTGCAGAAGCGGGTGACTGCCAACGACACGTTGCTGATCGTGTTGTTCGGTCATGGCACCTCGGTCGGCACGGTGACGAAGTTCAATCTCGTCGGGCCCGACTGGGACACCAACGAGTGGAGCCACGCGCTGGCGCCCATTGCCGGCCGCATCATCTTCGTCAACACCGCGAGCTCGAGCTTTCCGTTCGTCAAGGATTTATCCGCGAAAAACCGCATTGTGATTGCGGCCACCGATTCGCCGGCGCAGAAGTACGACACCGTCTTTCCGCAGTTCTTCGTAGAGGCGCTCGACAAGGTGGACGCCTCCGACACGGACAAGAACGGCCGCCTGTCGGTATGGGAGGCGTTCGTGTATGCGAGCCAGGCGGTGAAGCAGTACTACGATCAGAAGGGCACGCTCGTGACCGAGCGCGCCGTGCTCGACGACAACGGCGACGGCGTGGGGAAGGAGGCGACCGCCACCACCGGGACCGACGGCGTCCTGGCGAAGACGACGTTCCTCGATGCCGAGCCGGCAGCCACCGCCGCGAATCCCGCGGCGGCGGCCTTGGAGAAACAGCGGATCGCCCTCGAGGCGCAGATCGAAGAGCTGAAAGGCCGCAAACAGCAGATGGCGCCCGCCGAATACGACGCCGAGCTCGAGAAGCTGGCGGTCGAGCTGGCGAGAATCTCGGCGCAGATCCGATCGAAGTGAGTCACGCCCATTCGGTTCTGCGGGCGCGGAAGATGAGCACCCAGCCCGCCCCCGCCACAAACCCCGCCACGTGCGCCCAGAACGCCACGCCTCCGCTTGATTCCACGCCGGTCGTGGAGGCGCCGCTGAGAAACTGGATGACAAACCAGATGCCGAGAAACACGATGGCCGGCACTTCCATGACCCTGAAAAAGATGATCAACGGTACCAATGCGAGGATCCGCGACTGCGGATACAGCACGAAGTAGGCGCCCATCACCCCCGCGATGGCGCCGCTCGCGCCGATCGTTGGCACCAGCGAGCCCGGGTTCATGTAGATGTGAGCGGCGGCCGCCACCGAGCCGCAGAAGAGATAGAAGACCAGATAGCGGAAATGTCCGAGGCGGTCTTCGACGTTGTCGCCGAAAATCCACAGATAGAGCATGTTGCCGACGAGGTGCAGCCAGCCGCCGTGCAGGAACATCGACGTGAGCACAGTCGGCAACCAGAAATCGCCGGGCACGATGCCGTAGTTGCGCAGGAACGCCTGCAAATTCGCGTCTGGAATCGATAACTCGCCCAGGAACACGACGCCGTTGAGAACGATGAGGGCGATGTTGACGGCCGGGAACGTGCGCGAGGGAATGACGTCCCGGAGCGGAATCATGGCCGGGATTGTGACATATAATTAATCAACTCAATGCCAGGCAGGCCCGAACACCGGCCCTCGCACTCCTCGCTTCTTGCAGTGATGATTGTGTACGGCCTCGTCATCGTGGCCAGTGCCTTCCTGCATCACGACTTTGCCTGTCACGAGAATTCCCGCACGCACTGTCCGTCCTGCCAGATCAGCCAGCACGCCCCGAACGTGGCCGTAAGCGCGGCCGTGGTCGAAGCGGTGCTGCGCCCGGCGGGGCGGCTCGAAGCGCACACAGCCCGTCCCATCGAGACTCTTGCCCCTCCGCGTCTCGCAGGCCGCTCTCCTCCCGCCTGATCGAACCACGTCAGTTTCATAGCCGCCCACCTGTACTCTCCTGGGCGGCTGAAGAGAAATCGTCACCTTTCGAGCCACCTGCGACGTCGTCGCGGGGCTCGAAATGTGCGTGCGTGGCCTGCAGCTTTCTCGCGCGTCGGTGGGGATGATCCTCCGGCCTCATGGCATCCACCGCGGGCGCGATCCAGGCGGTGATTCTGTAAGGAGTGAGGACCGATGCGTTCATGGCCTCTGTTTGTACGGCGCGCAGGTGTGCTGTTGGTGTTGCTCGGCGCTCCCACCGCCGCGATCGCGCAGGTCGCGGGCGCCAGCGGTCCGCCCTTGATGCGCGTGTCGATGGATGACGCGGTGCGCCTCACACTGGAACGCAATCAAACGCTCAGGGCACAGCGGCTGGGGATCGACGAATCGAAGGCCGACGAGATCACGGCCGGGTTGAAGCCGAACCCGACCTTCTCGTCGACGGTCGTGAATTTTCCGCTGTTTGCGCCGGGTCAGCTCACTTGGGACTATCTGAAGAACAACGGGAATTACGCCGAAGCCCTCAGTTACCTCTTCGAGCGCGGCGGCAAGCGGACCAACCGGTTGTTGGTGGCGGGGGATACGACCGGGGTGACCGCCAGGACGGTGGCCGACGCCGAGCGGACGCTGGGATTTCAGGCGCGGCAGGCCTTCATTACGGTGTTGTTGAGCAAGTCGACGCTCGCCCTGGCGGAAGACGACCTCATGAACTTTTCGAGTTTCGTCGACATCAGCCGAGACCGGTTGAACGCGGGGGCCATTGCCGAAGGGGACTTCATCAAGATCGCGCTCCAGAAGCTGCAGTTCGAGCAGGATGTGTCGGCGGCGGAGCTCTCGCTGGTGCAAGCAAAGGCCGCCCTGCGGCAGCTCATGGGATTTGAGACCGTCACCGAGGATTTCGACGTGACGGGCGATCTCGTGTATGCGAAATCGTCGGCCACTCTCGACGATCTCAAACGCGACGCGCTGGCCACCCGGCCCGATTTCCTCGCGGCACAAGGCGGCGTCAAGCTTGCGGAGGATACACGCGCGCTCGCGTTCAGCAATCGGGCGCGCGATCTGACGGGCAGCGCCCAGTACGGCGGTGGCGCTGCTCTCAACACGGTGGGGTTTGGTGTGTCGATCGAACTCCCATTCCACGATCGCAATCAGGGCAACATCGCGCACAGCCAGATTGCGGTCCGGCAGGCCTCGGAGACGGAGTCCGCGGTTCGAGCGACGGTGCTCACCGACGTGACGAACGCGTATGCCGGTCTGCAGACCAACGACAAGATCGTCGCGCTTTACCAGTCCGGCTACCTCGATCAGGCGCAGCAATCGCTCGACATCACGACGTACGTGTACCAGCAAGGGGCGGGCAGTCTGCTCGACGTGCTCGATGCGGAACGGACCTATCGCGCCACGCAGTTGGCGTATCGGCAGGCGCTGGCGGCGCATATGACCAGCGTCCAGCAGCTCAATTTCGTCGTGGGAAGACAGGTGATGCCGTGACAAAGATGACGAGCATGACGGCGGCGTTGTTGACGATTTGGGCGGGCGTCATGTTCGCGGCCTGCAACCGCGCGGCTCCCCAGGCGGCCACCGACGCGAAGAGCGATCCTCAAGCGGGGTTCACCGTGCCGGCGGATCAACTCCCGCATCTGCAGACAACACAGGTCAGAAAGGTGACCTGGCCGACGACGGTGCGGACGACCGGAACCGTGGATTGGGACAACGACCACACCAGCCAGGCCATCACGCAGGTCAGCGGTCCCGTGACCAGGATTGTCGTGGACGCGGGCACCCGCGTGAAGGCCGGCGATCCGCTCTTGTACGTGGCGAGCCCGGATATTGCGACCGCCATCTCTGCGTACCGCAAGGCGAAGAACCGGCTGTCTCTTGCCGATCGCACCCTGAAGCGGACCCGCGACCTGCTCGCGCACAAGGCGGCGGCGCAGCGCGATCTCGAGGCCGCCGAGGCCGACTACAACGACGCCGGGACCGATCTGGGAAACGCGCTGCAGGCGCTCAAGATTCTGGGCGTGAACCAGCAGGAGTTGCAGGACGCCGAGCAGCAGAACGTGACGATCCGGTCCGAACTGCCGATGCGCGCGCCATTGTCCGGAGCAGTCGTGCAAAAACTGGTGTTCCCGGGCCAACTGATCCAGGCGGGCACGACGCTGGCGTTCGTCATCAGCAACACCTCGACGGTCTGGGTGCAGGGCCACATCTACGACAGGGATCTGAAATCGGTTCATATCGGCGACAGGGTGGAGGAGCGGAACGCGTCGTTCCCCGATACGTTCGAGGGCTCGGTGTCGTATATCGGCGCCATGATCGATCCCGCGACGCGAACCACACCGGTCCGGATCGTCACGGCCAATCCACGCGACCTCCTGAAGAAGGACCTGTTCGTCGACGTCGTGATCCACGACAAGGCCGGCCAGGACGCGCTCGTCGTGCCGACGGCCGCGGTGCTCTACGACGAAAACAATTTCCCGTTCGTGTACCTGCAGCTCGGACCCGGCAAGTTCAGCCAGCGCATCGTGAAGACGGGCGGCCGGCAGGGCGACGACATTCAGATCCTCGACGGGCTCAAGGAAGGGGACACAGTCGTGTCTCAGGGCAGTGTTTTCTTGCAGTTCGCGAATACGAATCAACGGTAGCGCTGAGAAGACCGGACAGATTCCTATGATCAAACGCATCGTCGCCTTCAGCCTCTCTCAGCGATTCATCGTCGTCATCGCGATGATTGCCCTGGGGATCTGGGGCGTGGTGTCGTTTCAGAACCTGCCGATCGACGCCTATCCTGACCTGTCGCCGCCGCGCGTGCAGCTGGTGACGCAGTGGCCGGGCCACGCCGCCGAGGAGGTCGAGAGGCTGATCACGATTCCGCTCGAAGTCGAGATGAACGGGGTGCCGCAGCTCGATACGCTGCGTTCAATCTCGCTCTACGGTCTGTCGTCGATCACGATGAACTTCGATTATGCCGTCGATCCATATTTCGCGCGCCAGCAGGTGTTCGAGCGGATCGGCAACGCGCAGATGCCCAGCGGCGTGGCGCCGGGGATGTCCCCGCTCTTCAGCCCCAGCGGCCTCATCTATCGCTACGTCCTGCAGAGTCCGGATCGATCCGCCCAGGATCTGAAGATCCTCGAGCATTGGGTCGTCGAGCGGCGCTACCGCTCGATTCAGGGGGTGGCTGACGACTCGGGCCTGGGTGGCGAAACGATGCAGTACCAGGTGCAGCTGGATCCGAACAGGCTGATGTCGCTCGGCGTCTCGGTGCCGCAGATCGTCCAGCAACTCGGGGCCAACAATTCGAACGCCGGTGGTGGGTTCTATTCTCAGGGTGGCCAGTTCTACTACGTACGCGGCCTTGGCCAGGTGAAGTCGCTCGAGGACATCGGCAACATCGTGGTGGCGGCCCACACCGGTATTCCAACCTACATTCACGATGTGGGGACAGTGGCCATCGGCAGTGCGCCCCGTCTCGGCCAGTTCGGCTACATGCGGCAGAACGATGCGGTCGAAGGCGTCATCCTCATGCGCGTCGGTGAGCAGGCTCAGGTGATTTTGAAGAAGGTCGAGGAGTTGACCGCGACGCTGAATCGGTTCGTCCTGCCGCCCGACGTCAGGATCATCCCGTACTACGACCGCACCGAGCTGATTCAGGAGACGACCAGGACCGTTGAGCGCAATCTGCTGCGGGGCATGCTCCTCGTGCTCGTCATCCTCATCCTGTTCCTCTTCAGCTTCCGTACTGCGCTCATCGTGGCGGTGACAATTCCGTTCGCGCTGTTGTTCGCGTTTATCTGCCTCGACTGGAGACACATTCCGGCAAACCTCCTGTCGATTGGCGCGATCGACTTCGGCATCATCGTGGACGGCGCCGTCGTCATGGTGGAGAACATCTTTCGCGAGCTGGCGGCCCGCCACGGCGAGAAATTCGATCCCATCGCGGTGATTCGATCGGCGGCCGGGGACGTCGAACGGCCCATCTTCTATGCCGTTGCGGTCATCATTGCCGCCTACCTGCCGATCTACGTGTTAACAGGCCCTTCCGGCCGGTTGTTCCGGCCCATGGCCGACACGATGTCGTTCGCGCTGCTCGGTTCGCTGCTGTGTTCGCTGACGCTGCTGCCGGTGCTCTGCTCGTACTTCCTGATCAAGAACGTCAAGGAGCCGTCCGCTCAGCTGTTCGAGCGCATCCGGAACGCCTACGGTCGCTTGCTCCATACGTCGTTGAAGCACCGGACGGCCACCGTGGCGATCTGTCTCACGGTGTTCGCCTGCTCGATGCTGCTCGTGCCGTTTATCGGCGCGGAATTCATGCCGCATCTCGACGAAGGGGCGCTCTGGGTTCGCGCGACGATGCCGTACACGATTTCGTTCGACGAGGCGTCGAAGCTTGGGCCGCAAGTACGTGAGATTCTGCTGAGCTTCCCGCAGGTGACGACCGTTGCCAACGAGCTCGGCCGCCCGGACGACGGCACCGACCCAATCGGATTTTTCAACGACGAGTACTACGTTGGGCTCAAGCCATACAGTGATCCGGCGTGGGGCGGATCGGTCCGGACCAAGCCACAGCTGATTGACGCCATCCAGGGAAAGCTCGGGGCGTTTCCCGGCATCATCTTCAATTACACGCAGCCGGCCGAGGATGCGGTGGACGAAGCAGAAACCGGCCTCAAGAGCTTGCTCGCGGTGAAGATTTTCGGGACCGATCTCGGCGCGCTTGAATCGAAGGCGGAGGCCGTCCAGCGCGTGATCGCGGCGGTCCCCGGCATCACGCACATCACGCTGGTACGTGAACTGGGGCAGCCGAGCCTCACGATTGAGCCCGATCGCGCGAAGATCGCGCAGTACGGCCTGAACGTCGACGACATCAACTCGCTGATCGGGACGGCGATCGGTGGAGCGCCGGCAACACAGGTGATTCAGGGGGAGCGGTTGTTCGATCTCGTCGTGCGGCTCCAGGAGCCGTACCGTGAGAACATGGAGGCGATCAAGAACATCCTGATCGCGACGCCGGACGGCCAGCATCTGCCGCTCAGTCAGTTTGCCGACATCAAGGTGAGCAAGGGCGCCTCGTTCATCTACCGCGAGTCCAGCTCGAGGTTCGTCGGGATTCAATTCAGTGTGGAGGGACGGGATTTGGCCAGCGCTGTGGCCGAGGCCCGACGGAAGGTCGACGCCGCCGTGCCGCTGCCCGTGGGATACACGTACGATTGGGGCGGCGAGTACAAGGACTATCTGGAGGCCCGCTCCCAGATGACGTTGATCCTGCCGTTGACCATCGGCCTGATCCTGCTGATTCTGTTCGCGCTCTACGGCAACCTGAAGTTTCCGGCCATCATCATGTTCAGCGTCCTGGTGACCGAGCCGGTCGGCGGACTGCTGGCGCTGAAGTTGACCGGGACGAATTTCAGCGTCTCGTCCGGGTTGGGCTTTGTCGCGCTGATGGGCGTGGCGGTCCAGACCAGCGTCATCCTGTACTCGTTCATCAACAAGCTTCGGCTCGAGGGCAAGGACATCCTGACCGCGACCTACGACGCCTCGCTGCTGCGCCTCCGTCCGATCATGATGACAGCGCTCGTGGCGTGCCTTGGCTTGCTGCCTGCCGCCATGTCGACCGGGATCGGCAGCGATTCGCAGAAGCCGTTCGCGATCGTGATCGTCGGCGGCCTGCTCTCGCGTCTGGCGCTGTCCATCTTCCTGGCGCCGGTGCTCTACGCTCTGGTCGCGCGGGAGGACGATGTCCTCAAGGTGTGAGGCCGGATGAACTGCAGGAAGTGTGGGACCGAAATCGCCGATAAGGCGCTGATTTGCTATCGTTGCGGGGCGCCGGTCACCGAGGCGGTGCACAAGCCGGCCCCGCTCAAGTCCGCGCGCCGGCCCCTTGGCGTGTACATCGTCTTTGCGTTACTGGTTGTAGCCGCGATCTTCGTGCTGTGGATCCGCTCCCACTGACCTTACTTTCAACTTTTTACTTTCTACTTTTTACTTTCAACTTTCTACTTTTTACTTTCAACTTTCTACTTTCAACTTTCTACTTTCAACTTTCTACTTTCAACTTTCTACTTTCTACTCTCCGCCCCCCTCTCTATCCCTCCCCACGCGCCTTCCAATACCTTTCCCACGATTTCCAGGCTGCGCGCCGAGGTTTGGTCCAGCGTGTCGCCGGCCGTATGCCAGGGAGGGTATTCGAGGTCGATGATGTCGACCGCCTGCACGCCGGCTTCGAGAAACGGGATGTGGTCGTCTTCGATCCGCGTGGACTGGTCGACGAACGTCGAGCCGTACCCAAGCCGTTTGGCGGTCGCCCAGATGGTATCGGTGAGCCATTTGGTCGACGCCGTCTCGCGCATGATTCGCAGGTCGCGATCGCCCACCATGTCCACCAGCACCATCGCTTTCAGCAAGGCCAGCGCGCCCGTTTTCTTCGCGTTGTCCACGTAGTACTGGCTGCCGTACGTGTGATCGGTGCCGCCCCAGTCGCGCAGCGTCGCCTCTTCGCCGTCCAGAAACAACAACTCCACCGTGAACGCGTTGCGGCGCGCCTTCAGTACGCGCGCCATCTCGAGCAGCATCGCCGCGCTCGAGCCGCCGTCATTGGCCCCCACGAAGCGGAATTCGCGGAACAGTTTGGTGTCGTAATGCCCCGCCAGCGCGACGCGCTCTTTCCGGGCGCCGGGAATCGTGGCGATGAGATTCACCATGTGAATGCGCCCGATGGGTGTCTCGGCGTCGAATGCCTGCGGTGCGACGGTGATGCCGAGCGCGCGGAGCTGATCGGAGATGTAGGTCCGCGTCCGCTCGATCGCGGGCGACCCGGCCGGCCGCGGCCCGAGGTTCACGATCTGCCGAAGATGCTCGTAGGCCCTGCCGCCGTCGAACCCGGCGGACGCCGAGGCCGGCCTGGTCTCTCGCGCCTGCTGCTGAGCGCGCGAAAAGGCCGGCGCCAGACAGCAGAGGGCAAAGAGCCCGACGATCCACTTTTGACTTGGCACTTTCAACTTTCTACGTTCACTTTCAACTTTCCACTTTCAACTTAACTTTCCACTTTTCACTTTCCACTTTTAACTTTCTACTTTCTTTCTGGTTCACCCCAGCCGCTTCTCCCGTGGGACGAAGTCCCGCCGTGCGGGTCCGATATAGATCTGCCGCGGCCGGGCGATCTTCTGCTCGGGGTCGAGAAGCATCTCCTCCCAGTGGGCGAACCACCCCGCGGTGCGCGGAATCGCGAACATCACGGGAAAGAAGTCCTTCGGGAATCCCATCGCCTGATAGATCAGCCCTGAATAGAAATCAACGTTCGGGTACAGCTTCCTCGTGATGAAGTATTCGTCTTCGAGCGCGATCCGCTCGAGCTCGAGCGCGATGTCGAGCAGCGGGTTCTTGCCCATCACCTCGAAGACGTCGTCCGCGATCCGCTTGATGATCTTCGCGCGGGGGTCGTAGGACTTGTAGACGCGATGGCCGAACCCCATCAGCCGGCCGTCGCCCGCCTTCACGCGCTTGATGAACGCCGGCACGTTCTGCTTGGTCCCGATCGCTTCGAGCATGCGCAGCACCGCTTCGTTGGCGCCGCCGTGCAGCGGGCCCCACAGCGCCGCCGCCGCTCCGGCGATGGCCGAATACGGATCGACGTGCGAGCTGCCGATGTTGCGCATCACCGTGGTGCTGCAGTTCTGCTCGTGGTCCGCGTGCAGGATGAACAGCACGTCGAGCGCCCGCTCGAGCACCGGGTTCGGCCGGTACTTCAGTTCGGTCATCTTGAACAGCATGTTCAGGAAGTTGCCCGTGAAGCTCAGGTCGTTGTCGGGGTAGATGTAGTTCCGCCCGATGCTGTGGCGATAGGCATAGCCTGCGATGCTGGCCACCTTGGCGATCAGCCGCGTGCGTTGCCGGTTGCGCGATTCCTGATCGAAGACCTGCTTGGCGTCGCGATAGAGTGTCGAGAGCGCGCCGACGGTGCTGATGAAGATGCCCATCGGATGGGCGTCGTACTGGAAGCCCTCCATCAGCTTTTTCACGTTCTCGTGCAGCAGCGTGTGCTGCGTGATGTCGTCGGTCCAGCTCGCGAGCCGCGCTTCCGTCGGCAGCTCGCCGAGGAGAATCAGGTAGGCCACCTCGAGATACGTGCAGTGCTCGGCGAGCTGCTCGATGGGGTAGCCCCGATACCACAAGATGCCCTTGTCGCCGTCGATGTACGTGATGGCGCTCCGGCACGCGGCGGTGTTCAGAAACGCCGGGTCGTAGGTCATCAGGCCGCCGTCCTCGACGTCTGCCTTGATCTGCCGGAGGTCGTTGGCGCGGACCGCGCCTTCCCTGATCGGGATTTCGTACTGTCTGCCCGTGCGGTTGTCGGTGATGGTCAGCGTGTCAGCCGTGCTGCGCGCGTCGGAGCGATCGGCTTGGTCAGTCCTGGTCGGTTCCGTCGCCTGTGTTTTCATCGTCATCACTCGCCGTTACGCGATTGTCGTCCATCGGACCGGCCGGCACGCGATAGCCGCCGTCGATCCACTTCGCCAGATCCTGGAGCTTGCACCGCTCACTGCAGAACGGCGCCCACAGCCGCTCCGAGGGCTGGCGGCGGCAGAACACACAAAGGCGCGCAGCCACGCACACATTCTATGGTACTGCGTTCAGCGGTTCTAGGTGGAG
Organism: Vicinamibacterales bacterium; assembly: GCA_035937795.1. Taxonomy (GTDB): domain Bacteria; phylum Acidobacteriota; class Vicinamibacteria; order Vicinamibacterales; family JAMQPK01; genus JAMQPK01. Next base: position 24,828 of record DASZHO010000044.1, on the reverse strand, counting down.
GGAACCCACGTGCGGACCAGGCGCCAGCGTCCGGCCCGGCGGCGCCCGCGCCCGGACTCTACTGTGACGGATCCGCCGCGTGGTGCCGCACATCGCGGCCGGAAACCATGAAAATGACGTCTTCCGCGATGTTCGTGGCGTGGTCGCCCACCCGCTCGAGGTGGCGGGAAACCAGGATCAGATCGAGCGCGGGCTCGATGGTCGAGGGGTCCTGCAGCATGTAGGTGAGCAGCTCGCGGAAGACCTGCGTCTTCAGCGAATCGAGCGTGTCGTCTTGGTCGAGCACGTGCTGCGCCAGCTGCATGTCGCCGCGAACGTAGGAGTCCAGGGCATCGCGCAGCATCGTCTGAGCCGTCGTGGCCATGCGCGGGATATCGATGAGCCGCTTCACCGGCGGGTGCAGCGTATAGCGGCGCGCCGCCTCGCCTATGTTCACGGCCATGTCGCCGACCCGCTCCAGGTCGCTGTTGATTTTGATCGCCGCCATGATGGCGCGCAGGTCGGCCGCCATCGGCGAATGCAGCGCCAGCAGTTTCAGGCACAGGTCGTCGATCTCGATGTGAAGCTCGTTCACCGGCATGTCGCCGTTGAGCACTTCATCGATGAGCGCGGCGTCGCGTTCGACCAGCCCCTGCAAGGCCAGCCGCACGCGCTCCTCGGCGAGCCCGCCCATGGCCAGCAGCCGCTGCTTGAGCGCCGACAGCTCTTGCTGAAAGTGATAGCGTTCCATTATCCGAACCGCCCCGTGATGTAGTCTTCCGTCAGCTTTTCGGCCGGCGTCGTGAAAATCTGCGAGGTTCGGCCGTACTCCACCAGCTTGCCCAGCCAGAAAAACGCGGTGAAGTCGGAGACGCGCGCCGCCTGCTGCATGTTGTGCGTCACGATCACGATCGTGTACTCGCGCTTCAACACGTAGATCAGCTCCTCGATGCGCTGGGTTGCGATCGGATCGAGCGCCGAGGCCGGCTCGTCCATCAGCAGGATCTCGGGACGCACCGCCAGCGCCCGCGCGATGCAGAGCCGCTGTTGCTGCCCGCCCGAGAGCGCGAGCGCCGGTTCGTGCAGCCGGTCCTTCACCTCGTTCCACAACGCCGCGTGCGCGAGGCTCTCTTCCACGCGGCGCGCAAGGTCGGCGCGATCGCGCGCCATGCCGTTGATCCGGATGCCGTACGCCACGTTCTCGAAAATCGATTTCGGGAACGGGTTCGATTTTTGAAACACCATCCCGACTCGCCGGCGCAGATCGACCGCATCGGTGGCGCCGTCGTAGATGTTCTGGCCGTCGATCAGCACCTCGCCTTCCACCCGCGTGGCCGGAATGATGTCGTTCATCCGGTTGAGCGTGCGCAGGAACGTGCTCTTCCCGCAGCCGGAGGGTCCGATGAACGCCGACACCTGGTTGGACTGCAGCCCGACCGAGATGTCGTGCAGCACCTTCGTCGGCCCGTAATAGAAATTCAGATGGTCGACATGAATTTTGACCGGAGTCTCCCGGTTTTCCGCGGATGCGCGGGAATGAGACTTGCCGACCTGGGGGACCGGAGGTGTCAGCGCTTCAGCCACGGCTAACGTAACTCTACTTCGGGCGTGTTAACACCGTGTTAACTCCGGCGCGATCATCGCGCGGCTGCATCCAGAGGCGTGCCCTCGACGCCGATATTTGAGTTGGAGAGGAACAGTTGCACCTGGCGGCGCAGGTCGTCCTGGATGGCGTCCACGGGGCGTCTCGCGTCGAGCACCCTGAAGCCGAATTCGTCGGTCATCGAGGCGTACTCGCGCAGCAGTTTGTTTTGGTACGCCCGGAAACTGTCGTAGATGTCATCGCCGCCTTTGAGGTCCATCCCCGACTCCCAGAAATCCATACCGCGCGCGCTGAGCACGCGTCGAATCAGCGTGTCGACGTCGATTTTCAGATAGAACACCAGATGCGGCGCGATGGCGAATCCGTAGAGGCTGCGCAGCCACGCGCGGTCGACGCCGCGCACCCCGGCACGCGCCAGCGCCGAGAAGATGTAGCGGTCCGAAAGCACGACAAAGCCCGCCTTGAGCGCTGGAATGATTTCCTTTTCGAGCCGATCGGCGAAATCGGTGGCGTAGAGCAGCACGAAGGTCAGCTTGTTGAGGGTGTTGCTCGACTTGGCCATCTCGATCGTCGGCTGCATCAGCGCCGATCGCGTCCATCCTGTTTCGACCACGCCGTAACCCTGAACCTCGAGCCATTCGCGCAGAAGCTGAATCTGCGTGCTCCGGCCCACCCCGTCGGTGCCCTCGACGGCGATGATCTTTCCGGGATAGTGATCGATCGGCAGATAGGGCAACCCGTGGCCGTAATAGCTGCCCGCCTGACCATGCCCGTTTGCGCCGCTCTCGAATTCTTCAGCCATTTTCGAGTCCTCAGTCCTTGGTCCTGAGCCTTGAGCCCTGCTTTTATCCCGCCGCCGTCTCGACCAGCGCCGGCCGTTCGAGCTGCTGCGAGACCAGGTTGCGCACCATCTGCTGTTGATCGGTAATGGCGAGCGATGCGTCGACCACGCTCAACCCGAACTCATGCACCAGCCTGTCGTACTCGTCGAGCACCTTGCCCTGAAACAGGCGGAAGCTCTCGACGATGTTCTGGCTCCAGCCCATATCCATGCCGGCCTCATAGAACTTGAGCTTCACCCGCCGTGCCATCAGGCGATCCAGCGAGACGTCGATGGGCACCCGGAAGTACATCGCGAGGTCGGGCCGCACCGCGAAGCTGTAAAGGTCGCGCACCCATCGGCGATCGACGCCGCGCGCGACGTCGCGCGCGAACGCCGTGTAGGCGTACCGATCGGCCAGCACGATCATGCCCGCCTTCAGAGGCGGGACGATGTTGTAGAGCTGCCGGTCGGCAAAGTCAGTGGCGTGTAACAGGCTGAAGGTCGTCGGCGTCAGCGCGTTCTTTTTTTTGCCGGCCTTCGTCGCCGCCTTCACCAGCGCCGACGAGTTCCACTCGGTTACGAACACCCGCAGGCCGGCGGCGCTCAACCATTTCGCCAGCAGCGAGAGCTGCGTTGTTTTTCCCGACCCGTCGATGCCTTCGACCACGAACAGCTTCCCCGGATACTCGTGCGGTGTGCTCAGGTTGTTCAACATAAGAGACCCTGCCGGCGCTCACGCGGACAGGCTTGCCCACGAGCGCTTCGAATGGCGCCGTCTGGCGATGGGCGGCCCACAGCTCCAGCTCGGCTTCGCCCGTCGTCCGTAGCTTGATGAGATATTCCTTGCCGCGATCGTGCAACTCGACATTGGTGATGATTTGCGCGTGGCTGCGATCGAGCGTCTCCGCAAGGCGTACGATCGCCGACAGCGTCTGCACCGCCTGGCGCGATCTCGGACCGAGCGCGGCGAACGCCTTGTGCGATTTCCTCGGCGGCGTTTTGCGGTGGTAGCGCGCGATGAGCGCGATCACGTCGATTTCCTCCGGCTCGAACCCCCGCAAATCACCGTTCTTGATCAGATAGTACGAATGCTTGTGGTGCCGGGGATAGCTGATGTGCGTGCCCACGTCGTGCAGGAGCGCTCCATACTCGAGCCACTCGCGCTCGCGGTCCGTCAGGCCGTGCGCCCCACGCGTTTGATCGAAGAGCAGACCGGCGAGCCGCGCGACCTGGTGCGCGTGCTCGGGCCAGTAGCTGCAGCGCTCGGCCAGCTCGATCACGCTCCGGCGGCGGATATCCGGATACCGATCCGCCTGCGCGATGTGCTTGCGGTTGCGGTGAATGTAGTCCAACACCAGCCCCTCACGCAATGCGAGGTCGCACAGCGTGACTTCGCTCGCGTTCAGGTGCCGGAGCACCGTGTCGAGTAGCACACCGCCGGCGACAATCAAATCGGCGCGTCGCGGGTCGAGGCCGGGCAGCTTCATTCGCTCGGAAATGCTGCGCGTGATCAGATCTTTGCGCAGCCGGTGGATCTGCTTCGCTCCCACGCGCAGGTTCCGCACCTCGTCGGTACCTCGCCGTCCGTTGGTGCTCGCCACGGTGCCAAGGCTGATAATCGTGCCCGACGTGCCGATGACGCGATCGAAGCCGGCCGCGGCGATGTCCTTGAGGTAGGCGCCCAGCTCCTGATCGAGGTGCTTGACGAGCTTTCGTTCGTCGCGCCGCGAAAGCGGGTCGGTGTGCACGTAACGCTCGGTCAGCCGGATCACCCCGAGCTTGAAGCTCTGCGCCACCCGGATGGAGGTTCCCGCGCCGTGTGTAATTTCGACGCTACCGCCCCCGATGTCGACCACCACTGCCGACGCTCCTGCAACATCAACGCCGTAGACGGCGGCCAGATGGATGAGCCGGGCCTCCTCGATACCTGAGATGACTTGTGTCTTGATTCCAGTCTCTCGCTCGACCGCCCTCAGAAATTCGCCGCCGTTCTCCGCCTCGCGCACGGCGCTGGTCGCGGCCGACAGAATCTCTTCCACCTGGTGCGAGTCCGCCAGGCGGCGGAAGCGCGAAAACGTCTGAAGACCGGTCTGAATTGCCTCTTCGGTCAGGGCTCTGCCGTCCAGGCCGCCCGACCCCAGCCGGACCATCTCCTTTTCGCGGTCGATCACCTCGAAAGACAGATCGGGGCGGATCCGCACCACGGTTATGTGCATCGAATTCGTACCGCAGTCGATGGCGGCTATGCGCATCTATTTGTAGAATAAACAGTTGCAGGTGGTCGGGTGACGCTTATTATAATTTTCTATGATATAAGGACACGGTCCGGAAAGCCCCGCACGGTGACTTCCCGCATCCTAGCATGAACGTACAAACCTCCTATGACCGGCTTTGGCGGAAACGCCTGGACGCGCTGCGCGCGGTCTGGCCCGCGTTTCTTGCCGGCAACCATGATGCCCTGCACAAGACGCGGGTCGCGTCTCGGCGGATTCGCGAAGCGCTGCCGATTGTCGGGGCAGCGGCCCGGCCCGACAGGGTCAAGAAGCTGCGCAGAAAACTCCGGGCGCTCACCCGGCATCTGGGACCCATCCGCGAGCTGGATGTCGAGATTGGGATGCTCGAGAAGCAGGCCGAAAATGGGGAGAATGTTTCGGCCGCTGCGTTGTCGGTGGTGCGGCGCGAGGTCGCGTCCGAGCGCCACACGTTGCGCGACAGGCTGGGAAAGCAGCCGCCGGTGGCCGACCTGAAAAGGACCGTTAGGAAGCTGGAACGGATCGCGGCTGCGAAAGAGGGTGGAAGCCAGGACGTGGCGTGGAGATCGGCGCTGGCGACGACGCTGATGAAGCGCGCCAGACGCCTCAAGGCGGCCCTCGAAGACGCAGGACCTCTATACGCGCCGGAGCGCATCCACGGTGTGCGCATCGCCGCCAAAAAACTTCGATACGCGCTGGAAATCGCCGACGAGGCGGGACAGCCAGGCGCGAAGACGCTCGTTCGCGTGTTGAGGAGGCAACAGGACCGGTTGGGCAGGCTTCATGATCTGCAGGCGCTGCTCAAGCACGTGCGCGGCGCCCAGGCGTCTCCGCGCGCCGGCGAGCATCTGGCCGAGCTGATCGCCTACGCCGATACCCTCGACCGCGATTGCCGCCAGCTGCACGCGCAATTTGTCGAGGGCCGTGACGAGCTCTTCGAGTGCGTGGTGCAGGTGCGCCACACCATGGTCCCGGCGCTGACGACCGGGCATTTCCGCCAGGCGCGCGTGACTTCTCCCGCCCGCCGCGCCCGCGCGCGTATGACGAAGAAGGCGTGATGGTTACCGAAGAGTTCGAGCTTTACCTCATTCGCCATGGCCTGGCCGCCGAGCGCGGTGAGAGTTTTCCCGACGACACCAAGCGCCCGCTGACGAGCCGCGGCATCCTGCGGATGAAGCGTGAGGCGAGGGCGCTGAATGCGCTCGATGTTTCGTTCGACGTGATCCTCGCGAGCCCCCTCGTGCGCACCCGCCAGACCGCCGAGGCGCTCGCGTCCACTCTCCGCAATCCGCCGCCCATCGTCAACGCGGCGTCGCTCGCGCCCACCGGCACCCACATCGCGATTGTCGAGGAGCTCGCCAAGCAGTCTCACCGGCGGAAGAAGATTGCGCTCGTGGGACACGAACCCGGCATCGGCGAGCTCGCGGCCCGGCTGCTGGGGCTTCGGAAGCCGCTCGAGTTCAAGAAGGGCGGCATGTGCAGGATCGACGTCACTGCATTACCCCCGACCGGAACCGGCCAGCTGCGCTGGTTCCTCACGCCCCGCATCCTGCGCAGGCTCGGCCGGTAAGACCGTTACCGCGGTACGCCCGTGAACACCAGCACCAGCTCCAGCACCAATATCACGACGACCGTGAGCTCGAGAAACTGGCCTCGAGACATCGAGACGCGTTCAACCAGAAACCGATAGATGTCGTCGAGTGTCTTCAGTTTTTCGTTGACGTTCGTCTTCCACTGGCTCAGGTCGAGCCGCGCGCCCGCCAGCGAGAACAGCCGCGCCGCATAGACGTCGCCGATGATTTTCAGGGCGTTTTCGGTGCGATCGGTCAGCTCGTTCACGTCGATGAAGAGCGCGTGCACCTGACGCGCAGCCCTGGCGTAGTGCCGCCCGACGATCCAGTCGTACCAGCGCTTCCGCTGCATGTCGGCGTAAATCCGCGCAAGCTCATCGTCCAGCAGGTCGTCGTAGTAGCGGAACTGCAGCAGCTGCGAGTTGGCGAACTCGAAGATCTCGACCGCGGCTTGCGCGCCCGACGGCGTGTCGTAGACGAACGCCGAGTTCCAGGTCGGGATCACGAGATCGTCGGCCAGGTACGAGAGGCGGTGGCTGAGTATCTCGTCGCGCTCCTGCACGCTGAGGAGCGCCGATTCGCCGCGCAGCAAGCGGGCGATGACGTCTCCATGGGCGGCCATGAGATCCTCGGCCGAGTGCGGGCGATCGAGCTCGTTGACCGCGAAGACCACATAGTCTTCGGAGAGGAGGGTCTGCCGGGGTTTGGTGACCGAGCGCCCAAGGCGCTCGGACAGAGAGCGGCAGGCCAGCTCGGCCTGGCGCTCGAGCGCCTCATTTTCCACGAGCGTCTGCGCCGTGGCCGACAGATCCGACCACGTTCCGAAGAACGGCTTCGAGAGCCGGAGTGAAATGACGCCGTAGTCGAAGACGCGGAAGGCCGTCTGGAATCCCTCGAGCGTCGCCTGCTCGACGGCCGATCCTTCGAACAGCAACGGCGGCTGCTGGTACTGCAGATATGCCGGGGTCGGGCCCTTGGCCTCCAGCCGCGCCCGGGTGCTCCCGCCCACGAGCGATGCCGCGGCCGCAAGGTCGATCGCCTCGGCCACGTCGAACAAATACAGCGCGAAGATCTGACCGGCGCGAATGCGCTCCACCCGGTCAGACTACGTCACACTTGTAAAGTTTTTGTAACAAATTGTCGGTTTTGCCGGGAGTGACGCAGAATCTTCGGTTCGTGACGGCTGAGATCTACCTCCTTCGCCATGGCATCGAAACCGTCGAGCCGGATGCCCCCGGGCTCACCGAGCTCGGATCCGCCCGCATCAGGCGCGTGGTCCGTGGACTGATCTGGATGGGTGCCAGCTTCGACGTGATCCTGTGTGGCGACGATGCGGCGTCGCGGGAGACAGCGCTGGCGCTGGCCCGCGCGTTCGAGTCGCCGCCGCCGGTGGTGGAGACCCCCGTCCTTGGCCGTGCCGGCAGCGCCGAGGCCGCGCTGCAGGAGCTCTTGCGCGCCAAACCGGGATCGAGCCTGGCCGCGGTGGGGTGCGATCACGTGCTTGGGGCGGTTGCCGCGCGCTTGATGGGCGCCAGTCGCCCGCTGAACTTCAAGAAGGGCGCGGCGTGCAGAATCGACCTCGATGCCGAGAGCGGGTCCGGCCGCTTGCGGTGGTTTCTGCCCCCGAAAATTCTCAGAGAAATGGGCCGGTGGGACTAGTGACGGACTAAATCAACGATCCCGGCGCGACGATCCCTCCTTTCGGAACGATGACGATTCCGCCGCGAATGTAATAGCCCTCGCCATTGGCGTGCGTCACGCCCGCTTCGTTCACGAGTCGCGCGCCGTCGCCGATGGTCGCGTTCTTGTCGATGATGACCCGGTCGAGCACGACATCGCAGCCGATGCCGGGCCCGTGTGTGTCGTCTGGCGACGCCGTCCCGTCTGGAGCCGCCTCGGCCCGGCGTTCCCCGCCGCCGATTCGAGGAGCCGGCACGCCGAGATAGGAGTCGGCGCCGAGCAGCACGGACCTCGTGATGCGCGTGCCGCGGCCGACGCGAGTGCGAATGCCGATCACCGAACCTTCGATGGCGCATTCATCGAGGAAACAGCCATCGGCAACGATCGACTCGCGTACCGTGCACGACCGCAGGAGCGACGGCGGCAGGTACCGCTCGTGCGTGAAGATCGGCTGGCGCGGGTCGTAGAATGTGAACGGCGCGTGGGGCCGGGTGAGCAGAATGTTGGCATCGTAAAACGATTCAACGGTTCCCACGTCGGCCCAGTATCCGTCGTGCAGAAACGCCTTCACGGTATGCGCCCCGAGCGAGGCCGGAATGATCTCCCGGCCGAAATCGGTCCCTTCGGTGTGTTCCAGAATGTCGTGCAGCACGTCGCGTGAAAACACGTAGATGCCCATCGAGGCGATGAACGGTTTTTCCGCGTCGTGCGCCCGGTTGTAAAAGCTGCTTCCGGCGGGCACGCTGCTGCCCAGCCGCTCGAGGCGATCGGCGTCCGGTTTCTCCTCGAACCCCACGATGTGGCCGTCGCGATCGAACAGGAACAGTCCCATCGACGTCGCTTCGCCGGGAGTGACCGGCAGCGCGGCGATCGTGATGTCTGCCTCCTGATAGACGTGCGCGTCGAGCAGTCGCCCGTAGTCCATGCGATAGAGATGATCGCCGGCCAGAATCAAGTAGTAGGCAGCCTGGTAATCCGCGAAATGGCGCGAAGCCTGCCGCACTGCGTCGGCCGTGCCCTGGAACCAGTGCGGGTTGTCGGGTGTTTGCTCGGCGGCCAGAATGTCGACGAACCCCCGCGAAAAGGGGTCCATGTGGTAGCTCTGCGCGATGTGGCGATTGAGCGACGCCGAGTTGAACTGGGTGAGCACGAAGATGCGCCGCAGATCGGCGTGCAGGCAGTTGCTGATCGGTATGTCGATCAGCCGGTACTTGCCGCCGATCGGAACCGCCGGTTTGGAGCGCGTCTGGGTAAGGGGAAAGAGGCGCGCGCCCTGCCCGCCGCCAAGGATGATGCCGAGAACGTCGTTCATGGTTCCAGGGTTCTAGACTATAGAACACCTCGAACCATGGCCGTCAGTCCAAAGTCGGCGCGCTTTCTGGAACTTCGACGAAGCGGTAGCCCATGCCGATCACCGTTTCGATTTGCCGTCCGGCGGGGCCGAGCTTGCCTCGGAGCCGGCCCACGTGTACGTCGACCGAGCGCGTCTCCACCTGGCGGTCGAGGCCCCAGACGCGCTCGAGCAGCCGGTCCCGCGACAGCACGCGATTGCGATTCTCGACGAGAAATCGAAGCAGCTCGAATTCACGACGGGTCAACCTGACCGGAGAACCGGATACCGACACCGAGATCGCGTCGAAGTCGATCACGATGCTGCCCGCCTTGTATGCCGTCGGTTGCTCGATCGACGCCATCTTCTGCGGGCGCCGAAGCACCGCCCGCACGCGCGCCACGAGCTCGCGAAGACTGAAGGGCTTGGTGACGTAGTCGTCCGCGCCCATCTCGAGGCCCGACACGCGGTCGCTTTCGGCAGTACGGGCTGTAACCATGATGATCGGAATCGCCGCGCTGCTGGCGCGGCTTCGCAGCAGCCTGCAGACCTCCAGGCCGTCGATGAACGGAAGGTTGAGGTCGAGGAGCACCATCCCGGGCGGATCTTCCATCACGGCCTTCAACGCGGCCGCGCCTGTTCCGACAATCTCGACGTTCAGGTCTCCGCCGCGTTCGAGCGCGTGCTTCATCAGCGCGGCAATATCGGCTTCGTCCTCGACAATCAAAATCCGGGTCTTCCCGGCGGCTTGGTTCATCACTCGCACATTACAGAGGCCGTATTTCCGCCCTATTGCCGGTCGGTAAATTCTGGGTAACAGCGGCTCTTCGTATGGTTCCAAGACATGTCCGGGCACCGTCACACGATTTCCCTGAGATTCTGTGAGTTAGGTTATTCGACCGAGTGGCCTGACTTTGGCAATAGTTGAGGACATGAAAGTAGGGCCATTGAGTGTGCAAAAGTTACAAGGTGTTTACATTCGTCACAACCGGGTAATGAGAGAATCCACGTCACCTTGGGGGATCAGATGATTTTCGCGAAACGCTTTAAAAGCCAGGCTCATACTCGGTCGTTTGTCGTCGGCGAGGTGGACGACCGCGGCTGGGAAGTCCGGGAAGAACAAGACAACGAAGTGGTGAAGTGCACATGGCTGCACGATTGGCATCGCGTGGAAAATGCGATGATGCGCTTCGCCATCCAGTCCATACAGCTCGAAAACGCCGGTTGGACCGAAGTTCACACGCCCGCTTCGAGCGTCGTCTGAATCGTCACCCCGGGGGCCAGCACTCTGGTCACCGGGGTCTTATCCGCAATCTCCAATAATTTTTCCCGTTGCCCGGCGTCGAGCGCTCCGCTTATCGAGATGACGCGCTCGATGCGCTGCTGCTCGCCGGTCTTCAACAGCCGCAACTTGACCGTGATGGCGCCGAAGTTCCACTGCTTGCGTTCGCCGTACATGCGGAATGTAATGGCCGTACAGGCCCCCAGGCTGGCCAGGAGCAATTCGACCGGCGTGGCGCCGGTGTCCGTTCCGCCGCGTTTCACCGGCTCATCCGACGCCAGCTCGTGTCCCCGCATCGTAATTGTCTGAGCGTACCCCTGCTCGCCCCGCACCGTCGCGCTCGCCAGAATCGTCGTAAGCATGGCTTGGATTATGATGGCGGTTATGTTTACTTCCCGCAAGACACAGATGGTCGCGCCCGACAAAGCGCTGCGCGGGCGCCCCGCTAGAATGCCCGTGGCCTCGCGGCACGCGATTCACGGCACCCCTATGGAAGAGCCGTTTCCCGGAATGGAGCTCGCCATGTTCGGCATGGGCTGTTTCTGGGGTGCTGAAAAAAGCTTCTGGCTCTTACCCGGTGTGTATTCCACCGCCGTTGGCTACGCGGGCGGCTTCACCCCGAACCCAAGTTACGAAGAGGTGTGCTCGGGACTCACGGGCCACACCGAAGTGGTGCGCGTCGCGTTCGATCCGAAGGTCACGACGTACGACGCGATGCTGAAGGCGTTCTGGGAAGGGCACGACCCGACGCAGGGGATGCGCCAGGGCGCGGATGTCGGCACCCAGTATCGATCGGCGATTTACTACTATTCCGACTCGCAGCGAACGGCCGCCGAACAGTCGCGCGGCGCGTACCAGGAGCGTCTGTCCGCCGCGGGCTTCGGGCCCATCACGACGGAAATTGCGCCGGCGCCCGAGTTCTACTACGCCGAGGACTATCACCAGCAATACCTCGCGAAAAATCCACGCGGCTACTGCGGCCACGGCGGCACCGGCGTCAGTTGCCCGGTCGGCGTCACGGCTTAGTGGTCCGAGTTCGGGCCGCCCGCTAGCTGCCGAGCGACATTCTTTCAAGGCGGCGCGTGGCTGCGCGGGCGAGGATCGAGCAGAGCAGCACAATCGCGACCAGCACCAGCGCCCCGGCCCACGCCTGGCGATGCCAATCCTCGTACGCTGACTGGGCGTACGCGTAAATCTGTACGGTGAGCGACGCCGTGGGCTGCGTTGGGATGACGTTCCAGAAGCTGTTGTTCAACGAGGTGAATAGCAGCGGCGCCGTTTCTCCCGCGATACGCGCGAGGGCCAGCAGCACGCCCGTGATGATCCCGGGGAGGGCGGCAGGCAGCACGACCGACAGGACGGCGCGGCCGCGGGTGGCCCCCAGCGCCAGCGCGCCTTCGCGCAGCGTGTTCGGCACCAGTTTCAGCAGCTCCTCCGTTGTTCGGGCGATGATCGGGATCATCATGATGCCGAGCGCGAGGCCGCCCGCGAGCATCGTGAACTGCTTGAAGGGCACCACCGCAATCCCGTACACGAAAACGCCAATCACGATCGACGGCACGCCGTTCAGCGTGTCGGCTGCGAACCGCACCGCCGAGGCCAGCCGGCTGCCCGCGTACTCCGACATGTAAACGCCGCTGATGATCCCGATGGGAATGGCGAGCAGCGCGCCGAGCCCCGACATCATCAGCGTGCCGACGATGGCGTTCGCCATGCCGCCGCCGGTTTCGCCCACCGGGACCGGCATCTTCGTGAAGAAGTTCCAGTTCAACGCCAGAATGCCCTTCGACACCACGAAGAACAGGATGAACCCCAGCGGGATCAGCGCGACGATGACCGAGAGCGCGCACAGCGCCACCGCAATCCGCGACGTGATCCGGCGCCGCCAGGCGCGCCAGGCAACCGGCCTCAGGGCCGTCATGCCGGCGCTCCCACGACGGCCGGCTCCGCCTTCGGCTTGCCCTTCGCGACCGTGCGGCGATTCATGTTCCAGATCAGCAGCCGCGACAGCGCATTCACGACCAGCGTGATGATGAACAGCACGAGGCCGATCTCGATGAGCGCGTGCCGGTGGAGATCGCCTGTTGCCTCCGTAAATTCATTCGCGATGACCGCCGACATCGTGTACTGCGGAGCGAAGAGCGACGCCGCAATTTTCGGCGTGTTTCCAATCACCATGGTGACCGCCATCGTCTCTCCGAGCGCGCGCCCGAGCCCGAGCATGATGGCGCCGACAATCCCGGTGCGCCCGTACGCGAGAGCCACCCGGATGGCTTCCCACCGCGTCGCGCCCAGCGCGTACGCGCCCTCTCGTTGCATGCGGGGAACCTGCTTCAGGACCTCTCGCGCGAGCGACGAGATGAACGGGGTGATCATGACGGCAAGAATCAGCGCCGCCGAGAGCATCCCGAGCCCGATGGGCGGCCCCGAGAACAGCGGAAACCCGCGCAACGATTCCGGCGTGGCGAGCTCGAGCCGTCTGACGAGAGGCACGAGGACGAACATGCCCCAGATACCGTAGACGATCGAGGGAATCGCCGCGAGCAGCTCGGTAAGAAAAATCAGTGGCTGCCGGAACTGGGGCGGACAGAGCTCCGAAAGATAGGTCGCGACACCGAGCGAGATGGGCGCGGACACGAGAAGCGCGAGGAGCGACGAATAGAGCGTGCCCCAGATGAACGGGCGCGCGCCGAACTCGCCCGACACCGGGTCCCAGATGTCGGTGACCCAGAATTTGAAGCCGAACTGGTGAATCGACAGCACCGATTCATGGTAGAGCACCACGCCGATGCCGGTCACGATGGCCAGCAGCAGAAGCGCGAACGCTCCGGTGAACACCCTGAATCCCAGATCTCCGCTGCCGCGTGTTGTTTTCATTCGCCGTTACTGTAGTTTGATTCGGGCCAGCTGATCCATTTCCTGCTGGACGACGCCGGCAGGTAGCGGGGCGTATCCCAGATCGGGCGCGAACTGCTGACCGTCGGAAAGCGCCCACTTCATGAGATCGACCATGACGGCTGCGAGCCTCTTGTCCTGGGGGTCTTCATAGAGAAGGATCCAGGTGAACGACGAAATCGGATAAGCGCCTTTCCCCGGGGAGTTGGTGATCGACACGCGAAAATCCTTCGGCAGGGTGCTCGAGGCGCCGGCGGCCGCAGCGGTCACGGAGTTCACGTCGGCGCTCACGAATTCACCTGCCTGGTTCTGCACCGACCCGTAGCTGATGTTGTTTTGCTTGGCGTAGATCAGCTCGACGTAGCCGATCGAGCCCGGCGTCTGCTTCACGAGGCCGGATACCCCTTCATTGCCCTTGCCACCCACGCCGACCGGCCAGTTTACCGATGCCATGACGCCGACCTTGTTCTTCCATTCGGGCGAGACCTTGGCGAGATAGTCGACGAAAATAAACGTCGTGCCGGATCCTTCGGACCTGTGCACCACGGTGATGTCAAACGCCGGCAGGTTTACTCCGGGGTTGGTCTTCGCAATTTCAGGGTCGTTCCAGCGCTTGATCTTTCCAAGATAGATATCCGCGAGGAGCGGCCCGGTGAATTTCAGCGCGGCCGCCGTCCCTTCCACGTTGTAAATCGGTACCACTGCGCCGAGCACCGTCGGAAAATGAAGAATCGGTCCCGGCGCTGTCTTCAGTTGCGCGTCGGTCATCGGCCCGTCGGTGGCGCCAAAGAACACCGTCTGGGCCGTGATTTGCTGTATGCCCCCGCCCGAGCCGATCGATTGGTAGTTGATCTCCACGTCGGGATGCAGCTTCCTGTACTCGGAGAACCATTTCGAATAAATGGGATAGGGGAAGGTCGCTCCGGCGCCGTTGATCTGAATCTTTCCGCCGCCGCCAAACGGCGCAGCGCTCGCGGCCGGTGCCGGCGCCGCTCCGGCGTTGGTCGCTGGAGCGGATCCGCCCCCGCAGGCCATGGACGAAATCACCCAGATCAGGCAGAGTGCGAGGCTGCGCGGAACGGGACGGCGGTGCATGGGACAGTCCATCATGCCAACTATGGTAGCGCGCGCCGCTGTTTCGTACGCGTTAACTACGCGGGGTAGCGACGGTTGAGGAGGAGTCAGACTGCTCGGGAGGAGCCCGAGTCCAGGAGGAGCCTGCACCCCTCCTGAACCCGCCGCGTGCGGTGACGAACCTCTACGAGGAGACCCTGATCTTCTGAAGGGCGGCGAGCTCGAGCTTGACCACCGGCTCCGGGAGCGGCGCATACCCAAGCTGATCCGCGAATTTCTGTCCATCGCTGAGCGCCCATTTCACGAAATCGACCATCACTTTCGCCTGGGTCTTGTCTTTCGGATTTTCATACAGCAGGAGCCAGGTGAACGAGGAAATCGGATACACGCCCTTGCCCGGTGCGTTGGTGATCGACACGCGGAAGTCGGCGGGCATCCTTGTGGCGGCTTCGGCGGCCGCCAGGCTGACAGCCTCCGTCGTGGCCCGGACGAACTCCCCGGCCGCGTTCTGAACCGAGCCGTAGCTGATCTTGTTCTGGAGAGCGTAAATCAGCTCGACATAACCGAGCGCGCCGGGCGTCTGGGAGACAAGCCCCGCCACGCCCTCGTTGCCCTTGCCGCCGACGCCGACCGGCCAGTTGACCGAGGTCGCCACGCCGACCTTGGTCTTCCACTCGGGCGACAGCTTCGCGAGGTAATCGACCCAGATATAGGTCGTGCCCGAGCCGTCCGAACGGTGCACCACGGTGATGTCCATCGCCGGCAGGTTCACGCCAGGATTGAGTTTCGCGATCGCCGGGTCGTTCCATCTGGCGATCTTCCCGAGGAAAATATCGGCCAGGAGGGGCCCGGTGAACTTCAACTCCGCGCTCATTCCGGGAATGTTGTACACAGGCACGTCCGCGCCGAGCACCGTCGGAAAGTGGAGAATCTTCGACGGGGCGGCGAGCAGCTGGTCGTTGGTCATCGGCCCATCGGTCGCGCCGAAGAACACCGTCTGGCTGGTGATCTGGCGGATGCCTCCGCCCGATCCGATCGACTGGTAGTTGATTTCGACGTTCGGGTGCATCTTGTTGTACTCGGAAAACCACTTCGAGTAGATCGGATAGGGGAACGTCGCCCCGGCGCCGGTGATCTTCATCGTTTGCGCTGTGACGACCGCCGCCAGCGCGGCCGTGCACGCGAGAACCACAAGAGCCTGTTTGACAGTTTTCATAACCAGCTTAACCTCCAGAATTGAGTCGTTCTTGGTCTTGCGTATTCTTGCCGCCTAGAAATTGATCAGCCCGTGAACGGAGATAATCTTGGGCGGAGCCGCGCTCGGAGCCGTTGTGATGTTTTTGAACTGCTGGCCGTCGTAATCAACGAGGATCGCGGTGGTGACGTTGCCCTGGTGGGGGAACCAGTACGACACACCGAAGATCGCGCGATTCTGCGCCTGGCTATTGAGAAGGGTCGTGCCGGGGATCGGCGAGCTGGACGCGGGTGCGGGAGTGCTCGCGGTGTTCGGCTTCCAGTGATCGTAGCGCAGCAGCGCTTCCCACGACGACCCATTGGCCATTGGCGCCCGTGGAGTAGCCCAGACCGAGTAACCGTTGCTCGCGATGTCGTTGGCCGTTGCCTGCGCCTGGTCTTTGGCTTTGAGGTAATCGAATCCAGCGTTGAGGTACTGGTGTTCGAACGTCAGGTTGCCCATCAGGCGCATGCGCTCGTTTCCGCGGACGTAGTGGTCGTTATAGTAGACGAGATGGGCTCGGAGGCCCCGGAGCACCGGCAGGCTCGTCGCGAACGGCCGGACCGTACCGCGGAATTCAATGGCCTTCTGGTTGTTGACTTCGACCCTTTGATAGTTCTCGCCGTTATACACACCCAGATGCACCTCGCCAAAATTCGACGGGAAGTTGTAGTGGAAAGAAGCGCCGGCATCCGACGACGTCATCGTCGTCGGAAGCGGTATGCGCTCGGCGAACACGGTGCCCTGAAATCGATAGCGATAGATGCCCTCTTCAAAATCGACCCACGGCGTCTGCTGGATGCCGATGCGTACCCAGGAGCCTCTCGTCATCCAGTCGTCGAGATTGAACTGAGCGTACGCATACTTGATTCGATAAACCAGGCTGTCGTTCGGCACGCTGTTGCCCGTCGCGAGCGTGAGCAGCCCGCTTTCTCGGGTGACGTCAGGAGTGAGACGGAAGGCGACGATGTGCGAGATGTTGCCGGTGATGTTGATGTAGGCGCGGGCGACGTCGAACGAATTCTTGTTGACCGTGTTGCCGTTGGCGTCCGTAATCTTGGGATCTGTCTGATACGTGTAGACCGGGAAGAGCGTCAGCCCAACCCGAACCGACGGCGTATCGTCCGGAGGAGTATAGCCCGCTGCGGGCGTCACCTGGGCGGCCGCAACCGACGGAAGACTGGAGATGGCCAGAACCACCAGTGCGGTCTTGAGAGAATGGGAATCCAATCGAGGCTCCTTTTGAAGTCAGCGTAGTTCTGCGAACAGAATGTAATTCCGCAGACAGCATATGGAGGCATGGTTTCCGACATTTGTCGAACGTGTTTCGCTTGTGTAAATTAACGTTGCGGGTGTGTTAACTCACGCGGGCGCAGGTATTGTTGTCGATCGCACGTGCCGAAAGGGGCGAATCTGAAATCGAATGAGTCCCGGCAATGGTGCGAGCGCTTTCGCGATCTGATCGATTGCTGCTGAAAAATCTCGCTCGTCGAAATGGTTCTAATCGCTGCTGCTCCGGCGCTCCTGCTTCAGGAAGATCTTCACCGTCTTCACGTAGTTCCGGGTCTCGCGATACGGTGGGACGCCGCGGTATCGCTTCACCGCTCCTGGCCCGGCGTTGTAGCTCGCCACCGCCAGATCGATATTGCCGTGATGGCGATCCAGGAGATCCTTCAGGTACTTCGAGCCGGCCAGAATGTTCTGGCGGGGATCGAACGGATCGGCGAGCGCGAGCTGTTCGGAGACGTCCGGCATCAGCTGCATCAGACCCTGCGCGCCGGCGTCGGACACCGCAAACGGATTGAAGGCGGATTCGGCGTGGATGATCGCGCGAATCAGATTCGGGTCCAGACCGTATCGGCCCGCGGCCTCGGCGATGGCATCGTTGTAGGCGATCCTGGCCGGCACCGCCCGGTAATGCTCCGACACCGAAATCATGCTCTGCGGCTCCTTGTTCGTCTCCGATTGCGACAGCCCCGTGTGATGCGGTATCGCCATCGCGCAGATGCCAAACAGCAGGCTCTGCAGCGTGCGCCGGCGGCGGTCGCCCCTGCGGCGGTCTCGCGAGCCTCGCTCGGACTGCCGGCGATCGTGGCTATGCCGGCGTTCCTCGTGTCGTAAGCCAAGGGGCAGCTCCAGCGGCATCCCGCCTCAGAGCAGCAAGACTGCTACCAGCTTCCGGGGAACGGGGCGCGATGGGAAATCGACTCCGCCCGCCGTCGAGGGTGTTTTTGATCGCTACAACCACCTGCCTCATTGGCTATCCCACGCCACCGGGTCGCCGATCGCGATGCTGCCGCCTTCCACGACCGAGGCATAGGCGCCGCCGCCCCAGCGGGATGTCATCGCATTTTGCAGCCCGGCCACCGCACTCTCCATCAATTCGCACGGCCGCGTTTCGCCGCCGATCCGCAACCGGCATGCGCCGATCGCCAGCGTGCGCCCGCGCGTGTTCTCGAGATCGATGCCCGAAAGAATCAGATTGGCGCGCCTGGCTTCGGGGCCCGCTGTCGCGCCGAGCTCCTTCATCAGCTCGTCCCACCGCTCGCTCGACATCAGCGTGATGGCCCGGAAGCCGCCGCGGTTCGCGTCTCCCAACAGACCTCGCTTGTCGACGACCGCGTTGGCCTGGGCGTCCATCACCCCGCCGTGCCCGCGCTTCAAAAAGATCCCGACGAGGCGTCCTGTTGCCATATGGGGTATTTTAACCATGCGTCACGCAGGCCTCACGACCGCCGACTGCCGACTGTCGACTGCCGACTGTCGACTGATGACTGTCGACTGATGACTGCCGAGAGGGAGACAGCAGATGGACAAGAAGAAAGTCACCGCAATCATTCGAACCGACGTCGTGGACGAGATCGAGACCAGACTCCATCGGTTGGGAATCCGTGGTGTTTCCGTCAGTCGCGTGGAGGGGTACGGCGAGCACACGAAATTCTGGACGCCCGATAGCGTGTCCTCGCATCTGCAGATCGACATCTTTACCGACGAAGATCGCGCACAAGCGATTGTGGACACGATTCTATCGACCGCGCGTGGCGGAGCGCCCGGTGATGGCATCGTGGCCGTGCTTCCGGTGGAGAAGTTCTATCGCATCCGCGAGCCTTGAAGAAGGATCTCGTCGCCTTCCTCGGAATGCTCTGACCGGGCCGTGCGAACGGCCCCCTCGTGCTACCTTAGAGTTCCGCCAATGGGACTGCGTTCCATCGTCTGCTCAATGGCTGTCGCTGGCGCGTTCATTCTGCCTACGAACAATGTCTTCGCGCAGTACAACACCGCTGAAATCGGCGGCGTGGTCAGGGACGACCAGGGCGGCGTCTTGCCCGGCGCGACCGTTGGCGCTGTCCACATCGCAAGCGGTTTCAAAGCTGAGCGGACAACCGACGGCGGAGGCCGTTTCCTTCTGCCCGCCCTTCCGGTGGGTGAATACACGCTCTCCGTCGAGCTCAACGGGTTCAAGCCGTTCACGCAAAAGGGCATCGTCCTCACGATCGGGCAGAAAGTTGACCTGCCCATCACGCTGACCATCGGGCCGGTCAGCGAGTCGATCACGATCAGCGCCGAAGCGCCGCTGCTGCGAACGGCGAACGCCGAAGTCAGCGACGTCATCACCAACCGGCAGGTCGAACAACTGCCGCTCAATGGCCGGCAATTCCTGCAGCTGGCGCAGTTGAGCGATGGCGTCGCCATACCTCCGGGCGGGACGCGCGGCGCCGCGCTGGAGCAGGCCGGAAGTTTGCCGGCTGTGTACGGCCAGCGGAACGGCCACAACATCTACCTGCTCGATGGAGTCAAAGTCACCGACGAGTTCTTCAACAACCTCGTCGTCAGCCCATCAATCGACGCCATCCAGGAGTTCAAGATTCAAAAGACGATGTATCCCGCGGAGTTTGGCGGCAAAGCCTCGGCACTCATCAACGTCGTCACCAGGTCAGGCGGGAACGCGTTCCACGGCAGCGGCCTGGAGTTCGTGCGCAACGACGCCTTCGATACGCGGAACTACTTCGACGATCCCGCGAAGCCGGTTCCGCCGCTTCGACAGAACCAGTTCGGCGTCAATTTCGGCGGCCCGATGCTCCGCGATCGAACGTTTTTCTTCGTGAGCTACGAGGGGCAGCGGATCGACCGGTCCCAGACTCAGACGTTTTCGGTACCGACGGCGGCGCTGCGCCGCGGCGATTTTTCAGGCCTCCCCCCCATTTGCGACCCGTTGACGCGCGATGCCGGCGGCTCCTGCACGTCGTTCGAGGGAAATCAGATTCCGGCGACCCGGTTGGACCCGGTGGCCGTCGCGCTGCTTGCGCATGTGCCGCAGCCGACGAGCGGCGGGTCGGTGCAGAACCTGCTCGCCGTTGGCCGCGAAATGAATCCAATGGATCAGTTCAGCTTGCGTGTCGACCATCTGTTGGCGCGCGGCGACAACCTGTACGGCCGGCTCACGAACTATAGCGTGAGCGATGCGCAGCCGTTCGGCACCAGTTCGCTCAATGAAACCCTGGTGCCCGGGTTCGGCCGCACCGTGACGACCCGCAGCCGGAATCTCGCGCTCGGCTACACACATGCCTTCGGGTCGGCGTGGTTGAATGAGGTGCGGTTTGGCTATTTGAGCGTGAGCGGCGGACAAGCGAGCCCGAACCAGGGCGTCAATTTCGCGGCAGGCACGGGGTTGCAGGGCGTGACCGCGGACCCGCGAGACATCGGTTACCCGCAGGTGTCGTTTGGCGGCCTCTTCAGCACGATCGGCGATCCCATCTCGTTCGTCTCGCGCCACGACCGCAGTTACGAACTGTACGACAACGTCATGATCGATCGTGGCGATCATCATGTGAAATTCGGCGGATATCTCTTCCGGCTGGAATTCAACCCCGTGAACCCGAATCAGGCGCGCGGCGCCTTCACGTACAACGGGCAGTGGACGGGCAACGCGCTCGCCGATTTCTTGCTCGGCTACCCGTCCTCGGCGCAGGTCGGCCTCGGACGCGCCGACGAGCACGGCCGCAGTACCTGGCTCCACGTGTACGGCCAGGATGATTGGAGAGTGCGGTCGAACCTGACCGTGAACTATGGGCTCCGTTACGAGATCAACGGACAGATGACGGACGTGAATAATCGATTGGCCGCGATCGATCTGACGGTACCCGGCGGGCGTTTTGTGATCGCGAGTAATGGCCAGGGGCAGATCTCACCCGACGCGAATGCCTTGCTCTCGGAGATTCCCATCCCGTATGTGGCCTCAAAGGATGCGGGCTGGACCAACGGGCTGCTCCGTCCCAGTTACCTGCGCTTCGCGCCGCGGGTTGGAGCCGTTTGGAAACTCGGTCAGGACGACACCACCGTCGTCAACGCGGGATTCGGCGTGTTTCTGAATCAGTGGGCGTACAGCGTACAACAGGCGTTTGCCCAGACGCTGCCGTTCTTCTTTGCAAAGACAGTCAACGCCGCTGCCGATGCGATTCAACCGGCCTACACCACGGAGAACATGTTGCTCGCTCCGGCGAACGGCACGATCGGCGGCAACACGATGAACCACGACTTCCGGACGGAGTACGCCAGGAATTACTCAGTCTCGGTGCAGCACGCCCTGACGCACACGATGGTCGTGGACATCGGGTTCGTGCGGTCGACGATTACGGGCGCGGACAGTTCGACGGTGCTGAATGTCCCGACCGCCGGTCCGGGACCCATCGGGCCCCGTCGTCCCGTGCCTCAGCTCGCGAACATCACCGCCATCCGGTGGGACGGATACTCCATTTACAACGGCCTCACGATTCGCGTGGAGCGGCGCTTCGCGCGCGGGCTGGCCTTTTCGGCCAGCTACACGCTCTCGAAGGCCGTCGATGATGCGTCGGATCCGGGGGCGACCGCGTACGAGACGAACCTTCCGCAGGACGCCCGCAATATAGCCGCTGAGAAGGCAACCGCCAGCTTCGATCACCGCCACCGGTTCGTGGCGAATATCACCTACGCGCTGCCGAACTTCTTCGAGGCGGGCAGCGGATGGGCCTCGAAAGCTGGTGCGGGATGGCAAATAAACGGCATCGTCACGCTACAGTCGGGCGCGCCGTTCACCGTCAACCTCGGAACCGATCGGGCGAACGTCGGCTCCGGCCCTGCCCAGCGCCCAGACGCCATCTGCGATCCAAACGTGGGAGGCGCGCGAACCGCACAGCAGTGGTTCAACACAGGCTGCTTCGCCCTGCCGGCCCAGTTCACCTTTGGGAACGCGCCGAGGAATTCGGTGCTGGGGCCCGGGTATGCGGACGTTGACCTGGGCCTGCAGAGGGATGTCGCCACCTTTTCCAGCGGAGTTCGACTTCAGGTCCGATGGGAGATTTTCAACCTGCTGAATCACGTCAACTTCGATGTGCCGAACCGGACGGCCTTCACCCCGAACACCGGCCGCATCTTCAGCGCCCTGCCGGCCCGGCAGATGCAGGTCGGGCTGAAAGCTCTATTCTGAAATCTGACCCAGAACCGTCGGCTGGGTGTATAACGGTGCCTGTCATCTGTCATCAGGAGGTCTTTATGCGCCTCTCGCTGCTCGCGTTCGTGATTGCCGTGGCGGCTGCGTCACCGGCGGCCGCACAAACCGCCCCGCCGACGCTCGACTACGAGGTCTTCAAGGCGGACGTGCAACCCATCTTTCTCGCGAAACGTTCCGGCCACGCTCGGTGTATCGCGTGCCATACGCAAGGCACCCCGCTGCGGCTCCAGCCGCTTGCGCCGGGGAGCGCCACCTGGGACGAGGAGGACAGCCGGAAGAATTTCCAGGCGGTCCGCCGCGTCGTGGTACCTGGCAGTCTGAAGAGCAAGCTTCTCGTCCACCCGCTCGCGGAACAGGCAGGCGGCGATTTCTTTCACAGCGGCGGGAAGCACTTCGCTTCGCAGAGCGACCCTGAGTGGCAGGCGATGAAAGCGTGGGTGCTTGGACAGAACGCCGCCGAGAGCGGACACGACACCGCGCTCAAGAAGGTCCGGATCGTCCAGACCAACAGCGCGGGCGACAACGTGCACGTCATCGATCCCGTCACCAATACCGTCGTCGGCGTGATCACCGGCATCGAGGCGAACCACGGCGTCGCCGTCGCCCCCGACGGCAGCCGCATCTACGTCAGTGACGAGTCGACGAGCACCCTGGCCGTCGCCGACGGAACGACGTTCAAGGTCATCAAGCGCATCCCGTTGAGCGGCCATCCGAACAACATCGCGATCGCCAAGGACGGACGGCGTGTCTACGTCGGGATCATCCAGGCGCCCGGTGGCGTCGACGTGATCGACACCGCGACCATGCAGCTCGTCAAAACGATCCCCACGAAGGGCACCATCCACAATCCGTACGTCACGCCGGACGGCAAGTTCGTCGTCGCGGGATCCATTCAGGGAAAAACCGTCAACGTGATCGACGTGGCGACCGAACAGCCCGCGTGGACGCTCGATATGGACCTCGGGATCCGCCCGATGGCGTTCAGTTGGAACCCGGACGGCTCGACCAAGTGGATTTTCGTGCAGCTGACCGGCTTCAACGGCTTTGCCGTCGTCGATTTCGCGACGCGCAAGGAAATCCGCCGCATCCAGAATCCGGACTTGCCGCCCGGAAAGGCGACCGTGCCCGAAGGATCCGATCCCTCCCACGGCATGGCGGTGACCGCCGACGGCAAAACGCTCGTCGTGTGCAGCCGGTTGAATAACTTTCTGTACACCTATTCGCTGCCCGATCTGAAGCCGATCGGCGGCGCCGAGCTCGGCGGCAAAGGTGCTGGGTGGGTCACGCTCACGCCGGACGGGAAGACCGCGTACGTGTCGAATCCCGTGACCAACGACGTCTCGGTCGTAGACATCAAGGCGCTGAAAGAGGTCGCTCGCATTCCCGTTGGCTACGTGCCGAAACGCAACACGACCGGGATGCTGCCGTAGCGATCAGCGGCGTAGGAATCAGCGGCGCGCCGGCTCGCGGCCAAGCAGTTCGTCGACGATGCGGGTCGCGCCGTACACGTTGCGCAGGGCCTCGATGATGGCGCGCGAATCGACGCTGACCGAGCGGCCCTTCGCATCGTCGTAGACGTAGCGCCACGGCAACGATTGCATGTTGCCGTCGAAGATGATGCCGACGAGCTCGCCGGCCTTGCTGATGACCGGCGACCCGGAGTTGCCGCCGATGATGTCCGGGGTCGAGGCAAAGTTGAACGGCGTGTTCAGGTTGAGCTTGCCGGCCTCCTTCGCGTCCAGCCAGGTTTTTGGAAGGCGGAAGGAATCCTTGTTCCCCATCCTGGCCGCGCGTTCGAAGGCGCCGCCAAGAGCGGTGAACGGGGAAACGTTCGTGCCTTTCGGAACGACGTCGCCGACGCCGTCCTCGACATAGCCGCCCACGCGACCGTACGAAAGGCGCAGCGTGAAGGTGGCGTCCGGCGCGACGTTGAAGCCGTCGCGCGCGAAGCGGAGGCGCCCGATCCTGCCGCCCGCGATCCGCTCCACCGAAGCCACCTGATCGTCGTACTGCGCGCGATACTTCCGCGCCTCTGGGTCGATGGATCGCATCAGCACGACCATCGGATCGTTGCTGGCGTTGATCGCCGCCTGGCCACCTTCGTACAGAAGCTTCCGCACCGCCGGATCGTTCAGGTTTGTGTCCGACACGAGTTGATGCGCGGCCTCGGCGGGCGGCCGGCCCCTCAAGATCGCCTGGGTCGCCGGGTCGTTCGGCAGCTTTTCCTTCAGCATCCCGAGCGAGTCTGCCAGCAGCACTTCCTCCATGTCCTTGTATACGGGGTTGTTCGCGAACAGCGATTGTTCGAGCGACGGAAGCGCGGCATCGCTGTACTCGCGCAGCCGCCGCCCGTTGGGCACCTGCTTGTCGGCGACGACACGCACGAGCGTGCGAGCGTAGGCGGCCAGGTTGCCCGCCAATCCGGAGCGGCGCTCGATCATCTCCAGAGGAAGATAGATCTCGCCTTCGATCTTCATGGCTTGCGCGATCGCGGTCCAGGGGTCGGCGCCTTGAGCTCTCCCCGGATCGGTGGCGAACGACTGCCTTAGGATGTTTTCCTGGGACTGTTTCTCGACCATCAGGCGCTCGTCAAACAGGCTGGAGCGGTACACCTTGTT
>DASZHO010000043.1:0-40235 GCA_035937795.1 Vicinamibacterales bacterium | reverse complement strand
AGTACATCGTGCTCGCTGTCAGCGTCGCGAACTACAGCGGCGAACTGATCGCGTTCAAGCTGCCGTAAAGAGCGAGCGTCGGGGATCGCCATCCTCAGGGCTCCGGTAATGTCCGCTCTCAGCGCTTTCCATCGCGCTTGCGAAGTGACCACAGACTGTAACCTGCTCCGACTAATGCCCAAAACACGATCCCACCCATAACGATCAGAAGGCCACCATAATCACCCACGCGAGCGCCGCCTTTCCATAAATGGCGCCAATACGAACAAGGTTACGCCAATCATTTCAAAGATCAACCCGTAGCCGATCGCGTGTGTTCGATCGGCGCCGAACGCCATGTCGAGCGGCGCCAGCGCGACGAGCAGCGTTCCGACCTCTCCAACGAATCGCCACGTCGCCCGAGGCAAAATCTGCAATTCGCTCGGCGGGAACGCGCCAGGCAGCGCGCTAATTTGAGCTTGCGGACGCTTTGATTCTGCGCGCGCCGACGTAGTGGGAGCCCCAGTAGCTCGACGAGAGCGTTTCGACGCGAACGACGCCGGCGGAGTTCGGCGCGTGAACGAAGTGCTCCGAGTCTAGCGAGATGGCCACGTGCGTCGCGCCGGGACCCTTGGTCGAGAAGAACAGCAGATCGCCTGGTTCGATCTCCGACGGTTTGATCTTGTCGCCGACCTGCCACTGCTCCTCGACGATGCGCGGAAGGGAAATGCCGTACTGCGCGAACACGTAGCGCACGAACCCGCTGCAATCGAACCCCGCCGGGTCTGCCCCGCCAAACCGGTAGGGCACTCCGCGGAAAGCCAGCGCGTAATCCGCCACTGCGCGCCCGTTGTAGCGGTGCGAGGTCAACGACGGCGGCGCCGGCGCAGCGCCGGCTTCTGCCCCTGACGGTGCTGCTGGCTGCGGAACGGCCGCTGTCGCGGGTGGCTCAGCCGGCTTTGGCTCGGTCGGCCTGTGCGGCGCCGACGCGATCGGCGCGCCGGGAAACGGGCGAGGCACCGCGTTGGACGATGCGCAGGCGGCCGCCATCATCATCAGCAGCGTGATCGCGCAGCGGGCCAATAGGTCAAGTCGAGCCGTCATGTGCCAAAGGGAGTATCGGCTAAAAAGTCCGAAGAGTACAGACCTGTAAGCTGATTAGTTTAAGGAGTTTACAGTTTCGTGAACTTGACAGCTCACTGGCTTCGGGACAAAATCTTTCAGAACCGCGAGCGGCGCGGGCGTTGGGGCCCCGCCAGCGAGCGGCGTAAAGCGGGGGAGGGACCCCGCTATTTAAACAATGGAGCAGACGCTCCTTCTCAACGCCACCTACGAGCCGCTCAAGGTCGTCAACTGGCAAAAGGCCATCACCTTGCTGTGCCAGGGGAAGGTGGAGGTGATCTCGGTCTACGACCGGGAGATACGAGCGGTGTCGTTCAGCATCAAACTGCCGTCGGTGATCCGCCTCCTTCGCTACATCAGAATCAAACGCCGCTTCGACTACGTGCCTTTTTCTCGCGCCAACATCTATGCGCGCGACAACCACTCGTGCCAGTATTGCGGCGAGCAGTTTCCCACCAGCGAGCTGACGTTCGACCACGTGGTCCCGGTCGCTCAGGGCGGCCGTAAGGACTGGGAAAACATCGTGACCTGCTGCGTCACCTGCAATCGCCGCAAAGGAGGGCGCACGCCGCACGAAGCCGGCATGCACCTGGTCAGGTGGCCCAAGCGTCCGGAATCGGTCCCGGCCATCCGGATTACGATCGGTCTGCGCAACGCGCCCGATAGTTGGCGCGACTTCCTCTATTGGAACGCCGAGCTCGACGAGTCCTGACCAATTTGGATTAGGATTCGGACGTGGGAGTGCTCACGTCCATCCAGCCCGTCTGGGCGGTCGAAGGCGGCCGCGTCGCCATCCATGGGTCCGGTTTTCCAGTCGATCAGCCGCAGCTTCCTGAAATAAGAATCGGCGATATTCCCGCGCGCACCGTTTACGCTTCCTCTTCCACGATTTCCGTGCTCGTGCCCCACGGCCTCGACGGCGGCCGCACGACCGTTCGCGTGGCCGGAGTACCGGGCGAAACAGCCTTCCTGGACGTCGGCGCCACGCTGGCCACGGGCCTGCACCAGGTCGACAATCCGGTTTTCGATCGGGACGGAAATCTTTACGTCACCTACAGTGGCAGTCGCGGCCAGGAAGTTCCGGTCTCGATTTTCCGCGTCAGCCCCAGCGGCCGGCGCGAATCGCTCGTGTCGGGCATCGTGAATCCCACGTCGATGACCTTCGACGCGGCCGGCAATCTCTACGTGTCGAGCCGGTTCGAAGGCTCCGTCTATCGCGTGAAGCCCGACGGAACCTACGAAACGTTCGCGACCGATCTCGGTATCGCCTGCGGGCTGGCGTTCGGCCGTGACGGCACGCTGTACGTGGGAGATCGCCTGGGGACCATCTTCAGCGTGAAGTCCGACGGAACCGCGACCAATATCGCCACGCTGCCGCCGAGCGTGGCGGCATTTCATCTGGCGGTGGGTCCCGATGAAGGCGTCTACGTGACCGGACCGACGCTGGGCCCGTACGACTTTGTTTACCGGATCGATCCGCGCGATGGAACGGTCGATCGCATGTATGGCGGCTTCGGCCGCCCGCAGGGCCTCGCCTTCGACTCCCAGGGCGCGCTCTACGTCATCGAAGCGCTCGCGGGGTGGAGCGGCCTCTATCGGCTGCGCCAGCCTGCGCGCCCAGAGCGTCCCGACGCCGTCGATGGGCGGCCGCAAGCCCAACCCGAGCTCGTGGTGGCGGGGCAGAGCCTTGTCGGCGTTGCGTTCGATCCAACCGGCGGGCTCGTGGTTTCCTCGAACGACACCGCCTATCGTGTGCACGTCCCCATCAGGCCATGGTCCGGCTGAGTGCCTCAGTGCAGCCGTAGTACAATCACCGGATCGCATGGGTCACGGCTGGATCGCAGTACGCGGCGCTCGCGTTCATAACCTCAGGAATATCGACGTCGACATCCCCCGCGACAAGCTGGTGGTCATCACCGGGTTGTCCGGCTCGGGTAAGTCGTCTCTGGCCTTTGACACGATTTACGCCGAAGGGCAGCGCCGCTATGTCGAATCGCTGTCGGCCTACGCGCGGCAGTTTCTGGATCAAATGGAGAAGCCGGACGTCGATCTGATCGACGGGCTCTCGCCGGCCATTTCCATCGAGCAGAAGACGACCGCGTCGAACCCGCGTTCGACCGTGGGCACGGTCACCGAAATCTACGATTACCTCCGGCTGCTGTTTGCCAACGTCGGCATCCCGCATTGCCACCAGTGCGGGCGTGAAATCGCCAGCCAGTCGCTCGAGCGCATCATGGACATGGTGATGCTCTATCCCCAGGACGCGCGCATCAACATCCTGGCGCCGATCGTCCGGGGCCGCAAAGGCGAATTCAAGAAGGAGCTGGCGGGGCTGAGGATCAAGGGCTATACCAAGGCCCGCATCGACGGCCAGTTCCGCTCGCTCGAGGAAACCATCAACCTCGATCGCCGCCGCAACCACACGATTGAGCTCGTCGTCGATCGGCTTATCGTGAAGTCGGGGATCGAGCGGCGGCTGGCCGAATCGTTCGAAACGGCGTTGGGTCTCGCCGACGATGTCGTCGTCGTGAATACGCTGGAGGGCGGCGATCGGCTGTTTTCACGGCGGCTGGCGTGCATCGAGTGCGGCATCAGCATGCCCGAGATGACGCCGCGCGCCTTTTCCTTCAACTCGCCCCACGGCGCATGCGCCGAGTGCCAGGGGTTGGGGGCGATGCACGATTTCGATCCGCATCGCATCGTGCCCGACGAATCGAAATCGCTCCTCGACGGCGCCGTCGCGCCCTGGGCCAAAGGCGACAGGAAACTGGTCCGTGAGGCGGTGATCGGTCTCGGGAAGAATCTCGGCTTCGATCCCGCGACGCCGTTCGGGCAGTTGCCGAAGAAAGTCCGCGATCAGATTCTCTACGGCGGCCATGGCAAGGGGTTCGAGGGCATCATTCCCAACCTGCGCCGTCGCTTTGACGAGGCCGGCTGGACTGAGCAGGAAGAGCTCGAAGTGTATCGCTCGCTGCGGCCCTGCCCGGCGTGCCACGGCCAGCGGCTGAAGCCTGGAAGCCTGGCCGTCAAAGTGAAGGGGCGGTCGATTTCCGACTACGTCAACCTGCCCATCAGCCAGGCCTACGACGTCTTCAACAAGCTCGAACTGACCGAGCGCGAAAATCTCATTGCCGGCCGGGTGCTGAAGGAGATTCAGGATCGGCTGACGTTTCTCTACGACGTCGGCGTTGGGTACCTCACGCTGGGGCGAAGCGCGGCGACCCTTTCCGGCGGAGAAGGACAGCGGATTCGGCTGGCAACGCAGATCGGCGCGAACCTCACCGGCGTGCTGTATGTGCTGGACGAGCCGTCGATCGGGCTTCACCAGCGCGACAACCGCGCGCTGCTCGGCACGCTCCGCCACCTGCGCGACCTCGGCAACACGATCATCGTGGTCGAACACGACGAAGAGACGATTCGCGTCGCTGACTATCTGGTCGACCTCGGCCCGGGTGCGGGCGAGCACGGCGGCAAGCTCATCTTTCAAGGCACGCCGGACGACTTGATCCAGCACGGGGCCCGCGAGTCGATTACCGGCCAATATCTGCGCGGAGAGCGATCGATCGCGACCCCGCGCGGCCGGCGTCCGCCGCTGAAGGGTGAGCTCGTGATCAGGGGCGCGCGGGAAAACAACCTGAAGAATATCGACGTGCGGATTCCGTTGGGGTCGCTGGTCGCCGTGACTGGCGTGAGCGGCTCGGGCAAGTCAACGCTCGTCAACGACATCCTGTATAAATCGCTCGCGAAGACGCTGTACAAGGCAGGCGATGACCCCGGCGCGCACGATCGCATCGACGGCATCGAGCTCATCGACAAGGTTATCGAGATCGATCAATCGCCCATCGGACGGACGCCCAGATCGAATCCTTCGACTTACACGGGACTGTTTACGTTTATCCGCGAGCTCTTTGCGATGATCCCCGATGCCAAGGCCCGCGGGTTCCGCCCGGGACGCTTCTCGTTCAACGTCAAGGGCGGCCGTTGTGAAGGCTGCCAGGGTGACGGCGTGATCGCCATCGAGATGCACTTTCTGCCCGACGTGTACGTCACCTGCGAGCAGTGCAAGGGCCGGCGCTACAACCGCGAAACCCTGGAGATTCTCTACCGCGGCAAATCGATTGCCGATCTGCTCGATCTGACCGTGGACCAGGCGCTGCCGCTGCTCGAGAACTTCCCAGCGATCGCCAACAAGCTGCGGACGCTGCAGGACGTGGGGCTCGGCTACATCGAGCTCGGCCAGTCCGCGACCACCCTGAGCGGAGGGGAAGCGCAGCGCGTGAAGCTGGCCAAGGAGCTGTCGCGCCGCGGCACCGGACGCACGCTCTACATTCTTGACGAGCCGACGACCGGTCTCCACTTCGAGGACACGCACAAGCTGCTGGACGTGCTGAACAAGCTCGTCGACCAGGGCAACACCGTCGTGGTGATCGAGCACAACCTGGATGTGGTCAAGACGGCCGACTACATCATCGATCTGGGCCCCGAGGGAGGCCTGGGCGGCGGCCGGATCATCGCCGAAGGCACGCCGGAGAAGGTCGCCGCGGCCGTCGGATCGGCGACCGGCGAGTTTCTTGCGCCCTTGCTCGCCCGAACCGCGTCAGTTTCCTGACGCGTGTGGTAGGATTCACACACCGTTTGGCGGTTTTATGTGGCTCACGTACCACAAATTGCCAACATCGCCCAAGGAATGCCGCTTTTTGTTTGCCTGTAAAGTATTGCACTTTAGTGAGTTAATAGATTTCAAGGGGTGCCGAACATGCCGGGCCTTGGAATTGCTTGTGGATAAAGGCTGGACGTACGGTCTAACAGGCTGACCCAACAGACTTAATGGACTCCCAACGAACGCTTCGACGAGCAGTCTCCTGCGCGGGGATAGGCCTGCATTCCGGCAAGAAGGTCACGCTTTCGCTGAAACCGGCCCCGGCCGATTTCGGCATCCGGTTCCGTCGCGCCGACTTGGGCGGCCTCGAGATTCCCGCGACCGTCACCCACCTGGGCAGCATTCAATACGCCACCGGTCTTTCGCTGAGGGAAGGTTCGGTCGAAACGATCGAGCATCTGCTGGCGGCGCTCGTCAGCCTTGGCGTGGACAACGTCGTCGTCGAGCTGAACCATCCCGAGGTTCCAATCATGGACGGCAGCGCGGCGCCGTTCATCTATTTGATCCACGAAGCCGGCCTCAAGCGGCTGGCCGCGCCGAAGCGCTTCCTGAAAATCGTCCGGCCGATCGCCCTGTCGCGCGGCGACAAGCGCATCGCGCTGTATCCGTCCGATCACTTCAAGGTGACCTACAGCATCAGCTTCGACCACCCCCTGTTGCGGCATCAAAGCCGGACGCTGCAGATCTCCGACGAGTCGTTCATCGAAGAGATCGCGCCGGCGCGCACGTTCGGCTTCCTGAAGGAAGTCGAGATGCTGCGCCAGAACGGCCTGGCGCTGGGCGGTTCGCTCGACAACGCGATCGTGCTCGGCGAGACCGGCGTGCTGAACGCGCTCCGTTTCGAAGACGAATTCGTCCGCCACAAGATTCTGGATGTGATCGGCGACCTCGCGCTGGTTGGCTATCCGATCATCGGACACGTGGTCGCGCATCGCGGAGGTCACGCGCTGCACACCGCGTTTGCAGCCAAGATCCTGGAAGAAACCGACGCATGGCGGTTGATGGAAGGCAACGTTGACCCCTCGATTGTCGGCGCCCCCGTCAGGATTCCCGTCAAGAGCGCTCCGCGTCTCGCCAACTAGCCGCGCGCTAGCCGCCGGCGAGCAACCCGCCAGCAAGCCAATCCGCCAGCAAACCAGCCCGCCACCCCGTCACCAAGTCGCCTCCCAGGCGCCGCTACGCACTACGGAGCAAATCCATCCGAACGGCATCCAAGGCTATATGCGACGCGCGCCAACTGTGCCCGCCAACTGTTTCCCGCAATAAACCCTGCCGATAAGCCGACCGGGGAGAGTTCTGCCAAGACGGAGACCTCTGCCAAGAGGGAGACCTCTGCCAATAAGGACGATGCTATGAACAACGTGCTGCGTTTCGTGATGTTGCGGTTCGTTTTGGGGCTGTCGCTCCCGATGCTCGTCGTCTCGCCCGCGCGCGCGCAGCCCGCGCCGGATGGGCTCACGGTTGTCAGCGCCGGACCTACCGGCGAAGTCGGCGATCTGGCCCAGGCGAACGAGATTCGAGTGATCTTTTCCGAACCGATGGTCGTCCTCGGCCGGATTCCGCAGCCGGTCACCGCGCCGTTCATCACCATCAGGCCAGCCATTGCCGGCTCATTCCGCTGGTCGGGCACCACGATCCTCATCTTTACACCCGACTCTCAGCGAAAGCTTCCGTTCGCGACAAGGTACGACGTGACGGTCGATACCACCGCCACAGCCACAAGCGGACGGCGGCTCGCCGCGCCGTACACGTTCACGTTCACGACGCCGACCGTCAAGCTGCTCAAGGCGGATTGGTACCGGAAAGCGACTCGCTACGACACGCCGATGGTCGTGGTGCTCCGTTTCAACCAGCCGGTAAGAGCCGCCGATATCCTCGCCCACACAACGTTGCATTTCGAGCCGCACGCTTGGGCGGCGCCGACGCTCGGGCCCGATGCCCAGGCGCGCCTCAAGGGAAACGATCCCCAGTCGATCGTGGCCTTCACCGCCAAGGTCGCCGCCGCCGCTCGCGCGGCGGCGTCAAATGCTCCACTGACCTTCGCGCCGGCATCCGACTGGGACAAGAAGCGGTTTCCCACCTCGGCCGATCTGGTCGTCCTCGAAACAACGTCGGGTGTGCCGACCGAAAGTTGGGTGAGGGTCGAGATCGACGCCACGGTCCCGGCTGTCGAAGGCCGGTCGGTGCCGGAGAAGCCGCAGAGTCACAGAGTCGAGGCCGAGCGCACCTTCTTCGCCGACGGATTCGACTGCCGGGCGGAGTGCGATCCCGACCGCCGGAATCCGATTCTGCTTCGGGACGCGATCGACATCAAGACGATTCAGAAATTCCTGTCGGCGCGAGATTTGACCGCGCCGAATCAACCGATCGTGGCGCCCGTGAGCGACCCC
The DNA here is from genome assembly GCA_035937795.1 of Vicinamibacterales bacterium. Classification (GTDB taxonomy): domain Bacteria; phylum Acidobacteriota; class Vicinamibacteria; order Vicinamibacterales; family JAMQPK01; genus JAMQPK01. The sequence continues at coordinate 32,084 of DASZHO010000043.1, read as the reverse complement.
AAGGACAAGGAGTGGAATTTCGACACTCAATACGCTCTCTCGCTCGAGGACGCGGGTTTCAACCGCCAGCCGCCCGCGCACACATATGCCGTGCGCCTGGACGCCGGCCTCGAATCCAAAGCGGACGGCCAGCGGCTCGGCTACGACTGGATGGGGATCGTCGAAAACTGGCACGAGCGCGCGTTCACCAGCTTCGGCGACGGCCACGGCGTGTGGGAAAGCGGAGCCGGACTCCTGCTCCCGTTCTACGCGCGCAACTTCAAGGATGTGACCCAGTGGGCCGTGCCGGTCGCGCGCGATCAGCTGATGGCGCGCGTCACCGCGCTCGAGCCGGCATTTCAAGCACTGCCTCCGGGCGATGGCCTTCATCGAACGCTGCGAACGACGATCGACAAGATCGAATCGCACGGGCTGGATCTGGCGCGCGCCGTCGGCCCGTCGAAAACGGGCCTGGTGTGGGCCGGCATTCGGGAGGGCGATCCCGTCGCCAGCTCGAAGCAGTCACAGCGCACGCGCGAGAAATCGGCCATCGTCCAGGTGACGAACCTCGGCCTCAACGTCAAGGACAGCCCGCAGAACACGCTCGTGTTCGTCACGCGTCTCGACGACGGCCGGCCGGTGCCGGGCGCGCGCGTCTCGCTCATCACAGCGGACGGAAAAGAGCAGTGGAACGGCCTGACCGGCTCCGACGGCGCCGCCATCGCACCAGGATCGCCGCGCGATCCGCGCAAGGAGCGGGATCTCGAATTCATTGTCGTTGCGGAAAAGGACGGCGACATCGCCTATCTCGGTAGTAACTGGCACGAAGGCATCGAGCCGTGGGAGTTCGGGTACGAGGCTGATTTGTACGAGAAGACGCCGATCCTCCGCGGGTCGATCTTCACCGATCGAGGCGTGTACCGCCTTGGCGAAGAAATCCACTTCAAGGCCATCCTTCGCTCCGACACGCCGGAGGGCATCAAGCTGCTGCCGGCCGGCGCCGGCGTCGATCTGTCGCTGCACGACAGCCAGGACAAGGAAGTCGACAAGCGCACCATCAAGGTGAACGAATGGAGCGGCGCCGAGTGGACCTTTAAATTGCCCGGCGAGGGATCCTTGGGCACGTATCGTCTTGACGCGACGATGCCGGATTCGGTGAAGCCCGCCGAGGATTGGCGGCGGCGTCGCGTGATCGGCACCTTCCTGGTGGCCGCCTACCGCCGGCCCGATTTCCGTGTCGACGCCACGCTCGGCAGCGATTCCTCCCTCGCGGGCACGACCTTGAGTGGCGTCGTCACGGCGAAGTACTTGTTTGGCGCGTCGATGGCGAAACGGACGGTCAAATGGCGCGCGTCGCGCTACCCGCTCTGCAGCGCTCCCGCTGCCATCCAGGAGCACTTCGCCGACGCGCGGTTTGTGTTTGCGGGAGATTGCGGCGAGGGACTCGGCGTCCAGGAAGTCGGAGGCGCCGAAACCGCCTTGGGACCGGACGGGCAATTTCACGTCGGTCTGAAGACCAAGGCCAGCGAAGGCCGCCCATACAGTTATACGTTCGAAGGGGACGTCGAGGATATTTCGCGCCAGCACATCGCCGGCCGCGCGAGCTTTGTCGTGAATCCCGCGCCCTGGTACGTCGGCGTGATGATGCCCTCCTACTTCATCGACCAGCAGAAAGGCCTCGATAGTGCGATCGTCGCGGTCTCGAATGAAGGCGCCGTTGCGCCGGGCGTGACGGTGCACGTGACGCTCAAACAGGTTCAGTGGCACAGCGTTCGGCGTGCTGAAGGCCAGGGCTTCTACAATTGGGAGACGACCAGGGAAGAAGTGGCGGCCGGAGACTGGACGGTCACGACGGCCGGGCAGCCGGTGCCGCTGTTGATCCCGCTCCAGAGCGGCGGCTACTTCGAGATCACGGCCGAAGCCGGCGATAACCAGGGCCACGTGACGAGAACGAAGTCGAGCTTCTACTCGCTCGGCCCCGGATACACCGCCTGGGAACGATTCGATCACAACCGCATCACCCTGGTTCCCGAAAAGAGCACGTACAAGCCGGGCGAGTCGGCGCGGATCATGATTCAATCGCCGTGGGAGCGCGCCACGGCGCTCGTCACAACCGAGCGCGAAGGCGTCCGCAGCCACCGGCAATTCGACCTGACGTCATCGCAGGAGTACGTGACCGTGCCGGTGGCCGAGGCCGACATCCCCAATGTGTTTGTCTCGGTGCTGCTGGTTAAGGGTCGAACCAAGGACGACACGCCCGATGACGGAAGCGACCCGGGCAAGCCGGCGTTCCGCCTTGGCTATGTGGAGCTGAAGGTCGAAGACCAGACCAAACGGCTGTCGATCGCCGTCACGGCGAACAAGACGGAATACCGTCCCGCGAACACGGCCAAGATTGATCTCGCGGTGAACGACGCGACGGGCAACCCTGTGACCGGCGAGGTCACGCTCTGGGCGGTCGATTACGGGGTGCTCTCCCTGACCGCATACAAGACGCCTGACGTGTTGAAGTCCGTGTACATCGAAAAGGCGCTCCAGGTGATGAACGCCGACAACCGTCAGCGCCTGATCAGCCGGCGCGCGCTCATCCCCAAGGGTGAAGACGATGGCGGCGGCGGGGGAAACGAAGGCGGCATGGACACGTCGATGCGCAAGGACTTCCGCGTGCTCGCCTTCTGGCTCGGCTCGGTCGTGACCGATCCTGCGGGCCGCGCCAGTCTCGACGTGCAGCTTCCCGAGTCGCTCACCACTTACCGGATCATGGCGGTGGCGGCCGACAAGGTATCGCGCTTCGGCTCTGGCGAGACCGAGATTCGAATCAACAAACCGTTGACGATGAAGTCCGCGTTCCCGCGCTTCATGGCCGTGGGCGACACCGCGCTGTTCGGCTCGGTCGTGACCAGCCAGCTTCGTGAGCCCGGCACGGCCATCGTCACCATGCGGAGCCTCGACCCGAACGTGCTCGAAATTCGCGGAAGCGGGAGACAGACTGTCGAGATCGCCGCGAACGGTTCCTTGGAGGTGCGGTTCGACGCGATGGCCCGCGCCGTGGGCCCCGCACGCGTGCAGATGACGGCTCGGCTGGGCAGCGAGAGCGACGCGTTCGAGGACGTGATTCCGGTCGAGATTCTGTCGTCCCCCGAAACCGTCGCGGCGTATGGCGAGGCGCGGCCCGGCGCAAAGGAAACCGTCGTGATGCCCGCCGGTGTCGTGCCAGGATTCGGTGGGTTGCACATCGAGCTGTCGTCGACGGCAATGGTCGGCCTGGGTGAGGGGGCACGTTATCTGGTCGAATATCCATACGGCTGCGCCGAACAGCAAGGCTCGCGCGCGCTCGCGCTGTTGCTCGCGTCCGATCTCGGCGACGCGTTCCGGTTGCCGGGTATCGAGCCAAACAACCTTCGGGACACGGCGCAGACCACGATTCGAGGTCTCGCGAAATTTCAGTGTGCCAATGGCGGATTCTCGTATTGGCCGGGCGACTGCCGTTTTACGTCGCCCTACCTGACGGCGTACCTGTTGCACGTGTTTCAACAGGCCATCACGCTGAAGTACGACGTCGACCCGGCGATGACCGAGCGCGCGTATACCTATCTGCAACGATCGTTGTCGGAGCCTGCGCCGGGAGATGACGGATTCTGGCCGGCGTATACCGCCTGGCAGACGTTTGCCGTGAAGGTACTGGTGGAAGGCGGCCGGAACCAGGACTCGAACATCAACAGGCTCTACCAGCGCCTCGACCGGATGCCGGTGTTCGCGATGGCGTACCTGCTCGACGCCCTCGTGGCCAAAGGGGAGAGCGGCCAACGGGTCGACGAGCTGCAGCGCCGCATCACGAACTCGATCTTGCCCGAAGGGGGGAGCGCCCACATCGAGGAGCTGAGCGATCCCTATCTGCTGTGGTTCTGGAATTCGAACATCAGATCTACCTCGATCGCGCTTCGGAGCCTGATGCGCGGATCCAGCGCCGACACGCTCGTTCGTCCGGTCGTCCGCTGGCTGCTGGACGCGAGAAAGAATGGCCGATGGGGTAACACCCAGGAGAACGCGTGGGCGATGGAAGCGCTCGTCGCATATTACAGAAAATACGAGAGCGAAATTCCCGACTTTCGAGCGGTCGTGAAGTTGGCCAACGACGACCTCATCCACCAGACGTTCCAGGGCCGATCGGCGGTGGCGGCGATTCGCGACGTGCCGATGTCGACGCTCGCGGCGAAAGCGGCGGCGGGATCGAAGCGCGAGCTTTCCTTTACGCGCGAGGGTACCGGCACGCTGTTCTACACCGCTCGTCTGCGCTACGCGGCCGATCAGCTCTACCAGGAGGGGCTCGACACGGGGTTCCACGTCGAGCGGCGCTACGAGCCGTTCGTTGAGTCAGGGTCGCAGCCGCCGGCCAGCCTCTCGTACAAGGCGGGCGATATGATTCGCGTCACGTTGTCGTTCGAGCTCACAAAGGAACGGCGATTCGTGGCGGTCACCGATCCGCTGCCGGCAGGGTTTGAGCCCGTTGAGTCGTGGTTTGCGACAACCGCGGCCTCCCTCGCCCAGGATGAACAGAAGTCCGAGGAGCAAGGCAACTGGCGAAGCTGGTGGCAGCACGGCGGGTTCGATCATGTGGAACGGCACGACGATCATGTTCAGCTCTTCGCCACCCGCCTCTCGGAAGGACACCACGAGTTTTCGTACATCGTTCGCGCGACGACCCCCGGCACGTTCCGCACCGCTCCGGCTCACGCGGAAGAGATGTACGAACCGGAAGTGTTCGGGCGCACCGCGACCTCGGTCGTGGACGTGAAGCGCTGATATGACGCGACATAGGCTCGAACGCGGCCTCGCGGCGGTGACGGCGCTTGTCGTCGCCGCGGCGGTCTGGGTGCGACTCGGACCGTTGCCCGTCGGACTCCTCGAAGATCGCCGGCAGCTGTCGACGACGGTAGTCGACCGGAAGGGACAGGTTCTCTACGAGGCCAGATCGGAAGAAGGGACGCGCGGCACGCGCCTCTCGCTCGACGAGTTGCCGCCGTACCTGGTGTCGGCGACGATCGCCGCCGAAGACCGGCGCTTTTACAAGCACGTTGGAATCGACCCGGTCGCGATCGGGCGGGCAATGATCCATGACGTGGAAGCGGGGGCGGTGGTGGAAGGCGGCTCGACGATCACCCAGCAGGTGGCCAAGCTGCTGATTGCGCGACGCGCCGAGGCCGAAGGCCGGCGGAGGCCCTCCGCGCGTGGAATGGCGGCCAAGCTGTACGAGGCCTTCGTCTCCTTACGCCTCGAACATCGCCTCGGCAAACGGGCGATTCTCGCACTCTATCTCAACCTCGCGCCATACGGCAACCAGGTTTCAGGAGCCGAGCGCGCCAGCCGCGTCTATTTCGGTGTGCCGGCGGGTTTGCTGACGCCGGCCGAGGCCGCGTTTCTTGCCGGGCTGCCGCAGCGGCCGTCGACCTTCAATCCGTATCGCGATCGCCGCCCGGCGCTCGCGCGGCAGAAGCGCGTGATCGATCGCATGGCCGCGCTCGGCTTCCTGCCGCCTGCGGCCGCCAACCAGGCGCGTGCCGAGCGGCTCGTCTTCACCCGGGAAGAGACGCCATTCGTTGCCCCTCATTTCGTGGAGATGGTGCTCGCCGGCTTCGACGAACAGCGGCCCCTGCGCGTGGAGACGACGCTCGATGCGGAGCTGCAAGGCGACGTCGAAGGGATCATCCGCAGCCAACGGGCAAACCTCGAGCAGCATCGCGCGCATAACGTCTCCGTAGTCGTGCTGAAGAACGACACGGGTGAATGGCTGGCGTGGGAAGGATCGGGAGATTATCTCGATGCGAGCCACGGCGGTGCCATCAATGGGCCGTTGTCCCCGCGGCAGCCGGGTTCGGCGCTGAAACCGTTCACGTATGCGCTGGCGTTCGAGGAGGGCAGGAGCCCGGCGACCGTACTGCCCGATGTGCCGTCAAATTTTCCGACGGCCGAAGCGGGGGTCGTCTACAGTCCGCGAAACTACGATGGCCTGTATCGCGGGCCGCTCCTGATCCGGCGCGCGCTTGCCGGGTCGGAGAACGTCCCGGCGGTGGCGATCACCGCGGAGCTCGGCGTCCCGAAGCTTCTGCGCTTTCTCCATACCGCGGGCTTGTCGACCTTCGACAAGACGGCAGCCTATTACGGGCTCGGGATCACGCTGGGCAACGCCGAGGTGCGGCTGGCGGAGCTCGTGGCCGCCTACTCCGCGATCGCCCGAGGGGGGACGCTGCGGCAACCGTATTCGGTGCGGGCCGTCGATTTCGGGCAGGGACGAACGAGCACCCAACCCGCGACGGATGTCGTCCCGGCGCGGCTGGTCTCGCCGCGATCCGCGTTCTGGATTACGGACATTCTGTCTGATCCGGCCGCGCGCGAGTTCGTCTTCGGGCGCGGCGGAAGCCTGGAGTTTCCCTTTGCCGTTGCGGTGAAGACGGGAACCTCGCAGGGCTATCACGATAATTGGACGATAGGGTATACGCGCGAGGTGACGGTGGGCGTCTGGGTGGGCAATTTCGATCGCTCGCCGCTCGCGAACTCGTCCGGCGTCACCGGCGCCGGCCCGATCTTCCACGGCGTCATGCTCGCCGCCGAGCGCCGTGTGGCCGGCCAGCTGCGTCAGGCCGACGATCCGCTTGCGCCGGTCCCGGGTGGCGTCGTGCGCCAGCCCATTTGCGCGCTCTCGGGAATGCGCGCCACCGCCGCCTGTCCAACCAGCGTCAACGAGTGGCTTCCCGCTGAAGACGCGGGTCTGCCTTGCAGCTGGCATCACGCGAGCGACCAGGGCCTTCTCGTGGTCTGGCCGCCGGTGTATCGTCAGTGGGCGCAGGGGCGTGGTTTGCTCGGCGACGAGCGTGCGCCCCGAATCGCGCTGGTTCGAGACGACGTTGCAGCCGGTGAGGCGGGTCCTCAAACGCCGGCCCTTCACGGTCAGCGATTTGGCATCGCCAACCCTCCGCCCGGCGCGATCTACTTGATCGATCCCACGCTGCGCCGGGAATTTCAAACGCTGTCGCTTCGCGCGCTGGTCGATCAGAATGGAGGGCAGATCGAATGGACCATCGACGGCAGGAGCGTCGGGCGCGCCGCTCCTGACACGCCGCTGGCATGGCCGCTTGTGCCGGGATCGCACCGCGTCCAGGCCCGCGACCAGCGCGGCCGCACGGCTGAAACCACCATCGTCGTGAAGTAAATCACCCGAGAAATAAGCTACCCGCCGATAACCGACAGCGTGCCGATGCCGGCGGCGCGGTACGTGCGGAAGTCGCGGCGGTTGAGCGTGAAGATCTGCGAGATCTTTTCGCGCTCTGCCACCCGCACCAGCGCCGCATCGGCGAGATCCATCGGTAGATCGCGGTACTTCTGCATTAGCGATTTCATTCGGGGGCCGTCTTCATGGTCGAGCCGTGCCAGGCCGAGCGCCTCGGTCTCGAGCATCTCCCAAAGCGCGCGCTGCGCGGTCCACGAAAAATTCAGCAGATACATGGCTTCCGTGAACGCCGGCCAGACCGTAAGAAGCGGATCGCGGATGGTCTGCAGCGCTTTCAGGCACTCGTTGTGATGGGCATCTCCCCGATCGAGCAGGGCGATGAGCGGTCCGCCGTCAACGAGTACGGCGCGCACGCTTTCGCTCGACGAGCGCGCGGAATGCGTCGCCTGTATTCTCCGAGGTATGCGACCCCCTGCTGTTGGCGACGCCGATAAACGGCGCGAGCGCCTCGGCTGGCGTCCGAACCTCGGGCGTCGCCTTGCTCTGAATCTCCCACGCAGCCAGCGCCTCGCGAACGACCGCGGCTTTGCTTTGACGCCGCTGGCGCGCGAGCCGGGAAATGGCCTTCTCGGTGGCCGAATCGAAGCGGATGCTGAATGCCATAAAAGGTACTACACCAATGTAATACATGGTTGGTTGCGACGTCAATTCAGCCGCGATAGCACCAAGAAATGAATACTGTCGCTTTTGCCGGTTGCTATACTCTGCGTGTCCCCATGAACATGAAGCGGCTCGCCGGAGGTGTTGTCGGTGCCGCTGGCGTCGTTCCCCTACGGCGACTACCGGCTCGAAGTAAAAGTGACCGATAAAACGGCCGGCACCACCGCGGTGGCCGATGCAACGTTTTCAGTGTTCGGCCAGTAATAGCTGATAGCCACCTCACTGCACAGAAGGACACTCACGCATGCGTGTGTCTCAAACGATTGTCATCCTCTGTTTAGCCACGGGCACGCTCGCTCACGCTCAAGGGCAGAACAACGCACGGCGCGACACCCGCCTCCTCGTCACGGTCGCCGACCCGAGCGGTGGCGTCATTCCCGGCGCGAAGGTCAGCCTCGTCGGTCTGGATGACGCGACGAGGGCGGCCGCTATCGCGCCGGTTCAAACGTCCAGCCAGGGGATCGCCACGCTGTCGGGCCTGGTGCCTGGCCGCTACTCGATCCTCGCCGAGTTCCCCGGTTTCGAGCTTGGCTTGCTGAGGGATGTCCGCGTGCGTCCCGGCGACAACAAGCACATCGTGGTGCTCCCGCTTCAGCGCGTGCTCGACTCCGTGAACGTGGTCCAGGACAATCAGATTGCCGCCGCCGATCGCAACAGCACGTTCGGCACGACGCTCACCCGCGAGCAGGTCGACTCCCTGTCGGACGACCCGGCCGAGATGCAGCAGCAGTTACAGGACATGGCGGGCGGCAACGCCATCATCCGGATCGACAGCTTCGAGGGCGGCCAGCTGCCGCCGAAGGCGCAGATCAAATCCATTCACATCACCCGCGATGCCTTTGCCGCCGAAAACCACAACATCGAAGGCATCATCGTCGACATCATCACGCAGCCTGGCGTGGGGACGATGCACGGCATGACGCAGATGCGCTTTCGCGACGGCGCGCTGAGCGGCCGCAGCCCGTTCACCGCCACGAAGGGGCCCGAGGAGGTTCAGAACTACCAGCTCGCGGTCGGCGGCTCGCTGTTGAAGAACCGGAGCTCGTTTTCGATCACGATGTCCGGACAGCATTCGTTCAGCACCCCCAACCTGAACGTGGCGCTGCCGGGTGGAACCAATTCACAGGTGCTGCCGATCAAGACGCCGGTGGACGACGTGCTCGTGAGCGGCCTCGTCGACTACGCGATCACCAAGGATCAGACGCTGCGAATTGGAATTACCCATCTCCACAACACCAATCGCAATCTCGGCGTTGGCGGTTTCAATTACCCCGACCGGGCCTACACGAACGACAGCCACTTCGATACCTTCCGGCTCCAGGAAGCGGGGCCCGTTGGCCGGCGCCTCTTCACCAATACACGGGTGATGCTCACCTCGACCAGAAGCGCCGCGCGCTCCGCGCTCGAGGCGCCGACGATCCAGGTGCTCGACTCGTTCACGAACGGCGGCGCGCAGCAGGCCGGCGAGCGCCGCTCGATCGGCGCGACCCTGGCGTCCGATCTTGATTACGTGCGGGGAAAGCATTCGATTCGCACCGGCGTTCAGCTCGATGGCCTTCGCCTCCGATCGAACGAAACCCAGAATTATCTGGGGACCTACACGTTCGAGAGCCTCGCCGCGTTCATCGCCGGCACCCCGCGCAGCTACATCCGCCGGATCGGGGATCCGAATATCGCCTACTGGAGCCTGCAGGGCGCCGCCTACGTCCAGGACGACATCCGCGTCAAGAAGGGCCTGACGCTGAGCCCGGGTGTGCGGTACGAAGTGCAAACCCACCTCGCCGGCAAATCGAATTTCGGGCCGCGGTTCGGCTTCACCTACGCCCCGTGGAAGAGCGGCAGGACGTCGTTTCGCGGAAGCTACGGCGTGTTTTACGCGTGGCTGTTCCCGAATACGTACGAGCAGACGCTGCGCGTGGACGGGTTCCATCAGCAGGAAATCAACATCGTGAATCCCGCGTTTCCCGATCCGGGCAGCCTGGGCGTCGTCCTGCCGACAAGCCGGTACATCTTGTCCGACCATCTGCAGATGGTGAGGCTGCCCCGCCTGAGCGTCGGCATCGACCAGACGTTCACGCCGCGGGTCCGCTTCAGCTCGACATACACGTACGTGCGCAGCAACAATCTGCAGCGCGGCCGGAACCTGAACGCCCCCGTTGACGGTGTCCGGCCGAATCCCGCCTTCACCAACATTATCGAAGTCGACACCGACGCCCGGCAGCGCCAGCATCAGTGGAACAATAATGCGACCGTGAGCCTGTCATCGCCGTCGGCCGCGGTCAACAGGCCGCGCTGGAATTTGATGCGCACGCAGTTCCAGTTGCTGTACATCCTCGCGCGTGTGAGAAACAACACCCAGGGTGCCTTCACTCCTCCCCCGACCGGAAACCTGGCCGATGACTGGGGCCCGGCCCAGAACGACATCCGCCAGCGGATGAATTTCGCGGTCAATACCACCGCGCTCAAGAACTTCGCCGTCAATTTCAGCGTCAACGCGCAGGGGGCGCCGCCCTATACGATGCTGAGCGGCGTCGATAGCAACGGCGACCTGATCTTCAACGATCGGCTCGCCGGGGTCGGGCGCAACACGCTCAGAGGCCGCGGCCTGCGCACGCTCAACATGTTCGTCACTTATTCGCTGGCGGTCGGCGACCGTCCCCCGGGCGCTGCGGGCGGAGGCGTGATCGTGACCAGGGTCGGCGAGGGCGGTTTGCAGAACGCGCAAATGAATAGCCCGGAGGACGGGCGCTATCACGTGAACTTCACCGTCCAGGCGCTGAATCTCACCAATCATGCGAATTACACCGGCTACAGCGGAACGCTGACGTCGCCGTTTTTTGGCCAGCCGACAACCGTGAGCAACATGCGTAAGATCGAGTTCCTGGTAAATTTTCAGTTCTGACCCCATTCCACGAGGAGTCGCTCCATGCGTGTGCTCCACACCGTTCCTATGTACACCGTCGCTCTGTGCCTTGCCGTACAGGCCTTCGTCACCATCCATGCCCAACAGCCGCCCGCACCTGATGCGGCCGCCGTGATGGCCGCGGCGCGGTCGGCGCTGGGCAGCGACAAGCGCATTGCCGCCGTCAAAACAATTGTCGCGACCGGCCGCACACGGCAGATCCAGGGCGATAACCTGGTTCCGATCGAATTTGAGATCGACATTGAGTTGCCCGACAAGTACGCGCGAACGGACGAGATTCCGGCCCGCGAAAGCGGGCCGACGACTCGCGGGTTCAACGGGGCTGATCTGATTCAGTTTCCGGAAGCGGCGCCGGCCCGGGGAGCAGGGCCAGCCGCGGGACCGGGACGCGATGCGCGGGCCGGCGCGCCTGCCGCAGCCGGTCCTGCGACGCCAGGCAACGCGGGAGGTCCGCCGTCCGATCCGACCACGGCGCTGAGGCAGGATTTTGTCAGGCTGACGCTGGGCATGTTCGCGACGTCGTTCAGTTCGTATCCTCTGACGTTCGCGTACGGCGGCGTGGCCGAAGCGCCGGAGGGCAAGGCGGACGTGATCGACGTGAAGGGTCCCGCAAACTTTTCCGCGCGCTTGTTCGTCAATAGTGAGACACATTTGCCGCTGATGCTCAGCTGGACGGTCCCGCCGACGCTGGTGCCGGTCCGGGCGGGGCAGCCGCCGCCCGCGAACCTTCCGCCGGGCGCGATCACGTTCGAGGCGCCCGGCCCGGCGCCTGGACCAACGGCCGGCGCTGACGAGCGGCAGAAATTCCAGCAGGATCTTGCCGCTGCGCGCGCCAAAGCATTGCAGCAGGCGAAGCCGGCCGAGAACCGGATCTACTACGCCGACTACCGGGACAGCGATGGGCTGAAGCTGCCCTTCCGCATCCGGCGTGCTGTCGGTGCGACGACGACCGAGGAAACCGCGTTCGACAGGTTCAGGATCAACGTCAAGATTGATCCGAAAAAGTTCGAGGTCCGTAAATGAGGCGTGCGGCGGCGGCGTTTGCTCCAGGTTCTTTCCTGCTCGCGTTGCTGGTGGCTGGAACGGCGTTCGCGCAGGCGACGCGCGAGACCAGGATCCTCGTGACGGTGGTCGACCAGAGCAACGCGGTGCTGCCCACCGCCACGGTGACCGTCACCGGGCTCGAGGATGCCACCCGCAAAGCCGCGCTCGCACCCGTGCAGGCCGCCCAGAACGGCGTTGCCACCCTGACGGGACTCGTGCCGGGCCGCTACAGCATTCAAGCCGAATTCCCTGGGTTCGATTCGGCCATTCTGAAAGACGTTCGCCTTCGCCCCGGCGACAACCGTCAGGTCATCGTCCTGGCGATCGGGAAGATGCAGGAGTCGGTCGATGTCGCGCAGGACGCGCAGGCGGGCGCGGCCGACCGCAACGGCAGCGCCTTCGGCACCGCGCTCACGCGCGATCAGATGGACGCCCTGTCTGACGATCCGGACGTCATGGCGCAGCAGCTGCAGGACATGGCCGGTCCGGGTTCGGTCTTGCGCATCGACAGCTTTGAAGGGGGCAGCCTTCCGCCAAAGGCGATGATCAAGGCGATCCACATCACGCGGGATCAATTTGCCGCGGAGAACCACAGTGCGGAAGGATTCTTCATCGACGTCATCACCCAGCCCGGGGTTGGCCCGATCCGCGCGAACCTCAATTACAACCTGCACAACAACGCGATGAGCGCCAGGAACGCGTTCACTCCCACGAAGGGGGATGACGGAAACCAGTTTTACGGCGCCGGCGTGAGCGGCGGCTTGATCCAGAACAAGGCCTCTTTCAACGTCTACTACAGAGGAGCCCGCGCGTTCGACACGCCGAATTCCAGCCTCGCCCTCGCATCGGGCACCCAGATCCAGACGCTCAAGCTGAAGGTGCCCCGCGATAACGCATATACCTGGGCAAGCTTCGACTATGCGGTCACCCGCGATCAGACGTTGCGGATGAGCTACAACCAGAATGACAACACCAACAGGAACCTGGGCATCGGCGGATTCAACGAGCTGGAGCGCGCGTATTCGACCGACAACCACAGCCATACGTTTCGCGTCCAGGAGGCGGGACCGCTCGGGCGGCGCTTCTTCACCAACACCCGTTTGAACGTCGGATGGACCAACACCGATTCGCGCTCCCTCGTCGAGGCCCCCACCGTGCGCGTGATCGATTGGTTTACCAGCGGAGGCGCCCAGGTGGCCGGCGGACGGCATTCCAAGGACATGAACCTGGGGTCCGATCTCGATTACGTCCGCGGCAAGCACTCTCTCCGGGCCGGCACGCAGATCGACGCGAATTGGTATCGTTCCAACGACACCTCGAACTATCTCGGCACCTACACCTTTCAAAACTATGACGCGTATCTGGCGGGAACCCCGCAAACCTACACGAGGCGCATCGGCGACCCGAACATCAGGTACTTCAATGCGCAGGCCGCCTTCTATCTCCAGGACGACATCCGGGTGAGAAAGAGCCTCACGATCACGCCGGGCGTGCGTTACGAAGCGCAGACGCACGTGAAGGATCGCGGAAACGTCGGTCCACGGCTCGGCGTTACCTGGGCGCCATTCAAGAACGGCAAGACGACGCTCCGGGGCAGTTACGGGATTTTCTACGACTGGCTGTCGACGGCGACCTACGAGCAGACTCTCCGCGTCGACGGGTTCAGGCAGCGGGAGCTGCAGGTGCTCGATCCGCCGTATCCCGACCCTTCAGGCAGCATCAGCAGCGTGACCGCCGTGAACCGTTACCTGCTCGATCCCGCGCTGCACAACGCAAAGAACTCGCGCCTGGCCACGGGTGTGGACTACGCCTTCACGCAGCGTCTTCGTGCGAGCGCGACCTATCGCTACGTCCGGGGCGGACGGGTGCTGCGCGGGCTGAATCTGAATGCGCCGGTAAACGGCATCCGGCCGGATCCGACGTTCGGCAATGTCATCGAGGTCGTCTCGGACGGCGCCAGCCGGCAGCACATCCTGCAGCTCAACGCGCAAACACCTCCGCCGTTGCCCCAGCCCGGGCGGCCGCCGCTCTGGGACTGGAAGCACTGGGGATTCTTCAGCAGCTACACCTTCGCGAAAAGCGAGAACAACACCGACGGCCCGTTCAGCCCCCCTGCCACCGGAAGTCTTGCGGCCGAGTGGGGACCCGCGCCCGGGTCGGTGCGCCACCGGGTCCAGGCCGGCTTTACGAGCTCGATGTTCCGGTATCTCGCCTGGCAGGTGGATGGTCAGGGAAGCACCGGCACGCCCTACACGATCCTGACGGGCTACGATGATAACGGCGATTCGATCTTCAACGATCGCCCCCCGGGCGTGGGCCGGAACACCGCGCGGACAGCGCCGCAGTGGGCGCTGAACCTTTTCATGGGCTACTCGTTTACGTTCGGACCGCGAGTCGTGCTGCCCGGCGGGCCGATCTTCTTCGGGTCGCCCGGGACGGGCATTTCAATGGCCACCTTCACGCCCCCCGAACAGGGCCGCTACCGCATGGGGATCAACCTGAACATTCAGAATCTGACGAACCACGCGAACCTCCAAGGCTACAGCGGCGTCCTGTCCTCGCCGTTCTACGGAAGACCGACCATGGCGGGGTCCGCCAGGCGAATCAGCGTCGGCATGAACCTGGGGTTCTGACCCGGTATGATCCCGGCGGTAGGCGAGCGCTTCGTCAATGCCGTCCACAAGCAGGCGTGGACCGAACTGGCCACGTGCTTCCACGAGCAGGTCCAGTTCAACGCGCTGATTCCGCGCGGGCTTCGCACCGCGACCGGGCGTGCCGGCGCGACGAATTGCTTGAAGCAATGGTTTGGCGATGCCGACAAGCTGCTGCTCCTGTCGTCGAACGTCGAACAGGTCGAGGATCGGTTGCACATCAGCTACCGCTTCCGTGCCCACGAAGACCGCTGGTACGTGGTGGAGCAGCATGCGTACTGTACCGTGCGCGACGGCCACATCGAGCGTATGGACCTGTTGTGCTCGGGATTTCGCCCCGACTCGACTACGTCACAATGAGCGGCTTGGTTGTCGTCGGTGAGTCGCACGCCTCGAACCAGTCGATGCCTTCGCTGACCAGATCGAATTTCAGCGTGTAGCGCCCCGGCTTCTCCGGCGCGACGATTTCAATCGGCACGTCGATGCGCGCGCCCGGCTCCAGCGTCTTCGGCAGCCATGCGCGCGCGTAGTCCCGTTCCAGCACCGATCCGCGTTCGTCGCACAGCTGGGCGCCGAGCCGGACGAGGCGCCGGCCGTAGGTCGCCTGCTTCGGAAACGGGCGGGCGCACGCGTTCAGCACGCGAGTCCGGATTCTCACCCGGTTCGACGCGCGGGCCCTGAGCGGCCTGCCCGGAAACCACGCCGGCACGTCGATTTTCGCCCGTGGCGTGGCGCCGCGAATCGCGTTGCCGAGATTGCTCGTGTCCCAGATCTCGTGCTTGATCGCGTCGTAGTCGGGCGTGCCCGGAAGGAAGCGCCGCGAGTAGGCGCCTTCGGGATGGTCGGTGATCTCCCACGAAAGCCGGTCGACGCCGAGATCGTCAGCGAGTTGTCGCGCGCGGTTCATCTCCACATCGCCGTCGTTCCAGTTGAACAGGATGTAGCGCCAGTTCAACACCGGCAGGTCGCGGCCGGCCTTCCGCTTTTCCTCCGCCATCACGCCCAGGTTGCCGATGGCGACATCGAAATTTCCCCGCTGCCGGTACTTCAGGTAGCTTTCGGGCGTCGCGCCGTCGATCGAGAACGTCACCTCGTCGATGCCGGAGTGCACGAGCCGCCTGGCCGACTGGTCGTTGAACACCAGGCCGTTGGTGCTCGTGTAGAGATAAATGTGGGGAAAGCGGCTCTTGATGTACTCGCACATCTCGATGGCTCGCTTGTGCAGGAACGCCTCGCCGTAGTTGAAGAAGTCGATTCTGACGAGCGACGGCCCGGCTTCGTCCACGACCCGCGTGAACAGGTCGAAATCGAGCATGCCCGCCTGGCGGGTTTTCGTGATGCCCGTTTCCGGCGCGCAGCACGCCTCGGTGCACGAGATGTTGCAGGCGGCGGTGCATTCGATGTAGAGGCGGTTGGGCAGTGGTCCCGCGTCGAGCGTCCTCACCGTCGGCGACTCGTCCTTGTTCATCGGGAGCTTGAGCGGGCAGTCGCCGCAGAATCGCGAGCCGCCGCCGTTCAGGTCGGCGCGCAGCGTGGCGATCGTCCTCCCGGTCCAGATGCCCGAGACCGTGGAGGTGCGCGCGTCGCCGAGCACGCGATGCCCGTACGGATCGGCGCAGCCGCAAACGATGCGGCCGTCGCACATCATCACGAGCGTGCTCCACGGCCAGGTGCACGAAAACCGGGTCGCGAGATAGTTCAGCGACACTATTTCCTCGAGCCCAGCTTGCGCACATACGCTCCCGCGCGATCGTTCTCGTACTTCACCGCATTCAGAAAGAGGCTCTCCACGAGATAGGAAACGCGCTCCTCATCGTCCATCTGGCCGATGAGGTGCCTGATCTCCTGCATCATGTCCTCGAACGAGCGGTCGAAGTTCCGGCTGACGGTAATCTCGAGATACAGCGTCTCGAGAATCGCGAGCAGGTCGCCGTCGAGGGCGATGGAGGCGCCGGTGGTCGTCTTTATCGTGCGCATAGGCTCAGCCCTCAGAAGCTCTTCACAGCCGCCGCCGCGTCCGGGTAGATGTCCATGAACTGATTGGCGCCCACCAGCGTGAGCATGGTCTCGACCCGGCGCTGCACGCCGGCCAGCTTCAACGTGGCTCCCGCGTTCGTCGCCTGCCGGTAGAGATCCATGAGGCACCCGATGGCGGCGCTGTCGAGATACTCGACTTTGCTCAGATCGATGACGATCTTGCGGGCGCCGCCCGTTAGCGCGCCGTTCGCCGAATTGGAGAATTCCGCAAGAGACGGATGCATCAGGCGCGGAGGGCCCGCGTGGACGATGACGACGTCGCCGGAATGCTCGCTCGTGACGGTCATTTGGCTGCTCCAGTCTTGCCCTTCGAACGTTTCGTCGCGCCAGCCGCGGCCGGCGGGCCTCGCCGGGCCGCCGGCTCGTCGCGCCCGATTGCCGCCGCCTGCGCGCGCCGGAGGGTGAGGCGCTCGTCGGTCTCGCGGCGTATCCGCTCGATCTGGCGAGCCAGTTCCGCGCGTCCCCGGTTGATGCGCGATTTTACCGTGCCCTCGGCGACGCCCAGCCGCGCGGCGATTTCCTGATACGACAGCTCGTGGATGTCGCGCAGCAGCACGGCGGTGCGTAGCGCCGGCGAGAGGTCGCGGAGCGCTTCGCGCAGCAGGGCGACGCGATCCTGCGTTTCGATGCGTGCCTGCGCGCTCGGTCCCGACGATTCGGCCTGGACGGTGGCGGCGTCCACCTCCCGCGCGAAGACCTCGCGATCGCGCCTGCCGCTGCGATAGCGATCGATGCACAGGTTGCGGCTCACGCTGATCAGCCAGGTCTGAAAGTTCGCGCGCCGATCGAATGTGCCGAGCGATCGAAACACCTTCAGAAAGATCTCTTGCGCGAGATCTTCGGCTTCGTCGTACGTGCCGACGAAGCGGTACGCCACGTTGAACACCTTGCGCCAGTACGTCCGGACGATCGTATCCCACGCCGATTGATCGCCGTCGGCGGCGAGCTGAATGGTAGCTTCGATGGACACCGGCAGCTGCAATGATATCATCCGGCCATGGCCGGCTTTTTTCGCGACCAAACGGCGCTGGTGTGCGACGGCGTCAGCCTCGACGCACTGGCGCGCGAGCACGGCACGCCGCTCTACGTGTACAGCGCCGAGTCGATTCGCCGCGCGTATCGTGCGCTGGACGAAGCGTTCGCTCCGCATCCGCATCGCATCCACTACTCGCTCAAGGCCAATTCATCGCTGTGCCTCGTGCGTCTCCTGCGCGGCATTGGAAGCGCCGTCGATGCCAATTCGATGGGCGAGATCGATCTGGCGCTGCGCGCGGGGTTTCTCCCCTCCGACATCGTGTTCACCGGCGTCGGCAAGACGCCGGAGGAAATCGACCGCGCCGTCGAGCTCGGATTGAAGGCCATCAACGCCGAGTCGGCCGGAGAGCTGGAACGGATCGATCGCGCGGCGCAGGCGCGCGGCGTCCGCGCGCGCGTGGCGCTGCGGGTGAACCCGGATATCAATTCGGGGACGCACCCGCATATTTCGACCGGCCTCCACGTCAACAAGTTCGGCGTTCCGCTCGATCAGGCGCGCGCGATATATCGTGGGATGGTGTCGCAGCCGGGACTGCAGGCCGTCGGTATCCATGTCCATCTCGGATCGCAGATCGTGACCCTGGACCCGCTGCAGAAGGCGGCGGCGATGGTCGTGAAGCTCGCCGGCGAGCTGCGCGATGTCGTGGTTCAGATTGAATACCTGGATCTGGGCGGTGGGCTGGGCATTTCCTACGACGGATCGCCGGTTCCCGACGCCCGCCAATACGCGGAGGCCGTGCTGCCGATCGTGCGGTCGTCCGGGTTGTCCATCGTCCTCGAGCCCGGCCGGTTGCTCGTCGGCGCCGCCTGCGCCCTGGTGGCGCGCATCGTCGACATCAAGGACAGCCCCGGCGGCCGCCAGTTTGCCGTCATCGACGGGAGCATGACCGAGCTCATCCGTCCCGCGCTCTACGGGGCGTTCCATCGAATCGAAGCCGTGTCGCCCCGCGACACCCGCGAGTTGACGTACGACGTGGTCGGGCCGGTGTGCGAGAGCAGCGACGCCTTCGGCCAGGACCGGCGCCTCCAGGGCCTGGAGGTGGGGGACCTGCTCGCCGTTCTCGATGCGGGCGCCTATGGCTCGGCGATGGGATCCACCTACAACCGACGGCCCCTCGCGCCGGAAGTGCTGGTCGACGGGGGCCGGGCGCGTCTCATTCGCCGCCGGCAGACGCTCGATGAGATGCTGGCGCTCGAAGAGGGCGAAGGATGTTGATCGCCTTCGAAGGATTGGATCAAAGCGGAAAGGAAACCCAGGCCCAGCAGCTGCGCGAGCGATTACGTCATGCAGGCCGCAAAGTGCGGCTGTTGTCGTTCCCCGATTACGGGACCTCAATCGGCGAAGAGATCGCCCGCGCGTTGGCGGGGGAGCGCGAGTACGGCGCCGACGTGATGCAGCTCCTGTTTGTGGCCAATCGCCACGAGCGGCGCGAAGCGATGCTGGAGTGGCTCGAGGGCGGGCTCGTTCTGCTCTGCGACCGCTATCGCGCCTCGAGCATCGCCTACGGTGAAGCGCAAGGCCTCGATCCCCTCTGGCTCGAGGAGGTTCAGCGGTTCCTGCCTCCGGCCGACTTGACGATCTACCTCGACATCGAGCCGGCCGCCGCCGCCGCGCGCAAGGCGCACGATCGGGATCGCTACGAGCGCGATCTCGCGCTGCTGTCGCGCGTGCGTGAAAGCTACAAGCGGCAGGCGTTGCAGCCGGGATGGGTGGAGGTGGATGGCCGGCGCTCGAAGGAGGAAATCGCGGAAGACGTGTTCAACGCCGTTGCATCACGGCTTGGGATTGTTGTCTAGAGGCCCGCTGGTCATGATTGCGGCGGGATATATCGCCGCAAGGAGCCGCGAATGTGGCGGCGTGCAGGAACTCCGCGATCGCACTGGTCTGCCTGGGCAGAATGTGCCCTTCGTGTTCCAGGTACGTGAGGTGCAGGTGCGGCACCCGCCGTTCCATCCGATCGCGTGTCTCCCTGGATCGAATCAAGGCGTCGCGGCCGCCAAGAATGAGCTGAACCGGCATGGTGAGTGAAGCGAGCTCTTCATCGGTGCGTATCGGAAGCTTCTCCATCCGCGGACGAAAGTGTTGAAAACGTAACAGCAAGGAGTCGGTCATTTCGCGCGGCAGGTTGGCGCGTCCGGTCACGAGCCTCAACGCCTTGCCGAGACCCCACGGGCCGAGCCTCAACAGGAGGCCGGCCTTTATCAAGAACAGGTGGTTCTGCGCGCCGATTCCAGACGGGGACAGCAGTGACAGGGAGGCGACTCGTTCCGGTCGCTTCACGGCGTAGTCGAGACCAAGCCACCCGCCGAGCGAGACCCCGACCACGCTGGCTCTCACGAGACCCAGCTGGTCCCACACATCATCCAGCCAATCAACGTACGCGTTCGACCAGAGCAAAGGTCGCGACGGGGCGCTGAAGCCCGGCTCCCCGATCAAGTCAACGGCATAGACTCGGTGGCGCTGTGCCCATTCCGCGACATCGCGGATCCAGACACTCGAATTTGTTCCGGCGCCGTGGAACAGCACTACCGGCGGCGCGTGACTCTCGCCCGAAACAATGATGAACGTGTCGCCTTGACATGTCGGAACGATCAGCTGACGGTTCGGAACTGGCCATCGTGTCAGCACGTCGCGATAGCGTCTCTCGACGGCCTGTTGTCCGGCCGCGGACTTATAGATGCTTCCCACGTCCGGCCTCCAGGATCGCGTTGATCATCCGAAGCAACTCGCAGGTCACTACGGCGTTCGCGGTGATCGCGATTCTCAGCGTCGCCCGTTCCGCGTCGTAGATGCTGTCGACCCTGGGGAAGTCCCCTTCTCCCTTTCGTGAGTTCAGCGCGGCCATGACCATCGTCGTCACGCGATGACTTTCCTCGGGGCTCACCACATCCACGTCGACGATGGTCGATGCGGTGACCTGCCGGGTCCGGGCCACCTCCGGGTTGGCCGGACGAGTGTCCCCGGCAAAGGCGTCGAGATCGGCTCGAGCGATCCGATACTCCTTGCCGATGCGTCGTGCCTTCAACCGCCCGTCGCGGACATAGCGACGGATCGTTTTGACGTGGAGGTTCAGGAGCTCCGCGACTTCGTCGGCCGTGTAGAGATGGCGTGAAACAGAAGCCACGTGAGACTCATTATGCCTTATTATTCTCTAAAATGTCAAGTAGTGCCGCGTATATAGAGAACTATGAGGACTATGAGGCCTCTCAGACGGGGTGGGTCGTGGACGGGGCCTCCGGTTCCGCAATTTCGAACCGCTTGGCGTTCCCCCAGAGCCGTTCCAGCGCGTAGAACGCGCGCGCCTCGGGGCTGAAGATGTGAACGATGAGGTCGAAGTAGTCCAGCAGAATCCATCCGCCGCGATCGTACCCTTCGACGTGCGCCGGTTTGAGCCCGCGCGCGGCCTGCGCGTCCTGCACCGCATCGGCAATCGCCTTGATCTGGCGCGCGTTCGCTCCCGAGCAAATCAGAAAGTAATCGGTGAAGCCGTGCGCGGGACGGAGGTCGAGCACGACGACCTCGACGGCTTTGCGATCCTGTGCCGCGGCGATGGCCCGTTGCACCTGCGCCGGAAACCTGCGGGACGAAATCTTGCGGTTGGCGGTCACAGCGCCGTCGCCACCGAGGCCGGAGCGTAGAGCCGATGCCGCTCGATGTGGGTCGCAACCGGACGCGGCACCAGCCCGTCGATCGATTCACCCGCGCCGATTCGGCGCCGGATTTCGGTTGACGAGATATCCGGCGTGTCGCCGACCACATAAAAGATGCCGGTGTCCGAGGTCGAGGTTCTGGTTCCGAGCTTCATGACCGAAAAGCCGGGGCGCGAGATCACCACGAAATTGCTGAGGTCGAGCAGCCGCGGGTAATCGTGCCACGTCGCGATCTCAGCAAACGCGTCGGCGCCCAGGATGAAATACAACCGCGACGGATCGAGGCCGTCCGCGTGCAGTCGCTCGAGCGTCGAGGAGGTGTAGGACGGCCCTTCGCGCTGAAGCTCGAGGTCGGACGCCACGAGCCGCTGCCGCTCGGCGGCCGCCATCGCCGCCATCGCAAAGCGATGGAACGCCGATGCTCTTGGCTCGGTACTGCGATGGGGAGGGACGCGCGACGGAAGCAGAATGACGTGATCGAGATCGAGCGCCTGGCAGGCCTCGTCCGCCATTTCGAGATGGCCGACATGAATCGGGTCGAACGTGCCGCCGAGAATGCCGATCCGGTCCCTCATTGCGAAAAGTGTTGGCGCGCCCCCGCGCCGCGGGCCGCCACCTCGCTGGCGATCGGACCGCCGCCTGCGGCCGGCGAGAGGTATTTCCACATCGCCTCGAGCAGCGCGTCGATGCCCTCGCCGCTCACGGCCGACACGCGCGCGAACGACAACCCGCGCGACGCCACATGCTCTTGGAGCCGGTCGACGAGCGTAGCATCCGCCACCGAATCCATCTTGGTCGCCGCCACGATCTGTGGCTTCGATCCGAGATCGGCGCTGAAGAACGAGAGCTCGCGCTGCACCGCCTCGAAATCTTCCACGGGGTCCCGCCCCGACGCGCCGGAGACGTCGACCAGGTGCACCAGGACCTTGGTGCGATCGAGATGCTTGAGGAACCGGTCCCCGAGCCCCTGCCCCAGGTGGGCGCCCTCGATCAGCCCCGGCACGTCGGCGACCACGAAGCTGCGGTCTCCATGCATCGACACGACGCCGAGGTTCGGCGACAGCGTCGTGAACGGGTAGTCGGCAATCTTTGGGCGCGCGGCGGAAATGCGCGCGATCATGGTCGACTTCCCCGCATTGGGGAATCCCACCAGCCCGACGTCGGCGAGCAGCTTGAGGTGAAGCTGCAGTTGCCTGGTTTCCCCCGGGGTCCCGCTTTCGCACCGGCGTGGCGCGCGGTTGGTCGAGCTCACGAAACGGGCATTCCCGCGGCCGCCGTGGCCGCCCTGCGCAAGCAGCAACCGCTGGCCCGGCTCGACGAGATCGCCGATGAGAAGAGGTGAGCCGGAGACTTCGGCCCCCTTTTCATAGACCAGTGTGCCCACCGGCACCGCGAGATCGAGATCGGGCGCATTGGCGCCGGTGCGATTCGACCCTTTGCCGTGGGCGCCGCGTCTGGCGTGGAATTCGCGATTGAAGCGATAGGGAATGAGCGTGTTGAGATGCGGGCTGGCGACCGCGTAGACCGATCCGCCGTCGCCGCCATCGCCGCCGTCCGGTCCGCCGCGCGGCACGAACTTCTCGCGCCGGAAGCTCATGCACCCGCTGCCGCCCGCGCCCGCTTCAACAAGGATGTCGACTTCGTCGACGAACATAAGGGGGAGTGCCCGAACCTGACAAGTAAAAAGTAAAAAGTGAAAGGTGAAAAGTGAAAAGTGAAAAGTGAGGACTGAAAAGCGGAAGGCGGACGGTGGGTGAAGGTGCTGTCCCTTACTTACCGCTACCTTCGACTTTTGACTTTCTACTTTTGACTCTTGCTACTTTTGACTTTTCACTTTTTACTTTTCACTTTTTACTTTTTACTTTTCACTTTCCAGTGTCACCACCGGCAGGATACTGATCTTGCGCCCGCGCGCGCCGTGGTCTTCGTAACGCACGCGCCCGGCGACTTTGGCGAACAACGTGTCGTCTTTGCCAAGGCCCACGTTCAGCCCCGGCAGGAACCTCCGCCCGCGCTGGCGCACGAGGATGGATCCGCCTGTGACCACGTTGCCGTCGTGGCTCTTGATGCCGAGCCGCTGCGAGTTGCTGTCGCGGCCGTTGCGTGAGCTGCCCTGTCCTTTTTTATGAGCCATGGCTGATTCTCTAAGAGACGATGTCTGTAATGCGGACGCGCGTGTACACGGCGCGATGGCCTTTTGTACGCCGCTCGCCCTTCCGGCGCTTCTTCTTGAAGACACGGATTTTCGGTCCGCGCGCCTCGCCGTCGATGACACCCATCACCTTGGCGCCGGCCACGAAGGGCGCCCCCGCGACGAGCTCGCCTCCATCCTTCGCCACAAACAGCACCTGCTCGAAGGTGATCTCCGCGCCGTTGTCGCCGGCGGTGCCGTCCAACTGCACCGTGGCGCCCGGCTCTACCCTGACCTGTCGACCACCGGCTTGGATAATCGCGTACACGAAGAAATCCTCCCTGATCTGAAACGCACGATTATATCACGGGGATTCGGCTTTCCATGGAGCACACGGCTGTCGGCCCTGCCGCCCGGCGCCGCGAAGCCGCGCGCCACTTCGCGGAAGCTGCCCGCTACTTGATGAGAACCCTGGAACCGCGGACGCGCTGTGTGCTGAGGGTGCTCAGGAACCTCGGGATGATCTCGTCCATCAGCTCGAAATAGGACGAGAGCGCCGGCGTGTTGTCGTTCTGGTTGTACAGCCGCTCTTCGCGTAGCGCTTCGGAATAGATCTGGGTGCCCGATCGGCCGTCGATGAAGATGAACTTCTCCTGCAGGATGA
The DNA here is from genome assembly GCA_035937795.1 of Vicinamibacterales bacterium. GTDB lineage: Bacteria > Acidobacteriota > Vicinamibacteria > Vicinamibacterales > JAMQPK01 > JAMQPK01. The sequence continues at coordinate 8,024 of DASZHO010000043.1, read as the reverse complement.
AACCCTTGCGCTCCATGTACTCGCGCACCGGCTCCACCCGGCGGCGCCCGAGCGCGTCGATCACTTCCTGCTCGCGCTGCACCATGCCCGATTGCGAGTGCGGCGTGAACAGCACCGTGCCGGTCACGATGAGCGGATTTTGATATTCCTCGCCGATGTGCTTCCAGTAGTCGGCGTCGGCGAAGATGTGCTCGTAGGGCTCGAGATCCTTTTCCGACTTGAACGATGAGGGCTTCGGTTCCTCGCGCGGTTCGGCGCCCGGCCCGGCCGCCTGGCCCTGGGCATTCAACGCCACGTCCATCAGCGGCAGCACATCGGCGTCGACGATGCGCAGATTCGATTTCATCCGCAACTGGCTGCGAAGGAGGCGCACCGTTTCCACATTGCCGTCCACATCGTCGGTGCCGCCCGAGAGGAAGCCGGCGATGAAGACGCGTTGAAAGGCCGACACGTCCAGCTTGGCCGCGATCGGCGTCTCGATCGGGATCTCGTAGAAGCTCGCGCACCCGGCGGCGCCGGCAAGCAGCGCCAGGCTAAGGAGTTTGAGGCTGAGTCGTCCGGTCATGGATTTCCTTGAACAGCTCGAAATTCTGGCGCACCATCGGATTATTGGGTTCCAGCTTCAACGCACGCTCGTAAGCCTCGCCGGCCTTCTCGAGCAGGCCTTCGTGTTCGTACGCGACGGCGAGGTTGTTGAAAGCCGCGGCGTAATTGGGGTCAATCTGCGTGGCGCGCTCCCACCGGTAGATGGCCTCTTTCCACAGCCCTCTTTGCGCGACCGCAATACCGAACTCGACCTGCTCCTTGGCGTCCGATCGCGTGTCGGCAAAGGCGACACCGGAGAGCGCCGTGAGCAGTAAGGCAGCCGTCAACACGCGGTGGCGCATAGGGATGTTTCAACTATACCCGATTATGAAAAGGGTCGGTGCCTTTTTACCGTACAATAATGATGAGGTCGGGCACCGGTCTATTCCCGGAGGGAGTAGCCCGATGGATCCGAACGACATCCGCTCGCTTCCAATCCGCGATGCCCGCTATCCCGCGGCGCTCGCCGCCATCCGCGACCCCCCGCCGATCCTTTGGACGAGAGGCCATCCGGAAAGTCTGCAGCGGCCGATGGTGGCGATCGTGGGATCGCGCGCCGCGTCGCCCTACGCGATCGAGGTGGCGCGCCGACTCGCCCACGACCTTGCTCTCAGAAATGTCGCCGTTGTCAGCGGTATGGCCCGCGGCGTCGATTCGGCGGCGCACCTCGGCGCGCTCGATGCTGGCGGCGTCACGGTCGCCGTGTTCGGCTGCGGCGTCGATGTCATCTACCCGCCGGAGCACGCCGGGCTCGCCGCGCGGATCTGCGGGCGCGGCGCGCTGGTCAGCGAGTTCCCGCCGGGCGCGGCGGCGCTGCCAGCTTGTTTTCCGCAACGCAATCGCATCATCAGCGGCCTGTCGCGGGCGGTCGTTGTTGTGGAGGCCGCCGGGAAGAGCGGCTCGTTGATTACGGCGCGGCACGCGCTCGACCAGGGCCGCGAAGTGCTGGCGGTGCCCGGTAACATTCTCGGCGGCCGCAATGCGGGTGCGCACGCCCTGCTGCGCGACGGTGCAAAGATTGTGGAGTCTGCGGACGATATTCTTGAAGAGATGTATCCCGGGATCGGGGATTGGAGATCGAGGATTGGGCGAGCGGATGAATCCAACGCCGCGGAGTCGGCGTCTCAGGATCCAGTCCTCCTCCACATGACCCTGGGTGAAGCCTACGACCTCGACGAGTTGTCGAGCGCCTGCGGTATGGATCGCGTCGCGCTTCTGCGGCGTCTACTCGAGTTGGAGCTCGGCGGCGCGGTTCAACGCGTCGAAGGCGGCCGGTTCGTACGTTTTCGCGGGTCGTGCTAAGGTAGCTAAGGCAGCCGAAGAACCCTATGGCCAAATCGCTTGTCATCGTCGAGTCGCCGGCGAAGGCAAAAACAATCAACAAATACCTCGGGAGCGATTACATCGTGATCGCGTCGATGGGGCACGTGCGCGACCTGCCGAAGAGCAAGCTCGGCGTCGACGTCGACGACGGATTCGCCCCGGTGTACGAGCCGCTCGCGACCCGCAAGAAGGTGCTCGCCGAGCTCAGAGCCGCGGCCAAGGATGCGACCGATATTTATGTCGCGACCGACCCCGACCGCGAAGGCGAGGCCATCGGCTGGCATCTCGCGGAAGAGCTCGGGACCAAGAAGAAGAAGATCCACCGCCTGATGTTCAACGAGATCACCAAGAAGGCCGTGCTGGAAGCGTTGAAGCATCCGGGCAAGATCGATCTGAAGATGGTCGACGCGCAACAGGCGCGCCGCGTGCTCGATCGGCTCGTGGGCTACAAGATCAGCCCGATCCTGTGGGACAAGGTGCGGCGCGGCCTCAGCGCCGGCCGCGTGCAGTCGGTCGCGCTGAAACTGATTTGCGACCGCGAGAAGGAAATCACCGGGTTCGTGCCGGAAGAGTACTGGCACCTGTTCGCGAGGCTCGCCGGCCCGCAGCCGCCGGAGTTCGAAGCGAAGCTGGTGAAGAGGGCGGGCGAGACGCTCAAGATCGGCAACGAAGAGGAATCGAAAAAAGCCCTCCGCGACCTCGAAGGCGCCCGGTTCGTGGTTTCGTCGGTCGCGACCAAGGAACGCAAACGCAACGCCGCGCCGCCCTTCATCACGAGCAAGCTCCAGCAGACCGCGCGCTACCCGGTGAAGCGGACGATGCAGATCGCCCAGCAGCTCTACGAGGGGATCGAGCTGTCGGGATTGGGGACCGAAGGCGCCGTCGGCCTCATTACGTATATGCGCACCGACTCCACGCGCGTTTCCGACGACGCGCTGGCGGCCCTTCGCGAGCATATCGGTTCGGCCTATGGCGCCGAATATGTGCCGGAAAAACCGAACGTGTTCAAGGCGAAGGCGGATGCGCAGGACGCCCACGAGGCTATTCGGCCCACGTCGATGGAGTACGATCCCGAAAAGGTGAAGCCGTTCCTCACGTCCGAGCAATATTCGCTCTATCGCCTGATCTGGAACCGCTTCGTCGCCTCGCAGATGCCGCCTGCCACCTTCGACGAGACGACCGTCGACATCGAAGCCGGCGAGTACCTGTTCCGCGTCAAGGGCACCGTGCCGAAATTCCCGGGCTGGCTCGCGGCGTACGGGCAGACGGTCGAGGAGAAGCCGGAGACGGAAAAAGAAGAGGACGATAGTCCGTCCGGCGTACTCCCCCCGCTCGCCGAAGGCGATCGCCTGGAGCTGAAGGCGCTGCGTCCCGAACAGAAGTTCACGCAGCCGCCGCCGCGATTCACCGAAGCGACGCTCGTGAAGGAGCTCGAGGAGAACGGCATCGGCCGGCCGAGCACCTATGCGTCGATCATCGGCGTGCTGCAGGACCGGGAATACACCAATAAGGTCGAGGGCAAATTCAAGCCGACCGCGCTCGGCATGATCATCACCGACCTGTTGATCAAGAGCTTCGACGATATCCTCGACGTGGAGTACACCCGCGGCCTCGAGGAAGACCTCGATCGCATCGAGCAAGGCAAGGCCGACTACAAGGGCACGCTCACCACGTTCTACAAGAAGTTCAAGAAAGACCTGGCCAAGGCCGGGAAGGAAATGCAGAACCTGAAAGAGGGCATCAAGACCGAAGAGGTCTGCGACCGGTGCGGCAAGCCGATGGTGATCAAGGTAGGCAAGTTCGGGCCGTTCGTCGCCTGCAGCGGCTATCCCGACTGCACCAACACCCGCGAGCTCGAGAAGAACGACTCGGGGGAGACCGTGGAAGCCGACGAAGAAGTTTGCGAGAACTGCGGCAAACCGATGGTCGTGAAGCGCGGCCGGTTCGGGCAGTTCCTGGCGTGCACTGGCTACCCCGAGTGCAAGACGACGAGAAAATTGATTACGAGCGGAGGCTCGTTGAGAGCCGCCAAGCCCGATCAGATCCTCGACGAGAAGTGCCCGAGGTGCGACTCGAACCTCGTGATCAAGCAAGGCCGCTTCGGAGAATTCACGGCGTGCACGAAATATCCCGAATGCAAGTACGTGAAGTTGAAGAGCACCGGCGTGAAATGCCCGAACAACGACGAGGGGGATATCGTCGAGCGCAAGTCGCGCCGCGGCAAGGTGTTCTACGGCTGCAGCAACTATCCCGCCTGCGAATTCACTCTGTGGAAGCGCCCGGTCGCCGAAGCGTGCCCCGTGTGCGGTACGCCGTTCCTGCTCGAGAAGATCACCAAGAAGGCGGGCCGCCAGCTCGTCTGCAGCAAGGAAGACTGCAGCTACGTGCGCGACGCGCCCATCGAAGAGCCGGTGCCCGCCTGAACCGTGAGCCCTGTGCCTTGAGCCAGCCGTGATTCACATTATCGGCGGCGGCCTTGCGGGGTGTGAAGCCGCGTGGCAGGCCGCTTCGCGCGGCGCCGCGGTCACCATCCATGAAATGCGCCCCGTCCGGGCCACCCAGGTTCACAAGACCGATCGCCTGGCCGAGCTCGTCTGCAGCAATTCCTTCCGGGGAGACAAGCTGGACAACGCCGTCGGGCTGCTGAAAGAGGAGATGCGGCGGCTCGATTCGCTCGTGATGCGCTCCGCTGAAGCGGCGCGCGTGCCCGCGGGAGCTGCCCTCGCCGTCGACCGCGACATCTTCGCGCGCACCGTGACGCAAGCCATCCACGAGCACCCGCTCATCACGCTGGTCCGCGAAGAAGTCACGTCGATACCCACCGCCTCAGCCGCCGATCCCGTCATCGTTGCCACCGGTCCGCTGACGTCCGAGTCACTGTCGGCGGCGGTGGTTCGCATGGTGGGCGCGGAACACCTCTACTTCTACGATGCGATCAGTCCGATCGTGCTCGCGGAAACGATCGACATGACAAAAGTGTTCCGGGCCTCGCGCTGGAACCGCAGCGTTGGGCCCCCGCGGCCGTCGTCTGTCGATCGTCAGACCGACAGTCACAAGACGTGCGGGTTGGACGACGGGGATGGCGACTATTTGAACTGCCCGTTGAGCGCCGAGGAATACCGCGCGTTTTACGCGGCGCTCACGAGCGCGGAGTCGGCCACCGTGCACGATTTCGATCGCGAGAAATTTTTCGAAGGGTGTCTGCCCATCGAGGTCATGGCCCACCGCGGCGAAGATACGCTGCGCTTCGGCCCGATGAAGCCGGTCGGGTTGACCGATCCGCGCACCGGACGCCAGCCGTACGCCGCCGTCCAGCTGCGGCAGGACAATCTCGCCGGCGATCACTACAGCCTGGTGGGATTTCAGACGCAGCTGAAGTGGGGGGAACAGGCCCGCGTGCTGGGGCTCGTTCCCGGCCTCGAGCACGCCGAGTTCGTGCGCTTCGGCATGGTCCACCGCAACACGTACATCAACGCGCCCACGGTCCTTCGCCAGACGTGGCAGACGCGCGCCGACCCGGCGTTGTTCTTTGCGGGGCAGATTTCCGGCGTCGAAGGGTATGTGGAGTCCGCCGCGTCGGGGCTGATTGCGGGCCGCAATGCCGCGGCATTGTCGCGCGGCGAAAGCCTGCGCGTGCCGCCGCGGACGACCGCCATCGGCGCGCTCGCCTACTACGTCTCGCACGCCAATCCCCGCGGCTACCAGCCCACCAACATCACCTTCGGCATCATCGATCAGCCGCACACGCCGCCAAACGCCGTTCGCGACAGGGCCAGGCGGAAGGTCGCGCTGTCCGAGCGCGCGCTGGCGGACCTCGCGGAATGGGACCGCTCGCCGGAAAGCGCGCGTGCCGACCGCCGAGAGGCTGGGGCCGGGGCATGAAGCGGATCCTCAAAGACTTTCTCGAGCACCTGCGGCTCAACCGCAACGCCTCGCGCCACACGGTGATGGCGTACGCGAGCGATCTCTCCCAGTTTCTCCAGTTTGCCGCTCGCAGCCACGGCAAAGAGCTCGATCGGTTGAAACCGGCCGATATCGAGGTCTCGACGATCCGCGGATTTCTTGCCGAGCTCCATCGCCGCCGGATCTCCGCCTCATCGTCGGCGCGAAAGCTGTCGGCCTTGCGCACGTTCATCAGATATCTGAAGCGGGAAGACCTGGTCGTCGACGACCCTTCGTCGCTCGTCTCGGCCCCCAAACGCGGAGAAACCATTCCTGCGCACCTGACCGTCGACGAGATGAGCCGCCTGCTCGAGATGCCCGACACGTCGTCGCCGCTCGGCCGCCGGGACGTCGCCATTCTCGAACTGTTCTACGCCTCGGGCCTCCGCCTCAGCGAGCTCGTCGGGCTGGGGCTCGAGGATGTCGATCTGTCTCGCCGGATGGTACGAGTGCTCGGCAAGGGGAGGAAGGAGCGGCTCGTCCCGTTCAACACCGCTGCCGCCGACGCGATTCGGGCGTGCCTCAAAGACAGGGCGGCCGCGGGAGGCGCGCGACATCCTGGGGCGCAGAGGAGGCCGGACGGCGCGGGTGGTGCGGGGAGTGCGGGGAGTGCGGGGAGTGCGGGGGCCGCTCCGTTGTTCTTGAACTACCGCGGGGAAAGATTGTCGACCAGGAGCGTTGACCGGCTCGTGCGAAGGTACGTCGCCCTTTGCAGCGTGAAGCTCGGCATCAGCCCGCACGCGCTGCGCCATTCGTTCGCGACGCACCTGCTCTCGCGCGGCGCCGACCTGCGAGCCATCCAGGAATTATTGGGACATGCGCGATTGAGCACGACCCAGCGGTACACCCACGTCAACGCTCAGCAGCTCATCGACGTGTATAAGAAATCCCACCCCCGGGCCGCCGAGGCCAAACCCTAGATGAGACCCCCGGTCGCGGTTTCCTGCCTTCTCGACTACGACGCGATGGCGACGGGGCGGCGTCCGCGTGGAAAATCAATCCTCAGCGTCTTGATCTTGTAGTTCATCACGCGCGGGCTGATGCCGAGCAGCTCGGCGGCGTCCTTCTGCACCCAGTTGGACATCTTCAACGCTTCCATCAGCGCCGAGCGTTCGATTTCCTCCAGCGGCACGCCGGACGGCGGAATTTTCACGAGTGTCGACGCGTCGTGTCCGCTGCTGCTGGTCGTGGCGATTTCGCCAAGCCGCAGATCGTCGGCCGCAATCTGCGTGCCTTCCGTCATCAGGATCGCCCGCTCGATGGCGTTCTCGAGCTCGCGGATGTTGCCGGGCCAGTTGTACCGCATCAGCATCTTCTGCGCCTCGGCATCCAGGCCGTCGATCTTCTTCTTCAGCTCGCCCGAGAATTTCTTGGTGAAGAACATCGCAAGCGCCAGGATGTCTTCCTTCCTCTCGCGCAGCGGCGGCATCTCCACCGACACGACGTTGAGCCGGTAATAGAGGTCTTCGCGGAACGCCCCGGTCGCCACCATCGCCGACAGATCCCGATTGGTGGCGGTCACCAGCCGCACGTCGACGCGCTGCGTGCGCGTGCCGCCAAGCCGCTCGAACTCGTGCTCCTGGAGCACGCGCAGGATCTTCGACTGGATCGCGGGGCTCATGTCGCCCACCTCGTCCAGGAAGAGGCTGCCGCCGTCGGCCTGTTCGAACCGGCCGATGCGCTGCCGATCGGCGCCCGTGTAGGCGCCCTTTTCATGTCCGAACAGCTCGGATTCGAGCAGCGTCTCCGGAAGCGCCGCGCAGTTCACCTTCACGAAGTTGCGCGCGGCGCGCAGCGAGTTGTGGTGAATCGCGCCGGCGATCAGCTCCTTGCCGGTGCCCGTCTCGCCGCGAATCAGCACGGTGGTGTGGCTCTTGGCCACCTTGCGCACCACGCCCAGCACCCGCTGCAGCGCCGAGCTGTTGCCGATAATGCGGTCGAAGTCGTAGATGTCGTTCTGCGTGTGACGGAGATAATCGAGCTCGTGGCGCATGCGACGCAGCTCCAGCGCCTTCTCGATCTTCACTTCCATCTCCTCGATCTCGAACGGCTTCTGCACGTAGTCGAACGCGCCGCTCTTCATCGCTTCCACCGCGGTGTGGACCGACCCGAACGCCGTCATCAGGATCACCGCCGTCGACGGATGCAGCGTCTTGGTCGTGCGCAGCACGTCC
>DASZHO010000042.1:0-14396 GCA_035937795.1 Vicinamibacterales bacterium | reverse complement strand
TCAAGGGCGATACGGCGGAGGTGGGCGATAACCAGTCCAGCGTGCGGATGAACGGTCATGTCCATCTCGAGGGCGCCAACGGGCTGAGGGTCGACGCCGGCAGCGCATCCTACAGCGAAGGTGAAGGCATCGTGCGCGCGCCAGGGCACGTGACGTTTTCCCGGGGAAGCATGACGGGCAGCGGCACGGATTTCACCTACGACCGCAACCGCGACACCATCGGCCTGTCCGATCAGACCGCAATCAAGATAGCGCCTGACGACAAGGACACGGCCGGCGCCGACATCAGGGCCGGCGCCGCGCTCCTGGCGCGCAAGGACGGCTTCATGAGCTTCGAGCGCGCGGTGCACATCATTCGAGGGGCTCAGGTGCTCGACGCCGACAGGGCGGTTGCCGATCTCACGAAGGATGAAAAGCACATCACCGCGCTCGACATGAACGGCGGCGCGAAGATCACGAAATCCGACGCCACGGACGGCGGGCTGCGGTCGATGGCCGCCGCCAACATCAGCCTGAAGTACGCCGACAACAGCGAGCTGCTGGAGCGCGCCGTGTTATCGTCGGGCTCGAGCGTGAAGATTGCCGGCGGCACTGGATCGCCGGACAAGGCGCTGGCTGCCGAGTCGATCGAAATCCGGCTGGCGCCCGACGGCGCCACGCTCACCTCGCTGAGCGCGCACGACAAGGTGGCGCTCGATCTGCCGGCGCCGAAGGGGCAGGCCTCGAAGAGCATTCGATCCACCACGTTCGTGGCCAGCGGAGACGAAGGGCACGGGCTCACGGCGGCCGTGTTCTCAGAAGGAGTGGAGTATCGCGAGTTTGGCGGTACGCCGCCCGTACAGCGTCTGGTTCGCGCGCGAAATCTCGATGCGGCGCTCAACAATGGCCTTGACGAGATTCGCAACGCGCTCTTCACGGGGAACGTGCAGTTCAACGACGGGCCCACGCACGCGACAGCGGCCACCGTGCGCTACGAAGTGGCATCCGGCCAGGTTGATCTCACCGGCAAGATCGGCAACGCGGTCCCCCACGTCGTCACCGATCAGATCGCGGTCGACGCGGGGCATATCGCCATGACCCTCGACGGCCCGAAGATGAAGGCCACCGACACCGTGGCGGCCGTGCTGCAGCCGGCGAAGCCTGGCCCCGCGGGCGGCGCAGCGAGAAAGATGCCGGGGTTGATGCAACAGGATCGTCCCGCGAACGCTTCGAGCAAGGAGCTCGTCTACAGCGGGGGCGACGCGGCGAAAGCCGAATTTGCCGGCAACGCGCAGCTCTGGCAGACCGATACGCGGATCCAGGCGGAGGCGATCGAGGTGGAGAGCGACACGGGCAATCTTGCGGCGAAAGGGAAAGTACGGGCCAAATTTCCGGTCGAGACAATCGATGCCGGCACGAAGGAGAAGCAGACGGCGATCGCCGATGGCACAGGCGACGAGATGCTTTACGACGACGCGTCGCGAAAGGCGACGTTCAAAAAAGCCGCGCATCTGAACAGCCCGGACGGCGACATCACGGCGAACGCGATCGTCGTCTCGCTCGCCAAAGAGGGCAACAGCGTCGAAAGACTCGAGGCCGAAGGCGCGTTGACGCTGAAAGAGACGGATCGGGTCACCACCGGCGATAAGCTCCTGTACGTGCTGGCCGACAACGAGTCGTACACGGTGGTCGGGAAGCCGGCCAGGATGGTGGAAAAAGGCTGTCACGTGAACACCGGCACGTCGTTGAATTTCGAAAAATCCACCGACAAACTTCGTATCGACGGCAACGAAGAGACGCGCACGCTGACCAAAACCGAAGGCAAGTGCATCGAAGCGCCCCGCTGAATGGCGACGCTCAGGACGCAGGACCTGACGAAGTCTTACGGCGGACGCACCGTGGTCCGCGGCGTCAGCCTGGAGGTCAACTCCGGCGAGATCGTCGGGCTGCTCGGGCCGAACGGCGCCGGCAAGACCACGACGTTCTACATGACGGTCGGGCTGACCTCGCCCGACTCGGGCCGGGTGTTTCTGGACGGCGAAGACTTGACCGACGCGCCGATGTACGTGCGCGCGCGCAAGGGCATCGGATACCTGCCGCAGGAACCCTCCATCTTTCGCGGCCTGACGGTCCAGCAGAACATCGTCGCCATCCTCGAGACGCTGGACCTGGATCCCGTGACGCGGCGAGCGCGCCTCAAGGAGCTGCTGGCCGAGCTGAATCTCACGCCGCTGGCCTCGGCTCCCGCCTACACGCTCTCGGGCGGCGAGCGGCGCCGCGCCGAAATCACGCGGGCGCTGGTGATTTCCCCGCAGTTTCTGCTGCTCGACGAGCCCTTCGCCGGGATCGACCCGATCGCGATTACCGATATCCAGAAGATCATCTTTCATCTCAAGGCGCGCGGCATCGGCGTGCTGGTGACCGACCACAACGTGCGCGAAACGCTGCGGATCACCGATCGCGCCTACATCGTGCACGACGGCGGCATCTTCCACAGCGGCACGCCGGAGCAGCTCGCCGCCGATGCGGAGGTGAAGCGAATCTATCTCGGATCCGAGTTCCGGCTGGACTAGATCAGCTCGATCAACAACACTGTCGTGATTTTGGCCAATATTCCCCGCATGCGCATCACACGTACTCGCGGGATCGGGAGACCCAGGAGCAACCCTCTCTGCGCGAATCTGGAGGTCATTTATCATGCGCCTCGATGGCCGCACCGTTCGTTCCGCATGCGGCTCTACTCGATCTGTTGCGCGAATTGAAGCAATATTTGTCCAGGCGGCGCCGGGGTCAAGTCAGGAACGGGGGTAGCCGGGTACGGTAGGAATTTTGCTAAGATACGTGGGGAGTCGAGTTTCGGGCGACAAACGCGGATATGGCCATTCAGCAGAAACTCCATACAAAGCTCGTCCAGAAGCTCATTCTGACCCCGTCGCTGCAGCAGGCCATCAAGCTGCTGCCGATGTCGACGCTCGAGCTGGCCGACCTCCTCAACCAGGAGGTCGTCGAGAACCCGATGCTCGAGGAAGTGCCCACCGAAGATCTGCAGCCGGCCGAGGCCGCGGTCCAGCAGGAAAAGGCCGAAGAGGCCAAGTCGGAAAAGGGCGATTCCTGGGACGACCAGGACTACGAATATTTCTTCGGCGATTATCTCGACGACGGCTACCGTCCGCACACGCCGCAAGAGGTGAAGGAGCTGCCGCCGATCGAGAACACGCTGGCGACCTCGTCTTCCCTGGCGGACCATCTGATGTGGCAGATTTCGCTGCTGGCCGACGACAACGCGCTGCGTGAAATCGGTTCCGCGATCATCGGCAACCTGAACGACGACGGCATGCTCGTGGCGTCGCTCGAGGAGATCGCGGCGATGGGCCCGTGGCCGATCGAAGACGTGGAGAAGGCGTTGAAGGTGGTGCAGGGCTTCGATCCGATCGGCGTCGCCGCAAGAGATTTGCAGGAGTGCCTGCTGCTGCAGATCCGCCACATCGGCCTCGAAGGCACGCCGACCGAGAAAATTGTCACCGAGCACCTTCGGCTGCTTCAGGGGCACAACGTGCCGGAGATCGCCAAGCGGCTCGGCATGTCGATTGACGATCTGAAAGAGCATATCGAAATCATCCGGCACCTCGATCCCAAGCCAGGCAGCCGCTACAACCCGTCCCAGTCCCATTACGTGATTCCCGACGTGTACGTCGTCAAGGTCGAGGATCAGTACGTCGCTGTCCTGAACGAGGAGGGCCTGCCGCAGCTGCGCATCAGCCCGGTGTACCGCCGGCTGCTCGACAAGAGCGCCGACAACACGAGCGAGACGCGCGCGTACGTGAAGGACAAGTTCCGGTCGGCGCTGTGGCTGATCAAGTCGGTCGAGCAGCGCCAGAAGACGATCTACAAGGTCGCGACCAGCATCATCAACTTCCAGCGCGATTTTCTCGACCACGGCATCGAATATCTCAAGCCGCTGGTGCTGCGCGACGTGGCGAGCGACATCGGGATGCACGAGTCCACCGTGAGCCGCGTCGTGACGAACAAGTACATGCACACGCCGCAGGGCGTGTTCGAGATGAAGTACTTCTTCCACAGCGGCATCAGCAGCTCGTATGGCGAGAGCGTGTCATCGGTCACCATCAAGCAGCGCATCCGGAAAATCATCGAGGCGGAGGATCCGCGCAAGCCGTTGAGCGACTCGAAAATTGTGAGCATTCTGCAGCACGAAGGGCTCGTTCTTGCGCGGCGCACCATCGCCAAGTACCGCGAGGAACTGAAGATTCCGACCTCCAACCAGCGCAAGGTGCTGTACTGACGAATTCATGCGTCTGTTGCTGACCGGCCGCCAGGTTGACATTACCCCGTCGCTTCGGAAACTCGTGGATGCGCGGCTGGCCAAGATCGAGCGACGGCTCGGCGGCGCCGTCGTGTCTGCACAGCTGGTCCTCTCGCGCGAACGGAACCGCTGCCTGGCCGAGCTCACCGTGCACGCCAAGGGCGACCATATCCTGCACGGCATCGGCACGACCAGCGGCTGGAGCACGTCGATGACCTCGGCGGTTCAAAAGGTCGTGCAGCAAGTCGAGAAACTGAAAGGAAAATGGCAGGCGAGAAAGCGGTCACACCCGAGGCGCCCCCGCAGCCGGGCCTGATCGACCCGGAGGAATGACGACCACACCGGGCGGCATCACCGGCATCACCGTCAGCGGTCTTCTCCAGAGCCGCCCGGAAGCGCTCGGCCTCGATCTCGATCTTCTTGCCGGCAGCGCCGGCCTCGCGCGGCGGATCACCAGCCCCTACGTTCAGAAAACCGGTCTCGCGCTGGTCGGATTCGACGAATACCTTCAACCCGGCCGCGTGCTCGTCTTCGGCCACAGCGAGGTTCGTTATCTCGAAACGCTCCGGACGGAGGAGCGCGCCGAATCCATCCGGCGGGTCTGCAGCCACGAAGTGCCGTGCATTCTGGTCACAGGCGGACTTCGCGTGTTCGGGGAAGTGATTTTTCAGGCCGAGGAGGCGGGGGTGCCGGTGCTGCGGACGCAAATGCCCACCCCCACGGCCATCGCCAAACTGACCGCCATTCTCGAAGACAGCTTTGTGGTCCGCCAGCTCCTTCATGGGGTGCTGCTCGACATTCTCGGTCTGGGGGTGCTGATCGTCGGGGAAAGCGGCATCGGCAAGAGCGAATGCGCGCTGGACCTGGTCGTGCGCGGCCATCGTCTGGTGGCCGACGACACGGTCGAAATCCGAAAGCGCGCCGAGACGATCGTGCTGGGAAGCTGCCCGGAGCTGACGCGCCACCACATGGAGATCCGCGGGCTTGGCGTGATCAATATCCAGGACCTCTTCGGCATCGCCGCCACGCGCGTGTCGAAGCGCGTCGAGCTGGTTGTCCAACTCGAGCGCTGGGAACCGCGGCGGGAGTACGAGCGCCTGGGGCTGAGCGACGCGCGCTACGACATCCTCGGCATTCCGCTGCCGCTGATTCAGATGCCGGTGGCACCGGGCCGGAACCTCGCGATTCTCGTGGAAATCGCCGCCCGCAACCAGCTGCTTCGCTCTCGCGGGCATCACGCGGCGCGCAACCTGGCCGGCCGGCTCGAGCGTCAGCTCCAGCTGGCCGGCATGGACCAGCTCGACGATTCTGAAATCGAGGACGGCGCCGACCCGGGAGAGGAGCAGTGACAGCCCGCCGCCCGGCGCGCTTCATCGTCCTGACCGGCCTGTCGGGATCGGGGAAGTCGCAGGCGATTCGAGCGCTCGAAGACCTCGGCTATTTCTGCGTCGACAACCTGCCGACGACGCTGATTCCCACGCTTGCCGATCTTGTGAGGCGCGAAGGCATTTCGCGCGTCGCGATCGTCGTAGACATCCGCGAAAAGAACTTTCTCGCCGATTTCCACAGAACGTTCCGGAAGCTTCGATCGATGAAGGGCCTGAACCCTGCGTTGATTTTTCTCGAAGCAACCGACAAGGCGCTGCTGCGGCGCTTCAGCGAGACCAGGCGCCCGCACCCGATGGCGCCGGATCGTTCGGCCGCCGAGGGGATCCGGATCGAGCGCCGGCGGATGAACGCCATCCGCGCGATGGCGGATCAGATCATCGACACCTCCGACCTCACGGTCCACCAGCTCAGGCAGGCCTTTTCGGCGTTCTCCGGCATCAGCCGCGATGAGAAAGCCAAGCTCGCCGTCAATCTCGTGAGCTTCGGGTACAAGCACGGCCTTCCCATGGACGCGGACCTGGTCTTCGACGTCCGCTTTCTGCCGAACCCGCATTTCGTCCAGCGGCTGCGCAGCAAGACCGGGCGCGATCGGGCGGTGATTCGCTTCATGGAAGAGCACCCCGCCACCGGCGAGCTGCTCGGGCGGCTGGGTGAGCTGCTGAAATTTCTGATTCCGCAGTATGTCGCCGAAGGAAAGAGCTACTTGACGATTGGAATCGGCTGCACCGGGGGCCGACACCGGTCGGTGATGATTGCCGAGGCGCTGCGCAGGATGCTCGCCGGCGTGCCGGGGGCGAAGGTGCGCGTCCAGCATCGAGACATTGCGAATGTTGCAGGATAAGCAGGAAGGTTGAACATGATTGGCGTGATCGTCGTGACACACGGACGGCTGGCGATCGAATTGGTGAAGGCGGCTGAAATGATCGTCGGCGATCTGCCGCAGTTCATCGCCGTATCGCTTGGATGGCACGATGATGTTGCGGTGGCCAGAGAAGAGATTGCCCGGGCCATCGAGCGGGTGCAGAGTCCCGCCGGTGTGCTGATCCTGACCGACATGTTCGGGGGCACTCCATCGAATCTCGGACTGACATTTCTGGAAACCAATCGCGTGGAGATCATCACCGGCGTGAACCTGCCGATGTTGATCAAGCTGGCCGGCATGCAGGGCTCGCCGGACCTGCTGGCGGTGGCCCGCGAGATGCGCGAGAACGGCCGGAACGCGATTTGGGTCGCCTCCGACTTGCTGCACGCCGAGGCGAAGGCGTAGACTCGACCGTTCGCGCCGGGGGGAACGGAACTGGTATGTTGTCGCGCACCGTGACGGTGGCCAACGGGCTGGGACTCCACGCCAGGGCCGCCGCCCGGTTTGTTCACCTTGCCTCGCGCTTTCAATCGCACGTGCGCGTGACGAGCGGCGCCAAGACCATGGACGGGAAAAGCATCATGGGCATCTTGCTGCTGGCGGCGGCCGCCGGGTCGCTGCTGACGGTTTCCGCAGACGGCGAGGACGAGCGGGCGGCGGTCGACGTGCTCTGCGGGTTCATCGAAACGGGGTTCGGCGAGGATACGTGCAACGCTTAAAGGGCATCGGGGTCTCGCCAGGGGTCGGCGCCGGTCGAGCGGTCATCCTCATACAACGCACACAGGTCCTCCGGTTTTCGATACCTCCGTCGCGCATTCCTCAGGAGCTCGAGCGGCTCGACGAAGCCCGCCGCCGATCGGCCGATCAGCTCGATCGCATTCAGGCGCGGCTGCCGGGGAGCGATCTTGGCGCGCTGTTCGAGGCGCAGAGGCTGATGCTCGACGATGCGATGCTGATTCCACAGGCCGCCGGCATCGTGAGCGCGCAGCGGGTGAACGCGGAATGGGCGCTGCACCAGGTGTTCGACGAGCTGGCATCGGTGTTTGATTCGGTCGAGGATCCCTACCTCAAGGAGCGAAAAGGCGACCTGGCCGATATCGTCGGCCGCCTCAGGATGAACCTCGCGCCCGGCGGCGCGGGTTTCCGGGAGCTGCTGCGCGCCTGCGAGGCGCCGTGCGTGCTCGTGGCCGACGAGCTGCCGCCGTCGGTCGCGGCGCAGCTCGACTGGACGAAAATTCAGGCGTTCGTCACCGATGCCGGCAGCCGCACCTATCACACGGCCATTCTCGCGCGCTCGCTTCACGTGCCGGCGGTCGTCGGTCTTCACGACGCCGCCGAGCGAATTCAGCCCGGCACGTTCGTGATTGTCGATGGAGGAGAGGGCGCGGTTTCGATCGATCCGCCTCCCAGCGTCGCGCGCCAGCTCTCCGTTACGATGGCGTCGGGTCCCGGCCAGACCGGCTCTCGCGTCGGCAAAGTCCGCTTGAGGGTGGACGCCGCGAAGACGCCGCTCAGAACCACCGATGGCGTGCGGATCGTGCTCGAGGCGAACGTCGACCTACTGGGCGACGCGTCGTTTGCGCGCGCGCAAGGCGCCGAAGGGATCGGCCTGTACCGATCGGAGCTGCTTCTTGCCGGGAGGCCGGCGGACACGGTGACCGAAGAGGCGCAGTTCGAGGTCTACCGCCAGCTGCTGGAGGAAATGAATCCGGCGCCGGTTACGATCCGGACGTTCGATATCGACGAGGACCAGCTTGCCACCGGCGAACAGCCACGCCAGGGTCTCTGGTCTGCCGGATACGACCCGCCGCGCAGCCGTTTCGGACTTCGATCGATCCGTCTCACGCTGAAGCGCCGCGAGCTGTTGCGGATGCAGCTCCGCGCGCTCGTGCGCGCGGCGGGCCACGGCCAGCTGAGGGTGCTGTTCCCGTTCGTGTCGGGCATCGACGAACTCCGCGAGGCGCGGACGGTGCTGGCCGAGGCGCGCGCCGAAGTCGAGGCTCGCGGAGAGCAGCCGCGGCCTCTTCGCATCGGCGTGATGATCGAGGTGCCGTCGGCGGCGTTCACCGCCGATCTGCTGGCGGCCGAATCCGATTTCCTGACGATCGGCACCAACGATCTGATTCAGTGCTGCCTGGCCGTAGATCGCACCGACGATCGCGTGTCGCATCTCTATGAGCCGCTCCATCCCGCGATTCTCCGGCTCATCCGTCACGTGCGCCGCGCCGCGGTGCGGCGCCGCGTGCCGCTCTCGGTCTGCGGCGAGATGGCATCGGACCCGGCGGTGCTCGCGCTGCTGATTGGATTGGGGCTCACGCAGTTCAGCATGACGCCGGCCGCCATTCCAGTGGCGCATCAGGTGATTCAGGATCTGGATGCGAGAGATCTTCGAAGAATGGCGATGCGCGCCCTCCGGTTGAGCAGCGCGCCGGAGATCGAGCAATACCTCACCGAGGCTCTCACCGGCTCCAAGGTTGAAAGGTTTTGATTACCAAAATCGACAAGCCGTGGGGTTACGAGCTCCACTGGGCGAAGACCGAGCGCTATGTCGGGAAAGTGCTGCACGTCAACGCGGGGCACGCGCTCAGCCTGCAGTATCACAACAGGAAGGACGAAACGATCTTTCTCTGGACCGGCAAGCTGCTGTTCGAAATCGGCGACGGCGACACGCTCGTGAAGCGCGAGATGCTGCCGGGCGAGAGCGTGCACATCACGCCGAAAACCGTTCACCGGATGACGGCGATCGAAGACAGCGACATATTCGAAGTATCGACCCCCGAGCTCGACGATGTGGTCAGGCTGGAAGATCGATACGGGCGCCGCTAGAACGGAATGTCATCATCGGTCAATTCGACCGAGCCACCCTCCGCCTGAGTCGTCGAGTCGCCGCCGCGCTCCGCAGCGCGATCGGTGCCGTGTTCAGCCCCGGCGCCGCGGCTGCCGCCGCCACCACTCAGCAGCACCACGCGATCGCCGCGAACTTCCGTCGTGTACTTGTCGTTACCGTCCTTGTCCTTCCACTTTCTGGTCTGCAGCTTGCCTTCCACGTAGATCTGCTTGCCTTTGGTGAGGTAATCCTGGAGCGTTTCCGCCGTCTTGCCCCAGAGAATCACGCGGTGCCACTGGGTGTCCTCTTTTTTCTGTCCTTCGCGATCCTTGAAGACCTCCGTTGTCGCGAGATTCAGCGTTGATACGGCGGCGCCGCCGGGCGTGTACCGCAGCTCCGCATCGCGTCCGAGATTGCCTACGAGAATGACTTTGTTCACACTTCCCATTGCGTCGCTCCTGGTTAGGCCGCCGTCAAGGGCCGGCCGATTCAAATGGCACGAGACCGCCTCGTCAGAGTGATGATTCTAAACTATCTCGCGGGCCGGCTCAGCGCCTCGAGCCGCTGCTTGGCAAGAGTCGCAGCCTGCGAGTCGGGAAATTTCTCGACCGCGGTCTGGTACGACTGCTTAGCCGCGTCTGCTTGCCCCGGGATGTTCTCGAGCGCATTGCCTCGCTTGTAATAGGCATTCGGTACCTGGGCGCCGCCCGGATAATCCGAAATCACGCGAGCGAACGCCGTGGCTGCCTCGGGAAACTTGTTGCTGTTGAAATAACTCAACCCGATCTGATACTGCGCGTCACCTGCCCGGTCGTTCTTCGGATAGTAATTGAGGAACGCCTGAAATCCCTGTATCGCGAGCGGGTACTGGCCCATCATGTAGTCGCTGTCCGCCGCGTCGTAGAGCTGCTTCGGAGTCTGGCCCGGCGCGGGCGCCGCTGCCGGCGCGGCCGGAGTGCCTCCCGAGGGTGTTGCGTCGCTCGAGGTCGAAACAGCGGGCGTCGCTCCCGGCTGAGGCAACGAAGTGCGAAGCGCCTCCATTTCCTGCGACAGAGAAGAGAGCCGGACGTTCGTCTCATCGACCTTTTCGCGGACGACGCGGAGGTCGCCCGAGAGATTGTCTGCCTGCACCTTGCCGTCGGCGAAGGCTTTGCGCTCGAGGGCGGTCTGGTCGTCGATGCGCGCATTCACCTGCTTGAGGGTGTCCGCGAGGCCCGCCAGCGCCTGTTGCAGCTGCTGGGCCTGCTCCTGCAGCATGCGGATGTCGGCTTCGATCTGCTGATGCTCGCGATCGACCGCCAGGGCAGGCGCCGGGGAGAGGCATACAACGGCGAGGGCCGCGCCGAAAACCGCCGAGCGGATGATGGTCGTTGTCATTATTGGAATCGTCATTATTGAATTCGTCATTTTGTCCGTCTCCAGGCTACTTGGCGGTAATCACGAAATGCGCACGGCGATTCTTGCTCCACGCGCTCTCATCGTGCCCCGGGTCGAACGGAAATTCGCTGCCGTAGCTCACCGTGCGCAGGCGATTGGCGTCGAGCCCGAGTGAAATCAGATATGTCCGCGCATTCACCGCGCGGCGCTCGCCAAGGGCGAGGTTGTATTCCTTGGTCCCGCGCTCGTCGCAGTGGCCTTCGATGGTGACGACCCAGGTCGGATATCTCTTCAGCACCGCCGCGTCGGCGTTGAGCACCCCGCGGGCCGCGTCGGTCAAATCCGAGCTGTCGTAGTCGAAGTAAGCCGGCTGCAGCGGCGAGGCGCGATTGAGATCGTCGAGCGAGCGCGACGCGACCGAATCGCTCGCAATCGGCTCCGGCGGCATGACCGGTTCGGGCGCCGGCGGCGGCGGCTCGGGGGGCCGCGTCCCCGCGGTTGTCGGCGGCGGGGGAGGCGGCGGCGTAGGCCGTGCTACGGGCGGCGGCGTGTCATGGCACGCCGCGGCGCCGACCAGCAGCATCGTTCCAAGGCACGCACGAACGTGCATCATCCTGCTCACACGCATCTTCGCTCCTCATTCCTGCTGTCACTCTCTCACCGTGACCAATTCGGGGTCCAGTTGTTGCCCGAGCGGGTCACCTGCGTCAGCCCTTTGCCGTCGCGCGCGATCGTGAAAATCTGCACTTTTCCCGCGCGCGTCGAGGTGAACGCCAGATGGCGTCCGTTGGGCGCAAACGCCGGGCTTTCGTTGCTGCCTTCGCCGTTGGTGAGCTGGTGGCTCTGGCCGGCGGTCACATCGTAAATGCGGATGTCGAAGCCGGGGCCGCTGCGCGCGGCGTACGCAATCTCGTTAAATGGCGCCGGCGACCACGTCGCCCGATCGGCGTACGAGTCGCTGAAGGTGAGCCGCCGCTGGTTCAAACCGTCCGCATCCATGACCCAGAGCTGGGCCGAGCCGGAACGATCCGACGTGAACGCGATCTGCGTGCCGGTGGGCGACCAGGTCGGCGTGGAATCGGCCGCCGGATTCGTCGTGAGCCGCCGGCTGCCGGTTCCGTCGCGATTCATCACGTAGATATCCATCTGACCGTCACGGTCGGACATGAACGCGATCTTCGTGCCGTCGGGCGAGAAGACCGGAAGAAACGCCTGGCTCTTCTCGTCGGTCAGGGTGTCGCGGGTGCCCAGATAAATGTTGGAGATCAGAATCTGAGGAACTCTCGAACCGTAGGCGGTGTAGGCGATGCTCTTGCCGTCGGGAGACCAGTTCGGGTTGATGTTCAGCCGCTGGCCCGGGGTGACCCGGATCTGGTTCGCGCCGTCGTAGTCGGAGATGTAAACGTTCTTGCTCTCACGCCTTTCGACCGTGTCGAGGAGCCGCTCGTTGTCGCGATCGCTCACAAACGTCAGCCTCGTGCGCGCCACGCCACGCAGCCCGCGCTGTTCGTGAAGGTCGTCGGCGCTCCAGTGCGCGGCGGCCCGGGGGTTTTTCAGCGTGATGTTGTCGTATACCCGTCCGAGGGCGACGCGGCGGTTCTTGACGTCGAACAGCCGCATCTCGACGTGGAACGTGTTGCCGGTTTTCTGGACCGTGCCGATGACGACACCGTCTGCGCCGAGCTCCCGCCATCGATCGAAGGGAACGTCGGTGGGGGAGGACGCCTGAGGGACGGTGCGGTAAGTGTCGCGCGGAATGAGATCGAACTCGCGCTCGAACGCGAGATCGTTCCACAACACTTCGGCGATCATCCGGGCGGCGGCAACCGTTTCCGGATCGGACGTCAGCGCGAGAAAGTCGGGCACGGCGTAGTGGGGCGGGACGCCATTCTCCGTACTTATGCTGTAACTGATTTCCGATTGGCTCGACTGCTGAGGAGCCGGTGAATTCTGGGCCGCCAGCACGGCGATAGCTCCCGCGCACGCCACGCCGATGAAGAAAAATCTCATTTTCGTTTGTACTCAAAACTTAAATGGACCGTCAAGTGATCGTCGGGAAAGGCGCTTGGCAAAGGCGCGAGCTTCCCTGTGAGGATCAGGGCACGTTGAGAAGCCGCGTCGAGCGCATAGAAGTTGCTCGATTTTTCCGTCTCGAGCTGTGTGATCTGCCCGTTTCGCAGGATGGTGAATTTCATGAACACCGTACCGACGGCCTCCTGCTGTTGCTTCCAGTTTTGCCGGATGCGGTCATCCATGTCAGTCAGATAGTCCGGACAACAGAAATTATCGACGTCCAAATGCCCACCAGTCCCGCCGCCACCGACATTAGACAGGCCGAATCCCATGCCCTTCTCGCCGGTCTCGACCGTCGAGCTGCCTTTCTCGGTTTCGGCGCCGCGGCCGCCGGCGCGTCCGGAGTCGTCTCTGGACTTTGCATCCGTTTTGGGCGGCGTCTTCGGCTTCAGCTTCGGATCGGGCAGCACCATCGCCGGTTCTGCCTTGGGCGTGGGCAATGCCACCCGGTCGAGCTTCGGCGCCGCGCCCGGCTCGGCCGCCACGATGTTGCGGCCGCCAATCTGCGAGATGCCGCCGGTTTTGGGACCGGGCGTTCCTCCCAGGCTAATCGTCATCACGACGCGCGGCGCGGTCTTCCTCGCGGGCCACATGACCGGCACGAGCGCAATCGACAGCAGCGCGACGGCGTGCACCATGACCGAGAGGACGGCGGTCTGGCCGAACCCACCCGGCTCGCGCATGCGCTCGCGGAGAATGTCGCTGACGACGGCTTCCATAATCAATGATCTCGCATCAATGATCTCTTATCGGCGTTCCTCCGACGCCGGTCACCTGGTTGGCGCGGCGGTGACGAAGCCGACGTCCTGCACCCCGCCGTCCTTCATCAGATCGAACACGTCCATGATGTCCTGAGCCGACAGCGCTCCATCAACATTGAGAAACACTTTCTTCTCCGACTGCGTCAGCATCGCCTGACGAAGGCGCTCGGCGAGCACGGCGACCGGAATCGTGTCCTGGCCGAGCCGCACACGCCTGTCAGTACGATACGACAACGGCACCGTCACAAAAAGAGGCTCGCTGCTGATCGGCGCCGAGCGCCGTGACGTCGGCAGCTTCACATCGACACCGCGCTGCATCATCGGCGCGGTCACCATGAAAATAATCAGCAGCACGAGCATCACGTCGACCAGCGGCACGACGTTGATCTCGGCGAGCGAGGTGGTGACGCGCGGTCCGCGTGCGCGGCGGCCGCCTCCTGAGTCGTGGCTGACGGCCTGAGCCTTGGACATTACGTGAAATTCCGTTCCACGATGTTGAGAAATTCGAGCGAGAAGTCGTCCATTTCCGTGGCGAAGAGCTTCACGCGCTGGGTCAGCAGGTTGTAAAAATAGACGGCGGGGATCGCGGCGGCGAGGCCGGCGGCGGTGGTCACCAGCGCTTCGGCGATGCCGGGCGCCACCGCACCAAGGCTGGTCGAGCCGGTCTGCGCGATGCCCTGGAAGGCGCCGATGATGCCCCACACGGTACCGAACAAACCGATGAACGGCGCCACCGCGGCCGTCGTCGCCAGAAAGAGGACGCGTTTTTCCAGCTTGTTCACTTCAACATTCGACGCGCGCAGGAGC
>DASZHO010000041.1:0-16692 GCA_035937795.1 Vicinamibacterales bacterium | reverse complement strand
CGAGATGACGGAAGAGCGGCTCGTCACTATCAGCCTGACGTGATATTCGGCCAATACTCAGCCTGCTTTAGGAGACTTGCGGAATGACTGGAGCGATGTTCATCGCCGAATGCCTGCGCCAGGAGGGCGTGACGAAGGTATTCGGCCAGTGCGGCCACACCAACTACGCATTGATCGATGCGTGCCACAAGCTGGGGATCGAGTACGTGTCGTTCCGGCACGAGCAGCAGGCCGCTCATGCGGCCGACGCCTATTTCCGCGTGTCGCACAAGCTGGCCGTTGTCAACGTGCACCTGTCGCCGGGTTTGACCAACGCGCTGACCGGCGTGGCGTCGGCGGCGGCCGATTGCACGCCCATGGTCGTGATCGCAGGCAACACGCCTTCATACCATCACGCGCGCGAGCCGCATCAGGGCATCCGGTTTCACGCTGACGCGTCGCAGGGCGACATCTTCAAGCCGATCTGCAAGCGCGTGTGGCGGGTGGATGATCCGAAGTTCCTGCCCGACGTCATGCCGCGTGCGCTGAACGTCGCGCAGACCGGGAAACCGGGCGCGGTGTTGCTCGACATTCCGATGGATGTCTTCTCCGGGCAGGTGAAGGTCGAACCGGCGATCGCGGCAAGGCGCCCCAATTACGGCCGCCCGGTCGGTCCGGATGACGGCGTCGCAGAGGCGGCGCACGTGCTGCTCGATGCCGGGAAACCGGTGATTTTTGCCGGCAACGGGGTCGCGCTCTCTGAAGCCTGGGATGAGCTCGTCGAGCTCGCCGAGCTGGCGGAGATTCCGGTGGCGACCACGTTGATGGGCAAGGGCGTGTTTCCGGAAACGCATCCGCTCGCGCTGGGCACGACCGGCATCTGGGGCACCCGCACCGCCAACGACACGACGCGCGAGGCCGACGTGATTCTGGCGATAGGCACCGGCTTCGCCGAAGCCGATTGCAGCTCGTGGGATCCGAAGTACACCTTCGCGATTCCGCCGTCGCGGCTGATTCAAATCGACCTCGATCCTCAGGAGATCGGAAAAATCTATCCGGTCGAGGTCGGCATCGTCGGCGATGCCAGGCTCACGCTTGTCGAGCTGATTCGTCACGTGCGCAGCATGCAGCGCTCCGCGCCGTCGGGCGCGCGCATCGCGAAAACGCAGAAGCGGAAGAGGGACTGGGAAGCCGAACTGACAGCCAGCCAGCATGACGAGGGCAAACCGATTCACCCCGCTCGCCTCCTGCGCGAGCTATCGGATGCGGCGCCGGACAACGCAATCTTTGTCACCGACGTTGGCTGGAACAAGAATGGCGCCGGCCAGCAGTTGCGGGTGACACGGCGCTCCTCGTTCATCACGAGCGGGGGGATGGCGACCATGGGATTTTCGCCGCCGGCGGCGATCGGGGCGAAGATCGGCGCGCCGGATCGGAAGGTGATCGGCCTGGTCGGTGACGGCGGCCTGATGTCGGTCGTCGGCGCGCTGACGACAGCCGTCGAGCTGAACATTCCCGTCCTGTGGGTGCTTTTCAATAACTTCTGTTTTTCGACGATACGATCGGTCGGAACCACGTACTTCAACAACAGCTACGGGACCGAGTTCACTCGCCCGGACGGCACTCCGTACAACCCGGACTTCCTTCTTCTGGCGAAGTCTTTCGGCATCGAGTCGGCGTTGGTGGAGGAGCCGTCCGACATCGCGGGAGCGCTGCGACAGGCCCTGGAGAAGGAGGTGCCATACCTGCTCGAGGTGCGGACGCGCGCCGACGTGCCGATGCCGCGCACCGGGTACTGGGACATCGCCGACTTTCTGCAAGCAGGGAACGAGTAAGTCTTCAGTTACTTCTTCGCGGCGGTCTGCGCCATCGTGACTGCCTGCGAGCAATGCTCGGCCATGTCGAAGAAGTTCTTCACCTCGTTCCGGCCTTCGATGAACGGGTTCGCGCCGGACGGGAACAAGTACACCGAGTTGGCTCGCTTGAAGAATTCAATGACGCGGCCATGCGGAGACAGAATCACGTCAGCCCCCGCTCTTGCGGCGAGATCCCGCATTTTCCGGGCGGAGGCGGTATAGCCTACGAGCAGGTCGTACGGGCTCGAGGTGCTGATCGATGTTCCGCCCCACAGCGCGGCATAGTGGGTGACGCCTTTGTCCTTCACGGGGATGATCATCGACGTCGTTCCAGCGGTGTGGCCGGGCGTGGAGTACAGCGTGATCGTGGTGTCGCCCAGCGTGAGCTGCTGACCTTCGGTTGCAATCATGTCTTTCCTGGCGGTCGGCGCCGCAGGAAGACCGCCGCGTGACGGCTGCGCCGCGGCGGCCCAGTCGGTGTCGCTCATGACGATCCTCGTGCCGAAGTTGTCCTGGAGGTACTTCGCGCCCGCGAGGTGATCGCCGTGAAAATGGGTGATCACCGCGTATTTGATGTCCTTCGGATCGAGGCCGACCTTCGGCATCGCATCAACGATCAGGTCCTTGACGCTGTAGTCGTAGGTCGCATCAATCAGGATGATGCCGGCCGATGTCGTGATCGCCATCGACATGACATCGTCGGTGGAAAATCCGTACACGTTGTCGAACATCTTGACCGGGTCGTGATACCACTGCTCCCGCGGCGGCGGACCGGCCTGCCTTCCGCGGCCGCGTCCCGCAGCGGAATCGGCGCCCGCCGGCGGCAGGATCGAGGACGCCCGCCCGCCGGCGCCCATGGCGCCTCCGCACATCTCGCCGAACAGTCCGATCCACGTATTGCCGGCCGCGGCCTTCCCGGCCGCTATCTGGCCCGCTATCGTATTTGCGTTTGCGCCCGCGGCCGGATTCGCCGTCGAGCCCGCTTGCGCGCTCATGCCCGCTGCGCATGCCGTCAGGAACGCCGTGGCGCACAGACCAACCCACCAATCGTTCGACCGCATCGGCAATCTCCTTCAGTTTTTCCGGGCGGCTTGCGCCATCTCGACCGCTTGCGAGCAGTGGTCGATGAGCTCCCACCAGTTTCTGACGTCAACTTGTCCCTCGATGAAGGGATTGGGACCGTTCGGAAACGCGTTCCTCGCCCCGGCGCGCCTGGGGAAGTCGATCACGCGTCCATGCGGCGACAGGATGACATCGACTCCCGCCTTTGCGGAAAGATCCCGCATCTTGCGCGCCGAGCTGTTATACGCGACCAGCTGGTCGTACGGCATGGCTTTGCTGATGGACGTCCCGCCCCATAAGGCGGCATAGTGAGTGACGCCCTTGTCCTTCACCGGAATAATCGCCGATACCGTTCCAACGGTGTGCCCAGGCGTGTTGTAGAGCGTGATGGTCGTATCGCCGAGCGTGAGCTTCTGTCCTTCGGCTACGACGATGTCCTTCCTGGCCGTGTTGTCCGGAACGTAGGCCGCGCCCTTTTCCACTCCGGCCCAATCGAGCCCGCCCATGACGATCCTGGTGCCGAACGTGTCCTGCAGATACTTCGCGCCGCCAAAGTGATCGAAATGGTTATGGGTCACCACCGCGTACTTGATCTGCTTCGGATCGAGGCCGAGCTTCGGCATTTCATCCACGATGAGCCCCTTCACGCTGTAATCGTAAGTGGCATCAATCATGATGATGCCGGCCGAGGTCACCAGCGCCATCGCCATCACGTTATGGACGGGCTCTCCGGTGCGAGCGTCCAGGATCTCCGGAGTGGAAAACCCGTACATGTTGTCGAACATCTTAACGGGAGGGGAATACCAGGCCTCGCGCGGCGGAGGACCCGCCTGCCGGCCGCCGGCAGGCGGTGCGGCGCCTCGACGTCCCTCCGAGCTCATGGCGTCTCCGCACATCTCGCTGTACATTTCCAGCCACGTGCTGCCCGCGAGCGATCGAGCAGCAGCGACGTGCGCGGCGATCGTGTTCGCGGCGGCACCCGCGGCCGCGCCAGTGCTCGATTGCGCGCCGGTGCTTGACTGTGCGCCAGTTCTTGACTGTGCGCCAGCCGTCGACTGTGCGCCGAGCGCCATCACGCACGCCGCGGCCAGCGCTGCGGCGCACGAACCGAACCGACACTGTGTGGACGGCATTGTTGGCTTCCTCCAGTTACGAACATCCTTGTAGCAGATTGCCGCGCGTTCTCCAAGGCCGTATCACCGTGCAAGTCAAGCGATAAAACCTGTTGACTCCTCCACAGCGCGCTGCTACAACGGCCCTACACCTGTAAAAATCGGCGTCCGGGTCACCGGAACAGCCGCGAGGGAGGCTTGCCATGAGGGGAAAGCATCTGCTCTTGTCTCGCGTTCTCGTTGTCGCCCTGGCGTGCTCGGCGGCGGGGTCTGCCGCAGCGCAGACCGGAGTCTACGGCGAGATCGTTGGAAAGGCCGTTGACTCCAGCGGCGGAGCGCTCCCGGGGGTGACCGTCACCGTGACGGGATCGAACGAGCTCGGAACGAAAACCGCCACGACCGACGCGGATGGCAAGTATCGATTCCCCGCGCTCGCCACAGGCAATGACTACCAGGTCCAGTTCGAGCTGGGAGGATTCGCGACCGTCGCCCGCAAGAGCATCGCCGTCGAGGTCCGCCAGACAACCACGCTGGACATCACGATGCAGGTGGCGAGCCTCAGCGAGTCGGTGACGGTGGTCGCGCAGGCATCGACGGTCGACACCACCAGCGCACGTGCGGGGATGTCGCTCCGGTCGGATCTTCTGCAGGAAATACCCAGCGCGAAGGATTCGAGCGCCATTCTGAACCTGGTTGCGGGATCCTACCGGCAGAATCTCAATGTGGGCGGCTCCTCGACCGATCTGGTCAACAACATCATCTCGAACGGGACGACCCAGCGGAATATGAACATCAACGGCGCCGAGACCAGAGCGGGGAGCGGCGATGGCCGGTACAACAACTACGACGCCTACGAGGAAATCAACGTGGAATCAGGCGCAGCCGGCGCCGATACCCGGCGCCCAGGCGGCGGGCTGTCCGCCGAGATGGTGGCGAAGTCGGGCGGCAACGACTTCCACGGCCTGCTCCAGGGCTTCTGGTACAACCACAACCTGGTCGGGGACAACCTTTCCCCCACGCTGCGGGCGCAGGGTGTGAGCACGGGCGATGCCGACGTGCAGTCGCTGCATCAGAACACCGCGCAGATGGGCGGACCGGTGATGAGGAACCGGATCTGGTGGTTCACCTCGTTTGGCGATTACCACGTTTTCCGAAAAGTGATCGGGCAGACACACATTCAAGAAGGACGGCTGACGCCGTATCTTCTCAATACCACGTATCAGATCTCGCCGAACCAGAAGCTGACGCTGTTTTATTCTGCCGTTCCGAAAGTCCAGAAAGAGCGCGCGATGAGCAAGTTCGTCGACTTCCTCGCGTCCGAGGACCAGGAGACGAAAGGCACCTTGCGGCAGGCGAAGTGGCTGGGCACCTTCGGCACGAAGACGGTCGCAGAGGGAGGATTCTTCACGTTCAAGTATTGGTGGCCTTCGAACCCTCAGGTCGGCGCCGGCGCGCCCTACAACGATACCGGGCTGGGAACGTTCTCGCATGGCTTCATGGGGACCAACAACATCCGGAACAACCACCGCAGCGAGGGGAACTTTGCGGTGACCCGTTTTCTGCCTGACTTTCTGGGCGGATCAAACAACGTGAAGGCCGGGTCGGATCTCTTCTACATGTACTTCAGGCAGGACAATTTCGTCGGGCTGGGACCGGACCAGGAGGTGTTGTACCAGTTCAACAACGGCGCGCCGACGTTTGCGACGCTCTACAGCGGCCCCGCCCGAGCGCTGCGAGGCGCCTGGTCAAACTCGTACTTCGTTCAGGAGCAGTATCAGATTGGCCGACTGACGGTCAACACCGGTTTCAGGTACGACCACTACCGCGGGTTTCTGCCGCCGCAGGCGAGCGAGCCCTCAACGCGATGGGAGTCGCTTTTTCCTCCGCAGGTCTATCCGGCGGTCGACTCTCTGATCGTGTGGAACACGCTCTCGCCGCGGATCAACGGCGTCGTCAAGCTGACGAAGAGCGGCTCGCAGGTCATCAAGGCGAGTTATGGAGCGTATCCGTCCGAGTACGACCCGATCACCGAGAGCGACCTGGCCAACGGGAACAGCCTTCGCTCACGCAGGTACGCCTGGCTGGGCGATCTGAACGGCGACGGCCTGCTCGAATTGAACGAGCTCGGCGCGCTGAGGTCGACGACAAATCCGGGCACGACCACGATCCAGCCGGGCTTCAAGAACCCGACGACGAAGGAAGCGTCGGTGAGTTATGAGGCGGAACTGCCAGGCAAGATCGCGTTCAGAACGCAGTATTTCTACAGCTGGTACATCAACGGGGAGACCAGCATCAACATCGCGCAGCCGCGCTCGGCCTACACCCCCGTGCCATACCTCGATCCAGGACCAGATGGGAAAGTCGGCACGGCCGACGACAAGCAAATCACGGTGTACAGCCTCGATCCTTCGGTTATCACTCTGTCGCAGATTCAGCACGCGACAACTCCCGGCACCTGGAAACGGTCGCACGCGTTCAGCGTGAGCGTGCAGAAGCGGCTGGCGGACAGTTTTCAGATCCTGACCTCATACACCCGGAATCACGTCCGGCAGGACGGTCTGGCCGATCCCAACAATCCCAACGCGAATATCAATAACTTGAGCGCCGTGTCGCCTCTGGAGTCGCCGAACAACTTCAAGCTGTCCGGGACCTACATGCTTCCGTTCGGAGGCCTGCAGCTTTCGGGTGTTTACGGCTGGCAGAACGGCCTCCCATACAACAGGGTTCTCAACGTCACCGGCCTGCCCCAGGGTCAGTTCACGATCATCGCGGATCCGCAAGGCACGTTCCGGTATGACAACGTGAACTCGCTGGACATCCGCATCCAGAAGCAGCTGAAGCTGGCCAAGGGCCAGCAGATTGGCCTGATGCTCGAGGGCTACAACATGTTCAACGACAACGCGAGCACCGACTCGGATGGTCCGGGGATCGGGACGGTGACGGGCGGCAATTTCGGCGTCATCTCCAAGATCATGCCGGCGCGCACCTGGCGGCTCGGCGCGCGTTACACGTTCTAAGCAACGCATTGAAGGAGCGTCGACCATGAAGGTCAGCCGATTTGTTCCGCTTCTCACGCTGCTCTCGCTCTGCGTCTATACGTATCTGCCCGTTGCCGCCCAGGGGACTGCCAACATTGGCGACCCGAGAATGGAGGCAGTGGGCCGCGATCCTGGATGCGTGGCTCCGACCCTCGTCTCGACCGGCGGTCCTGCGCCGAGGGATCCGCAGACGCTGGCCATCAGGTGGATCGGGTACTCGAACTTCGAGCTGGCGTACAACGGCCAGATCTTTCTCCTCGACGCGTATTACGACCGCGGACCCGGATTCGTGCCTCTCGGCGTCAAGGCGGCCGACATCAAGAAGGCCAACGCCATCATCGTTGGACACGGTCACTCCGATCACATGTCGGACGCCGCATCGATCGGGGCGCGGACCGGAGCGATGGTCATCGGCGGTCCTCCGACGACCGAGAAGCTGCTGACCCAGCCGATCGATCCCAAACAAGTCCGGAACGTCACCGGCAAAGGCGGCGAGGTGTTTGAGTTCAAAGGCGTCAAGGTTGAGCCCGCGCTGGGCCGCCACGGCGAGCCGCCGGCCGACCTGACCGCTCCCATCAATCAGGCGCTTGCGAAAGTGACGCCGCAGCTGACGCCGGCCGAGCAGGCGGAGCGGGCGGCGGTCGGCAGCCGGGGCACCAGCGACCGGCGGGTGATCACCGAAGGCACGATCGCGTACCTGTTCCTGTTCGACAACGGGTTCCGGCTGATGTATCGAGACAGCGGCGGGGAAGTGACTGAATACGAAAAGGCCGCCATGCAGCGGGCCGGCGGCCGCGTCGACGTCGCACTCGTCGCCACGTATGCCGCTTATCTCAACACCGAGACGGCCAAGCGCGCCCTGGACTTTGCCGCAGTGTACCACCCGGACGTGTTCTTCCCCGCGCACCACGACGGGCCGATGAATGGTCTGTGGAGGACGACCGAACCGATGTTCCAGGCGCTTCACGACGCGTACCCGAACATCATCACGATCTCGAAAGGGTACCGTCAGCCGACCTGCTTCAACACCGCGGACAACATCCAGCGCAGGCAGAGCAGTTCCAGATAGAGTGATGACGGCCGCCCGTCCGAAAGGCGCGAGCGGCCGTCAAAGCGACCTCTAGCTGCTCTTGTCGATCTTTTTCTTCTGCACGTGCCACGCCGGATCCTTGCACAGCGTGCAACCGGAGCCTTTGAACCACTTCGCCGCGTTCTGATCGCCGCGCGTCTGCCACTCCAGCCAATTCACCGCCAGCCTCCCCAGCTCGCCGCCGTTGGCGGCGCCGAAGGTGCCGATGTGCGCCATGTCATCGCGCCACGCGTAGAACACCGGATTGTTGTTGAGCTCGTCGAACGTGCGTTTCGCGCTGCCGTAGGCGATGTCGAGCGCCTCGGTGCCCGAGATCACGAGAACCGGCCCGCGGACCTTCTGCGCGACGCCTGGATCGTTGTTGCCGCGTCCGATGAGACCGAACCCGCTCGCCCACACGCCGAGGGCCGTGACCCGCGGATCGGTGGTCGCGACCTCGATGGCGACGGCGCCGCCGCACGAGTGGCCCATCATCACGACGTGCTGCGTGTCGACCTTCCCGTACAAGGGACTGCTCGAATCGGCATTACGCGCGAACGCCCAGTCGAGCCCTTCCTTCATGATCTCGGCCGTCACGCGCCCGGCGACCGGCGCCGTGCCGGCGTCGACACCGCCTCGCGCGGGCGTCTGCGGTCCTGCCGCCGCAGCACCCGCGCCGCCGCGAGCCGGCGATGGCGGCTGTGCCGCGGCCGCCCCGGGCCCGCCACCCCGCACGGCCGGGTTCTGCTGCGGGCCGACCTCGAGCTCCTTGTCGCCCATCGGACCGCCCGCGACCACGAGATAGCCGTGCGAGGCGATCTCGGTCAGGAACTGCCGATAGCGATTGCCCGCGTAGAGGCACGAGCCGTTGGCCCACAACAGGATCGGCAGTTTCTTCCCTCCGAGCCTGGCGAGGTCCTTCGGGTAGTAGACGATCTGACGGGCGAGCCCCTTTTCTTCCGACATGATCGCTTTGTACGGGCCGGTGCCAAGCGGGACATCGGGCATGTAGTACGGCTGGACGCCGAAGGGCAGCGGCAAGCCCCGTCGGTCCAGCGCGGGCGTGGGTGTGGGCTGCTGCGCGAATGATGTTCCGGCCGCCGCGAACACCACAAAGACAGCCGCCGCGGTAACCGTTCCGAACGAATGGCGCATACTCATCGAATCTCCTTTACTTCGGGAAAGGGCGGGGCGTCACATCCGCGTCGGTCAGTCCCAGACTCCACTTCAACGCTTCGAAATACATGTGGTACACGTCGGGGTTGTCCCAGGTGCCGGCGGCGTGACCGAGCGAGGAGTAGAAGACACGGCCCTTGCCGTACATCTTCGCCCACGCGAGCGGGAAGTCGCCGTCGGTGCGATGGACTCCGGGGTTCGCCGGCATCTTTGCCATGTCGAGCCTCAACAGCACGCGGATCTTGTCGCGCGAGTAGCTCTTCGTCTGGTAGAACTCGTCGCTGAACGGGAACGTCGCCGGGAAGTGCCTCGTCGCGGGAAAATTCGGATCTTCGTTGACGATCGTTCCCGACGTGCTGCCCCACGGATGGTCGTCGTACTGGCCGCCCAGCATCTCCCCGAATTCCGGCCACGACAGAAATGCCGTGGTCGCCGTATGCGCCGCGACGAATCCCTTGCCGTCGTCTTTGACGAACGACAACAGGTCAGCTCGCTGCTCGGGCGTGAGCTCCACTTCCCGGTGGCCCAGGAAGAAGATTGCGTCGACGCTGGCCAGGCTCGGGCCTCCGCTGGCGGGCTGGCCGGTGGTCATGAGCGGATGCTTCGAGATGATGTTGGAGTCGGTGCGGATGTACGTGTCGTAGGCGCCTGATTCGTACCCGAGCCGCTCGATCGTGGCCAGCGCATGCGAAACCGAGTCGTGTTGCGCGATGCCGTTGCGCGTGTCGGCCCAGGCAAGCACGACTTTTCGCTGCCGCGCTGCGCCCCGGCCGCCGCCGCGTCCACGGCCCTGGCCGCGCGCCGGCTGATCCCCCTGGGCTTGCTGCCCGCCGCGGCCTTGTGGTCCGGCTGCAGGCGTCTGCGCCGACGGCGAGGCCGGCAGGCCCCACAACATCACGAGAAACAGCGCCAGGGATCCGCCGAGCACTCCAGTTCGCTGAATTCGCATTCGCAGGGTCCTTTGTAATGAGTTGCAGAAGTGTACGCCAGGGGGCCCGCGGGGTCATCGTGTTTACGGTGCCGATACGGTTACTCGACGGCGGCAATACGGTTTCGCGGCGCCAGGCGCCGCGTCACGCGCGGGCGCTGGCGTGGCGCGGGCGCTGCCGTGGCGCGGGCGCTGCCGTGGTAAGTTCCCATCCCATGAAATACCGCACGCTCGGCAGCAAGGGCCCCATGGTGTCCGCGATCGGTTTGGGCTGCATGGGGATGTCCGAGTTCTATTTCGGACGAGACGAGGACGAATCAATCAGAACGATTCATCGAGCGCTCGATCTCGGCATCAATTTTCTCGATACCGCAGACGTGTACGGGCCGCACACGAACGAAGTCCTCGTGGGGCGCGCGATTCATGACCGCCGCGAATCGGTCGTGCTTGCCACGAAGTTCGGAAACGTCCGGGATGCCGCCGGTGCGCTCGTTGGTCAGGATGGCTCGCCGGCCTACGTTCATCGGGCGTGCGACGCTTCACTCAAACGCCTGAACGTCGAGGTGATCGATCTCTATTACCAGCATCGCGTCGATCCGAACGTGCCGATCGAAGACACCGTCGGTGCGATGGCCGACCTCGTTCGAGCCGGGAAAGCACGGTATCTCGGCCTGTCGGAGGCTTCCGCGAACACGTTGAAGCGGGCTTCCGCGGTGCACCCGATCACGGCGCTTCAAAGCGAGTACTCGTTATGGACGCGCGACGTGGAGGACAACGGCGTTCTCGCGACCTGTCGCGAGCTCGGGATCGGCTTCGTTCCTTTCAGTCCGCTCGGTCGAGGCTTTCTGACCGGCCGGTTCAAGTCGCCCGGCGATTTTCCTGAAGATGATTCGCGCCGGGCGCAGCCCCGGTTTCAGCCGGGCAACTTCGAACGCAACCTGGTCCTGGTCCGGGCGATCGAGGCGATGGCGGCGCGCAAGCACTGCACCCCTGCCCAGCTGGCGCTCGGTTGGTTACTTGCGCAGGGCGAAGGGGTTGTCCCGATCCCTGGTTCGAAACGGCGTTCGCGGGTGGAAGAGAACGCAGCGGCGGTCGATGTCGAGCTGAGCTCCGAGGACATCGGCGCTCTCGACAGCATTGCGCCGAAGGGCGTGGCCGCAGGAGCCCGTTACCCCGAGCGGTTCATGAGCTGGGTTAACCGCTAGAACGGGAACAGAGTATGCAGCGATCCCCCTGCGAGGAGAGCTCCCATGAAACACTTCCGCCTTCCCGAGCTGCTGTTCGCCTCTCTTGTCCTTCTGGTCGTGGTGTTTGGATTCACTCAACCTGTCCGGACACAGACAATGGGCCAGGCCGAGGAATTTACCGCCGGCGCGATCGATCTCAACCACGGCCGCACCGGTCAGATCCAGATCAACGTCAACCGCTGGTCGACGCCCCCCGAGCGCGCGACGCTCATCGCCGCGTTGCTGGAAAAAGGGCCGGACGGCCTGCTGAAGGCGCTGCAGGATATGAAGCCCGTCGGAACAATCCGCACGCCCGACACGCTCGGGTACGACCTGCATTACGCGGCGCAGCGCCCCGGCGTGGATGGCGGCCGCGACATCGCGATTGCCACCGACCGGCCGATCGGTTTCTGGGAAGCGGTCAACCGGCCGCGTATTTCTGACTATCCGTTCACCATCGTGCAGCTCCACCTGAAGGCGGACGGCACGGGCGAAGGGAAGCTGGCAGTGGCGGCGAAGGTGACGGAGGACGCAGACACCAAGATGATCGAGATCGAGAACTACGCCCTGCAGCCGGTCCAGCTGGTTGACGTCAAGGCGGAGCCGAAACACCACTGATTCGAGGCAGCAATGATCAATGATAAAGAGGGGACGGGCTCCCGCCCCCTCTCTTCGTCCTCGACCGCCCTCAGAAAGCTATACCCAGCCCGAACGTAAAGTCCTGCGCGTGAATGGGAGTGTCCGCGGAAATGCGGGAAATGCTGTAGCCGATGTTGCCGAGCAGATGTCTGCTGATGGGAACCTGCACGCCGCCGCCCGTGCGGAGCATGAGGCTGGTCGTTGGGGTGGGCGCAGTGAACAGGCCGTTGGATTCGATGTCGGCGGTGACATCGTCGCCGACATTCGCGGCGTTGCCGCTGGGTGTCGTGCCGTTCTGATAGAGGAAACGAACCGACGGATTCATGCGCGCGAATCCGACGCCGCCGAATACATACGGCGTAAACCCGGTGTGGTTGGGAAACTGGACGCGCGCGCCTCCCATGGAATACCACGTCGGCACGCGCGCCTGCGCGGTCGTCGTGAGGCTGTTGCTGGCAGACAGCGCGCTCACGGTGTTGCTGACGTTGGTCTCGAGCGTTGACCAGTGGATATCGCGAACGTTCCCGACGTTGCCGAAGAGCACGACGTTGGGAGTCACCTTGAAGCCCACCTCGCCGTCCAGCTCTGCCGACGTGTTTGACCCGGTCAGCCGCGACAGCGCTCCGTTGCCTTCCACGTAGCCGCGCGGTTCCTGCGCGTAGGCAGCCGTCGCGAACGACGTCGCAAACAACGTGGCACACAAACCTGTGACGAACGTCACAATGAAGATCTGCCGGATGAAGACGTGCCGCATATGAAGTTCCTCCGTGGCGCCGGGCATCTCGCGAACGGCGGCGGCTCGTGCAATCGCTGAGCCACCCGCAAGTCGCTGCGATTTGTGCTATCACGCCATCTTTTCTGGACAGCGCGCGCCGCGCTGTCCGCGCCGGTGGAACTCACGTCACAGATTCGTCACAGCGCCTAAAAAAGCGTTCCTGTTGACATGCCAAAGGAACGCTGATATCTTCCTTTGGCTATGCCAATGGAAGCTCCAATGAATGGGGCCAGGGCCGAGCTGTTGCAAGGAACGCTCGATCTGATGGTCTTGAAGACTCTCGACGTGATGGGACCTCTGCACGGCTTTGGCATCGCGCGACGCATCGAGCAGGTCAGCGAGAACGCTCTACAACTGAACGAAGGCACCGTGTACGCTTCGCTGCTTCGCCTTCAACAAAAGGCCTGGATCTCCGCAAAGTGGGGTGCCTCCGGGAACAACCGTAAGGCCAAGTTCTACGCGATCACGCCGTCGGGACGAAAGCAACTCGTTCGAGAAATGGAAAACTGGGACCGGACCGCCGGGGCGGTCGGTCGTGTGCTCGGCATGGCAGCAAAGGCATAAGGTATGTGGCGGTTCCTCGCCGGCAATCGAGCGGAGCGCGAACTGAACGCGGAAATCGAGGATCATCTGCGTCTCCTCGCGGAACGATTCATTGATCAGGGTCTGTCTCCTGAAGAGGCCCGGCATGCCGCCCGGCGCCAGTTCGGTGGGATCGCACAGCTTCAGGAACAGCATCGCGACGGACGGGGACTCCCGGTGGTCGAAAATCTCTGGCGGGATCTGACGTTCAGCCTGCGCATGATCCGGAAGCAACCCGGATTTTCGCTGCTTGTCATCGGGATTCTTGCGCTCGGCCTGGGCGCGAACACCGCGATCTTCACCCTCGTGAACGGAGTCTTGCTCCACCCGCTACCGTTTGCGCACCCCGAAGACCTTGTCGCGGTTTTCGAGCGTAACGTCAACAACAATAGCGACTTCGACAGTGCGGTGGCTCCGGCCAACTATCTCGACTGGCAGCAGCAAACAACCACTCTCGATCGAATTGCGGGTATCAGCTACGCGCGCATGAACCTCTCGGGCGTCACGGAGTCCGATCGTCCCGAACGGATTGACGTTTGTGCCTGCTCGGCGAGCCTGTTCGACACTCTCGGAGTGATGCCGGCCATCGGACGAGAGTTCAGGCCGGAGGAGGATCGTCCCGGCGCCCCTCCCGTTGTCGTGATCAGCCATGACCTATGGAAACACAGGTTCATGGAATCTCCGCGGGCGTTGTCCAGCGCCATCAAGCTGGACTCGCGCTTGTACACCGTGATCGGCGTGATGCCCCCTGATTTCAGGTACCCCGCAAGATCCATCCAAGCCTGGATTCCAATCGAGACCTGGCTTCCGCCGGTCGTGCTGCAGGCACACGACAACCATCTATTGACGGTCATCGGCCGCCTGCGAACGGGAGCCAGCGTTGAGCAGGCAAATGCCGAAATCGACGGCATGGTCCGCCGCTACAAGAGCCAACATTCGCAGGAAGCGATCGGAACGGGCGCCCATGTTGTGCCTCTCGCGGAGGTCACGGTGAAAGGCGTGCGCAAATTGCTGCTCTTCCTTTCTGGCGCGGTGAGCTGCGTACTTCTCATTGCCTGTGTCAACGTCGCGAACCTGCTTCTGTCGCGGGCTGCGGGACGCCAGCGGGAGGTGGCGATCCGGACAGCCCTCGGCGCCTCCCGTGTCCGCGTTGTCCGGCAGTTGCTCATCGAAAGTGTCGTGCTGTCTCTGCTGGGTGGATTGGCCGGCCTGCTACTCGGCCTGGATCTCGTTCACCACCTGACGGTCTGGGCGCCCGG
The DNA here is from genome assembly GCA_035937795.1 of Vicinamibacterales bacterium. GTDB lineage: Bacteria > Acidobacteriota > Vicinamibacteria > Vicinamibacterales > JAMQPK01 > JAMQPK01. The sequence goes on along the minus strand of DASZHO010000041.1, from coordinate 1,991 downwards.
CGCAACCTGGCTTCCAGAGGCGGCAACGACCCGGCTCGAGCCATGGGTATTCTTGTTCAGCTCGAGTATTGCGCTGGTTGCCGGTGCGATCGCCGGACTCTTTCCCGCCCTCCAGATAACGTCATCGCTCGACGTCGCCGGAAATCTGAAAGATAGCGGACGGTCGGCGACCCCTGGACGGTCCCTGAGCCGGTTCCGCGAGATTCTCGTCGTGGCAGAGGTTGCGATCTCGCTCATTCTGCTCGTCGCCGCGGGGCTGCTTATCCGCAGTTTCGGCCATCTCGTATCTACCGATCTCGGCCTGCCTACCTCCAACAGACTGACCATGCAGTTGTCTCTTCCGGATGCCCGCTATCATGAGCGAACCCAGGTGTCGAACTTTCTGCAACAGCTGACGGGTCAACTCCAGTCGATCCCGGGCGTGATCGCGGTCGGCCTCAGCAGTTGCCCCGCCATTACCCTGCCGGGCTTCTGTCCCGATTCGGCTTTTCAGATCGAACACGGGGCTGCGCCGTCCCGCCGTCCGATGGATGCCCAGTATCGCGGCGTGAGTCCGGGGTTCTTTCATGCGGCCGGCATCCCTGTTCTCCGGGGCCGTTCCTTCACTCCGTCCGACGGAATCGGCGTGGATGACAAACGTCCTCTCCCTGGGGCCGTCGTCATCAACCAGGCATTCGCCAGAAAATTTTTCCCATCGGAGGATCCGCTGAGCCACTTCATCAGGCTCGACTGGTTCGTTGGAAACAATACGGAACGGTCCGTGCTCCGCTACCGCATTGTCGGTATCAGCGGGGACGTGCTGGAACGGCCTCAATCTCCGGCTCAACCGACGTTTTACCTTCCTCTGCTGGACGGCGATTCAACGGAAATCAGCATCATCCTTCACACGGAGACACGTAGCGCCGCGGTGGCCGCCACGGCCCGATCGGCCATCCGGAGAGTTGATCCGGATCTGGCGGTCTTCGCTGTCCAATCCATGGAAGAATCGCGCAGCGAAACAACGCTCGATCAGAAGCTTCTCATGGCATTGCTCGCTGCGTTTGCAGGCATCGCCGTTGTTCTTGCCACTGTTGGCCTCTATGGCGTTGTGTCGTGGGGCGTCTGTCAGAGTGCGAAGGAGATCGCGATCCGGATCGCTCTTGGCGCGACCAGCCGTGAGGTGCACTGGATGGTGCTCTTGAGGGGGCTTCGACCCGCCTGCCTGGGGATCGCGATCGGGGTACCGGTGGCTGCGTTCATCACGCGGCTCATGCGCGGGCTTCTCTTCGATATCGGTCCGATGGATCCCGCCACGTTTGCTTTCGTTCCGGCGATGCTGTTGACGATCACCGTACTCGCGTGTTCGGTGCCCGCGATTCGGGCAACTCGGGTTGATCCTACCGCCGGCCTGCGGGTCGATTAATCGTCCCTACACTCCCGGCGTGGAAGTCGGCTGCTGCGGGCGCAACCCGCCGCGGGTCGCCAGCATCCGCTTGAAAAATGCCGCGGCATCCCATTCGCGGAGATCGTCGAAGTACGAATAGACCACGGGCGTCACCAGCAGCGTCAGCAGCAGGCAAAGCACCTGTCCGCCGAGGATCGTCACGGCCATCGACGCGCGCGAGCCAGCCCCCGCGCCGCGGCCGAACGCGATCGGGACCATGCCGGCGACAATCGACAGCGTGGTCATCAGAATCGGCCGCAGCCGCACGTGATTGGCCGCAATGATGGCCTCGCGGCGCTCCATCCCCTGGCTGCGCAGCGTGTTCGTGTAATCGACCTGCAGAATCGAATTCTTCTTGACGATGCCGAAGAGCATCAGCATGCCGATGGCGCTGTACACGTTCAGCGTCATGCCGACGATCATCAACGCCAGAAGCCCGGCCGGCAGGCTCAGCGGCAGCGATGCCATGATCGACAGCGGATGGACGAAGCTGTCGAACTGCGAGGCCAGCACCATGTAGATGAACGCGACGGCGAGAAAAATGGCGACGGCAAAATCGTTCGACGCC
>DASZHO010000040.1:0-5804 GCA_035937795.1 Vicinamibacterales bacterium | reverse complement strand
CGCGATGACGCCTTCAAGTTCCCGATCGTCCAGCAGCCGCAGCGTGCCCTCTGTTGCCGCAACCGCGGCGTGCTGAGGATCGCGCCCCGTGGCAAACGCATTGGGCGACATGGTCGGGATCACATACACCCGAGGCATCGGCAGGCCTGCCTGCGTGGCGAGGCGGCGCACCACCTGCGACAGCTTGTGCTCGGGACCGACTTCCTGCGCGCTGTACATCTTCAGCACGATCCTGTCGGAGAACCAATACGAGATGAAGTTCATCACGATGGCAAACACGAAGGCCACAACCAGCCCTTGCGCGCCGCCGAGCAGCTCGCCGAGCGCCAGCAGCAAGCCGCTGAGCAGCCCCAATAAAAGGACGGTCTTGACCGAATTGTTCATACCGATTTAGACGTATGGGACCGCGCCACGGTTGCAGCCGCCGGCTCTCGTCCCTCCAGCGGGCACCGGCTGCATCCAAGCGCCCACGGCCTGCATATAATGAGCTGATGCGACATCTGGCGCATGCGGCGATAGCGATCCTGGCGCTTGGATCGATGGCGAGCGCCCAGGTGCCCCAGCCGTTTCCGCGGCCGCAAAATCCGCAGAACCCCGCGCGCCCTGCGCCGGCCGCGCCCCAGCCGGCCCCGGCGCCCGCGCCCACGCAAAACGCCCCGGCACCACCGCCGGCCGGCGCCGCACCAGCCGGGGACACGCCGACGGAAGCATCGCTTGGCTTTCCGATTTACCCGAACGCCCAGTTCGTCACTTCGTACGATGCCGGGCACGGCCAGCGCTATTACCTGTTCGGCTCGGACGCGGGGTTTCCAGCCCTCGTCAAGTACTACCAGACGGTGTTCAAGACCAAGGGCACGCTGGTCTTCGAGACGCCGGCGACACAAGTCTTTGAAATGGGCAGGTTCGACGAAAGGACGATGGCATTCCCGCCGGGCGTGACGATCAAGGATTACACGTGGAACGGGAGCGCCGGCTATCTGAATCCGAAGCGAGGTGGAAAGCCCGACCGGTTCCCGTCCATCATTCAGATCGTTCCCGCGGGTCCCGGCGCGCCGCGCTAGCAGAGCGTCAAGCCGGCTTCACCACATAGATCTCCTTCTTCTTGAATTCCTCGGACTTCTCGTCCATGCCCGCCCGAAGCGCATCCGATTCGGCAATGCCCTGGCTGGCCGCGTAATCGCGCACCTGCTGCGTCAACTCCATGCTGCAGAATTTCGGGCCGCACATCGAGCAGAAATGGGCGAGCTTGGCGCCATCGGCAGGCAGCGTCTCGTCGTGATAGGCGCGCGCCGTGACAGGGTCGAGCGACAGATTGAACTGATCGTCCCACCGGAACTCGAAGCGCGCCTTCGACAGCGCATCGTCCCACGCCTGGGCGCGGGGGTGGCCTTTGGCCAGGTCCGCCGCGTGGGCGGCGATCTTGTACGCAATGACGCCTGCCTTCACATCATCCTTGTTGGGGAGACCAAGGTGCTCTTTGGGCGTGACGTAGCAGAGCATCGCCGTACCGTACCAGCCGATCATCGCGGCGCCGATCGCCGATGTGATGTGATCGTAGCCAGGCGCGATGTCGGTGGTCAGGGGACCGAGCGTATAGAATGGCGCCTCCTCGCACCATTCGAGCTGCTTCTCCATGTTCTCGCGGATCAAGTGCATCGGGACATGGCCGGGCCCTTCGTTCATCACCTGGACGCCGTACTCCCATGCAATTTTTGTCAGCTCTCCCTGCGTCTGCAGCTCGGCAAACTGCGCCTGGTCGTTGGCGTCGGCGATCGAACCGGGCCGCAACCCGTCGCCGAGCGAGAACGACACGTCGTAGGCCTGCATGATTTCGCAGATCTCGCGGAAGCGAGTGTACGTGAAATTTTCCTGGTGATGGGCGAGACACCACTTCGCGATGATCGATCCGCCGCGGGACACGATACCGGTCACGCGTTTGGCGGTCATCGGCACGTAGCGCAGCAGCACGCCCGCGTGTACGGTGAAATAGTCGACGCCCTGTTCGGCCTGTTCGATGAGCGTGTCGCGATAGATTTCCCAGGTGAGGTCTTCGGGCCGCCCGCCGACCTTCTCCAGGGCCTGATAGATCGGCACGGTGCCGATCGGCACCGGCGAATTCCGAAGGATCCATTCGCGCGTTTCGTGGATGTCCTTGCCGGTGGACAGATCCATCACCGTGTCGGCGCCCCACAGCGTGGCCCAGCGGAGCTTGTCGACTTCTTCCTCAATCGACGAGCTCACGGCCGAATTGCCGATATTCGCGTTGATCTTCACGAGGAAGTTGCGGCCGATGATCATCGGCTCGAGCTCGGGGTGATTGATGTTGGCTGGAATAATCGCCCGCCCCCGGGCGATTTCCGAACGCACGAACTCCGCGTCGAAGCCTTCGCGCGCCGCGATGAACTCCATCTCCGGTGTGATGACGTTCCGGCGCGCGTAATGCAGCTGCGTGACGCAGCCGGTGCCGCGGAGCACCGAACGGAACAGCGTCTTCGGCAGCTCGGCCCGCCGCCTCGAGTCGGGAATATAGCTGCGCGGCACCGACATCACGTCGCCGCGCTCGAGAATCCAGTCGCGGCGCGCAGCCGGCAACCCGTCGCGGACGTCGTGGCCCTCGGGGCCGCTCGTGTCGTAGACCTGCACCGGGGACTCGCCGCCCGACAACGCGATTTCCCGCACCGGCACCTTCATCGGCCCGACATAGACTTTGCGCGAATTCGGATGCGTCTCTTGCAGCGCCATGGCATGCTCCTCATGTTTCCCGGAGGAAAGGCGCGCGGATCTTGGTAGGAACCGCGCTCCCTTCGCCGGTGTCAACCGGATCAGGTTCCAAGGGTCTTGTCTCAATCGCAACCTGATGAGAGGTCGCGATACCCCTGGCGGTTTTTCAACTATAGCAGGGTTCAGGGCCTGAGTGAGTCACCCGAGCTTTCTCAGAATAAAGCACTTCAGGTAGTAGGTTTCCGGCATGCCCAGCACGACCGGATGGTCCCGGCTCTGCATCCGTTTTTCGACGACACTGACTTCGGCGCGGGCGTCGAGCGCGGCGTCGAAGATCACCTCGCCGAACGCCGCTTCGTTCACGTGGTACGAACAGCTGCACGTGATCAAAAAACCACCCACGGGCAGAAGCTTCAGCGCGCGGAGATTGATTTCCTTGTAGCCCGAGACCGCCTTCGGAACGGCGTCCTTGCTCTTCGCAAACGCCGGCGGGTCGAGCACGATCGCATCGAACGTCTCGCCCATGCGCTCGAGCGTGCGCAGCTCGTCGAAGACGTTCGTCGTCCGAACGCTGACATTCGACAGACCATTCTTCGCGGCATTGCCCGCCAGGGCCGACGTGGCCTCGTCGGAGATATCCAGCGCCGTCACCTCGGACGCGCGCGAGGCGAGCTGGAGCGCGAACCCGCCCGCATAGCTGAAGCAGTCCAGCACGCGGCCGTGCACGTAACTGGCGGCGGCGCGCCGGTTCTCGCGCTGATCGAGAAATGCGCCGGTCTTCTGCCCCTTGCGAAGATCGACGTCGTATTCGATATTGCCTTCACGCACGGCGACCGTGTCCGGCACGTCGCCGTGCAGCACCTCGACCTTCTGCTCCAACCCTTCAAGCAGTCGCACGCGCGGGTCGTTCCGGGCAAGCACGCCCGCCGGCCCGACGAGCTCGACCATCAACTCCGTCAGATGCGGGAGCAACCGATCCATCCCCTGCGACAAGGCCTGGACGACCAGATAGTCGCCGTATCTGTCGACGACAAGCGACGGCAGCAGGTCGCCGTCGCCGTGGACCAGGCGATAGGCGCTGGCATCGATGTCCAGCAGCCTGCGAAACCCGATCGCCTGTTCGAGGCGGCTTCGCCAGAACGCGCGATCGATGGCCACATCGTGCTGCGTCAGCACGCGGAGGGTGATCTGCGATCGATCGCTGAACAGCGCGCGCGCCAGGTAACGGCCGCGCGGCCCGACCACGCGCACGACTTGGCCGGGGGCCGCATTCCCGGCGCCGATGTCCGATCGATAGATCCAGAAATGTCCGTCGCGGATTCGCTCTTCGCCGCGCTGCGAGACGGTGATGGTCGAATCCATGATGGTTGATGCCGGTTGGCCCGCGCCGCCGCCATCCTATATCATCCTCTGCATGCGCATCGCGATCGGAGCCGATCATGCCGGCTTCCTTCTGAAGGAGCATTTGAAAGGCATGCTCGGCCGGCTCGGACATCAGGTCGAGGACCACGGCACCGACAGCGAGGCGCCGGTGGACTATCCGCCGATTTGCGCCGCGGTGGCGCGCGCCGTGATGGCCGGACGCTCGGATCGGGGCATCGTGCTCGGCGGCAGCGGGCAGGGAGAGCAGATCGCGGCCAACAAAGTCCGCGGCATTCGCGCGGCATTGTGCCACGACCTGTTCACGGCGCGCCTCTCGCGTCAGCACAACGACGCGAACGTCCTCTCGATGGGCGGCCGCATTGTCGCGTTCGGCCTGGCGGACGAAATCGTCACGCTCTGGCTGAATACACCATTCGAGGGGGGCCGCCACCTGCGCCGCCTCGAACAAATCGCGGAGATTGAGCAATCATGACGCCGAAAACCGACGCCCCGGCTCGCTTACGCAGCCTCGCCGACACCGATCCGGACATCGCCAGCGTCGTCCGCAACGAGCTGCATCGGCAGAACAACGGCCTCGAGCTGATCGCGTCGGAGAATTTTGTCAGCCAGGCCGTGCTCGAGGCCGCCGGCTCGGTGCTGACGAACAAATACGCCGAAGGGTATCCGGGGAAGCGGTACTACGGCGGCTGTGAATTCGTCGACATCGCCGAGTCGCTCGCCATCAGCCGCGCGAAGTCGCTGTTTGGCGCCGAGCACGCGAACGTGCAGCCGCACTCGGGCGCGCAGGCGAACATGGCCGTCTATTTCACGCTGCTGAAACCAGGCGACACGGTGCTCGGCATGAACCTGGCGCACGGCGGGCATCTCACGCACGGACATCCGCTGAATTTCTCGGGCAAGCTTTACACCATCGTGCCCTACGGCGTCCGGAAGGATGACGAGCGGATCGATTACGACGAGCTGGCGCGGCTGGCCGACGAGCACAAGCCGAAGATGATCATCGTGGGCGCCAGCGCCTATCCGCGCGTGATTGATTTTGCCCGTATCGCCGAAGCGGCCACACGCGTCGGCGCGCCGATGGTCACCGACATGGCGCACATCGCCGGGCTCGTCGCGGCGAAGCAGCATCCAAGCCCCGTGCCGCACTCTGACTTCGTGACCACGACCACGCACAAGACGCTGCGCGGGCCCCGCGCCGGCATGGTCCTGTGCCGCGCGCAGTACGCGAAGGATCTCGACAAGGCGGTGTTCCCCGGCATTCAGGGCGGCCCGCTGATGCACATCATCGCGGCCAAAGCGGTGTGCTTCAAGGAAGCGGCCGAGCCGTCGTTCGTCGAATACCAGAAGCAGATTGTCGCCAACGCGAAGCGCCTTGCATCCGGGCTGGTCGCGAGCGGGTTCCGGCTCGTCAGCGGCGGCACCGACACCCACCTGATGCTTGTCGACGTCTTTTCGCGCGGCCTCACCGGCAAGGCGGCCGAGGCCGCGCTGGGCAAGGCCGGGATGACTGTCAACAAGAACGCTATCCCGTTCGATCCCAATCCGCCGATGGTGGCTAGCGGCATCCGCATCGGCACGCCGGCTGTCACGACGCGCGGCATGAACGAGCGCGAAATGGACCGCATTGCCGAGCTCATCGCGCGCGCGCTGCAGACCCCTGAGGATGATGCGGCGCTCGGCATGGTGAAGGCCGAAGTCGA
>DASZHO010000039.1:0-31866 GCA_035937795.1 Vicinamibacterales bacterium | reverse complement strand
GTACCGGCTGACCGGGAGCGTGGTGTACGAGCTGCCGTTCGGCGAAGGAAAACCGATGGCGAACAGCGGCGGCATCCTCCAGGCCCTCGCCGGCGGGTGGCGGGTCGCCAGCACGTTCGAAGACCAGCCTGGCTCGTTGATCCAGTTCACAAACAACCTGTTCTATTACGGCAACATCGCGGACATCAAAAAAAGCAAGCCGGAGATCGCACTGAGACCAGACGGGTCGATCGATCCGAATAAGTACTGGTTCAACGTCGCCAACTTCGAGACGAATCCGGCGAAGACGCCGACCAGCTTTCAGACGCGCGCCTTCCCGTTCCAAATCAACGGCTTGCGGGGACCCGGGCTGCATTACGTCAATCTGAACATCGTCCGGAACCTCCGCGCCGGAGGCAGCCGAACGGTTCAGTTGCGCGTCGACTGTCAGAACCTGTTGAACTATGCCGCGTACAGCAACCCAGTCACCGACCCGACGAACACGAACTTCGGGAAAGTCGTCGCGGCGGTCTCAGCCGCCGGCGCGATGCGCTTCTTTAGCGGCGGGGTCAGGTTAACGTTTTAGTCAGCCGCGCCCTTGAGCTCACTCGGCCAGGACGGCCTGCGCACGGCTTGGCCGTGTTTTAGGCGGATCCCGTCCTGACAGCCGGTGAAAACTGACCCATCCCACGTTCCAAAAGAACGTGCTGGCCGGCCTACCGCGGCGCGTTGCCGCCCGAAGGCGCTGCGGGCGCGATGTACGCCCGGCGCTGAGCATACAACTCCAGGCGGTTTCTGATGGCGCTCGCGAGCGGCCCCGCGGGTTTCAAGTCGAGAGCCGCCTGCGACGCCGCCACGGCGCGATCGAAATCTCCGGCCGCGGCAGAGGCGGCGGCGAGAATATCCAACGCCGCCGCGTCGTGATGCGCGGTGAGATCGGCTGCATGCTCCGCCAGACGGACGGCTTCCTCCGGGCTGCGGAGCGACGGTTCGGGCGCGGTGGCAAGCAGCCACGCGAGGCCCTCCAACGCCAACGCTGCGTCGGGCCGGAGCCGAACGGCCCGGCGAAACTGGACGATCGCCTCGGGCACGTCGCCTTGCATACGCGCCGCGCTTCCCAGATTGAAATTCGCCTCGCCGTTTTGCGGATCCAGCCGCAGCGCCTCGCGAAAATGCGGAACGGCCTGCTCGACATGATCCGTTCGCATCAGGATGTCGCCAAGATTATTGTGTGCTTGCGGGTAATCCGGCTTGATCTCGAGCGCCCGCGCGAACTCCGCCATCGCTTCGTTCGGCCGCGCGGCCAGCGCCAGCGCGGTGCCGAAATTGAAGTGAGCCGCGGCCGATCCCGGTTTCAGCCTGGCAGACGCCCCGAAATGGGCCGCCGCCTGAAGAGGCCGCCCGAGTTTCAGATACAACACTCCGGCATCGTCCTGGAACTGCACGTTTGAAGGATCCCGCCGCAGCATCACCTCGTAGCCGGTGACGTCCTCGATCAACTCCTTCGGAAGCATCGCCGCGTTGAGAGTCTGCCGATCGCGATCGTCGCGCGTCAGCATCTGAACCCACAGGTCGCCCATCTCGTCCGTGGTCCGCTGGCCCCAGAGCACGCGCTCGGGCGGCGTCCGCGGATTGCGCGGGTTTCCGGCTGAGTTGTCGTAGAGATATTCCATCGCCACCGTCGTCCCCTTCGGCAGCGTGAACGGATGGACGTAGCGATAGACGTGCTGCCACCTGAAATCCCAGTCCTTGATGTAGATGAGCGGCGTTGTCGTGCCGTCGGGCAGCGTGGCTGTCCCCTTGATCTCCCGCGCGCGGTAATGCGCGTGGGGCTGAACCGCCTGCACTTCGACGTCGACCGGCAACACAAAGGAGTCGGTGATCGCGTAGGCCTTCTCTCCGGCCGGAATGTCGATGCTCTGCTTGCCGAGTCTCAACATGGTCGGCGTGCGTCCCGGCGGATCCTCCGTGAAGTAGAGGCCGATCGCGGGTTGAATGGCTTCGACCTTGCCGTCGGGTACCAGGTGCATTTCCACGACCAGATCGGTGCCCGGGTTCAGCGTCCACGAGAGCCCCTTCGGCAGAAGCGGCGCGACCTGGCCCGGCGTCCATCCAAGGAAATGGCCGTCCGGATAGACCGCCGAGTATGGGAGCGCGCCTTCATAGCCCGGCAGCGGATCCTGATCGTCGAGCTCGCGCGAGGCAGGCGTCCGATCGACGCGGAAGTTGGCATGATGGACGGCTCGTGCGTTGCCGGGCCTGAATTCAAAACCCCTGACAAAACGGATCGAGTCGACGGGCAACCGGAGAACGAAGATTCTGGACATGTCGGGCCCGTCGGGACGCAGCAGGTACGGCTCCGGAAGCGTGACCACGAGGTCGGGCGCGCCGAGCTGCCAGCCGTCATTCCATCCGGGCGCCGCGGGAAGATCGCGGCGGCGGCCTTCGGGAGATCCGGCGGCCACCCACTGCTGGATGAGCTCGATTTCGGCGTCCGTCAGCGGCTGCTGTCCGATGAAGTCGCCGTAGCCCGGCTCGGCCTTCCACGGCGGCATCAAGCGGCCCCTGGTGACAATCGCCATCTGCGTGGCGTGCTGTCTTGCGTCCTGATACGTCAGCAGGCTGAACGGCGCGGGTCCGTCCGGGTGATGGCATCGCCCGCAGTGCTTGTAGATGATGCTCGCGATGTCCGTCGAGAATGTGACCGGCGGGGCGGGCGCCGCCGCCGCGCCGCGGCCGATCGCCGGCATGCGGCCGATCGACGGCGCGACCACCGCCATCGATGCCGCCAGCGCAAGTGCCGGGGACCGGCGTGGCATGATTGATTTTACCTTGCGCGCACGGCCGCTCGGGTTTTAAGCTCTTCGCGATCTTCGGAGTTCAAGGAGGACGGCCATGAGGGCAAAGCGTGTCGCAGCTGTTTGTGGATTCGGGCTTGTCGCGGCGGTTGCGGCGCTGACCGGCGCCGGCGGCCCTCCGCAGTGGGCGTACGGGACCCCGGTCGCGGGCGCAGCCCCGCCGGCGGCCGCGCCGGCGGCTCCCGAAGACGGCGCGAAGAAGCATCTTCCCGGCAGCACCGGCGAGTTCACGCTGACCGAAATTCGGAATGGGTTCGGCCCCGCCGATTGGTATCCAGGCGATCACCCCGCGATGCCCGACGTCGTCGCGCACGGCCGCAGACCGGATGTCCGCGCGTGCGGGCTTTGCCATTACCCGAACGGGAAAGGCCGCTCCGAGAACGCAGGCGTGGCGGGTCTCCCCGTCTCCTATTTCGTGCAGCAGATAGCCGACTTCAGAAGCGGCGCGCGCAAGAGCGCCGATCCGAAAAAGGCGAACACCAACGCGATGATTACGATCGCCAAAGGGATGACCGACGACGAAGTCAAAGCGACCGCCGAATACTTCGGGTCGATGAAGTGGACGCCCTGGGTGAAAGTGGTGGAAACGGCGACCGTGCCGAAGACCAGGATCGCCGGAGGCCTCTTCCTGAAGCTTGACGGAAAAGAAACCGAGCCAATCGGGCAGCGGATCATCGAGGTGCCGGACAACACCGAATCCACCGAGCTGCTCCGCGACCCGCACTCCGGGTTCACGGCCTACGCTCCGATAGGCAGCATCAAGAAAGGCGAGGCGCTCGTCACCAATGGCGCCGGCCGCACCACGGCATGCGGTATCTGCCATGGCCTCGATCTGAAAGGCCTCGGTCCCGTGCCTGGCATCGCGGGACGTTCGCCGAGCTACCTGGCGCGGCAGCTGTACGATATGCAGCAGGGAGCGCGCAATGGCCTGTGGACCGATTTGATGAAGCCCGTCGTGGCGAAGCTGACCGAGGAGGATTTGGTCAGTATCGGCGCCTACACCGCTTCGAGAATCCCATAGAGAAAGGGGTTACTATTAGAGCCATGATCATCACGAAAACGGCGATTCCGCGCCGTACGCTGTTGCGCGGCCTTGGCGCGACGCTCGCGTTGCCGTTTCTCGATGGGATGGTGCCGGCCCTATCGGCGCTCGGCGCGACCGCCGCCAAACCGATCAACCGCTTTGGGGTTGTCTATGTGCCCAACGGCATCATGATGCCGAGCTGGACACCCGCCACCGAAGGCGCCGGCTTCGCGTTCACGCCGATCCTGAAGGCGCTCGAGCCGTTTCGCGATCATCTGCTGGTGCTGAGCGGTCTCAACAGCAAACCGCCCGCGGGCGACACCGACGGCGGCGGCGCGCCGCACGCACGCGCCGCGACCAGATTCCTCACCGATGTACGTCCCAAGTTCACGATGGGTTCCGACCTGCACGCGGGCGTCTCGATCGATCAGATGCTGGCGAAAGAGCTCGGCAGGCATACCGAGCTGGCGTCGCTCGAGCTGAGCCTCGAATCGACCGAGTCGGCCGGGGCGTGCGATCCCGGATACAGCTGTGCCTACACGAGCACGATCTCCTGGCGAGGCCCCGAGACTCCGCTGCCGATGGAAAACAATCCGCGCACGCTGTTCGAGCGGCTGTTCGGCGACGGCGGCAGCACCGATCCGGCGGCGCGCATCGCGCGGATGCAGCAGCAGCGGAGCATTCTCGACTCGATCACGCAGAAGGTCTCGTCGTTGCAGCGCGGGCTCGGTAACGGCGATCGCGCCAAGCTCGGCGAATATCTCGAGTCGGTGCGCGACGTCGAGCGCCGGATTCAGAACGCCGAGGCGCAGCGCTTCGACAACCTGCCGGTCGTCGATCATCCGGCCGGCATTCCCGCCACTTTCGAGGAGCACGCCAAGCTGATGTTCGATCTGCAGGTGCTGGCGTATCAATGCGATCTCACCCGCGTCATCACCTTCATGGTCGGTCGCGAGTTCAGCGGGCGGCAGTACCCGGAGATTGGCGTGCCCGACGCGCACCATCCGATCTCGCATCACATGGGCGATGCCGCCAAGATCGCCAACGTGACGAAGATCAACGCGTACCACACGCAGATGTTCGCCTATTACCTCGAGAAGCTCGGCGCAACCACCGAAGGCGACGGCTCGCTGCTGGATCACATGACGCTCATCTACGGCGCCGGCATGAGCGACAGCAACGCGCACGATCCGCTGAACCTCCCGGTGATCGTGGCGGGCGGCGGCGCGGGCAATCTCAAGGGCGGGCGGCACATCAAGTATCCGAAAGACACACCGCTGGCCGACCTCCACATCACCTTGCTGGGCCAGTTGGGTGTTCCGCTCGAGAAGATCGGCGACAGCGACGGGGCACTCTCGCTCGGTTAGTGGCCCATCCACGCTGAACGAGGACCAGATCGCGGAGCGCGGCGCCCGGCTGGCAAGGTGCGGTGCGGACCGCTCCGCAACCGTTGAGCTCAGGCCAGATACTGTCTGGTCCAATCAAGGCCCGCCTCGGTGCTCGCCGCCGGGATGTACTCACAGCCAACCCAACCGGAATAGCCAATGCGATCGAGAAACGCCAGAAGAAAGGGATAGTCAATTTCGCCGGTACCAGGCTCGTGGCGTCCTGGTGAGTCGGCTATCTGAATATGGGCGATGCGCGTCAGGTTGCGCTCGATCGTCCGGGCCAGGTCCCCTTCCATGATGTGCATGTGATAGACGTCATATTGAAGGAACAGATTCTCGGCCCCGGCCGCCTCGATGATCTCCAGGGCTTGCGAGGTCCGGCAGAGGAAGTAATCCGGTACGTCCTGCGTGTTGATCGGCTCGATCAGGAGCGCGATGCCGGCCGCCTTCAGCCGGGGCGCCGCATATCTCAGGTTCCTGACGAACGTCGCGCTGGCTTCCTTGACGCTCAAGTCCCGTGGTCGAATCCCCGCCAGGCAATTTATCTGGCGGCAGCCAAGAACAGTGGCGTACTCGATTGCCAGGTCGATGCCGGCTTCGAACTCGGCAACCCGATCCGGAAGGCAGCCGATGCCACGGTCACCGCGCACCCAGTCACCGGCCGGTGCGTCGTGGAGGACTTGCACGAGCCCATGTTCGGTGAGCGTCCGTTTCAGGACCCGAACGTCATGGTCATAGGGGAACAGGTACTCGACTGCCTTGAAGCCTGCCTCGGCTGCCAGGCGGAAGCGGTCAAGAAAGTTCCACTCGTTGAACAGCATGGTCAGGTTGGCGGCAAGCTTCGGCATCTCCTCAGCGCTCTCGGTACGAAAAGAACATCCTGACATATCGATAGGAAAACCGTTATGATTTAGCAAAGCAAATACAGGCAGCGGTCAAGTCCAAACGGTGAAACCCCGTCGGAGGGAGTGCCGGAATGGTGAGTCGTTCGGGTGTGGCAAGGGCTCTACTGGCCTCCTTGGGCGCCGTGGTGGTGTGCGCCGGCGGCTCTGTACAGCTCGGGGCTGTCCGCTGGCGGACTCCGGCCCCATCGGCGCCGCCGGGCCTTGGTGCGCAGGTCCAACGAGCGCAAACGCCGTCGACGCCGACGCCGCCGGCGGTTCCTGCGCGCGCAATCCTTGATAAGTACTGCGTCACCTGCCATAACGCCCGGTTGAAGACCGCGGGACTCCTGCTCGACGCCCTGGACGTCGACAACGTTGGCGCCGACGCCGAGCTGTGGGAAAAGGTCGCGAGCAAGCTGCGCACGCGCGAGATGCCGCCCCCAGGCCGGCCACGGCCCGATCAGGCGACTTACGACGCGCTCGCGGCCGGGCTCGAGAGCAGCCTCGATGCGGCCGCCGCCGCGCATTTGAATCCCGGACGCGTCGCGGTGCATCGTCTCAACCGCGCCGAATACACCAACGCGATTCGCGACCTGCTCGGCCTGCAGGTCGACGGCGCTGCGCTGCTGATGGCGGACGAGCCGGATCAGCACGGCTTTGAGAACATCGCCAACCTGCTCTCGGTCTCCACGCCGCGGCTGGAACGGTACATGTCGGCGGCGCGCCGAATCAGCCGCCTCGCAGTAGGCGACGCCACGATCAATCCCGTGGTCGAGACCTACTCGGTGCCCGACGCGTTCGTGCAGGACGATCGCACGAGCGAAGACCTTCCGTTCGGATCGCAGGGCGGCATCGCAATCGATCACCTCTTTCCGGTTGACGCGGAGTACGACATCAAGGTGCTGTTGAAACGGCAGGTGTACCTCTACATTATGGGCATGGGGGAGCCGCACCAGCTCGACATCCGTGTGGATGGCCGGTTGGTGAGGCGGTTCTCCGTGGGCGGTGAAGGCAAGGGGATGACGGCGCCCGAGGGGTTCGCCGGCAACACGCAAGGCGATCCGGCTTGGGAAAATTACATGCATACGGCCGATGCGCACCTCGACGTACGCGTGCCCGTCAAGGCCGGTGTGCACGAAGTCGGCGTGTCGTTCGTCCGCCAGTACTGGAAGCCAGAGGGCATCAGACAGCCCCCGCAAACCGGCTACGCTGTCGTCACCAACGACGTCTACTACGGCAATCCGTCGGTCGAGCGCGTGATGATCGGCGGTCCGTACGACGCGGGGACGAACAGCGACTCCGCGGATACGCCGAGCCGGCGGAGCGTGTTCGTGTGCCGCCCGAAGGATGCCGCGGGCGAGGAGCCGTGCGCGAGGAAGATTCTGACGGCGCTCGCCGTTCGAGCCTATCGCCGGCCGGCCACGGAAGAGGACGTCCAGACGCTCGTCGAGTTCTACAAACAAGGAAGAGCCGGCGGGAGCTTCGATCAGGGCATCCAGCGCGGACTCGAGCGGATTCTGGCGTCGCCGGGCTTCCTCTTCCGCGTCGAGCGCGAGCCGGCGCACCTCACGGCCGGCGAGCCGTATCGCCTGAGCGATCTCGATCTCGCGTCGCGGATGTCCTTTTTCATCTGGAGCAGCATTCCCGATGACGAGCTGCTGAGCCTCGCCGAACGCGGGAAGCTCAAAGATCCTGAGGTGCTCGGGCAGCAGGTGAAGCGGATGCTTGCCGACCCGCGCTCGGAGGCGCTCGTCGACAACTTTGCGACTCAGTGGTTGAAGCTCGGCAAGATCGTTGCGGTAAAGCCCGACGAGTACGAATATCCGGAGTTCGACGAAAACCTGCGCGGCGCAATCCAGGAAGAGACGCGGCGGTTCATCAGCAGTCAGCTTCATGAAGATCGCAGCATCGTCGAGTTGCTGAGCGCCGACTATACGTATGTCAACGATCGGCTGGCGCGGCACTACGGCATTCCGGACATCTATGGAAATCAATTCCGGAAGGTCGTGTTCAAGGACGGCGTTCGCGGAGGACTGCTGGGGCAGGCGAGCGTGTTGACCGCGACGTCCTATCCGAACCGCACGTCGCCCGTCGTGCGCGGGCGATGGCTCCTGGAGAACATGCTCGGCGCGCCGCCGCCCCCCCCGCCGCCCGATGTGCCTGCACTGAAGGAGAGCGGGGCCGAAGGGCAGCCGAAGTCGGTGCGCGAGCGGATGGAACTGCACCGGAAGAATCCCACCTGCGCTGCCTGCCACGTGCGGATGGATCCGCTGGGATTCTCGCTCGAGAATTTCGACGCCCTCGGCAAGTGGCGGATGATGAGCGACGGCGTGCCGATCGACTCGTCTGCGTCGCTGCCTGATGGCACCCAGTTTCAGGGCGTCCTGGGATTGCGGAAGCTGCTGCTCGATCACCGGGCAGATTTCGTGCGGACGGTGACAGAGAAGATGCTGGCCTACGCGATCGGCCGGAGCATCGAGTACTACGATCTGCCCGTGGTTCGTCAGGTCACCAGGAGCGCGGCGCCGGGCGATTACCGCTGGTCCGCGGTGATTCTCGGCATTGTCAAGAGCGTCCCATTTACGATGAGCACGGCGAGCGGGAATCAGTCTGCAAGGAGAGGCGAATGATCATTTCGAAGAAAGCGCTCTCACGGCGCACGGTGTTGCGCGGGTTTGGCGCCACGCTGGCGCTGCCGCTGCTCGACAGCATGGTGCCCGCGTTCACCGCCGTTGCCAGGACGGCGGCCGCGCCGACCAACCGCTTCGGGGTCATGTATGTGCCGAACGGCATGATCATGCCGAATTGGGCCCCCATCGGCGAGGGCGCGAACTTCGAGTTCAACTCAACCATGCTGCCGCTGGCGCCGTTCCGTAACCAGCTGACCGTGGTGAGCGGCCTGAACTGCAACGTCCCGGCCAGCGTGCGAGCGGGCGACGGCGTGCACGCGCGCGCGAGCACGCGGTTTCTGACCGATATCTACCCGAAAATTACGCCGAGCGGCGGCGCCGTGCAGGCCGGCGTCTCGATGGATCAGATCCTCGGGAAACAGCTCGGGAAATACACCCAGCTCTCTTCGCTCGAACTCGCGATCGAGTCTACTCAGTCGGCGGGGGCCTGCGATCAAGGCTACGCGTGCGACTACACGAGCACCATTGCGTGGGCCGGCGAGGCGACGCCGCTGCCCATGGAGAACAACCCGCGCGCGGTGTTCGAGCGCCTCTTCGGCGACACCGGCAGCACCGATCCCGGCGCGCGGCTCGCGCGTATGCAGCAGGACCGCAGCATCCTCGACTCGGTGACGAAGGAACTGGCGAGCCTCCAGACCTCCCTGGCCGGGACGGATCGGGCCAGGCTCGCCGAATATCTCGATGCCGTCAGAGACATCGAACGCCGCATCCAGAAGGCGGAGCAGCAGCGCGACCAGGAGCTCCCGCTCATCGAGCATCCGGCGGGAATCCCGAACAACTACGACGACCACGCGAAGCTGATGTGCGATCTGATGGTGCTCGCGTATCAATGCGACCTCACGCGCGTGGCCACGTTCATGATGGGCCGCGAATTCAGCGGCATGACCTATCCGTTCATCGGCGTGCCGGACGCGCATCACCCGATTTCGCACCACCAGAACGAGCCGGAGAAGGTGGCGAAGGTCGCCAAGATCAACCATTACCATGTGACGCTCTTCGCCTATCTGCTCGATAAGCTGCGATCGACGCCGGACGGCGACGGGTCGCTGCTCGATCACGTCACGATGGTGTATGGGGCGGGGATGGCGGACAGCAACCGCCACGCGCCGAACGATATTCCGATCGTCCTGGCGGGCGGCGGCGCCGGCACGCTGAAAGGCGGCCGCGCCATCCGGTTCGCGCAGGAGCAAAAGATGCCGCTGGCGAATTTGCATCTGTCGCTGCTCGACAAATTCGGCGTGCGGATGGACCATTTCGGTGACAGCACGGGCAAGCTGGACGATCGACAATTATTCGGCATTTAGCCCGATAGATCCGACGACGTAGAGCCAGCGCGCGCGAGTCGCGTGCAGGGCTTCTTTTGCGTTGAAGGGTCGAAGGGTGGAGACCCGAAATGCGTGCGCGCTACTTCGCCCTGACCCTGTCCCTCGTGTTGCTGGCGCCAGCACTCGTGCTCGCTGTCGGCGATTCGCCGCTGATCGCGGCGATCCGGGCGGGGAAGGTTGACAGCGTCCGCTCGCTGCTGCAGCAGAAAGTCGACGTGAATGCGCCGCAGGGCGACGGCGCGACCGCGCTGCACTGGGCCGTGCACCTCGACGACCTCGCCACCACCGACCTCCTGCTCAATGCCGGAGCCAACGTCAATACGTCCGACGACACCGGCGTGACGCCCCTCTATCTCTCCTGCATGAGCCGCCACGCGGCCATGGTCGATCGGCTGCTTGCGGCCGGCGCCAATCCGAACGCCGCGCTCCTGAACGGCGAGACCGTGCTGATGATGTGCGTCCGCGCCGGCGACCCGGCGTCCGTGAAGGCGCTGCTCGTTCATGGCGCCCAGGTCAATGCAAAGGAGAAGGTTCACGATCAGACGGCGCTCATGTGGGCGGCCTCGGAGAAGCGGCCGGAAGTCGTGAAGATGCTGATCGAGGTCGGCGCCGACATCAACGCAAGGTCGCGCCCGTATCCGCGAACCGTCACCGGCGAAGAGACCCAGCGGGCAGGCAGGGAAGAGCTCAATTACACGATCGTCCGCGGCGGCAGCACGCCGCTGCTGTTCGC
The DNA here is from genome assembly GCA_035937795.1 of Vicinamibacterales bacterium. Lineage (GTDB taxonomy): Bacteria > Acidobacteriota > Vicinamibacteria > Vicinamibacterales > JAMQPK01 > JAMQPK01. The sequence goes on along the minus strand of DASZHO010000039.1, from coordinate 20,985 downwards.
GGCGCGCGAAGGCGACGTGGAATCGGCGCGGCTGCTCGTCGAGGCGGGCGCGAAGGTCAACGACAAGCTGCCCGACGGCGCCACCGCGCTGATCGAGGCGGCGTACAGCGGTCAGGGTGCGGTCGCGAGAATGCTGCTCGATAAAGGCGCCGACCCGAACGATGCCGAGATCGGCTACACGGCTCTTCATGCCGCCGTGCTGCGGGGAGACCTCGATGTCGTCAAGGCCCTGCTCGCCCACAAGGCGAATCCCAATGTAATGCTCACGAAGGCGACGCAGACCAAGCGCGCGAACGGCCACGAGTTCGAGATGCTGGCGCCGATGCTCGGATCCACGCCGTACATGCTGGCCGCGCAGTACCTCGAGAACGACATGATGCGCGCCCTTGCTGCCGCCGGCGCAGACACTCGTTTGCCGAAGAAGGACGGCATGACACCGCTGATGCTCGCGGTGGGCATGATGGCGTCCACACAGGTCGATCGCCGCAGTCACCGCGTGCTCGACGGCGCCAGGGTCGAGGACGAAAGCCAGGTCTCGGAAGGCGTGAAGACGGCGCTGAGCCTGGGCGCGGATATCAACGCCGTGAATCAGCAGGGCGACACCGCCCTGCACAGCGCGGCCGCGCAGGGCTTCACTCGCGTCGTCCAGTTGCTCGCCGACAACGGCGCCGCTTTGAGTGTGAAGAACAAGCGCGGACTGACACCGCTGTCGATCGCGGTACGCGGAGCAGCCCAGGGCCGGAGCGCCGCGGCTGAGCTCGAACCAGGCCCAGCGGGTTCGCTGCAGAGCACCGTCGATCTGCTGAAAAAACTCGGCGCGGAATGAGCAGCAGATGTGCAATGACAAAACACGTCACGAGGGAGGAATCGAAGATGCGCGCGAGAGACTTCTCGAAGGCCACAGTGGCGCTATGGGCGCTATTGGTGTGGGTGTGTTCTGTCCTGCCTGTGGGCGCTCAGGGCGTCGGCGCCATTGGCGGCACGGTCATCGATAGCTCCGACGCCGTCATGCCGGGGGTTGCGGTGACGTTGTCGAGCACCCAGGGGACGATCGGGGCGAATCAGCAAACGGTCACCGACGAACGGGGCGCCTATCAATTCCTGCGGCTCGTACCTGGCGCCTATATCGTGAAGGCGGAGCTTCAGGGATTCCGGCCGGCTCAACAGACCAACATCGTCGTGAACGCCGATGAGACCTCGCGCGCCGATCTGAAGCTGCAAGTCGGGACGATGGCCGAGGGCATCACGGTCACCGGCGAGGCGCCGTTGCTCGACACGACGAGCGCGCTCAAGCAGACGGTCCTGTCCAGCGAAGTGTTGAAGACCCTGCCGAACCGATTCGATGTCTGGTCCGCGGCGCGGGTGGCTCCGAGCGTCGCGATGAGCCAGGTCGATGTGGGCGGCTCCGCGGCGTTCCTGCAATCGGGACCGACGCTCCACGGCAGCAATCAGGACAACGGCTATTCCATCGACGGCATGGACATCAGCAATATCGAGGGCAACGCCTCGGGGACCGCCTTCTTTCTCGAAGCGACCACCTATCAGGAAATGAACCTGCAGATGGGAGGTGCCGGCGTCGCGAGCGCGGACCGTGGCGGGCTCGTCTTCAACATGATCACGCGGACCGGTACCAACTCGTTCCACGGCGGCGGACACTACGCGGGCGCCAACCACTCGCTGAACGCCGATAATCTGTCATCGACGCTGCGCACTCAGCTCCTCACGTCGGTGCCGGCGGTCGTGCTCGCGGCGAATCCGAATTTCCAGCCGGCGTCTCGTATCAGGGATGTGTTCGATTCCGGCGCGTGGCTGGCAGGTCCCGTGTTTCGAGACAAGCTGTGGTTCTCGGTCTCGGCCAACGAAGATGTGTTGAACCAATACATCCTCGGAAGCTACAACCCGAGCGGCAGCCAGGTGCTGGAAGACAATCTCAAATTTACGTTCTCCGAGAAGGCGGCCTGGCAGATGACCAGAAGCGCCCAGCTGAGCTACTTCAATAACCTGCAATACCGGCGCGTGGGACACCGTCCCATCGCCTCCGGGACCTACGTCGACAGCAACTCGCGAGCATTTAACTCCAAGTATCCCGACATCCATCAGGTCAAATTCACGACTCCCTGGCGCAGCCACATCGTGCTCGACGCGTCGTTCAACCAGTATCGGTACGACGACAACTGGAGCCCGGAACCGGGCGTCGTCCCCGGCACGGTGTCCCACTACGAAACGACGACCGACGCCTACATTGGGGCGTACCCGTTCTATCCCGATTGGAAGGATCGGAGGGATTCGGCATATGCCAGCATCAGCTTCTTCAGCGGGCAGCACGACATGCGGGCCGGCTATCAGTTCATGGTCGTGAATCAGAAAGGCTCGAATATCTCGACGTCAGGCATGCGCGCGAATTTCACCGACGGCATCCCGTCGTCGGTCAACACCTACGACATCCCGATCCTGGGTGGCTTCACCGGGCCCATCCAATACGACGTCTGGGACAGAACGAACTCTCTCTATGTCCAGGATAAATGGGCGCCAACAAAAAAACTGGTCGTGAACGCCGGGCTCCGTTTCGGGACCGATTTCGGCTGGGAGCAGCCATCCTGCTCGGCCACGAACACGTTTGTGGCCGCGCAGTGTTTCTCCCGTATCAACGGCGTGCCGAATTTCAAGACGCTCTCCCCGAGGTTTTCGGCCGTCTACGATCTCATCGGTGACGGCAGGACCGCGCTGAAATTCGCCGCGAACCGGTACATCCAGCCGGTCTCACTCAACAACATTCTTCGCGTGAATCCGGCGGTCGTTGCCAGCGACTCGCGATCGTGGACGGCGTGCGCGCCGGGCCAGACCTCTGGATGCGATCTCAACGGAGACGGGCTGCCGCAACCGAACGAGCTCGGGCCTTCGAATGGTTATAGCTTCGGGGTCGTGAACCGCTGGGCGCCAGGTCTGAAGGCGGCCTATTCCGACGAGTATTCAGTCGAATTGCAGCGCCAGCTTCCCGGCAACGTCGTCGTCTCAGGTGGCTACACGTACCGCCGCCAGCGGAATCAGTTCGGCTTCCGCAACATTCTCGTGCCGCCGGGCAGCTACACTCCGCTGGCCGTCACCGAGGTGACGAGCGGACAGTCGGTCACCGTCTACAACCAGTCGCCGGCGACCAAAGGACAGTTCGACGACGTCTGGTCGAACGATCCGGGCGAGAACATCGACTATCATGGCGGCGACATTTCGGTGAACAAACGCATGAGCAACGGCTGGTCGCTGATGGGCGGCGCCAGTTACGGCAAGACGGTCGGCGATGTCATCGGCGGCGATCTGAACAATCCGAATTCCGCCGCCTACAGGAGCGGAGCGTTCGGAAATGACGTGCCGTGGTCATACCGCATGTCCGGCGTCTTCGACCTGCCGTTCCACCTCGCGAGCAGCGCGACGACGTCCTACTATTCAGGATTCCCCGAGCTCACCACGGTGACCGTGAACTCGAGAACGGTTGCGCTGACGCAATCGACTCAGTCGGTGGTGGTCTCCAGGCGCGGAACCACGCGCTTTCCAAACGTGTTTCAACTCGATGCCAGCCTGCGCAGGCCGATCAGGCTGCAGAACACCACTCTGGAGCCACGGATCGATTTCTACAACCTCAGCAATGAAAGCGCTGTTCAGAAGCGCGTCACCACGCTCGGTCCGGCATACGGGCGGCCCAGCGACGTCCAGCGCGGACGGTTGATCAAGTTCGGGATGAGCGTGGAATTCTAGAAATGAGCGGGCGGGCCTTCATCGTCTTGGCGTGTGCAGCAGGACTCAGCTGGATGGAGTCCCGCCCGGTCCGAGCTGTTTCCAGTCTTCAGACTGCGGCCGCCACGACGCCTGGCTCGATCGCGCCACGCTCCGTCATCAACCAGTATTGTCTCGGCTGTCACAACGAGCGGACAAAAGCGGGAGGACTGACGCTGGACGCCGTCGATCTGGATCAGCCGGACAGCAACGCCGAAGTCCTGGAGAAGATCGTGAGGAAGTTGCGCGGGGGGCTGATGCCTCCCGCCGGGCGGCCGCGGCCGGAACGGGCCACCTACGACGCCTTGATCACGCGGCTCGAGACGGAGCTTGATGAGGCCGCCGCAGGGCACCCGGACGTCGGCAGGACACAGGCCCTTCATCGGCTCAACCGGGTCGAGTACCGGAATGCGGTGCACGACCTGCTCGACATCGATGTCGATGTGGCCTCGCTCCTTCCTGCTGACGATGCAAGCTACGGGTTCGATAACATGGCCGGCGCGCTGAGAGTCAACCCGTCGCTGCTTGAGCGATATCTGACGGCTGCGCAGAAGATCAGCCGCGCCGCGGTCGGGGCCCCGCTCCCGGCCCCCGCTGTTGATGAATTTTCGATATCCGACGCCACCAATCAGGATGGTCAGGCCGATGACATGCCGTTCGGCACGCGAGGCGGCAAGCGCTTCCATTACCATTTCCAGCAGGATGGTGAATACCTCTTCCGTGCGACGCTGACGTGCGGGCCGCCCAGCGGCATCGGCAACTGCGACGGCTCCGGCGGTTTCGATGATGAGCATCAGCTCGAGCTTACCGTCGATGGCGCGCGGGTGAAGCTGTGGTCGATTCCGCCGCGGCCGGCCAACGTCACCAACCCGGACGGGTGGCAGGTTCGCGTGCCGGTCAAGGCAGGCTCGCGGGATGTGGCAATCGCCTTCCTCAAGCCTTCCGAAGCCGAGGAGACCGAATGGCTGCGGCAGCGGTTCATGCGCCCGATCTACATCTCGAACAACATTGGGCTGACGTCCGCGGCGATTTACGAGCCCTCCGTGGCAACGCTCTCAATCACCGGTCCGTACAATCCTACGGGACCTGGCGACACGCCAAGCCGTCGTCGCATCTTCACTTGCCGGCCGGACACCAGGGATGCGGATGGGCGCTGCGCCAGGTCAATCCTGTTGAGGCTCGCGCGGGTCGCGTACCGCCGCCCGGTCGCGGAGAAAGATGTTGCGCCGCTTCTGGCCTTTTTCGATCGCAATCGGGCTGACGGCGGGGACTTTGAAAGCAGTATCGAGCTGGCGGTTCGACGTCTGCTGGTGAGCCCGGAGTTCCTGTTCCGGGTCGAGCGCGATCCCGCGGGGGCCGCTCCCGGAACCAATTACCCGATCAGCGACCTCGAGCTCGCCTCCAGGCTCTCGTTCTTTCTGTGGAGCTCGGTGCCGGATGAACAACTCCTCGACTTGGCCGCGCGGGGAAGGCTGCACGATCGGAACGTCCTGCAGGCGCAGGTTCGGCGAATGTTGGCCGACGGCCGATCGCAGGCACTGGTGAGCAACTTCGTGGGGCAGTGGCTGCAGGTGCGGAATCTCGAGGCCAGGCGGCCGTCCGAGCCGTTGTTTCCAAACTTCGACGATAGCTTGCGTGACGCGTTCCGCCGGGAGACCGAGCTCTTTTTCGAGAGCATTCTCCGCGAGGACCGGGGTGTCATGGAGCTGCTGAGCGCCGACTACACCTTCGTCAACGAGCGCCTCGCGCTGCACTACGGAATCCCGAATGTGAAGGGGAGTCATTTCCGTCGCGTGTCCCTTCCGGACGAGCGGCGTCGCGGAATCCTTGGACAGGGCAGCGTCCTCCTGGTCACGTCCCACGCCATCCGAACCTCCCCGGTCGTGCGTGGGAAATGGATTCTGACCAACATCCTGGGCACGCCTCCGCCGGATCCGCCGGCAGCTGTTCCGCCGCTGAAGGAAACGGAGCCAGGTGAACGGGTCACGCTGTCCGTCCGGGAGCTCATGGCGCAACATCGGAAAAACCCGGTCTGTGCCGCCTGTCACTCGATGATTGATCCCGCGGGCTTTGCGCTGGAGAATTTCGACGCCGTCGGAAAATGGCGCGACACCGACGAGACAGGGAAGACCATTGACGCGACCGGCGAGTTGCCCGACGGCGCTCGCTTCAATGGCATAACGGACTTTCGCCGGGCTCTTCTCGGCCAGCCGGAGCGGTTCGTCAACACCATCACTGAGAAGCTTCTGACCTACGCTCTCGGGCGCGGGCTGACGTACCAGGACGCGCCGTACGTGCGCAAAATCCGGAACGCCGCCGCCACGTCGAACTACCGGATGTCCTCGATCATTTACGGCATTATCCAGAGTGACCCGTTTCTGATGCGGCGAGCCGCGGAAAGATCGAAATCATGATGATTACAAAGATGGCGCTTCCCCGCCGGACGTTTCTCCGAGGAGTGGGGGCGACCCTCGCCCTGCCGTTTCTTGACGCCATGGTTCCCGCGCTGTCCGCGGCCGCGAAGCCGCAAGTGCGGCTCGGGTTCTTCTATACCGCGAATGGCGTGACGATGGCCCACTGGCGGCCGAAAGGGGTCGGGAGCGACTTCGAGCTTTCGCCGATCTTGAGCTCCCTGGAGCCGCTCAAGGATCGCGTGGTCATCGTCAGCGGACTCGCCAATACCGCGGCCGATGTCAGGGACGTCTCGAGCGGACCGCATACGCGCTGTCAAGCGGCGTGGCTGAGCGGCGTTGCGCCGAAGCGGACCGAAGGCGCCGACATCCATCTTGGGAAGACGCTCGATCAGTATGCCGCCGATGTTCTGGGCCAGGACACGCCGCTCTCCTCGCTCGAGCTCGCCTTGGAGCCGAACTTCGTGGTCGGAAACTGCGACAACGGTTATAGCTGCGTCTACCAGAATACCTTCTCGTGGAAATCGGACACGACACCGCTGCCAATGGAGAACAACCCTCGCGTGGTCTTCGACCGGATGTTCGGTGACGGCTCGAGCACTGCGGCTCGCATGAGGCAGATGCGGCAGGATCGGAGCATCCTCGATTCAGTGACCGATGACATGAAGCGCCTCCTGGGCGTCCTCGGCGCTCAAGACCGGAATACAGCGGAGGACTATTTCACCGCCGTTCGCGACGTCGAATCGCAGATCAGGCGCGCCGAGCAGCACGTGGCCTCCACCCCTGAAGCCACGATCGATCGGCCGCTCGGAATTCCCTTTGCAGACGATGAGCACGCCAAGGTCATGATTGACCTGCACTTTCTCGCCTATCAGGCAGACATCACGCGGGTCGTGAGCTTCCAGGTATCGCGCGAGCAGAGTCAGCGAACGTACCCGTTTATCGGCGTGCCGAACGGCCACCACGAGGTCTCTCATCACATGGATCAGCCTCCTCGCATGGCGCTGAACTCGAAAATCAACGCCTATCATGTTTCGCTCATGGCCCGGCTCGCCCGGCGCCTCGATGAGACGGCGGATGGGGATGGCACCCTGCTCGACCATACGATTCTCATGTATGGCGCGGGTATGGGTGACGGTGACGTGCATAGCCCGCATGATCTGCCGCTCGTGCTCGTCGGAGGAGGATGCGGCCAGCTGAAAGGTGGCCGGCATATCCTTGCCGCGATTGATACTCCGCTCATGAACCTGGGGATGAGCCTGTTGGACAAGGCGGGGATTCCGGCCGAGCGAGTGGGCGACAGCACCGGACGGTTCTCGGGGCTGTAGCTTGGAGATGGCGCCTGAGGAGAATCGCGCATGCTGAAGGTACGCACGATATCGTGGCTGGTGCCGTTACTGATCGGCTGCGCGCTCCGCCCGGCCGGAGCACAAGAAAAAATGCTCGCCGGTGCGCGGGAGAAGGACGCGAAGGCAGCAGCGCTGGCGCTGGCCGTTCAACGCGACGATCTTGTCGCCGTAAACGCATCGCTCGAGCGTGGTGCCAACGCGAACACTGCGGATCAGTACGGAGTGTCACCGCTCATGTTGGCCTGCCAGAACGGCAATGCAGGCATTGTCGAGCGGCTCCTCAAAGCCGGAGCGGACCCCAACGGCGCCTCGCCGGGTGGCGAAACCGCACTCATGACGGCGTCACGAACCGGTTCCGCCGCGGCGATCAAGATCCTGGTCGCTCACGGAGCCGGCGTAAACGTGGCGGAACGGGCCCGCGGACAAACCGCGTTGATGTGGGCGGCCGCCAACAACAACGTCGATGCCATGAACGCGCTCATCGACGCCGGCGCCGATGTTCACGCGCGGTCCCATGGACCGACAGCGGCGCCGCCGCCGGTAGACAGCAAAGAGCCGGAACGCGAATCGGCCTACGCCGCGAGGACCCGGCGTGGCCGCCTCGATTCGTTCACGCCTCTGTTGTTTGCGGTGCGCGACGGAGCCCTGGACGCGGTTCGAACGCTCGTCGACCGCGGCGCGAATGTCAACGACAAGGTTGAGGACGGCACATCCGCCCTGGTCATCGCGACGATGAATGCGAACTGGGAGCTTGCCGCTTACCTGTTGGACCACGGTGCCGCCGCCAATGCAAATGAACAAGGGTGGACCGCCCTCCATCAGTTGATCCGAACTCGCGGCCTGAGCTGGGGACGGCTCCCCCATCCGGTCGGATCCGGCAGTATGACGAGCATGGAGTTCGCGGCGTCGCTGATTGCGCACGGCGCGGATGTGAACGCGCGAATGACAGCACCCTTCAAGGCGGACAACGAAAGACCCCGCTTCGTTCAGGTCGGAGCCACTCCATTTCTGCTGGCCGCCAAGAATGTCGACCACCAGATGATGCGCGTGCTTCTTGCGCATGGCGCCGATCCGATGATCAAGACCGGGAGTAAAACGACCGCGTTGATGCTCGCGGCGGGGTTGCAGATCTTTTCCATGGGCGAAGATAGCGGCACAAATGAGGACGCCCTTGAGGCAGTCAAGTTGTGCCTCGAGGCTGGCAACGACGTCAACGCGGTCGACGACAACGGGGAGACCGCGCTACATGGGGCTGCCTGGCGGGGAGCCAACGCGATAGTGACGCTGCTCGTAGAAAAGGGCGCCAGGTTGGATGCTCGTGACAAGAAGGGACAATTCACGCCCCTTGCCTACGCGCATCTGGTTTATACGCCTGGGATGGTCTTTCAATCGTGGCCTGAAACCGAGGCGTTGCTTCGGAGGCTCATGATCGAACGCGGCCTCGATACACACGTGCCCACTCCGGAGGAACTCCGTGCAGTGATCTACAAGCAGGATCCTTCGGCAGCCAAGCAAGAACTTCCGGCAGCCAAGCAGGATCCTCCGGCACGCTGAACGGCACTCGTCTTGGAGTGGGCTCTCGCTTTTAGAGAGGGCTCTTCGCTGTTTTCGGCCAGACCACTCCCTGGTCTGCCTTCGTCACGGGGCCGATCCCCTTGTACACGAACTTCTGCAGCCGCTGGCCGTGTTGGGTCTCAACGGTATAGATGTTGCCCGCCGCATCGGTCGCGATGTTGTGCACGGCATAGAATTGCCCGGGCTGCCGGCCGCCATCTCCGAAGCTCGTCAGGACTTCGAGCGTATCCCGCAAGGCGATGTCGATTCTATTGTTCGATCCGTCGGCCATATAGAGATAGGTCTGCTGCGGGTCCCTCGAGAAGGCGAGGTCAAACGTCGTCCCGAACCCTTTCGTTCTTTTCGCGAAGAAGCCCTCCTTCACGAAGGTCCCGTCCTTCTTGAAGACCTGGATCCGATCGTTCGGGCGATCGCAGACATAAACCAGCCCGTCGTTCGAGATATGCACACAGTGCACGGCCTGGCGGAACTGTTGCGCGACCGGCGCATCCGGATTGTATGGGCCGAGGTCGGTGTCGTCCGGTTTGTGCCCGTAGGCGCCCCAGTGCCTCTTGTACTTGCCCGAATCGGCGTCGAAGACGATCACGCGCCGGTTTCCGTACCCGTCCGAGACATACGCTTCATTGGCGGCCTGATCGACCACGACATCGGTGGCCATGTTGAGGTTCTGGACGTCGTTGCTGTTTTGTTTCTGATTCGGACGGCCGATCTGCAGGAGGAATTTGCCTGCTCGCGTAAATTTCAGCACCTGGGACGCGCCTTTACCGTTGCCGGCCATCCAGACGTTATCCTTGTAATCGAGGATGATGCCGTGCGGCGAGTCCAGCCAGTCGTAACCTGGCCCCGGACCGCCCCAGTGCCCAACCAGATTACCGGCCTGGTCGAACTCCATCACTGGCGGAGCCCCAAAGCAACATGACCCGGGGACGCTCGTCTCGCCAAACAGTTCACCGGGGCTGAGCTTGTTCGATTGCTGGACGATCCACACATGATCCCGGGCGTCGACGGTCACGCCGGTGACCCATCCGAGGACCCAGTGATTTGGCAACGGCTTCGGCCACATCGGGTCCACCTCGAACTGCGGCGCCTGTACTCCGGCAGCGGCAACAGTCGCCCTCTTCTTGAGGATGGCAGACCCTGCTGCCAGCGCAGCAATGATGACGAGGAATGTCGCCGCAACAGCAAAACGTCGCGTCATGGTTCCCTTGCCTCTCTTGTCGGATTGACGGCGGGATAATACTATGGGCTGTCCAGGAATGAAAATCAGGCCGCAAACATAAGGAGCGGATCGTGAGAACAGCAACGATATGCGCAGTAGCCCTCGCTCTCGCCTGTGCCGTCAGTGCCCAGCAGCCGACGTTCAAGCGAACGGTGCTTCACCAGGGCGATATTTCCGCGCCCGGACGCGAGGCGGTGACAGCGCTCATCGAATTCCAGCCGGCCGGATCGTCAGGCTTCCATACCCATCCCGGTGAGGAGGCTGGATATGTTCTGGAAGGCACGGTACTACTGGAACAGAAAGGCCAGCCCGACATGACCCTCAACGCCGGGCAAGCGTTCCTCATACCAGCGGGCACCGTGCACAGCGCTACCAGTAAAGGTTCAAAAGGTGCGCGGATCGTGTCGACGTACATCGTCGAGAAGGGCAAGCCTCTCGCAACGCCCGTGCCCGGCAAGTAGACCCATGACATCACGGCAGCAGGCGTTCGTGGCTGCGCTCGCACTCACGAGCCTGACAGTCGTTGTGACCGCAGCCGTCCCGGCGGCCGACGGCCGCGCGGGCGCCCGCCAAGCGCCGCCCGCTCGCCAATCCGTGCAGTCCCCCACGGCGGTCCCTCGGCAAGTCCTCGATAAGTACTGCGTCGCGTGCCACAACGAGCAGCGCAAGACCGCCGGGCTGATGCTCGATCGAATGGACGTGGAGAAGGTGAGCGACAGCGCCGAGACCTGGGAGAAGGTCATCCGGAAGCTTCGCGCGCACGAGATGCCCCCCAAAGGCATGCCGCAGCCCGATCTCGACACGAGAAACGGTCTTGTGTCCTGGCTGGAAACGACCATCGACCGCGCCGCCGGCGCCAGGCCGGATCCCGGTCGGGTTCCCGTGCACCGGCTGAACCGCGCCGAATACACCAACGCCATTCGCGATCTGCTCGCCGTGGAGATCGACGGCAAATCATTGCTCGGGCCGGATGATGTCGACCAGCAGGGCTTCGACAACATTGCGGGCGTCCTCTCGGTGTCGCCCGTGCACATGGAACGATACATGGCGGCGGCGCGTACCATCAGCCGGCTCGCTGTTGGCGATCCCGCCATCGTTCCGGTCTTCGACACCTATCCGGTGCTGCGGGCCTGGGATCAGGACGATCGGATGAGCGATGACCTGCCGTTTGGCTCGCGCGGCGGTCTCGCCGTCCGGCACACCTTTCCGCTCAACGGTGAATACGTCGTCAAGATCAAACTGCAGCGGCAGCTCTACGAGTACCTCATCGGCATGGGGTTTCCACATCAGCTCGAAGTGCGCGTGGATGGGAAGCGAGTCGGATCGCTGAAGGTCGGCGGCGAAGCCAAGGGCACGCCGGCCCCCACGACGTTCCCCGGGAACATCCTCACCGATGCCGAATGGGAAACCTACATGCACGAGGCGGACAGGAATCTGGAAGTCCGCTTCTCCGCTGAAGCCGGCACGCACCTCCTCGGCGTGTCGTTTCTTGACGGCCATCTGGAGCCGGAGGGGGTGCTGCTGCCGCTCCAGGCCGATTACGACGCGATGTTGAACGAGCACTACGACGGCAATCCGAAAATCGAGAGCGTGGCGGTGGGCGGTCCCTACAACGCGAACGGGCCGGGCGACACACCGAGCCGCCGCAGAATCTTTGTGTGTTACCCCACGCGCAGCGCAGATGAAGCAGGCTGCGCCAGGAAAATTCTGTCGACGCTGGCGCGCCGCGCCTATCGGCGCCCGGTCGACGAGGCCGACGTGCAGACGCTCGTCGACTTTTACCGCTCCGCGCGCCTCGACGGCGGATTCGAGGCCGGGATCGAGCAGGCGATTCAGCGGCTGCTCGCCGATCCGGATTTCCTCTTCCGCATCGAGCGCGATCCGGCGAACGCGCCGGACAAGCAGGCGTATCGTCTGAGCGATCTGGAGCTCGCGTCCCGGCTGTCGTTCTTTCTCTGGAGCAGCATTCCCGACGATCAGTTGCTCGATGCGGCCGCGCAGGGAAAATTGAAGGATCCGGCGGTGCTCGACGAGCAGGTCCGGCGGATGCTGAAGGATCCCCGCTCGAAGGCGCTGGTGCAGAATTTCGGCGGGCAATGGCTCCGGCTGCGCGAGCTGGGCGGCGTAACGCCCGACCCGCATCTGTTCCCCGAGTTCAACGAAAATCTGCGGGAAGCCTTCAAGACCGAAACGGAAATGTTTGTCGACAGCCAGATCCGCGATGACCACAGCGTGCTGGATCTGCTGACGGCCAACTACACGTTCCTCAACGAACAGCTGGCCCGTCACTATGGAATTCAGGATGTCTATGGGAGCCACTTCAGAAGAGTGACGCTCCCCGGCGGCGATCGCGGAGGGTTGCTGACACAGGGCAGCATGCTTACCGTGACCTCCTACCCGAACCGGACCTCGCCGGTGCTGCGGGGGAAGTGGCTGCTCGACAACATTCTGGGTTCACCACCGCCCCCGCCGCCTCCAAACGTGCCGGCCTTGAAGGAGTCGGGCGAGAACGGTCAGCCACCGGTTTCGGTGCGCGCGCGGATGGAAGATCACCGTAAGAATCCGGTCTGTGCCGCCTGCCACGTACGGATGGATCCCCTCGGATTTGCCCTCGAGAATTTCGACGCGATAGGAAGATGGCGCACCCGGAGCGATGGCGCCGCCATCGACAGTTCGGGGGTCCTTCCGGACGGCACGGCGTTTCAAGGGGTGCCCGGACTGCGGACGTTGTTGGTGAGCCACCGCGAGGACTTCGTCCGGACGGTGAGCGAGAAGCTCCTGACTTACGCGATCGGCCGTTCGGTCGAGTTTTACGATATGCCCGCAATCCGGAAAATCGAACGTGACGCTGCGGCGGCCGATTACCGCTGGTCGTCCATGATTTCCGCGATCGTCAAGAGCGCGCCGTTTCAGATGCGGAGATCGGAATCATGAAGCCACACCGTCTCGTCGCGCGTCTCGCACGTTGGCCGCTCCTGTTGCTGATGGCCGCGCCTGTATTCGGCGCCGGCGCGCCCGACCTGCGGCTGGTCGAGGCCGTCAAGAACCAGGACAGAGACGCCATCAGCCGGTTGCTCAAACAGCGCGTGGATGTGAATGCGCACGAGGGCGACGGCGCGACGGCGCTGCACTGGGCGGCGCACCGCAACGATCTGGAGACGGTCGATCAGCTGATTCGCCTGGGTGCCAACGTCAATGCGGCCAACGATCTCGGCGTCATGCCGCTGTCGCTGGCGTGCCTGAACGCGAATGCGGCCATCGTCGAGAAGTTGCTCGCGGCGGGCGCGAATCCCAATGCGACGATGGCGGGGGAGACCGCGTTGATGACCGCCGCGCGTACCGGCAGCGTCGAGTCGGTGAGAGCGCTGCTGGTGCACGGCGCGGACGTGAACGCAAAGGAACCGGCTCGCGGCCAGACGGCGTTGATGTGGGCTGCCTCCGAACGCCATCCGGACGTCGTACGCGCGCTCATCGAGGCTGGAGGCAACGTCAGGGCGCGCTCGATGAGCTACACGATGCGCGTGAACTACGGCGGTCAGAGCAATAACGGCGGCGATGTGAACAACCCGGTCACGCCGGGCGATACGCAAAGAGGCGGCAGCACGCCGCTGCTGTTGGCCGCGCGCAACGGAGATGTGGAATCGGCCGGGTTGCTGCTGACGGCGGGCGCCGGGATCGATGAGGCGTTGCCCGACGGCATGACCGCGCTCACGCTTGCCGCTCGCAGCGGCCAGTCGGCGGCCGCGAGATTTCTCATCGAGAAGGGCGCCGACGTGAACGCCGCGGGTGTTGGCTTCACTGCGCTCCACGCCGCCGTGCTCATGGGTGATCTCGAGGTCGTCAAATCGCTGCTGGCGCATGGCGCGAAACCGGATATGCGACTGACGAAGCCCGAACCGATACGGCGCGGAGGTCAGGACGTTTCACTTCCGGTTGCCTATCTCGGCTATACCCCGCTGCTGCTCGCCGCGAAGTTTGCCGACGCCGAGATGGAACGCGCGCTGCTCGGAGCGGGCGCCGATCCGGCGATTCCGTCCAAGAGCGGCACCACGCCGCTGATGGCGGCTGCCGGCCTCGGTTCCGGTGGAGCCACGCGCCGCGGAGTCAATGTGCTCTCCGCATACGGCCGCCTGTCCAGCGCCGACGAAGAAAAAGACACATTCGACGCGGTCAAGGCGCTGCTCGATAACGGAGCCGATCCGAACGCCGCCGATCCGGCCGGCAATACGGCGCTGTTCGGCGCGGTTGCCAAAGGATTCAATACCGTCGTCCAGCTCCTGGTCGACAAGGGCGCGAACGTCAACGCCGTCAACAAACGCGGTCAGACGCTGCTCAGACTCGCCGGAGGAGGGGGCGGAGGGCGCGGTGGACGCAATGCCAATACCGGCGGCCTTGAACGCACCGCTGCGCTGCTGCGCAAGCTCGGCGCCACCGATCAGGCCCCAATGGCCAAGATCACCGTGAAGTCCGAGGTGGATTACAGCGTCGCCATGAAGGAAGTCGGTCTGCAGGCCACGGCTCTCCGGCGAGCGACCAGCAGCGAAGATGACGCGGCAGAGGCGGCCCGGCGGCTCGAAGCGATCTTCACCGAGGTCCAGGCGTTCTGGGCAGCCAGGAAAATAGACGACGCCACAGCCACCGCAGGCGAGGCGCTGGCCTCGGCGCAGGCTGTCTTGAAGGCGGTCGCGGCGCACGACATGGACGGGGCCGGTCAGGCCGCCGGGAAGCAGCTGAACGGCACTTGCACGACGTGTCATACGGCCCACCGCGAACGGCTTCCCGATGGCACGTTCAAGTTGAAATGAACTACCGCAAGATCTCGGCCCTCGGCGTTCTGATGCTGATCGCGCTCGCCGTCTCGAGCCTGTCAACGCTCGGCGCCGCCGGATCGGCGCCTGCGCCGGCGTCGGTGTCCATCGTCGTCGGCACGGGAATCCCGGGCCTCTCCGATCTGCAGGTGAACAACCCCTATGGACTCGTCATCGGTCCGGATAAGTGTCTGTATTTTTGCGACGTCGACAACCAGCGGGTGCGGCGGCTCGACCTGAAAACCCGCAAGATCACGACCATCGCCGGCAACGGCGAGCGGGCCTATAACGGCGACGGCGGACCTGCCACTGCGGCGGCGCTGAACATGCCGCACGAGCTTCGATTCGACCGCAGCGGGAATCTCTACATCGATGAGCGTGATAACCATGTCATACGCAGGGTCGATGGGAAGACCGGGATCATTTCGACGGTCGCCGGAACCGGCGTGGCCGGATTCAGCGGCGATGGAGGGCCGGGCACGCGCGCGACGCTGCGCCAGCCGCACAGCATCGTCTTCGATCGAGACGGCGCGCTGCTGATTTGCGACCTCGGGAACAATCGGGTTCGCCGTCTCGACCTGACGACAGGGTTGATTGGACCATTCGCGGGAACCGGGGAGGCAAAGCCGACGCCTGATGGTGCGAAGCTGACCGAAGCGCCACTGAGATCCCCCCGCACCATGGCTCTCGCGCCGGATGGAGATCTCTACCTCGCCCTTCGCGAAGGCAACGCCATTTACCGGCTCGATCACCGGACCCGGACGATTCACCGCGTTGCCGGCACCGGTGAACAGGGGTACTCGGGGGACGGGGGCCCGGCACTCCAGGCGACGCTCGGAGGGCCGAAGGGGCTGGCGTACCGGGGCGATCACGAGCTGCTTGTGGCGGACACCGAGAACCACGTGATCCGGCGCATCGATCTTGCGACGGGAGTCATCACCACCGTCCTCGGCGATGGCACCCGCGGCGACGGGCCGGGATCCGATCCTTTGCGCTTCAAGCTGTCGCGGCCGCACGGCGTATACGCCGACGCAGCCGGCCTCTATGTCACCAGCAGCGAAGCGCATCGGATCTTGTTGCTGAGATGAGCCCCCGAAGCCCCGAGCCCAAAGCGCAAAGCCCAAAGCCCAAAGCCCTAGGCTAGTACAACTGATAAAGCATCACATACACAATCACGCCCGTGACCGACACGTACATCCAGATCGGAAACGTCTTGCGCGCAATCTTCACGTGTCTGGCGTACTGCCCGCGCAGGCCTCGTGTCAGTGTGACGATCGCCAGCGGCAGGATCACGATCGCCAGCAGGACGTGCGAAATCAGAATTGAAAAATAAATCAGCCTGACCGCCCCCTGCCCGTCGAACGGATGCGATCCGATGTGCAGGTGATAGGTGACGTAGGAAATCAGAAACAACGTGGACGAAGCAAACGCCATCAGCATGCAGTTGCGATGCGCGTCGATGTGGCGGCGTTTGATCAGGACGTAGCCGATCGTGAGCAGAACGCCGGAGGTCGCGTTCAGCGTCGCGTTGACGGCCGGCAGCAGCGCGTAGTCGATCACAGACGGTCGGCGATGAGCAGCACCCACAACAGCGGCAGGTACGTGATCGATCCGATGAAGAGCTGCCGCGCGCGCTGGTCGGTGCGATCGCCGGCAAAGGCCGCGGACGTGGCGAGCAAGCCGAGGCTTCCCACCAGGGCGCCTGCCGCGTAAAGCTGACCCGCCATGTGAAAAACGAACGGCGCAAGGCTGACAGGGACGAGAAATATCGAGAATAGGATCGCCTGACGCGCGGTGCTCCTGCCGTCGGGATGCACGACCGGCGGCAGTGGAAAACCGGCACGGCGAAAATCATCGCGATACAGCCACGCGATGGCCATGAAGTGGGGAATCTGCCAGACGAATACGATGGCAAACAGCGCCCAGGCTCCGCCGGTCAACGAGCCACGCGCGGCGGCCCAGCCGATCATCGGCGGCAAAGCGCCGGGAATCGCGCCGACGAGGGTCGCCAGCTGCGAGTACCGCTTCATCGGCGTGTAGACGATGTTGTAGGAGATGAGCGTCGCCAGCGCGAGTGAG
This sequence comes from Vicinamibacterales bacterium, assembly GCA_035937795.1. Lineage (GTDB taxonomy): Bacteria > Acidobacteriota > Vicinamibacteria > Vicinamibacterales > JAMQPK01 > JAMQPK01. Next base: position 3,776 of record DASZHO010000039.1, on the reverse strand, counting down.
GTCGCGAGCATATTCGCGGCGCCGGCCAGTATCGCCAATCCGGCCGTCGCGAGCGCCATCGAGAAGATCGTGGCTTCGGTGACGGTGAGCCGCTGCGCCGCGAGCGGGCGCGTGCGCGTGCGCCACATCAAGCTGTCGGTGTCCCGTTCGGAGACCTGGTTGAGGCCGGCTGCGCCGCCTGCCACGAGCGCGGTTCCAATCACCGCCTCGACCCACTTCAGCACATCGAGGCTGCTGCCGGCTCCAAGGTAATAGCCAACCGCCGCGGTGATGACGACCAGGAAGTTCAGGCGTGGCTTGGTGAGGCTGAAGAAATCGGTCGCGCGGTGGCGGCTTGCCGGCACGGCGCCGGTGGAAAAAGAGATCGGCAGTCGTTTTGCGTCGAACGCGTCCAGCACGACTCCCGGTCTCTCTTTTGTCACGCGCGGGCTCCCGAGCGATCGAGCTCCGGAGCGAGCGTCCTCGGCGCGCGAGCGGTCGACGCGACGGCGTCGCCGAAGCGCGTCCGGTACGAGCGAAGCGTCAGCACCAGCGACGTCGCCAGCACGAGTGCACCGGTGATGACGTGCGCGGTGTTGATCGCGACGTCCTTGCGCGTCCAGATGATCAGCCCACCCAGCAAAATCTGCACGAGCACGAGCGCCACCAGCAGCCCCGCCGGACGCCGGAGCTCCGTGCGATTGCGGTGCCGGGACCACACGCGGCCGGATGTCGTCGAGATTCCGGCGAGGACGATCAGCGCGCCAATCCGATGGGCGTAGTGAATGGCGATTCCCGGCGTCCATTGCGGTGGCACGAGACCGCCGAACACCAGCGGAAAATCCGGAATCGCCAGTCCCGCATCCGAGTGCCGCATCGTGGCGCCGACGAGAATCTGCGCGTAGACGAGCGCCGTGGTCGCCGTGGCCGTACGCCGCAGCACCGGATCGTCGACCCAGCCGTTGGCAGGCGCCGACCGCCAGCCGGGCGACGTCACCAGCGCGATGGCAACCGTCAGACAGAAGAAGATCTGCGCGAGGCCGGCGTGCGCGGTCGAAACGGCTGTCGGAAGAAAAAACAGAACGGTGACGCCGCCAAGGACGCCCTGCAGCACCACCGCGCCGAGCGCCGCGAACCCGAGCCCGCGCACCCAGCGCCGCGGTTCAGCGCGCCACAGCCACACCGCCAGAGCGATCGTGAAGACGCCCACGCTCGAGGCGATCAGCCGATGGCTGTGCTCGTAGACAATGCCGCCCACCATGTTTTTCAGTGGGAAGGTGAACATCGACCAGCCGTAGCTGGTTGGCCAGTCGGGAACAGAAAGACCGGAGCCGGTGCTGGTGACCAGGCCGCCGGCAACAATCAGGAGAACGGTGGAAGCGGCAACGAACGTTGCGTACCGGTGGAGAAGCATGGAGGAACTTCGGGCTTTAGGCCGCAGGCTGCCCGGCCTAAAGCCGAGAGCCCAGAGCCTAAAGCCAAAATCCTTCTACGAGCTTGGAACTTTGAAGGTGAAGTTGTTCTCCTTCTCGTCCTTCGCGGCCAGGGTGATGTCTGCGGTCTGCGTGCCGGCCTTTTCATGCCACGCGGTGAGCTTGTAGGTGCCCGGCGGCAGCCCTTTGATGGTGAACGTCCCGTCGTCACCCGTGATGGCGAAGAACGGATGGCTCATCACGCCCGCATAGGCGTTCATCCAGCCATGCACGTCGCACTTGAACGGGACCATCTGCTCGGCCGCGGTGAAGACGTGGTCCGTCTTCATGCCCTTGATCGGCTGCCCGGTGTTGAATTCGGCGTTCTTGGTCGGGAGGGCGTGAATGTTGTGGAGCGTTGAATCGCTGTTCAGGATTTGCAGCGGCTGTCCGACCATCAGGCCCATCACGTGCGGGTGATAGCGGCAATTCTGCTGATCGATGACGACCGGATCCTTCGGAGCGTCAAAGGTGCGATCGCCTAGGCCGTCCGAGATGTACACGAACACATTCCCGAGCTCGCCGCTCTTGCCCACCATGTACGTTTCCTGCGTCTGCGGCGTCTTGTTCGCCGTCAAGCAGTATGGGTCTGCGTTCATCTTGATCGCCGCGTTGGCCGGCGGAGTCCCGTCCAGGGTGACCTTGCCCTTGATGGTGGCGACCGTCGCCGGATCAATCGGCGCGGCTTTCGGCTGTTCCTGGCCCGAGGGCGTCGCGGGCTTGTTGCCCCCGCACGCGGCCGCGGCCAGCGTGAGCATGAGTGGCAGGCTGAGCAATCTTGGTGAAGGCATCAAAACTCTCCTAAAGGCCTCATTCGTATCGAACCAGAACCTTATATGAATATCACACGCCATATGAATATCACACGCCGATTGGTACCGCTACGGGGATTCGAACCCCGGTCCCGTGGCTGAGAACCACGTGTCCTGACCCCTAGACGATAGCGGCCCTCCAAGTCGTGTTCCGCAAAAAGGCAATGGTAGCCGACCGCTCCAAACAGGGTCAACCAAGGACAGGCGATGAGTCGTTACACTTGCGCGATGGCGACCGTGGCATATAGAATCGCCAGTCGAATCAATGATTTCACGGCCTTCAAGAAGGAGTCACGCAGTTGGATAACGTGACGACAGCTGGACACGGCGTTGCCGTGGGCGCTCATGCCCACGCTCATGCGCACGAACACGAACAGAGCTTCGTGTGGAAGTACGTCTTTTCCCAGGACCACAAGGTCATCGGCATCCAGTACACGATGACGGCCCTGCTCTTTCTGCTCTTTGGATTCAGCTTGATGGCCCTGATGCGATATCAGCTGGCCTTCCCGGGCACGCCAATTCCCCTCATTGGCCCGTTCCTGGGCGCCGCGAACGCGCCGGGTGGCATCATGCTGCCGGAGTTCTACAACCAGCTGGGTGCCATGCACGGCACCATCATGGTGTTCATGGGCGTCGTGCCGCTGGCAGTCGGCGGCTTCGGCAATTACGTCATGCCGCTGATGCTGGGCGCCCCCGACATGGCGTTCCCCAAGATCAACATGGCGAGCTACTGGGCGTTCTTCGCCGGGGGCCTGGTGATGCTCTCCAGCTTCTTCATACCCGGCGGCGCGGCGCAATCGGGGTGGACCTCGTATCCTCCGCTGTCGGTGCTCACGGCAACCGATGGCCAGACGATGTGGCTGATCGGCATGATCTTTCTGATCACCTCGTCGCTGCTGGGCTCGATTAACTTCCTCGTCACCATCATTCAATTGCGCGCCAAGGGCCTGTATTTCTTCCGGCTGCCGTTCTTCGTGTGGGCGCAGTTCGTGACCAGCTTCCTGCTGCTGCTCGCGTTTCCTCCGCTCGAGGCGGCGGGCGTGCTGCAGTTGATGGACAAGGTGGCACACACCAGCTTCTTCCTGCCGGCCGGACTGGCTGTCGGCAACAAGGCGCTCACCGTGGCCGGCGGCGGGAATCCGCTGCTCTGGCAGCACCTGTTCTGGTTCCTCGCTCACCCCGAGGTCTACGTGCTGATCCTTCCGGCGATGGGCATCGTCTCCGAGATCATCGCGAACAACACGCGCAAGCCGCTCTGGGGTTACCGTGCGATGGTGTACGCGATCATTTTCCTCGGGTTCATGTCGTTCATCGTCTGGGCGCACCACATGTTCATGACCGGCATGGGCACGGTCATGAGCACCTTCTTCCAGACGACGACGATGATCATCTCGATTCCGTCGGTCATTATTTTGAGCGCGTTGTTCCTGTCGCTCTACGGCGGATCGATCCGGTTCAATACCCCGATGCTGTTCGCCCTTGCGTTTCTGCCGATGTTCGGCATCGGCGGGCT
>DASZHO010000038.1:0-1718 GCA_035937795.1 Vicinamibacterales bacterium | reverse complement strand
CGCGCGGTGTCGAGTTCAACCTGCTCGGCGATTTCGGCACCGGTACGGCCTCGCTCGGCCTCGACGTGCTCGAGAGCCGCTTCGTCAAGGGCACGGACGGCATCTGGCGCATTCGCGAGATGCGTGTCTTTCCCATCATGGCGACCGACTATTACCGCGGCTGGGCGAAGAGCCGCCTGGCCACTCCTCCGCCGACCGGAATGTTCGCGCCCGACAAGCCCGTCCCGGCCGCGGACACGGGAACGCTGACGGACGGCGTCATCCCTGTCTTCTTCGAGAGCAATCCCGTCACTGGCAAGGCAGTGTCGCTGCCTGCGGGCGCGAGATTCGCCGGCGTTGACGCGTTGATGCCCGTGGCCGCCACGCCATCGCCAACGATGCAGACACCGGGGGACCTTGATGCCGCTGTCGCTGATGCCGCGCGCCGGCTCTCCCTCTCGGTGGCGTACGTCGCGGTGGACAACATCAGCCATGCCCTGGGCAATTTCATCGACGACCAGCAATGGCATTCGCTGGGCCTGCTCTTCGCGAGGGACGGCTGGCGCGCCAAGGCCGCGGTCGCGTTCTGTGTCGGTCCCGAGCACGTTGAGGAATGTGAGCGCAACTATGACGGCGTCGCGGCCCTTCCGCGCGCTTCGGCCAGCGGCCATTGGCTGATTCAGCCGGTGATCGACGTGGCGCCCGACGGCACCTCGGCGAAGATGCGCCATCGTCTCCTTCACATCGACGCGGCGCCGGACTCGCGCGGGTTCTCCGACGGTATCTACCCGAACAACGCCGCGAAGCTGGAGGACGGCGTGTGGAAATTCGACGTCGCAGCGCCCGACCAGCCTTACTTCAGTTCTTCGGGCTTTCGAGACGGCTGGGCGCGGAGGTCGACGACACCGCCGGGCCGCGTTCCGAACAGAAACGCCATCGAGCCGCTGCGGAACTTCCCGCCCGACGTGCCACGTGCCTCGATGCCGATCCGTCATCACGGCTCGTTGCCGGGCGACACGATCGTCTGGCCGGACATCAAGCCGATGTGGTTTTCCTACAGGAATCCGGTCAGCGGCCGTGTGCCGCCCCTCTACTGCCCGGACCTCAAGACTTGCGAAACAGATCTCGTGGTGACACACCCGGTCGTCAAATGAAGGGAGGCAGTGCATGGGCTCAGGGATCGTGTTCTTCTTGGCCGCTGCAGCGTTCGCGCAGGCCACCGGCACCATCACCGGCACCATCACCGGCACGGTCGTGGACCTGGCCGGCGAGGTGGTCGCGAACGCGCCCATTCAAGCCACCAACATCGCCACCAAGACGCTCTACAAGACGGCCAGCTCGGAAAAGGGCGGCTACACGATCGCGCAGCTGCCGGCCGGCGCCTACGAGCTGTCGGTCGCCGCACCTGGGTTCAACCTGTACGCCCAGCCAAACGTGGCCGTGGCGGCGGGACAGACCCTGCGCTTCGACATCCACCTCATCGATTTTCAATTGAACACGCTGGGAGATGGCCGGGACTTCAGGATTTCGCAGATCACTCCACATCCGACGCCCTCCGGGCCCGCTCCCCGCACACGGGAAGGCAAGCCGGACCTGTCGGGCGTGTGGTACGCGCAGAGGACTGTCGATCCCGGCAAGCCGGAGCCCTTGCCGTGGGCCGACGCGCTCCAGCGGGAGCGTGCCGCGAACAACTCGAAGGACTCGCCCGGCGCGCACTGTCTGCCGCGGGGACTGACGAA
>DASZHO010000037.1:0-24280 GCA_035937795.1 Vicinamibacterales bacterium | reverse complement strand
GCTGGCGGCCGGCGTGTCGCCCGTCTGGCAGGTGTCGGCGGTTGGCGATCTCGATGGCAATGGCACCCAGGATCTGCTGTGGCGCCATACGCAGACCGGTGATACCGGCGTGTGGCTGATGGACGGCGGGACCGTCATGGCCGTGCGGGCGATTGCGCTCGGCGTCCCGCTCTCGTGGCAGATCGTCGGAGTCGCCGATCTGAACGGCGATGGCAAAGCGGACTTGGTGTGGCGAAACATGCAATCGGGCGATCTCGGTGTCTGGTTCATGGATGGCGCGACGGTCAAGGGGGAGGAAGCGATTGCGCTCGGCGTGCCGCTTGCGTGGCAGATCGCCGGGCTGGCGGATATGGACGGCGACGGCAAGGCGGATATTGTCTGGCGGAATGCGCAATCCGGCGATGTCGGAGCGTGGCTCATGAACGGAGCGGCGGTGCGGTCCGAGTCGGCGATCGCGTTCGGCGTGCCCGCTTTGTGGCAGATCGCAGGCATCGCTGACAGTAACGGCGACGGCAAAGCCGATTTGCTCTGGCGAAATATGCAAAATGGCGATGTGGGCCTGTGGCTGATGAATGGGACGACGATTGTCGACATGCGCCCCATATCGCTTGGCGTGCCGCTCGAATGGCGGATCCTCAAATTCATGGACCTCGATGGCGATGGCCGCGCGGACGTCGTCTGGCGGCATGACAATCCGCCTCCCGGAGGATCGGTCGCCGGAGAAGTGACGATCTGGATGCTTGACGGAGCGACCCTGAAGGAGTGGCGTGTCCTGCGCGCGCCAGAGACGATTTCTGACGGGGTCGCACCGGTCTGGCAGGTGCAATAGCGCTCGATAGGACCGTTGGCTGCGAGCCGCTAGCCGATCTTCCACCCGTCTTTTCGCAGCTGCCGCATCTGGTCGACCGACCGCTCGATGAGCTCGGTCGGCTGGGCCACTTCCTCGACCTTGCGCTGGCCGTCGGGCTCGGTCGTCACCAGCAGATAGCCGTCCCCGCCGTCCCGCCGGCAGATCTCGTATTTCAGCTTCTCCCCGCCTCGATCGAACAACCAGATCATGTGATTACCTTAGCAAGAGATGCGATTGCGGCAAAGCCCTTCGATATGTTACCTGCCGTTGGCAGACTCTTTAAGACACACCGACGCGCGCGCCCACAACTATCGGTCGTATGTTGAATCATGATCAGGGTGAAGCGAGGTCAGACGTAGGAAGTCGCCATCGCGAAATGCCACGGCACGGATTCGCTGACTGAGGCGAAGGGAATACACCTTGGCACCATTTGGCGCCTTCAGATGCTCAATTGCCTCCCAGTCCAGTTCGCGCACCCGGCGCAAGGAGGCGATGACTTGCCGCAACTCGTCGGCTTGGAGCGCCAGGAAAACGTTTTGGAACTCCGGGCTGTTCAAGTCGAGACGAATACGGCTAGCGGCGGGGGCGACCACGTGCGCGGCTGGTCTGAGTCGGTCGGCGCGTCAAGAGATCCTCGACATCGGTCTCGCTGGGCTTGTTCGCCGCGGCCCACCTAAGTCACCGTTCGATGCGGGAACGGTGCGGTTCCTCCACCGTCCAAAGCTGATGCTCCGGCACCATCGCAACGGCCGTAAGTAGCACTGTCCCGTCCTCGCGCCGCTCGAGACGGAGAGTTTTCCCCGCATACCGCTTGCCCAACGAGATTTGGCCGCTTTTACCGACCACCTTGATCTCGATGTCGTGGACCGCCAATTCAGCGGTTTCTTTCATGCCATCATGCCATCATGCCGATGGCCATACAGTTTACTGGTGTGCGGCGGCAAAGGCGGAGGCACCCACCAGCCCCGCTTCTGGATTGAGAATGACGTTGACCGGAATCTGCCGCATCAGCGCGTCCAGCGGGGCCTTCGACCAGAAAGCGTCGAGGAATACTGGCCAGCGCAATGCTTCGAGAATGCGAGGAGCAATGCCTCCGCCGAGGAACACACCCCCGGTGGCGAGCGCGGTGAGCGCCAGGTTGCCGGTCGCCGCGCCGTAGATCGACACGAACAGCTCGAGCGAGCGCCGGCACTCGGGACAGCGATCCTGGAGTGCCGCCTGCGTGATCAGCGCAGGCAGCTCTGCGCCTTCTGCCGCATTCGACACCGTCGCGCATTCGTGCGGATACACGTATCGATGAATGTTGACCAGCCCGGGACCCGACAACACCTGTTCGAGATCGGCTCGACCGAATTCGCGCGTCAGCGCCTCCCGCAGAATCTCTTCGGCGTTGCTCCGGGCCGCAAAATCCGCATGGCCCCCTTCCGAGGGCACGGGTATGAGCCTGCCGGCCGTCTTCGGCAGCAGCGCCATGCCCAGACCGGTGCCCGCGGCAATCAGCGCGGCGGCGCCGGCGGCGTCGGGCTTGCCTTCCGAAAGCACTTCGATCTCCGAACGCTCCAGCACCGGAACGGACCATGCCAGCGCCTCGAGATCGTTGATCACGTCCGCGCGCCGGACCGGAAGGTCGCGGCCGATGGCAGACGCGTTGACCACCCACGGCACGTTGGTGAGACGCGCGCATCCATCTTTCACCGGGCCGGCGACGCCGAAACACGCACCGTCGATCTCTCGCGCATCGCAGCCGCACTGGCGCAGGAATGCCGCCACGAGCGACGTGAGATCGGGAAACTCCAGCGTGCGAAATGATTCCGTTTGGACGGCCCTGGGACGCGGCGCGCCGCCGGCGAACAGGCCGACAAGAGTTTTCGTGCCTCCGACATCGCCCGCAAGCAGCATCGATGCGATTTTAGTTCGCGCGCCGCTTGACATCCACTGCTTCCTCCGGCATTCTCGACCCGATCTCGCTCTCGGCACCTGACCGGCTGTGACACATTCGGCAAAACGTCCCCTCACCGATCAAGTCGTCGTCTTCACTGGAAAACTTTCGTCTGTGGGCCGCAAGGAAGCGCAGGCGCTGGTGATCCAGCTCGGGGGCTCGTCGGCCGACGAGGTGACCGCCAGAACGACGATGGTCGTCGTTGGCGCTGAAGGCGTTCCGCCGGCGGAGAAGAGCCAGAAGCTGCGGAAGGCGGAGGAGCTGAAGCTGCGGATTCTGAGCGAGAGCGAGTTCTGCCGCCTCGCGGGAATCCAGCCACCCGAAGAGTTGAAGCAGCAGTATTACGCGCAGCGCGATCTACTCGGCATGTATTCAGGTCTGCGCGAAGATCATCTTCGATACCTCCAGAAATTCGGTCTTATCCGGCCGGTGCTGCGGACCAACACCGACATCTACTACGCGTTTTCAGATCTGGTCCGGATCCGCCAGGTGAGCGCGGATCTGGCGACCACGCCGTTCCGCGCCATCGTGCGCGCGCTGCAGGCCGAGCGCAGCGGCCAGCTCACGTTCGATTTTCGGATCGATGCCGAGCCCGCGCGCATCATCAAGCTCCGGCGCCCGAAACCGAAGGAATCGTTCGAGGATCGGTCAATCCCGTCCGCCGCCCAGCCGTTGGACGCGCTGGCCGAGGAATATTTCCTGAAGGGCTCGGCGCTCGACGCCGACCCATCGCGCCATCAGGCGGCGGCGAGCTGGTATCGGAAGGCGCTCGAGATCGATCCGTATCTGGTGCCCGCGCTCATCAACCTCGCCAACATCCACTACGGAAGAGACGAGCTGGCAGAGGCGCAGGCCCTATACGAGAGCGCGATCGGACTCGATCCGGAGTTCTTCGAGGCCCATTTCAATCTCGGAAACATCTACCACGATCTTGGACGTTTTCAGGAAGCTGCTGTCTGCTACCGCACGGCGCTTGGTTTGAACTCCCAGTACGCCGACGCGCACTTCTACCTGGCGATTACCCTCGAGAAGACCGGCCACTCGCTCGAAGCCAAACCGCACTGGCGCGCATACCAGCAGCTCTCGCCGAACGGAGAATGGGTGGAGCTGGCCCGGGAGTTTTCCGAATAGGACGATCAGTAGCCGTAGTCGTCGGCCGTCCGCTTCTTCGGGATTCGCCGGACTTTGTAGAACGCGCAGTCCGGGCACCAGGCTTCGGGATCGAATCCGGTTGTGCCGGCGATCGGCTGCACGTCGCGATGCGAGCAGTAGTCGAGCGCGTTGCCGTCTGGTTCCGGCGGCTTGCGCCAGCGGCAGCTGTGGTAACGCTGAACGGCCGCCGAGGTGACCGGCGTCTCAACCTGGGTTGCCGTGGAGGGTCTGGAAATTGGGGCGCTGGGATCGTCAAACATATTCAAATGAGCCTACCGAGCGCGGAACGTGATGATGCCGCGAACAGGATCGTAGGGGGAAACGCCCACCGTGACCCGGTCGCCGGGAACGACCTTGATGCGAAAACGCCGCATGCGCCCGCTCAGCTGGGCCAGAACTTCATGCCCCGCATCGCACTGCACTCTGTAAAGGCCTCCGCTATGCACCGCTACCACCGTCCCTTGCATGTCGATTAAATCGTCTTTGCTCAAACCGGCTCGAAATCCTTTCCCGCGCGGCCGGGGCCGCGCTGACGAAAAACGCCTCGTGGACGAAAAGTCTCGCAATGATTGTGCCACAAAAAGTCACTCAATTGCCCATCTTTCGTACGGCTGCTTCAACTTGACGCGTTAAATCAGCGTAATCCTCGCCGGCAAGCCGCATCGGCGCCCCGAAACTCACCCTCACGCGGCCCGGTTTTGCCATCTTCCAGCTGTGATGCAGCACGCGGTCCACGCCGGTCAGCCGGACCGGCACGACCGGGACGCCGAGTTTGGATGCCATCATGCCGATGCCTGGGCGGAACGCATTTATTTCACCCTGTTCGGTCCGCTTGCCTTCTGGAAACAGCAAGATCGAATATCCGTCCCCGATGAGTTCTCCAGCGTACCGAAGCGTCTGCCGCGCGCCGGCTTCGCGCTGCGGTAGCGGAAACGTGTTGAAGAAGGCCGCCGACAACCAGTAGTTCAGGCTGTTGGTAAACCACTCTCGACGTGTGAACTGCCCCGGGAAGAAATGCGCCTTGAAAAATTCCTTGGCCATCGCGGTGGCGACGCGCCCGCGCCACTTCGAGGGAAGCGCGGCCAGTATCACGGGGGTATCCATGTGGCTTTGATGATTGGCGGCGAAGATCACCGGGCCCTGCAGACCCTCCAGGTGCTGCAGGCCGTCGGCGTCAATCCACGCAAACGCCCGGGCCAGCGGCAGCAGGAAGATCGCCTGGCTCACGCCGCGCACGACTCGAACGGGCCACGTTCGGTTCCATCGTGGAAACGTCACAGGCTCTGGCACCGCCTCGGTGGCCGCAGGCGCGGCGGCCAGACGTTGCAGGTCGGCCACGGTCGATGCGTTCGCGAACGCGGTCTCGTCCAGATTCGTGTTCAGCGCGTCTTCGAGGGCCCCCATCATCTCGACGCGCTCGAGCGAGCTCAGGCCCAATTCCTCGATCGTCATTCCAGGCCTGAGCGGGCGACCGCCGGTGTACCGTTCGATCACCGCCTCGACACTGTCGCCGCGCCCTCCTGCGGCAACCGGCGGCGCGCCGGCCTGCAGCCACGTCCGTATTTCGTGCCTCTTCAGCTTTCTGGTGCCCTCGGTGCGCGGGAATTCGGCGCCGGGCCAGCGTGCTGCTCCGCGGATCCGCTGATGGTCCGCTAATTGCGCGTTTGCCGCGCGCACGATTTCTTCTGCGTTGCCCCCCGGCTCCAGAATCAGCGCGACGTGTACTCGTTCCTCGCCGTTGTGCGTCACGCCGACGGCTGCCGAATCCTTCACTCCCGCGATGGCATTGACCACCCGCTCGACGTCTTCCGGAAAGACATTGAGCCCTTCGGGCGTGACGATCATTTCTTTCTTCCGGCCCCGGATGAACAGGCGGCCGCTCGCGTCGACTTCGCCGATATCCCCCGTATGAAACCATCCATCGTCGAATGCGGCGCGGGTTGCCTCTGCGGCGCCGTAGTACCCGGCCGTGACGTTATCTCCGCGCACGAGGATTTCGCCGTCTGGGGCAATCTTCACGTCGACGCCGGCGATCGGTTTTCCAACCGAGCCTTTATCGGTCCCGAATGGATGGTTCAATGTCACGATAGGCGCCGCTTCGGTGAGGCCGTAGCCCTGCACCACGACAAAGCCCAGCCGCGACCAGAATTCCTCGAGCTTCGAATCGAGCGGTGCGGCGCCCACGAGGAACGCCCAGAACTTCAAGCCGAACGCGCGATGGACGGTTCGGTAGCGCCACCATCGCCACCAGAATCGTTCCCCTGGTGGTGACATCTCATTGGCTCGTGGATCGAGCCGCGTCACATGGTCGGCCAGGACGTCCAGGATCTTCGGCACCGAAACCAGGCAGGAGATCCGCCGCTTGTGGATCTGCCGGACGATTTCGTGCGGGTTGTAGCCGCGGATGAACACCACCGTTCCCGCCAGCATCGGCGGCACGAAGGTCGCCATCGCCTGCCCGAACATGTGGCTCAGAGGCAGCAGGTTGAGGAACCTGAGCGGGAAAAACGGCCGGCCGTATTTCTCGTATTTCTGAATTTCCTTTTCCACCGGAATGATGTTGGCCAGCACGTTCCGGTGGGTCAGGACAACGCCCTTCGGCTCTGCCGTCGCGCCCGATGTGAAGATGATCTCGGCAACGTCGTCACGCGTGACGGTCACGGGCGCGAACGTGCCGGTCATCTTCCTCCAGTCCAGCTCGCTTAACTTCCACGTGTGAATCCCGATATCGAGATCGTTTACGAGCACATCGTCGCCGGCGAGCAGCAGTTTCGCATCGACGATGCGCGCGACTTGCCGGAGGAAGGCGAGTGACGCGCGGTAATCGATGGGGACGGCAATCGCCCCCGTCAGCAGGCAACCCCATAAAGCGATGATCCATTCCGGCCGGTTCTCGCTCCAGAACAGCACCTTGTCGCCTTTCGCGATCCCCGCGGCTTGCAAGCGTGCGGCGAACCCGCGTGCCGCTTCGCCGGTCTCACCGTACGTGTAGGCGCGCGCACGAAAGCCATCGTCGTAGGCGAGAAACTCGCCGCGGCCGGCTGAAAAGTCCCTAAAGAAGTCAAGTAGCGTGTCGCGTCGCATCGATGAATTATGATCCGTGGCCATGCGCACCTTCTTGACGGGAGCGACAGGATACGTTGGCTCTGCGGTACTCGACGCCCTGCTGCGGGCCAACCATCAAGTCACGGCGCTCGTGCGCACGCCGCAGGCGGCCGACGTGCTGGCCTCGCGTGGCGTTGCCCCGGTTCTCGGCGACCTCAAAACGGTAAAGTCGTACCGAGCGGCGGCGGAGGGTTTCGACGCCTACATTCATACGGCTGCCGACTCTACCGCAAGAAGGGAAGACCTCGATCGCCGCGCTGTCGACGCGCTCCTCACTGCTGCATCTGCGCGAGCGAAGACTGCGCCAACCGCGTTCGTGTATACCTCGGGCATCTGGGTTCTAGGATCTGATGCGCAGCCGCTGACCGAATCGGCTCAGCCAAATCCCGGGCAATTGCTCGGCTGGCGCGCGGGCCACGAGCAATTGGTGCTCCAGGCAGCCGCCGCGAATCTTCGAACGGCGGTGATCCGTCCGGCCATCGTATACGGCGGCTCGCGGGGCATCGTGTCGGATCTCTTCAAGAATGCCGTAAATGGGTTGATTCGCGTGATCGGCGGCGGCAACAACCATTGGCCGCTTGTCTACGATCGCGACCTTGCCGATCTGTATGTGCGCGTGGCCACGCAACCGGAAGCCTCGGGGATTTTTCACGCCAACGATGAGGCAGACGAAACGGTGAACACGATTGTCGAGGCCATCGTCCGCCAATTTCCCGTGCCTCCGGATGTGCGGCACGTGCCGCTCGACGAGGCCAGAAGGAAGATGGGGGCTTTCGCCGACGCGCTTGCGCTGGATCAGATCGTGCGCAGCGAACGGGCGCGCTCCCTCGGGTGGGCGCCGACCCTCCATTCGGTGAGCGCGAATGTACCGGGGTTATTGGAAGAATTTCGCCGCGGTCAGGAGCGGGCAGCGTGACTCCCCAGAGCCCAGAGCCCAGAGCCCAGAGCCTTGAGCCCTTAGCGCTGACCGCTGAGTCTCACCCCCCCGCCTTGAGCAAGTCCCGCGCGTAATCGATCGCCGATTCAGTCGTCGCGAGATCCCCATCCAGCTGTTTCTCGTAAGCCTGCTTCAGCAGTTCCCCCATCTTCGGCCCCGGCGGCATTCCGAGCTCGAGCAGGTGCCGGCCGAGCAACAGCGGCTTCGGCGGGCTCCGATCCACTCCGAGCTCGCGCGCATGCGCCAGAAACCAGTCCATCGCCGAGCAATCGAAGGAGCCGGTTCGTCCCATGCAGTCGGCCTTGGCGACGCGCGCCAGCAGCTCGAGATCGACTTTCTGCGCAAGCCGGCGAAACGCGCCGTCAGTGAGCTCGTGACGCACTTTGAAGAGCATGCCCGGCTTCAGGTGCTGCGCGGTCAGCCCTAGAACCTGGCGCCTCACGTCCTTTCCATCGATCGAATGGATATTCAAGCGATCCAGAAAGGCCGCGGCCGGCTCGACACCCTCCTCTTCGTGGTTCAACGATCGAATGCGCCCGTCGATGAGCGCCGTCGTCCTCGGCTTGCCGAAATCGTGAGTGACCGCCGCGAGCATCACCGTGATGCGATCGGCGCGATCGAGATCGTCGACGCGGGCCCTCGCCTCGTCGATCACCATCAGCGTATGCACCCAGACGTCGCCTTCGGGATGCCATTCAGGCTCCTGTTCGCACCCGACCAGCGCCTTCAGCTCTGGGAACAGGCGATCGACCACGCCGAGCTCGAGCGCGAGTTGAAACCCGATCGACGGTCGAGCTGCCAGCAAGAGCAGTTTTTCGATTTCTCCCCAGACGCGTTCGGGAGGTAGGTCGTCGAGGGGAATCGAACGGCACAGCGCCCTCGTTTCCTCGGCGAGCGTCAGCTCGAAGCGCGCCGCGAACTGCAGCGCCCGCAACACGCGCAGGCTGTCGTCGCCAAAGGTGTCCCGATCGACCACTCGGAGAACCCTGCGCCGGAGGTCGTCTCGGCCATGAACGGGATCGATGTACTCGTCCGACAGCGGGTCCCACGAAATGGCGTTGATGGTGAAGTCGCGGCGCCGCGCCGCCTCCTCGATCGACATCGACGGATCGCCTTCGACGATGAATCCTTTGTGGCCTCGTCCGGCCTTGGATTCGCGGCGGGGGAGCCCGATATCAATCGTTCCAAGTTTGTAGACCGGAAAGCTCTGACCGACCGGTTCGACCCTTCCGAACGTTGACAGAAGCGTGGGGAGTTCCGCGGCGGGGATGCCGAACACTTCCACGTCCATGTCCTTCGATTCATGGCCGAGCAGGCGGTCGCGCACCCACCCCCCGGTAACGAGTGCCCGGCCGCCGTGCGCCCGAACGGCCTCGGCGATTTCCTTCTCCATGACCGAATCATAACCGTGCAGGAACCTTGACCGCTTCGCATCGGATTTCATGTTCCAGTTTTTCCAAGACCGAACTTGAGCGTCGGAGGTCACAGATTGTGACCTCCAATCTGGCGTTGAAGATGGGTCTTCGCCGCGCAATCGCGATCCGCTTGCGCGCATCGCGGTGCTTGAACCCGGTGGCCCAAGTTGATGAAATATTACAATAGTTGTAATATTAACTGTGTGACTGACCAAGAACTTCGCGAGACACGTCAACAGCTCCATTGGACCCAGAAGCAAGCAGGCGCCAAGCTCGGCGTGTCACAGCCCTACTTGTCGCTCTTGGAAAACGGGCTTCGACCTGTTCCGGCGAGCTTCGTCAATCGACTCGCCAAACATGCGCTCCTTCCGGTTACTTCGCTGCCGTTGGAGGACAAGCCTGGTTTTGATCCACAGGCGTTCGCGGAGAGCCTAGGAGCCCTTGGATATCGGCGGTTTTCGTATCTAGCGAAATCTGACCATCGCGAAAACCCCGCGGCTCTTTTGCTAAGGGCGCTTCGTCAGGACGAATTGGAACCTCGACTAACAGAAGCACTGCCCTGGCTGTTGCTCAGCTACCCGAAACTGAACTGGGATTGGCTGGTCGAGCACGCAAAGCGCCAGAATCTGCAGAATCGGCTCGGCTTCCTGGTCAGCGTTGCAAGAGAACTTGCTGAAAATCAGGGTGCCGGCGAACCCGTTAGCACTCTTGCTCGTTGGGAGCACAGCCTGGAGGATGCTCGACTGGCAAAGGTGGATGTCCTTTGCCGGCGGCTGACTTCTGCCGAGCAGCAGTATTTTCAAACTCATCGGTCTCCAAGGGCGATGCACTGGAACCTGCTAACGGGTCTTACTGCCGACACGATCCAGTATGGCGGGTGAACCAATGACTGAGCCGTGGCACTCGTTTCTCTCCGAGCTTGATAGCAAAGTCTCGACGACGTTGGCGCTCCATTGCCTCGGAGGCTTTGCGATACACGTCACCTACGGATTGCCTCGACCGACCGCTGATATCGACGTATGTGAAGTCGCGCCCAGCAACGCCAAGGCAGAGGTAGTGGCGCTCGCCGGACTGGGAAGTCCACTACACAAGAAACATCGGGTATATCTTCAGATCGTGACGATGGCCAGCCTCCCTTACAACTACGAGGAGCGTCTGACCGAAGTTTTTGGCAGGTCATTTCAAAGACTTCGCCTTCTTGTGTTGGAGCCGCACGACTTGGCACTTAGCAAACTGGGGAGGAATTCTGATGTTGATATTGAAGACGTCAAGTATCTTGGTGGGACTGTACCTCTGGATCTAGACCGACTGAGGGCGCGATACTTCGACGAAGTCCGCCCGTATCTGATCGGACCGCTCGGGCGGGGCGACACGACCATCAATCTATGGTGTGAGGCGATTAAGGAACAGCGCGCATAACAATCGCATACCATTGGGCCGGATGCGGACCCGGACACGACTGCAACCCATCCTGCCCTACGCGGCTTACCTCGCACTCGCGGTGTTCTTCTGCGCGCCGCTCTTCTCCGATCCCGGCGGACTGGGGATCGACGACTGGGACTACCAGTTCTTCCAGCATGCCGTCGTTCTCCGAAGCCTCTTCGAATACCGGCAACTGCCATTCTGGAACCCATGGTCCTGCGGCGGAAACGTCCTGTGGCAGAACCCGCAGCTCGCCCTGCTGACTCCGGTATATGTTCTGGCGCCGGCGCTCTCGCTTCCCGTCGCCATCAAAGTGAATGTCCTGGCGCACTACTTTGTTGGCCTCGTTGGCATGCATCTGCTGTTGACGCGGGTGTTCGGGCTTCGCTTTTTTCCGCTCGTGATGTTCATCGCGAGCGTGTTCGCGTTTGCCGGGGGCGCGACGCTGCACGTCGCGGTCGGACACATCACCTTCCTTGGTTACTTCTACCTGCCCTGGCAATTGTTCTTCTTCCTGCTGGCCGTCGAGACGGGAGCGTACCGGTACGCGCTTGGCGCCGCAGCGTTCGTCGCTCTCGCGATTTACAACGGTGGCTTCTACGTCGTCGCGATGTCCGCCGTTGGCTTTGCCGTGTTCTCGCTCGCTCTTGCGCTCTCGAGCCGCACATGGCGTCCGATCGTGGTCTCGACGCTGATGGCGGTGGCGACCGTCTTCTACGCCGCCCCGAAGCTCGTGCCCACCGGCATCCTGCTGGCCGACCCGAGGTTCTGGGATGCAAGGCTGCCGATCGTCCCCGCGCCCATGAACGTGCCGCTGCTCGCGCGTTCGTTCCTCGACCCCTTCCAGACCCTCGACACCAGGTACGTGGTGCAGGCGTATCCGTGGCACGAGTATGGGAACTATCTCGGATCGCTCGGTGTGCTCCTCATCGTGGCAAGTTTTGGCTGGATCCTGAGCGATCGTCCCTGGAGACGAGCGCACGCGACCGGGATGGCCCTGGCCATGACGACTCTCGTCTTGTTTCTTTTGTTGCTCGGGGAGGTCGGTCCGTACGCACCCGCGGAGCTGCTGAGCAAGCTCCCGGTGTTCTCCCGGCTGCGGCCACCTACCCGGTACACCTTGCTCTTTACATTCTTCGCCACCGCCATGACGGGTTGGGCTGCGAGCGCGAGTCTGTTGAGCGTCACGATTCCTGAATCGGCGCGGCGGGCCTGGCGGTTGTGGGGGACCGTCCTGGTCATCGGGGCGTTGTTGCTGGCGTGGGAGAACCGGCGACCCCTCGAAGTGGGGTTCTCGGAATCAGGGATCGACGCCGACCTCCGGTTCTTCCGGGGCACCGGTCAGAGGATTGTCGATCAGGGCACCGATCCGTACGGACCACACTCGCCCATGCTGCGAGCGTTCATAAACGATCGCGCTGTGTGGCACTGCTACGAGCCGATGCAGTTGAAGCCCGTCGCGAGTCCCGACCAACCGCTCATATACGCAGATCCCGGCACGACCATCTACCGCACGCGCTTCAGTCCGAACGTGATACGGTTTTCCGTCACGACGGACAACGACAGCGGGCGCGTGTATCTCAACCAGAACTACGTGCGCGGGTGGCATAGCGATGCCGGTGACATCAGACTCGACGAACCGGGCGGGAGGGCCTACGTCACCGTGTTCAGGAGCCGTCCTGGCACGTACTCCTTTTCCTTTGCCCCTCCAGGATTGGGCGCCGGACTGGCGCTCTGGGGCGCGGCCGTCGTCATATCCGTCCTGGCGTGGAAGCGGAAGCTCTGAGTGGATCTCGAGGATCGGGAACCTCGGCGCGCTGATGGACGTCATCGTGGCCGGCGCGCCGTTCGCGTCGCCGTGCCGCTCGTCGTGTTCCTGTTCTTGATCTTCATCCGGACCCGCGGCATCTCACAGATGTTCTTGCTGCTCGGGGACCAGATTCTGTACTGGAGAATGGCGCTCGGATCGTGGCGCGAATTGCCGATCGGCGGAGGACCAAGCTCGGTCGGTGGAACCACGATCGGCCCCGTCTTCTGCTGGGTCATGTGGGCCATCCGGCATGCCGTCGGACCCTGGACCCAGAATCTCCCCCATGCCGGTGGTATTGGCCTCTCGATCGTCCAGTCGGCCGCCGACGGATTTCTGCTCGCCGCAATCTGGAAGCGCTTCGACTCCCTCGCGCTCGCGTTGGCGGTGACGCTGTTCATCGCGACGGCGCCGTTCGATATGGCGCTCAGCGCAAGCATCTGGAATCCGCCGCTTGCGGTCGCGCTGGTGAAGATCACGATTGCGCTCGCCCTGCTCAGCAAATCCGGTGGTTCAATCTGGTGGAGCGCGGGAGCCACAGCGTCGGCGCTCCTGGCCGTGCAGGCGCATTCGTCGGCTGTCTTTTTTGCCGCGCCGGTCATCGCGTCATTCACGGCTCGCGAACTGTTGGCCCGGCGGTGGGGTCCAGCTCTACAGGTAGCGGCCGCGTCAGCGGCCGTGATTCTTGTGTTGGAGGTGCCATTCCTCCTGCATCTCGCCATGCGTCCGGACGAGGGGGCGAGTCCGCCGGTCGTCGTGAAAAGCGTCTCATACACGCTGGCGCATCCGCAGCTGCTCCGTCTCGCCGACGCGGCCCGGGCTTTGACCGACGCGTGCCGATACATCCTGCTGAGGCCGTGGACGTTCAGCTGGCTGGGAACACTGCTGATGATATGCGCCGCGGTGACCGCGTACCGGACGCGCAGCGACGTCACGCTCGCCGGCGTGACCGTCGTTTCGTTGATTTGCACGATCGCTGGGTTCGCGTTCTGGCAATTCGATTTCCAGCACTATTGGTTTCTCACCATCGCCCCGAGCGCCGCGCTCACCATCGCGCTCGCTCTCACCGCCTGGCGGCCTGCCGCTCCGTTTGTTGCGGTGTTGCTCGCGGCCATCGTTCTCTGGACGCTGCCGTCGCGTATCGCCGATGCGATGACGCTCAATCGCCTGCCCGAATACGCGGCTCTCGTTCGAGGTTCGCGGGAAATCCTTCGGCAGGCGCCGCAAGTCCGGAGTATCGACGCGGAGTTCGCCCTGCCGCCTTCGACTGACACCGGATTTCTCTACGAGGTGCTCGGCGGCCGGGTCACCGCTGACGCCCCCGTGACGGCGACGATCGGCCGGACCGGCCAGGGCATCGTGAAGCCGGCGCCGTCTGATACCGGAACCGGCCGCCCGAGGTAGCACGGTACAACCGTCAAGTCCGAAGAATCGCGATGGATCTCAAAGAGGTCGGGCTGCTCGGCGCTGGTGAGGAGGGTCACTGGTACTACGTCAGCAAGGCGCGCGCGGTGATGCAGGCGCTTGGCGGCCGGCAGCCTGAACGGATCCTGGACGTGGGCGCCGGATCAGGCTTCTTTTCCCGGATGCTCCTTCGCGACACAGCAGCAAAAGGCGCGATTTGTGTCGACCCTGGATACGATGAGGAGCGGTCGGAGATTCATTTCGCGAAGCCGATCGCGTTCCGTCGCGCGAGTCCGATCGGCGACGCGGACCTCGTGCTGCTCATGGACGTGCTCGAGCATGTCGATGACGATGTGGCACTGGTTCGGGGGCTGGCGACGTCGGCGCGGCCGCGCACGCGGTTCATCGTCTCTGTCCCGGCGTTTTCGTGGCTTTGGAGCAAGCACGACGAGTTTCTGGAGCACCGCCGGCGTTACACCCTGAACGGCCTCCTGCGCGTGCTCTCAACCGCCGGTCTGGCGCCCGTCTCCGGGTTTTACATGTTTGCGGCGGTCTTCCCGGCCGTTGCAGCGCAGCGTCTGTGGAAGCGGCGCTGGGCCGCCGGACAGACCGCCACGAGCGATCTGCGGCAGCATCACCCCTGGACCAACGCCATACTGACCCGGCTTTGCCTTGCGGAATCCGCCGTTGCGCCTCACAACCGCGCATTTGGCCTCACCGCGTTCGGCGTCGCGGACAAGAAGGACAAGATCTGATCGATGCCTCCTCGTTTGCAGCTTGTCATCCCCTGCTATAACGAGGCCCGCCGCTTCAAGTCTGAGGCGTTTCTCGACCTCGTGGCCACAAGCTCCGATGTCGGTGTCTTGTTCGTGGACGACGGCAGCACGGATGGCACTGCGGCGATCCTCGCCGATGTCGTGACAAGAGGGGGCGGCAGGATGTCGGTAATGACCTTGCCGCTCAACGGCGGCAAAGGACGGGCCGTGCGGTGCGGTGTTCTGGCGGCGCTCGACCTGCAGCCGGAGTTTGTCGGCTACTGGGATGCCGACCTGTCAACCCCGCTGGCGGCGTTGCCCGAATTCATCGACGTGCTCGACACGAATCCTCTGGTCGACATTGTGATGGGCTCGCGCGTCAAGTTGATCGGACGCAACGTCAATCGCAGGATGGCCCGGCACTATTTTGGCCGCCTGTTCGCGACGGCCGCATCGCTGGCCTTGCGCGTCGGCATCTACGACACACAATGCGGCGCCAAAATCTTCCGCGCGAATGACGCGATCCGGCAGGTGTTCAGCCCTCCGTTCCAGTCACAATGGATCTTCGATGTCGAAATTCTCGCCCGGTACATCGACGCGAACGGCAGAGCCGCTGCGGAGGTTCGGATGTGCGAGTTGCCGCTTCGCGCGTGGACTGAGATGCCGGGCTCGAAGCTCACGGCATGGCATGCTGTTCGTGCGGTCTGGGACCTCGCGCGTATCTCGCGCCGATCCAACTAATGACGATCCAACTAATGATGATCCAATTAAATGGATCAGCAACTTTTTATCGTTCTGCCCCCGGGCGTCCCTGCCATCAATGTTGTCTGCGGTTGCCTTGCTCGTTGCCGTCGCCGGTTGGTTGCCGGGTTTCGGCGGCCATGTTATATTCGTCAGGTTGTATCGAAGTTAGGAAACCCTATCTAGCTTCGAACCGCACGGAAGAGGCGATCAGCCCCTTCTATTTGGTTACGACCGGCGGAGCGTTCACCGCCGGGCACGCGACTTACACAGAAATAGGGTAACAGCGTCGGGCGCCAAGCCTTTTGGCTTTTAGGCTCGAAGCGAACTTTTCAGGTTGCTGATTAGCAGCCGCGTGGAGCTTTTTTCCGTGCCGACTATCAGCCAGCTCGTCCGTCATGGCCGCACGCAGATCGTCAGCAAGACCAAGAGCCCGGCGTTGCAGAACAGCCCGCAGAAACGCGGCGTGTGCGTGCGCGTCTTCACGCAGACGCCGAAGAAGCCGAATTCGGCCCTGCGCAAGGTGGCGCGCGTGCGGCTGACCAACGGCATCGAGGTCACGACTTACATTCCCGGCGTGGGCCACAACCTGCAGGAGCATTCGCTGGTGCTCATTCGCGGCGGCCGCGTGAAGGATCTGCCGGGCGTGCGCTACCACGTGGTGCGCGGCACGCTCGACGCGGTCGGCGTCCAGGGGAGAAAACAGGGCCGCTCGAAGTACGGAGCGAAAAGGCCCAAGGCGTAAGGAACGATATGCCGCGACGACGAGTCATTTCAAAACGCGAACTCGCTGCCGACCCGCTCTACGGCAGCGCGCTCGTCACCCGCTTCATCAACACGGTGATGCGCGGTGGAAAGCGGAACACGGCCGAAGCCATTCTGTACCACAGCTTCGACATCATCAAAGAGAAGACCGGCGACGATCCTCTCAAGGTGTTCAAGAAGGCGGTCGACAACGTGAAGCCCAGCCTCGAGGTGAAATCGCGCCGGGTGGGCGGCTCGAACTACCAGGTGCCGGTCGAGGTGAATCCGAACCGCCGGCTCTCGCTCAGCATCCGCTGGCTCGTCGGCTACGCGCGCGCGCGCGGTGACGGCAAGACGATGCAGGAGAAACTGGCCAACGAGTTCCTCGATGCGGCGAACCTCCGCGGCGGCGCGGTGAAGAAACGCGAAGACACGCACCGGATGGCGGAAGCCAACAAAGCGTTCGCGCACTATCGCTGGTAACAATCAACCAGAACTTAGAGCAATGCCAAGGCAAGTCTCACTCGAAAAAACACGCAATATCGGCATCATGGCGCACATCGATGCCGGCAAGACCACGACGACCGAGCGCATCCTGTTCTATACCGGAATTACGTACAAAATCGGCGAAGTCCACGAAGGCACCGCCGTGATGGACTGGATGGAGCAGGAACAGGAGCGCGGGATCACGATTACGTCGGCCGCGACCACCTGCTTCTGGCGCGATCATCGCGTCAACATCATCGATACGCCGGGCCACGTCGACTTCACCGCAGAAGTCGAGCGTTCGTTGCGCGTGCTCGACGGCGCCGTCGCCGTGTTCGATTCGGTCGCCGGTGTCGAGCCGCAGTCGGAAACCGTGTGGCGCCAGGCCGACAAGTACCGCGTGCCCCGCATCTGTTTCGTGAACAAGATGGACCGCATCGGCGCCGACTTCAAGCGGACCTTCGACCAGATCATCTCCAAGCTGGGAGCCAACCCGGTGGCGATCCAGCTGCCGATCGGGTCCGAAGACCGCTTTATCGGTGTGGTCGACCTCATCACGATGAAGTCGATTACCTACAAGGACGAAACGTTGGGCGCCGACTACGTCGTCGGCGAGATTCCTGACGACTTGATGGACGACGTGAAGCACTACCGCGAGCAGCTGATCGAGAAGGTCAGCGAGGCCGACGACAAGATTCTGGAGAAGTACCTTCACGGCCAGGAGCCGACCGAAGCGGAAATCAAGGCCGCCATCCGCAAACGCGTGCTGAGCTCGGTGCAAGGCAAAGGCGAGGCGCCGTTCGTGCCGGTCATCTGCGGATCCGCCTTCAAGAACAAGGGCGTGCAGCCGCTGCTCGACGCCGTCGTCGATTTTCTGCCGTCGCCGGTCGAAGTGCCCGCCATCACGGGCCTCGATCCGAATGCCAAGGAAACGACCGTCATCGAGCGGCCGGCGTCCGACGAGGCGCCGTTTGCCGCGCTGGCGTTCAAGATCATGACCGACCCGTTCGTGGGTCAGCTCACCTTCTTCCGCGTCTACTCCGGCGTCCTCGCCTCGGGATCCAGCGTGTACAACGCGACCAAGCAACGCACCGAGCGTATCGGCCGCCTGCTGAAGATGCACGCGAACAAACGCGAGGAGATCAAGGACGTCTACGCGGGCGATATCGCCGCGGCGGTCGGGCTCAAGAGCGTCTCGACGGGCGAGACGCTGTGCGACGAAAAGCACCCGATCGTGCTCGAGTCGATGGACTTCCCCGAGCCGGTCATTTCGCTCGCCATCGAGCCGAAGACCAAGGCCGACCAGGAGAAGCTCGGCGTGGGGCTGCAGAAGCTGATGGCCGAGGACCCGACGTTCCGCGTCAACACCGACCCGCAGACCGGCCAGGTCATCATCCGCGGCATGGGCGAGCTCCACCTGGAAATCATCGTCGACCGCCTGAAGCGCGAGTTCGGCGTCGAGGCGATGGTGGGCAAGCCACAGGTCGCGTACAAGGAGACGCTGACGCGGCCTGCGGACGGCGAGATGAAGTACGCCAAGCAGACGGGCGGCCGCGGGCAGTACGGTCACGTGAAGATCCACCTGTTTCCTGGCGAACCCGGCTCCGGCTACGTCTTCGAGAACGAGACCACCGGCGGCTCGATTCCGAGGGAATACATCAAGCCGGTCGACCAGGGCATCAGGGAAGCGCTCACCCGCGGCGTGCTCGCCGGCTATCCGATCGACGACGTGCGGATCGAGCTGTACGACGGGTCGTACCACGAGGTCGACAGCTCCGAAATGGCGTTCAAGATTGCCGGGTCGATGGCGTTCCAGGATGCGGCGAAGAAGGCCAAACCGGTGCTGCTCGAGCCGGTGATGCGCGTGGAAGTGGTCGTCCCGAAGGAGCACATGGGCGACGTGATGGGCGACCTCTCGAGCCGCCGCGGCCAGATTCAGGCGCAGGAAGATCGCGGCGGCACGCAGATCATCCAGGCGCGCGTGCCGCTGTCGGAGATGTTTGGCTATGCGACCGATTTGCGCTCGCGCACGCAGGGGCGCGCAACTTATTCGATGCACTTCGACCGGTACGAACCGGCGCCTCAGAACGTGAGCGAGGAAGTCGTCGCGAAGGCACAGGGAAAATAAAATGGCGATGTTCAGCGACAAGATCCGCATCCGGCTCAAGGCCTACGACTCCCGCGTGCTCGATCAGTCGACGACCGAGATTGTCGACACGGCCAAGCGCACCGGCGCGCGGCTCGCGGGCCCGATTCCGCTGCCCACGTCGATCAATAAATGGACCGTGCTGCGCTCGCCGCACGTCGACAAGAAATCGCGCGAGCAGTTCGAGATCAGGACGCACAAGCGGCTGATCGACATCTTCGAGCCGACGCCGCAAACGGTGGACGCGCTGATGAAGCTCGACTTGCCCGCCGGCGTCGACGTGGAGATCAAGGCATTCGGCAAGGAGCACACGAAATAATGGTCACCGGCATCATCGGCAGAAAAATCGGCATGACGCAGCTGTTCGCCGAGGACGGCTCGGTGGTCCCGGCGACCATCATCAAAGCCGGCCCCTGCGTCGTGGTGCAGCGCAAGACGACGGCCACCGATGGCTATGAATCGGTGCAGATCGGGCTCGTCGACGCGACGCCCGCGAAGGTGCGGAAGCCGCTCGCCGGCCACTACAAGAAGGCCAACGTGCCGCCGACGCGCGTGCGGCGCGAGGTGGCGTTGGCGCCCCCCGGCAAGGACGGCCCCGACAAGGACGGCAAGAGCGATCCGAAGCCGGGGGATCAGATTCTGGTGTCGATGTTCGAGAACGGCGAGCGCGTCGATGTGATCGGCACGAGCCGCGGCAAAGGCTTCCAGGGGGTCGTCAAGCGCCATCACTTCGCCGGCGGCGCCGCGACGCACGGATCGATGTTCCACCGCGCGCCCGGGTCGATCGGCGCCTCGTCGTTTCCTTCGCGTGTCGTAAAGGGGATGCGGGCCGCGGGACGCATGGGCGGTGACCGCATCACCGTGCGCAATCTCAAAGTCGCCAGGGTGGACGCGGAGAACAACCTGTTGATCGTCCGCGGCGCCATTCCGGGCGCGCCGACCGGTTATGTGCTGGTGCGCAAGGCCGTCGCGGCCAAGAAGATCAAGGTCGCCCAGGTTGAAAAGCCGAAGGGAAAGAAATAGTCACCCGCGAGACATATATGCAGATTGACGTCGTGAACTCCGAGAACAAGAAGATCGGCTCGATCGAGCTGAGCGACGAGGTCTTCGGCGGGCGCGTGAATGGCGCGGTCATCTGGGAGTCGGTCGTCCACTCCAACGCCGCCGCGCGGCGCGGCACGCACATGACGAAGAACCGCGCCCTGGTGAGCGGCAGCGGACGCAAGCCGTGGAAGCAGAAGGGCACCGGCCGCGCGCGCATCGGTTCGATTCGCAACCCGCTCTGGCGGCACGGCGGCACCGTGTTCGGGCCCCAGCCGCGCAGCTACGACTACGCGCTGCCGCGCAAGGTGAGGCGCGGCGCGATCGTGGCTGCCCTCGCGCAGAAGATTCAGGACGGCTCGCTCGTCGTGATCGACGCGCTGGCGGTTGCCGAGACAAAGACAAAGGCAGCTGCGGAGCTTTTGAAGAACCTCGGCGTCATGGGCAACTTGCTGCTCATCGACGTGCAGCCGGATGAGAAGCTGTCCATCGCGGTGCGCAACCTTCCGGACGTGCAGTTCGTCGCCAGCGCGCGCGTGGTGGCGCGCGACGTGATGAAGGCGTCGCGGATCATCGCGACCCAGGTGGCGGTCGAGAAGCTGGGGGCCCTATGAAATTGACCGATGTCATTCGCCGCCCGCTCATCACCGAGAAGACGTCGATCCTGCGCGAGCAGGACGGCCGGACCATCGTGTTCCACGTCGCGTTGGACGCAAACAAGACCGAAATCAAGCGCGCTGTCGAGACGCTCCTCGGGTCGAAGGTCGAGCATGTGCGCACCGCCATCGCACACGGCAAGGTGAAGCGCCAGGGGCGATTTGCCGGCCAGCGGTCGGACTGGAAAAAGGCGTACGTGAGGCTGCGCGAAGGCCAAAAATTGCCCGAGTTCTTCGAAGGCGCTTAATCATGGCGATCAAATCATATCGACCGACATCACCCGGGCGGCGCTTTCAGACCGTCGCGGTGTTCGACGAGATCACGACCGACAAGCCGCACAAGCCGCTTTGCGAGACGTTGCAGCAGTCGGGCGGCCGGAACAATCACGGCGAGCTCACGTCCTGGTGGCGCGGCGGCGGGCACAAGCGCCTCTATCGCCAGATCGATTTCAAGCGCGACAAGCACGACATCCCGGGAAAAGTCGCGACCGTCGAGTACGACCCGAACCGTTCGGCACGTATTGCGCTCGTCACCTACGCGGACGGCGAGAAGCGCTACATCCTGCAGCCGACCGGCCTGAAGGTTGGCGACCAGATCGTGTCCGGCGACAACGTCGACATCCTGCCGGGGAACGCCTTGCCGCTGAAGAACATCCCGCTGGGAACGGTCCTGCACAACGTCGAGTTGAAGCCGGGCAAAGGCGGGCAGATCGCCCGCAGCGCAGGCTCTTCCGTGCAGCTCGTGGCCAAGGAAGGCGACTACGCCTCGGTGAAGATGCCGTCGGGCGAGATTCGCCAGATCGCCATCGTCTGCTACGCAACGATCGGGCAGGTCGGCAATATCGATCACGAGAACGTCTCGATCGGAAAGGCCGGCCGGCAGCGCTGGTTGGGAAATCGCCCGCACGTGCGCGGCGTCGTGATGAACCCGGTCGACCATCCGCATGGGGGAGGCGAGGGCAAGACATCGGGCGGGCGCCATCCCGTGTCCCCGTGGGGCCTGCCGACCAAGGGTTACAAGACGCGCAACAACAAGTCGACCGACCGCTTTATCGTCCAGCGCAGACCGAAAGGCGTCAGGTAAGAGCTCCTATGAGTCGATCACTGAAGAAGGGTCCTTTCGTGGACACGCCGCTTCTCGAAAAAATCGAGGCGATGAACCGCGGCGGCGAGAAAAAGGTCGTCAAGACCTGGTCGCGCCGTTCGACGGTGGTGCCCGAAATGGTGGGGCATACGCTGGCGGTGCACAACGGCAAGAAGTTCATCCCGGTGTACGTCACCGAGAACATGGTTGGGCAGAAACTCGGCGAGTTTTCGCCGACCCGCCAATTCAAGGGGCACACCACCAAGACCGAGAAGGCGGCCCAGATGGCGGCCGCCGCGGCGACGACGCCCGCGGCCGGCGGTGGCGGTGGAGGAGCGGGTGCGGGCGGCGGCGCGGCGGCGAAGCCCGCCGGCGCCGGGAGTTAGCCATGGCAATCGAAGCGCACGCAACGGCACGTTACGTCCGGACCTCGGCCCAGAAGGCGGGCCTGGTGATGAATTTGATTCGCGGCAATGACGTCAACAAGGCGCTGGCGACGCTGCAGTTCACGCGCAAGGGCATCAGCCACGATATCGCCAAGGTGCTGCGATCGGCCATCGCCAACGCGCAGCAAAAGGAAGGATTCGGCGGCGACATCGATCGCCTCTACGTGTCGGCCTGCTACGCCGATCAGGGACCGTCGATGAAGCGTATCCGTCCGGCGCCGATGGGTCGCGCGTTCCGCGTGCTGAAGCGCACGGCGCACCTCACGGTTCGCGTGGCGGAGCATCCCTTGGAGATCACCGCAGTCCCGGCGGCGCCCGCGCCGAAAGCGGGCCGCGCGAAAGCAAAGGCCGAGACCGCGGAGGTGGCCAAGGCGCCCGTGCGCAAGCGCAGCGCGGCGCCGAAGAAAACGGCCCGGAAGAAGTCGAAGACGTCGAAGAAGTAGCCGCGCTGACTGCCGACCGACGACTGCCGACTGACGACTATTAAGGAGAGTTTGTGGGTCAAAAGGTTCATCCCTACGGATTCCGGCTCGGGTTCAACAAGACCTGGCGCTCGCGCTGGTTCGCCGACCGCGATTACGCGAAGCTCCTGCACGAGGACCTCGCGCTGCGGGCCGATCTGAAGAAGCGCTTCGCGCATGCCGGCGTGTCGAAGATCGAAACCGAACGTGCCGCCAACAAGCTGAAGATCGACATTCATACGTCGCGTCCCGGCATCATCATCGGCCGCAAGGGCACCGAGGTCGAGAAGCTGAAGGCGGAAATCCAGAAGCGGACCAACCGCGAGGTCTTCATCAATATTCAGGAGATCCAGAAGCCGGAGCTCGACGCCCAGCTCATTGCCGAATCGGTGGCCATGCAGCTGGAAAAGCGCGTCGCGTTTCGCCGCGCGATGCGCAAGGCGGTCGAGTCGGCCCTGCGATTTGGCGCGCGCGGCATCAAGGTGCGCGTGTCGGGGCGCCTGAACGGCGCCGAGATCGCGCGTTCCGAGTGGTACCTGCACGGCCAGTTGCCGCTGCAGACCCTGCGCGCCGACATCGATTACGGTTTTGCGGAAGCCAGCACGACCTACGGCCAGATCGGCGTGAAGACCTGGCTCTACAAGGGCGAGCGTCTCACGCCCAAGACGGCTCGAGAAGAAGAGTTCAGGGAGCGCGCGCCGCGGCGGCCCGCCGGAGCCAGACCGTAGTCGAGCGCCGCACGAAGCACGTGAAGCGGCTGTATCAAGATCCGGAGCGGAAGCGACGGCAGCCGAGCGGGGGTGGCGGGGTCCCCAACGCGGCAGCCGCGTTGGGGTGCCCGTGGGGCCCCGCGAGGAATTGAACAATGTTGATGCCGAAGAAGGTCAAGTACCGGAAGCAGCAACGCGGCCGCATGTGCGGCAAGGCGTGGCGCGGGTCCGACATCTCGTTCGGGCAGTACGGCCTTCGAGCGCTCGAGCCGTGCTGGCTGACCGACCGGCAGATCGAGGCCGCGCGCGTCGCGATGACGCGGTTCATCAAGCGCGGCGGGAAGATCTGGGTGCGCGTGTTTCCGGACAAGCCGATTACGAAGAAGCCGCAGGAAACCCGGATGGGCAAAGGGAAGGGCGCGCCCGAGCAGTGGGTGTGCGTCATCCGGCCCGGGCGGGTCCTGTTCGAAATGGAAGGCGTGACCGAGCCGGAAGCGCGCGAGGCGCTGAAGCTGGCGGCGTCGAAGCTGCCGATTCTCACCAAGTTCGCGACCCGGTTCGCCGAGGAGAAGGTGTCATGATCGATGTGGCCGAGCTGCGCGACCTCACCGTCGACGATCTCGAGGGGCGCGCGCGTGAGCTGGAAGATCAGCTCTTCCGCATGCGCGTGCAGCAGTCGCTGGGGCAGCTCGACGCGCCCGTGAAGCTGCGCTTCACCCGCCGCGACCTGGCGCGCATCAAGACGGTCATCAGCGAGAAACAGAGGCAGGGGTAACGATGGCTGTGAAGTCTGAGAAAGTAGGCGTGGTCGTCAGCGACAAAATGCAGAAAAGCTGCGTCGTCGCCGTCGAATGGCAGGTGCGGCACGGCCTCTACGGGAAGACCCAGCGCCGCACGTCGAAGTTCGTGGCGCACGACGAGGAAAACAGCGCCAAGATGGGCGATCAGGTCGCCATCGTCGAAAGCCGGCCGATGAGCA
>DASZHO010000036.1:0-2542 GCA_035937795.1 Vicinamibacterales bacterium | reverse complement strand
GGTTCCTTCTGGAGCTCGGGCTCCTTCCCAACGCCGGTGAATGCCCATGCGGCGACGTACGCATAGTTGGCATCGTCGCGCAGCGCCTCGCCGTCAGGCGTCTGGCTCTCTTCCCGGAAGTGGCCGCCGCACGATTCCCGCCGGTGGAGCGCATCGAGGGCCAGCAGTTCCGCGAACTCGAGGTAATCCGCGACGCGCCCTGCGTACTCGAGGCTCTGATTCAGGTTGTCGGGCGTGCCCGGCACCGACACGTTCTGCCAGAAATCGTCGCGAAGCTTCGGAATCTCTTCCAGCGCGCGCCGGAGGCTCGCCTCGGTTCGCGCCATTCCCACGTCGTCCCACATGATGTGGCCGAGCGCGCGATGAATCTCGCGAACCGCGCGGTGGCCCCTGACCGACAGCAATCGATTGATGTGCGTCTGCACCCGGTCAGCCGATTCCCTGAACGCGTCGTGGTCGGTCGTGACCTTCGCCAGCGGCGCGCTCGCCAGGTAGTGGCCGATGGTATAGGGGATGACGAAATATCCGTCGGCCAGCCCCTGCATCAGGGCGCTGGCGCCGAGACGGTTCGCGCCATGATCGGAGAAGTTCGCTTCGCCCAGGACATGAAGTCCCGGAATGGTGCTCATCAGGTTGTAATCCACCCAGAGACCCCCCATCGTGTAGTGGATTGCCGGGTAGATTCGCATCGGCACCTTGTACGGGTTTTCGTCGGTGATCTTCTGGTACATGTGGAAGAGGTTGCCGTACTTCTCCTTGATGGTATCCGGACCGAGCCGCCGGATCGCATCCTGGAAGTCGAGGTACACGGCCAGACCGCTGTCACCCACGCCGCGTTTGTCGTCGCACGCCTGCTTGGCATTCCGGGACGCCACGTCGCGTGGCACGAGGTTGCCGAAGCTGGGGTACTTGCGTTCGAGGTAGTAGTCGCGCTCCTCCTCGGGAATCTGCTCGGGCGGCCGTCTGTCCCCCTGCTTCTTCGGGACCCACACGCGGCCGTCGTTGCGAAGGCTTTCGCTCATCAGCGTCAGCTTCGACTGGTGTTCCCCGGTGACCGGAATGCAGGTCGGGTGTATCTGCGTGAAGCAGGGGTTTGCGAACAGCGCGCCGCGTTTGTGGGCGCGCCAGGCCGCCGTCACGTTCGAGTTCACGGCGTTGGTCGACAGATAATAGGCCGTGCCGTACCCGCCGGTTGCCAGGATGACCGCATCGCCGATGTGGCGCTCGATCTCGCCGGTGACCAGATTCCGCGCGGTGATTCCGCGCGCCTTGCCGTCGACGATGACGACGTCGAGCATCTCGCGGCGCGCGAAGAGGCGAACGCTCCCCGCATGCACCTGGCGCATCAGCGACTGATAGGCGCCGAGCAGCAGCTGCGGGCCGGTCTGGCCGCGCGCGTAGAAGGTGCGTGAGACCTGCGCTCCGCCAAACGACCGGTTGTCGAGCAACCCGCCGTACTCGCGGGCAAACGGCACGCCCTGCGCGACGCACTGGTCGATGATGTTGACGCTCAGCTGTGCCAGGCGATAGACGTTCGATTCGCGCGAGCGGTAGTCGCCGCCCTTGACCGTGTCGTAGAACAGGCGGTACACGCTGTCACCGTCGTTCTGATAGTTCTTGGCGGCGTTGATACCGCCCTGGGCGGCGATGCTGTGTGCGCGGCGGGGGCTGTCCTGGATGCAGAAATTCAGGACGTTGTAACCCAGTTCTCCGAGCGAGGCCGCCGCCGACGCGCCCGCCAGTCCGGTGCCGACGACGATGATCGTGTGCCGGCGCTTGTTGGCCGGGCTGACCAGCTTCATCTCGAACTTGTGACGGTCCCACTTCCCGGCGATCGGCCCTGACGGCTCCTTCGCGTCCAGCTTCACGACCGCGCTCCGAGGAAGTGGATCCAGAGCGCGATGACGATGAAGCCGCCAGCAATCAGCACCGCCATCACCCTCCCACCGGCGAGCACGCGCGGTGTCCACCGGAGGTGATCGAAGCCGAGCGACTGGAACGCGCTCGAGACTCCGTGCCAGAGGTGCGAGCCGACCACCAGCATGCTCAGGACGTAGAAGGCGACGGCCAGTCGGTTGGAGAAGTTTTCCACTTCCAGTCGATACAGATCGCGCACTCCGGCGCGCTCGTACTCGGTGCCGAACTTGAAGGTCCTCACGTGGATGATGATGAAGAGGAACAGCCACAATCCCGAGATGATCATCGTCGACGAGGCGAGCGTCTTGCGGCTCGGCGGCCCGGCCGGCTTCTTCATCGCGTAGCCCGTCGGCCGCGCCCGCTGGTTGGCCAGATACATCGTCACGGTCTTGTAGACGTGCAGCAGGAAGATCAGCAGGAGACCGACTTCGATCGGGACGATGAGTGGATTGCTGAGCAGCATGTGGGAATACTGATTGAAGGTGTCGGGGCCGAGGAACACCATCAGATTCCCGCCGATATGCAGGATCAGATACAGAAACAGCGCCAGTCCTGTCGTACCGATCAGGAGTTTCGTCGCGACCGACGAGCTGAGGACCCGCAAGCGTGTCGCCATGTACCAGGA
>DASZHO010000035.1:0-105246 GCA_035937795.1 Vicinamibacterales bacterium | reverse complement strand
CGTACAACTTGGTCCGCCTGAGGACACTGCTCGCGAGGCCCGCGTGACCGTGGCGAGTCACTCCGCCGATCAGTGGGCCACCGCGGAGTGCACATGGAGATAGACATGCTGTCGCGAGTCACTTTTTCATCGGCCTGCTAGAGCGAACGACCCCAGCAGAAACCAACGAGCTGGATGGGTACCTCATCGGTTCGCGAGGTGCCCTACCTCTCGCGCCTACCGTGGCATGGCGCTCAGGGCCACGGTCGCGTCGGCGCCGACGAGCCGCGCGCGCATCGCCGCGCCCTGTTCGGGCGTGAACAGCAGTTTGCCGTGCACCGCGCTGCGGAAATCAGACTGAGTCCAGTCCGGCCGCATGATGCCGGTTGCCGAGTGCGCGTGGAACATTAAAAGGTGACCGATCTCGTGCGAGATCGCGGTTGCCAGCACGACCTGTCGAGGTACGCCGTAGCCGTCCGCGATCCTGTCCACGCGCGGCTTCAGGACGTATGCGAGACGCCCTCGCTCCGTCTCGCTGCCTGGAGCGAAGCCGATCGCGTCGGAAATCTGGTGCATGTTGCCGGAGGTGTGGCGAGACAACAGCACTACTCGAATATCCTCGTGGCCGTCCACGAACGTGAGCGCGATTCCGGCCTTGCAGTAGATGTCCGCGACCGCCGTTTTCGCCGCGTCGAGTACGTCCGTCTGCACGTCGGCATCATTGCGAACCTTCACCGTCAGGCGCACATTCTGGGCGGCCACCGTCTGGACACACGCCAACGCCGCCACCAGTCCTATCGCGACCACGACCGGGCAAGCTCTTGTTGCCATCTCGTTTCCCCCTCTGTGGCGAGAGACGGGAAACGGCCGCGAAAACTGTCATGGGGTAAAAAACGGGCGTAGAATGCCCCGCATTCAGGCATCAGAGACCGGCGTCACCCAACTACTGCTGGCGTGGAGAGAAGGGGACGAGGCGGCGCTCGCCCGTCTGACCCCGCTCGTCCACGCCGAATTGCAGCGCATCGCGCGGCGCTGCATGCGCGGTCAGCCGCCTGACCACAGCTTGCAGGCGACGGCGCTGGTGAACGAGGCGTACGTGCGACTGGTGGATGTCCAGCAGATGAACCGGCAGAACCGGGCGCACTTTCTCGCGATGGCGGCGCGACTGATGCGACGCGTCCTGGTCGACTCGGCGCGGGCCCGTGGTTATCAGAAACGTGGCGGTGGAGCTGTGA
Organism: Vicinamibacterales bacterium; assembly: GCA_035937795.1. Classification (GTDB taxonomy): domain Bacteria; phylum Acidobacteriota; class Vicinamibacteria; order Vicinamibacterales; family JAMQPK01; genus JAMQPK01. The sequence continues at coordinate 104,032 of DASZHO010000035.1, read as the reverse complement.
GAGTGTCGTTCTCCGAGGAACTCGCCGTCACGGATAGGAAAGGCCTCGACGTGGTGGGTCTGGACGATGCCCTGCACGCCCTGGCCGACCTGGACGAACGACAAAGCCGCGTCATCGAACTGCGCTTTTTCGGCGGCCTGAGCGTGGCGGAGACCGCAGCGGTGTTGGGTATTTCAAGCGAGACGGTGATGCGCGACTGGAAGATGGCGCGGGCCTGGCTGATGCGCGAGATGAACACCAGAACGACGACCTAAACATGAGTAACGCGCGCTGGGACCGAATCAAGGACCTTTATCACGCCGCGCTCGAACGCCCTGCGAGTGCGCGTGCGGCATTTCTGCGCGATGTCTGCGATGGCGATCGTGCGTTGCTCGACGAGGTTCAGTCGCTGCTCGATCAACCGGTCTCCGTTGAAAAGTTTCTTGAGTCGGGCGAGTTGGCGGCAGGCGACGACACACCCTCGGTGCACGTGGGGCAGCGACTCGGCGTCTATGAGGTCCAGGCACTGATCGGTCGCGGTGGGATGGGCGAGGTCTATCGGGCCCGCGACACGCGGCTCGGGCGCGATGTCGCGATCAAAGTGCTGCCGGCGATGTTCACGGCGGAACACGACCGGCTCGCGCGGTTCGAGCGTGAAGCGCGCATGCTGGCGACGCTAAACCATCCGCACATCGGTGCGATCTACGGGCTGGAAGAGGCCGACGGCCTTCGCGCGCTCGTGCTCGAATTGGTCGACGGCGTCACCCTCGCGGAACTCATCGGCACCTCCGGAGCCCGAAGCCTGGCGCCGGCGGAAGCGCTTGCCATCGCCCGCCAGATCGCTGACGCGCTCGATGCGGCGCACTTGAAGGGGATCATCCATCGCGATCTGAAGCCGGCCAACATCAAGATTACGCCCGATGGGACGGTGAAGGTCCTCGATTTCGGCCTGGCCAAAGCCGCGGTGGGGGATGGCGCGATCGATTGCTCGCAGTCGACTACTCTCTCAGTCGGCGGCACGCGCGACGGCATGATTCTCGGCACCGCCGCATACCTGAGCCCCGAGCAGGCGCGCGGCAAGCCGGTCGACAAGCGCAGCGACATCTGGGCGTTTGGCTGCGTGCTGTACGAGATGCTTGCCGGCCGGCCGGTGTTTCCGGGCGAGACGATATCCGACACGATCGCGGGCGTCCTGGAACGCCAGCCCGATTGGCACGCGCTCCCCGCGTCGACGCCCTCGAGCGTTCGTCAGGTGCTCAAACGTTGCCTCGAAAAGGATCCGAAAGCTCGGTTCCGCGACATCGGCGACGTACGTCTTCAGATCGAAGATACTATCGCGCCTTCAACGGCCCTTGCACACGCGGCACGCCCTGTCGGACCCAGGGCTGGGAGATTGGAAATTGCTCTCCTCGCGCTTCTAATCGGCGTTTCTGCTGTTGCCTTTTTTCTCTATTTCCGTCGCGCGCCAGCCCCGCAAACCGGCCGCGTAGCGCTGCCAGCGGCCGCGTCACTGCACGTGAGTGCCGAACTCGGCGCCGACGCCTCGCTCGTCCTCGCGGCTAACGCCACGGTGCCGACAGGTGCCGCGGCCGTGATGTCGCCTGACGGGACCCAACTTGCCTTCGTTGCGCAGCCGCACGGCGGCGGCGCGCCCCGCCTCTACCTCCGGCGCCTCGACCAGTTGAACGCCACGCCGCTGGCGGGCACCGAAAACGCCGCAGGCCCATTCTTTTCGCCGGATGGCCACTGGCTCGGCTTTTTTGGTGTCGGCAAGCTCAAGAAGATTGCGGTCACCGGTGGCGCGCCGGTCACACTCGCCGACGCGCCGGCCGCCCGCGGCGGGAGCTGGGCCGAGGACGGGACGATTATCTTTACGCCAACGAGCGGAATCATCGGAATCAGCGGCCTGTGGAGCGTGCCGGCGGCAGGCGGGACCCCCGAACGCCTGACGACGCCTGCCCAAGGGGAAGCGACACACCGGTGGCCGCAGGTGCTGCCAGGCGGGCGGGCCGTCCTGTATACGGTAAGTTCGGGGGCAGGCGACTACACGAACGCCTGGCTCGCCGTGCAGCCTTTGCCCGCGGGCACACCGCATATCGTCCAGCGCGCCGCGTTCTTCGGCCGCTATCTCCCCAGCGGCCATCTGACTTGGGTGCACGACGGAACGCTGTTTGCCGCGCCGTTCGATCTCGCCACGCTCGCTGTGGCCGGGCCGGCCGTGCCGGTGGTACCAGGCGTGGTGAGCAGTAACAACAGCGGCAACGCGCAGGTGGAGGTGTCGGACACCGGCACACTAGTGTACCTCCCGGGCGGCGAGTACGGGTCGGCGGCGCCGCTCGAGTGGCTCACACGCGACGGCAAGACGACGCCCATCAGAGCCACGCCCGCCACCTGGAACGGCGTGCAGATCTCGCCGGACGGTCGCCGGCTGGCCTTCTCGCTCACGGACACGGCGAACACGGACGTGTGGACGTACGATACGGCGCGCGATGCGCTGACGCGGTTCACGCTTGATCCTGGCGTGAATCGGAATCCGGTCTGGACGCCGGATGGCCGGCGGCTGGTGTACGCCGCCTCGCGGGGCGGCACGGTGACGAACCTCTATTGGCAGCGGGCGGATGGCAGCGGGGACGCCACGCGGCTGACGACCAGCCCGAACCCACAGTACTCCGGGTCGTGGCACCCGAGCGGTCGCGTGCTCGCGTTTTCTGAAACCCGGCCGCAGACGGGGCCCGATCTGCTGGTCATGCCGATCGAGGGCGACGAGGCGAGCGGGTGGAAACCCGGGACGCCAACCGTGTTTCTGGGTGGGCCGTTCACGGAGCAGCAGCCGCGCTTCTCGCCGGACGGGCGGTGGCTGGCCTATGAATCGGACGAGTCGGGCGCCTTCGAGATCTACGTCCGCCCGTTTCCCGGACCTGGGGGCAAGTGGCAGATCTCCACCGCCGGTGGGACCTCGGCCGTCTGGTCTCGCGTGCGTCATGAGCTGCTCTACCTGGCACCCGACGGGCGGATCATGGGAGTGCAGTACACGGCCACCGGCGACGCGTTTCAGGCCGAGAAGCCACGCATCTGGAGCGAAACGCCGATCCAGGTCCGGCCGAACATCGGGGTCAGCTTCGATCTGCATCCGGACGGCGAGCGCGTGGCGACGGCGCCGCTCACCGAGGCGACGGCCGGCCCGACGCACGTGACGCTGATATTCAACTTCTTCGATGAGCTGCGGCGGCTTGCGCCTGTGACACGCTGATGGCGCTGGGTGCCTCGACCGACACGAACTCGTGTTCCGGATGACGCACCGTCAAGACGGGGCACGGCGCGGTGCGCACGACATGCTCGGCCACGCTGCCCACTAACAGGTGCTTCACCCCACCTCGCCCGTGCGTGCCGATGACGATGAGGTCGATCTTCTCGTCGCGCGCGTGTTGGACAATGGCGTCGGCCGGCAGCTGAAGCGTTCTCAGGATCGCGCGGGCGCCACGGCGGTAATCTTCATCGGTCAGGAGCCTGTCGATGTCGCGCCGGGCCGCCTCCTCCATGCCCTCCTCAATCTCCGGGTATGCCGCGGTGTACGCCTCTGCGGCGTAGTACTTCGCCAGATTGGGCACCACATGCAAGAGGTCCAACCGCGCTCCAAATGAGCGCGCCAGCTCGCGGCCGTACAGCAGCGCCGCGTTGGACGCCTCGCTGAAATCTGTCGCGACGAGAATGCGTGTGAGCGTGATCACGGATCGCCTGCCCCGAGCATCTCAGAGCCGAGAAGGCAAAGAGGATGCCGTGCCAGATGAGACGGCATTCGTGCCCATGCGGTGCGTAGCCGTATTCAATCTGTCTCCGGATACGCACGAGGCTGCGCAGTCGAATCCATCAGGCCATCACGGCTTGTACCGCGCGAGACGGCTCTGAAGCGAGTAATATCGGGACCTGACGGGGTGTTGAGGATGATCGACGCGTTTCATGAGCTCTTGTCGACGCTGGCGGCGGCCGCCGACGTCCGTCAGAGCTTCCCGCGTCTCGGCGAGATCGCCGGCCGGATTGTCCCGCACGACGAGGCACGGCTCGCGCTGCTGAACGACGATGCAGGCGAATACGAGCACTACGTCAGCCCGGACGGCGCCGAGGGGCGGACTCGCAGCGAAGACGCGCCCCCCGACGCCCCGGCAGCTCCACGCCTCTTTGTCGACGAGCAGGATCGCCAGAGAGGATTTCAGTCGGGGCTGCGGGTACCGATCCTGATTGATGCGCGCCCAAGTGGCTTGCTGGAGTTGCTGTCACGTCGTCCTGACGCCTACGCCGAACGCGAGCTGACCCTGACGACGCGTCTGGTCGACTACATCGCTCTGGCGTTGTCGCGTGAGCGTCTCGGGCGGCAGGCGCATGTCGCGACGCTGGAGCGCGAACGGGCAATCAATCTCGAGAGCTCGGTGGAGTTGCTGCGCACTATTGCGAGCGTGCTCGATATCCGGCGTGTCTTTCCTCGCGTGTCGGAGATCGTAGGCTGGGTCTTACCGCACGATCACATGGGGCTGTCCTTTCATGATCACGATGGATCGATTGTCCTGGAAGCTCGTTCAAACGACGCGTTTCCGGAATACGCCCGTCTCCTGCACGCGGTGCCTCGTGAGCAGGAGGTTGTCATCCTTCGAGATTTCAGCACAGAGCGTGTGCCCGTGATCGATCCTCCCGATTTTCGCGACCGTATCGTAGCGGCGGGCTTTCGGTCATCGCTCGCGATTCACACGTTCGCTCGCGAGCAGGGCATGTGGCTCGCGTTTCACTCCAAGCGCGCGTGCGCGTTTTCTCAGAACGATGTTCCCCTTGCCCGGCGGATTGCCGACTACGTCGCATTGGCGGTCTCGCATGAACAACTGGCCGCGGCCGAGCGGCGCATGGCGGAAGCACGCGCTCGCGAGGAACGCCTGGAGGCGCGTGTTCAAGTGCTCACCGAAGAGCTCGATGTGAAGTCCGGCGTGGGTCGCGCGATCGGAGACTCCGCGGAGTGGAAGGCCGTGCTGAAGCATGCGATGCAAGTGGCGGACACCGACACGACCGTCCTCCTGCAAGGGGAATCCGGCACGGGGAAGGAGGTCGTCGCGCGGCTGATTCATCGCGCGTCCCCGCGCAGGAAGGGCCCGTTCGTCGCGATCAATTGTGCCGCGCTCCCCGAGCAACTGCTGGAATCCGAGTTGTTTGGCCACGAGCGCGGCGCGTTCACGGGCGCGCTCCAGGCCAAGCCCGGCCAGATTGAACTGGCGTCTGGGGGCGTCTTGTTGCTCGACGAAGTGAGCGAAATGAGCTCATCCGCACAGGCGAAATTCCTGCGTGTCCTCCAAGAGCGCGAATTTCAGCGCCTGGGAGGGACCCGGGTGCTGAAGGCGAATGTGCGCGTCATCGCGGCGACGAATCGCGACCTGCGGAAAGGAGTCGAGCGCGGAGACTTCCGCAACGATCTGTATTATCGCCTCCAGGTCTTCGAGATCCGCGTGCCACCGTTGCGGGACCGGAAAAGCGACCTCCTGCCGCTGGCGGAGGCCTTTCTCGGTGACATCGCTCAATCGTTCGGGCGCCCTCCCGCCGGTCTGACGCCGGAGGCGAAGCAGGCCTTGCTGGCGTACGACTGGCCGGGCAACGTCCGGGAGTTGCGCAATGCGCTCGAACGCGCGGCGATTCTCTGTCAAGGCGGACTCATTGCGGCGCAGCACCTCTCACTTGCACCTCTCCGCGCCGGCGTGCGCGGCGGAGACCAGGGGTTGGACAGCGCGCCACCGGCGCTGCCGACCGATTTGCATGCGCTTGAGCGCCACGCGATCGAGCGGGTGATGCGCGAGACGCATGGGAACAAGGCCGAGGCGGCGAGACGGCTGGGCATCACGCGCATTCAGTTGTACACCCGCCTCCGAAAGCTCGGTCTGTTGACACCGTCGGATACGTAGATCCACTCTCTCCTCCCACCCACCTGCCCGCTGCACAGCCATATACAGCCTGTCTATCCGTACGCACACGCCAATCGCCGCCGGAACGTCGATTGAGGCATCTTTGCGGCGAATTGCCACCTTCGTGGCAAAGGGAAGGTCGGCACGCCGGTTGCGCATGATCGTGAGACGCCATGTCACAACGAATCGTCGAACGAGTCATAGGCCGTCTTATCACCGATGAGGAATTCCGGCTGCAATTTGCCGATCTGCCGGAACCGACGCTTGCTGGTCTGATCGAGCAAGGGTGGGAACTTACGGCGATCGAAGTCGAGGCATTGGTTCAGACGGACACGATGCTGTGGTCCGACGGCGCCCGCCGGATCGATCCACGGTTGCAGCGATCCAGTCTGAAAACCGGTGAGGAGACCGTGAAGTGATGGCGGGTACGAAAGGAGACGTGCGCATGGCGTCGATCATGAGGCGCGTCGCCGCGGAATTCCGAGAGATGCCGGGCATGCGCTTGACCGAGTCACAAGTGACACGCCTGTTCGATCTATCACCGGTTGACTGCTGCGCCGTGCTCGAGCGGTTGGTGGAATCCCGGCTGCTTAAACGTGATGATGCGGGCCGCTATAGCCTTGCGATCGCCTGACGGCCTCGCAGCGTCCGCAAGCGGATACATGGATGTAGTCCGGCACGTCTCTCGCTCGCATGGCTCCTGGCCAAACCTGTGGTCACCTCGGTCATCATTGAAGTATCCAGGGTGGGCGATGGCGATCCAGCGAGCCGACCGTCTGCGAGCCAGTTGATCGCGGGGAATCCCACTGGAGCGCTTTGAAACGCCCGTCGCCGGCCCACTGAGTTCTGGAACGCCATACTCGTCGAAATGAACGGCAGCACCCGGGCGGCCATCATGGACAGCGATAAACGCGGGACAGCTTCCGCCGGAGTCTTGTTGCGGTTCGGCGTACACTAGCCATCCGCGGCGCCGAGAAGGCGCCGTCAAAAGGCCCAGTGGAGAACGAGCTCACGTTTCGCCAGATCGTCGACGGGATTTCCGCCCTCGTTGCGGTCCTGACGTCTGATGGAGAGGTCGAATTCGTCAACCGCCAGGTCCTGGACTACTTCGGCAAGACACTCGAAGAACTGAAGGGCTGGGCGAGCACGGACGCGGTTCACCCGGACGACCTTCCCGGGGTGATTCCGGTCTGGAGGCGGTCAGTCGAAAGCGGGAAGCCGTATGACGTTGAACTCCGCCAACGGGGCGCGGATGGCGTCTACCGGTGGTTCCACGTCCAAGGTCTCCCTGTTCGAAACGCGGAAGGACGCATCCTGCGTTGGTGCGTCCTGCAAACGGATATCGATGAGCGGAAGCGCGCGGAAGAAGCCCTTCGCCAGAGTGAACAGCACCTCCGGCTGCTCGTGGAGACGATCCCTGCTCAGGTCGCGCGCTCGACAGCCGAAGGCGCGCTGGAGTACGTGAACCGGCGCGTGGTCGATTTTTTCGGTCTGGAGGTGGGGCAGCTAGGATTCCGCGTCGTCCATCCTGACGATCGATACGCTCGATGGCGGAAATGGCGTCACGCCCTGAAAACGGGAGAGGCGTGGGAAGACACGTATCGGGCGCGGCGGGCCGACGGAGAGTACCGGTGGTTCTACCAGCGAAACGCGCCGCTGCTCGAGCCGGACGGTCGCGTGGTCTGCTGGTATTCGGTCAGCTTTGATATCAACGACAACCGGGAGATGGAGGAAATTCTGCGCAGCACCCGGCGAAAGCTGTCTGCTGCCAGGCAGATCGCAACTGTCGCCCAGCTGTCTGCGTCCATTGCTCATGAAATCAACCAGCCGCTGGCGTCAGTCGTGACCAATGCGGAGGCGTGCCAAACATGGCTGTCGCACGATCCGCCAAATCTCGAGAGGGCTCAGGCAACCCTTGAGCGGATCATCAGGGACGGACATTCCGCGGCCGAGGTCGTGCGGAGAATTCGCGCCCTCTTCAGGGAGGCCGCACCCGTCAAAGCGCTCCTGGAAATGAACCAGATTGTCTCCGAGGTCCTCGGCGTGCTTTCGGACGAGCTTCGCGACAGCAGCATCGTGGTTGAAACGGACCTGGAGGCCGATCTGCCGATGATTGAGGCTGACCACGTCCAAGTTCAACAAACGCTGATCAACCTTGTCCATAACGCGATAGAGGCGATGGCCGGAATGACGGATCGTGCGAAGTCGCTCGTGCTCAGTTCACGGCGCCAAGGGGACGAGCTCCTGATTCAGGTCCGTGACCACGGTTCCGGCATCAAGGACCCGGCGCTCATATTCGAACCCTTCTTCACGACGAAAGAGTCAGGCATGGGGATGGGCCTGTCCATTTGCCGCTCGATCGTCGACGCGCATGGCGGCCGCGTCTGGGCAACGGCGAACGAGGACGCTGGAATGACATTCGCCTTCACTCTTCCGCTAGCCTCGGACGACCCGGTCTGAGGCCCCCGAGAGCCGTGCGGATGGTTGCCAGCAGCTGGCGACCGTCGAACGGTTTTTCAAAGTAACGATCGCGTTCGATGATCGAGGAGTACTGCGCCCGAAACTCGGGACGCCCGGTAATCAGGATGACCGGCAACTCCGGCCGCTTCGACAGAGCCAGTCGTCGCAATTCAACGCCATTCATATCGGGCATACCGATGTCGGAAATCAAACAATCGATATCGGACAACCCGCCATGTTCCCAAACCATCCTGCCCGATGAGTACAGGCGAACATCGTAGCCAGCTGCCTCCAGCAAATCTGCCAGCGACTCCAGCGTCCGATGGTCATCATCAACGACGGCCACCACGGATCGTGGATTCGGACGTGTCATTGCGGCTTCCTGCGCTCGAGTGCGATGTTCAACTGCCCGGCCATTCGAACAAGATCGGCGAACGAGTCCGCCGCCATCTTCTGCATAATCCGGCTTCGATGAATCTGGAGCGTGACCTCGCTGATCCCGAGCTCCGCCGCCGCCTGCTTGTTCAGGAGGCCGCTGACGATCAATGGCAGCACCTGGCTTTCGCGCGGCGTGAGCGACGAGTAGCGCTGCTGCAGGCGAGCGCGCTCGGCTCTCTCCAGCCGGGCGTGGCGGTCCCGCGCGATCGCGACCTCTATCGCCGCCATGAGGTCCTGCTGGCTGAATGGTTTCACCAGAAAGTCTACGGCGCCGTCTTTGATCGCGCGAACTGACGACGGGATGTCGCCGTGTCCCGTGATGAAGACGATCGGCGGGTGGTATCGGTCGCGCAGCAGCCGTTGGAGATCCAGGCCATTGATATCGGGCAGCTCCACGTCCAGGATGAGACAAGCGGGCAGGTCGGGCTTCGTATACTCGATGTACTCGGCGGCCGATCCGAATGTGACTGACGGCACGTCATGCGATGTGAACAGCTCGCGCAACGCTTCACGCATGCGAACGTCATCGTCCACGACATAGACGATATGGTTTTGCGAGATTGCCGCACGCACGTCGAAATCCCCGGGTAGCCTAGCGCCTGCGCGCTCGACCCGTCCATCATAGAAATATGTGATATCCCACGAGCATGACACCTCCTACGCTAGTTGAGTGTTAGACCCAGGACCGGGCCCCGAAGCGGCCTGGCAGGCACAAGACACCCGTCGCGTGCTTGACACGATCCCCACGCTGGCGTGGTCCGCCCGTTCGGACGGATCCGCCGACTTCTTCAACCGGCGCTGGCTCGACTACACCGGTCTCACCGTCGAACAAGCGCGTGATTCGGGCTGGACCGCCGCCGTGCACCCGGATGATTTGAACGGGCTGGTGGATTACTGGCGATCCGTTCTGGCTGCTCGCCAGCCGGCTGAAATTGAAGGACGCTTCCGCCGTTTCGACGGCCTGTATCGCTGGTTTCTCTTCCGTGCGACTCCGTCGCTCGACAATGATGGAGCGGTTGTCCGATGGTTCGGAACGAACACCGACATCGAAGACCGGAAACGCGCCGAGGCTGCCCTTCGCGCGAGCGAACAGGACCTCCGCCTGATCGTCGACAGCCTTCCCGGGTTTGTGTCTACTTGTGACGCGGCCGGCGGGGTCGAGCTCATCAACCGCCAGACCTTGGAGTATTTCGGGAAGACGACCGAGGAATTGAAGAAGTGGGCGACCAGCGACGTTCTTCATCCGGATGACCTTCCTCGCCTGGTCGACGCCTGGAGGCGCGCGATCGAAACCGGGCAGCCGATTGAGGTCGAGCACCGCAGCCGTGGGACCGACGGCGGCTACCGCTGGTTCCTGCTGCGAGGACGTCCGCAGCGCGATGCCGAAGGGCGCATTGTCCGCTGGTATAACCTGGTGACCGATATCGACGAGCGCAAAAAAGCAGAAGAGGAGCTGCGACGCAGTGAAGCGTACCTCGCCGAAGCGCAGCTCCTGAGCCGCACCGGCAGTTTCGGTTGCAAAGCCTCCTTGCTGGACATGCGCTGGTCGGAAGAGACCTTTCGAATCTTTGGATACGACCGCGCGACCGAGCCCTCCGTGGAGGCAATCCTCCAACGCGTTCATCCGGAAGACAAGGCCATGGTTCAGGAGCGAGTCGCTCGTGCAACCAATCAGGGTAAGGATTGCGACCTGGAATATCGCCTGCTATTGCCGGACCAGTCAGTCAAGCACGTCCACGTCGTGGCTCATGCGGTGCAAGATGGCTCGGGCGGGCTCGAATTTCTAGGGGCCGTGATGGATGTGACTGAACACCGGCAGGCCAGGGATGAATTAGAACAGGCGTTCGACGAAATAGCCAAGAGCGAAGCTGAGCTTCGAACGATCATCGACGTCCTGCCCCAGCTCACCATCGCGATCGGGGCTGACGGAGAATTTCAATACGCGAATCAGGCGGTGCTGGAGTACACCGGCCTGACGAAAGAAGAAGTGCGATCGGATCGCTTTGGCGAGGTCTTTCATCCCGAGGATTCCGAGAGGTTGCGCGACTTCCGCGCAGCGGCGATCGCGCGAGGGGTCCCATTCCAGTACGAACGGCGAGTCCGCCGCAGGGATGGCGAATTCCGATGGTTCCTCATCCTGTATAAGCCGCTGCTCGACGAACGCGGCAAGGTCATCCGCTGGTATGCGACCGGTACCGATATCGAGGAACGCAAGCACGCGGAGGACAGAACCCGGCAGGAGAACGTCGCGTTGCGCGAGCAACTCGATCAGGCCTTCATGTTCGAGGAGATCGTGGGCTCCGCGTCCGCCTTGAAAACCGTCCTGTCCGGCGTCGTGAACGTCGCTCCCACCAATTCGACGGTGCTGATCACGGGCGAAACCGGCACCGGCAAGGAATTGATTGCGCGCGCCATTCACAAGCGGTCGGATCGTGCCGGCCACGCTTTTCTCGGCGTGAATTGCGCCTCGATTCCCTCTGCGCTCATTGCCTCGGAATTGTTCGGCCACGAGAAGGGAGCGTTCACGGGTGCCCTGCAGCGCCGGCAGGGCCGTTTCGAGCTGGCGGACTCCGGCACGATTTTTCTCGATGAGATCGGGGAGCTTCCCGCGGAAACTCAGATTACGTTGCTTCGAGTGCTGCAGGAGCGCCAATTTGAACGCGTGGGGGGCAATCGCGCCATCCCCATCGATGTTCGAATCATCGCGGCCACCAACCGCGATTTGCCGGCAGCCATTGCTGCAGGAACATTTCGCGCCGACCTCTTCTACCGGCTGAATGTGTTTCCGATCGATGTGCCGCCCCTCCGACAGCGGAAGGAGGACATCCCGATGCTGGTCGAGTACTTCGTCAAACGCTATGCGGCCAAGGCCAGGAAGCAGATCAACAAGATCGACAAAAATACCCTGGCGTTATGCCAGTCCTATCACTGGCCGGGGAATATCCGTGAGTTGCAGAACATTGTTGAGCGTTCGGTGATCCTCTGCAATGGCGACACGTTCTCTGTCGACCCGGCGTGGCTCTCGGGCCGGATGCCGGATCTTCCAAAGCCGGGCGCTCTGACCGACATCCTCCAGAGTTACGAAAAGAAAATGATCGAGAAGGCTTTGGCGGACAGCAACGGAAAAGTTGCCGGGCGAAATGGCGCGGCCGCCAAGCTTGGAATGCCGCGCACGACGCTGGACGCGAGAATCAAGCAGCTCAACATAAAGAGATACATCGTCCGGTAGGGTCCCCTCTTCCATCTTCGACTGCCAGAAATTCGGCATTCTGCCCGAATCACGTCGCCGGATCGTTCCTTTCGACTCTTGTTTTCAATAAGTTCCCGGTGGGCGTTCGTTTGCAGTTCCTTATGGGTGGTCTTCAGGATTGAGACCGCCACTCGAGGGAGATTCAGCGTTTTCATTTTGAGTGGCCGCATCGAAACACAGGCGATAGCCGAGTTGAGGAGACTCTTTGACCTGCTCCCGAACTACCGCGACATCGTTGTCGATCTCAAAGACGTCACCCTGGTCGATCGGGAGGCCATGCGGTTCTTCAGTCGTTGCGAAGCGGACGGCGCGACGCTCGAGAACTGCACTCCCTATCTCCGCGAATGGATGGAGAGAGAAAAGGATTAGCGAAAGGCCCCCGACACCGTGAAGGCAAACCTTATGAGTCGCCGCGTCTTCCTCGCAGGTGGGACCGCTGTTGGTGCGAGCCTCCTGCTAGGTCGAACTGCTCCGGCATCTCTCAAGGAATACGACATCGCAGCGAATGGCATCTCCTTGCACGTGACTGAGCAAGGCGAAGGGCCAGCCGTTCTTTTCTGCCACGGGTTTCCGGACACGTCTTATACCTGGCGCCGACAGATGAACGCCATCGCGTCAACGGGATATCGAGCGATTGCTCCCGATATGCGCGGCTATGGACGCAGCTCGGCTCCTGCGGACGCAACCCTGTACACGCCGTTACATACGGCCGGCGATCTCGTCGGTTTGCTCGATGCGTTGAATATCGCGAGCGCTGTTGTTGTGGGCCATGACTGGGGCGCAGCTCATGCATGGAACGCCACGCTGATGCGTCCTGACAGATTCAAGGCGGTATTCGGTCTCAGCGTTCCTTACGTTCCGCGTGGGGATGTCAGCGTCTTCGAGCGCATGCGAAAGTCCGGCCACCAAAATGATTTCTACATGTTCGAACAGATGAAGCCGGAGGCCGATCGCATCTGGGCCAACGCCTCCGTTACGATTCCAGGAATTCTGTTCTGGGCATCGGGTTCTGCGCCGGCCAGCACACGGTGGAACCCGATGGATCCTGCACGAAGCCTTCATCGTCCAGCTCCCGGGCCATTGCCGTCATGGGCGGAGCCTGATTACGTTAGCCATAACATCGCTGAATTCCAACGCACCGGCTTTCATGGCGGCCTGAACTACTACCGCGCTGCCGAACCGTATTTCTATCTGTCCGGCGCCTGGAAAGGCGCGAAGATCACCCAACCTTCCTTTTACATGACGGGAAAGACGGACGGCTTGGGGGCACTCTACCCACCCTTCGAACAACTCCGCGCCGGTCTTCCCGGTCTCGTGGGGAACCTCGAGATCGACAATGTGGGCCACTGGGTACAACACGAAGCCTCTGCCCAGGTCAGCGACCAGCTCGTGAAGTTCCTGCGGACGCTTCGATGAGACGAAGGTTACAAGGAGAACGATCATGCGACACATCGCCGTTCTGTCCCTCTGGATCGTAACCATGATGGTGGCCATTCCACGTCCTGCGGCGGCCGTGCCGGCCTTTGCTCGCAAGTATGGCGTCCGCTGCACTGTCTGTCATGAGGCCTGGCCGGTATTGAATGACTTCGGTCGTGCGTTCAGAGACAACGGGTATCGCATGAACCTCGGAAAAGACGAGCCGAGCATGACCGACCCGGCGTACTGGCCGATCTACGTTGAAGGGCAGCCGCACTTCGGATTCGACCTTGTCAAATCACATACGAGCCCGACCGGCACCACACTCCAGCGCACCGGACAATTTCAAGCCGGAGTGTCGGTGCTGGGCGCCATTGGCACGCTCGGAGCACACGCTTCATATCTGGTCATTCCGGTGGCTTCCATCAACGGTCTGACGCTGGGTTTTCCGACTGCCGAGTTTCGCATCAACGACCTCTTCGACAGTTCGTGGCTGAACGTGCGAGCCGGGAACACCGAACCTGATCTGCCTGTCTCTCGCGTTCGAGATCTGGACCTTACCGGCGTGGGGCTGGGCGCGTACAGCTATCACAGTCCCGGCTCAGTCTCGAAATTTGACATGGGTGGCAACAACCTCGGCGTGGAGTTCATGGGCCATAACCGCGGCAGCCGCTCGCGCTACTCCGTATCGGTTTTCAACGTGACTGGCTCGCCGGAGAAGAACACCAAATTCAGCACGCCAGGCGTGTCCGGCCATGTCACGCACGAGTTCTCGCCGGATCAAGGGCCGTTGAGCGCCATCGAGGTGGGAGGGTTCGCGTCGTATGCGTCATGGCCGGTCGGGGTACCCGGCGGGAACGCCATGACGTCGGAGCGAAAGGCATCTACGAAATACGGCGGCGAGGTGCACGCGTGGTTTGGTCCGGATGCATTGCCGGTCCACGCGGTCGTCACGTTGCTGCAGGGCCGCGATGACAAAGCGTTGATCCCGGGCGGAGTCCGGGACGGCGTATTCAATGGCGGCTTCCTCGAGGTGATCGCCAACCCGAGGCTTCCGTTCGTCGTCTTTGGCCGGTTCGATTTTGTCAGAAATCAGGACCAGGCATTGCCGACGCATGCCCGCGATTTCAACAACCAGACGGCCTACAGCGTCGGCGTCAAACACACCTTTGAGTACACGACGCGGGCCGAGTACGCGCTGGTCGTGAACTATTCCCTGAGTCAGACCAAACAAGGTGCGCCGGACGGTTCGAACCTGAGCCATCACTCGCTGTGGACCGGGATCACGTTCGCGTTCTGACGCCGAAGCGTCGTGAGTGAGGGTCTATGTTCTCTGAACTGACGAAGCCATTGTCGATTGGATGGTTGTTGTGCACGTCCTTGAGCACACTGCCGGTGTTGGCGCAAGAACGTCCCGGCAACCCAGGACGGGGCGCGGATGTATACCGGCGGTACTGCATCACGTGTCACGGAGAGCGTGGCGATGGCGCCGGTGAGTTTGCGCCCTACACGGTTCCCAAACCGCGAGATTTCCGCCAGGGAACCTTCAAGTGGCGATCGACTCCCTCCGGCTCTCTGCCGCTGGTCTCTGACCTCGAGCACACGATTCGTAACGGAGTGTATTGGACGGCGATGCCGTCGTTCTTCCCTCTCAGCGAACGAGCCAGGCGCGATGTGATCGCCTACATCCAGACGTTCTCGCCTCGCTGGAAGAGCGACGAGGCGGCAATGCCGCTCCAGATCGCGCCCGAGCCGGCGCACACACCGGAGTCTGTCGCCAAGGGCCGCACGGTGTACGAGAAACAGAACTGTGCGCAATGTCACGGCGACGGCGGAGCCGGCGATGGGCCTGCCGCAAAGACCGAGACCGACGACTGGGGCAACCCGATCCTGCCGTTTGATTTGACCAAGGGCCACATGAAGGGTGGGACCACAGGCGCCGACCTGTATCGCGTGTTCATGACGGGCCTGAACGGCACACCGATGCCCTCGTTTTCCGAAAGCATCGCACCGGACGAGGCCTGGGATCTGGTGCACTACATCCAAAGCCTTGCGGTGACCCGCCCAGGCGCCGGCAGCGTCCAGAAGGAGAAGCCATGAAGCGAATATCGGTCACCACTCTTGTTGCAACGGCAATGGCGCTGTTCGCCTACATTTCGATCTCCAACGGAACGCGGGCGTCCGCCGCCGCCTCTCAGGGACCGACGGGCAGCGCCCGGGTGGTCGTGAAGGTCGTGCTCACCGGTTCGGCTCCGGCGCGAGCAAAGATCCAGACGAGTGCCGACCCGTACTGCGCGAAAGTCCATCAGGCGGAGCCGTTGCTCAGTCAGACGGTTGAAGTTGGAGCGGACGGCGCGCTGATAGACGCGCTGGTCTTCGTGAAGGATGGCGCGACGGGCACGTACGCCGTCCCTCAGACGCCGGTGACGCTGGATCAAAAGGGATGCGTCTACATCCCGCACGTCATGGGGATGAGAGCCGGGCAGCCCCTGGTGATTCTCAACAGCGATGCGACACTCCACAACATCCACCCGATGCCGGTGATCAACGCCGGATTCAACATCGGCATGCCGGTCCAGGGGATGAAGCAAACGAGATTCTTCCAGAAGGTTGAACCCGTCTTCCACGTCAAGTGCGATGTCCACCCGTGGATGTCCGCCTACATCGCCACGTTCGCTCACCCATTCTTTGGCGTCTCGAACGGTCAGGGGACCGTCGAGCTGGGCGGTCTGCCCGCAGGCACATTTCAAATCCAGGCGTGGCACGAGAAGTACGGTGCGCAGGTCCAAACGGTCTCCGTGGCCGCCGGCGAGACGAAGCCGTTGACGTTCACCTACAAAGGTGGTGCGTGAGCCTTCGGATGCCGGCCGCTGCAGGACTCCTGCTGGCGCTCGCCGGGTGTGGAGGCGGTAAGGCGGCCGGACCGGGGGCTGCGCCCGCGCTCGAGGTGGAAGTCGCGACCGTGGCCGAGCAGAGCGTGATGATCTCCTCTGAATGGATCGCGACCCTCGACGGATACGTGAACGCGCAAATCCGTCCGCAGGTCAGCGGCTATCTCATCAAGCGCGACTACCGGGAAGGCGCGGCGGTGCGCAAGGGAGAGGTCCTGTTCGAAATCGATCCGCGCCCCTTCAACGCGGCGCTGGACCAGGCGCGGGCGCAGCTGGCACAGGCGGAGGCACAGCTGGCCAGGAGCGCTCGCGATGTCGAACGCGACACCCCGCTCGCCGAACAACGGGCGATCGCGCAAGGCCAGCTCGATACGGAGATTCAAGCCTTCCGCGCCGCTCAGGCCAACGCGCAATCGCTCAGGGCCGGGGTCGAGACCGCGGAGCTGAGCGTGGGATTTACCAGGGTGACCTCGCTCATCGATGGGATCGCGGCGATCGCGACCGCGCAGATCGGCGACCTCGTCGGGCCGGCCACGCTCCTGACGACGGTGTCGCAGGTGTCGCCGATCAAAGCGTACTTCGCGGTGAGCGAGTCCGAGTACCTGCAAATGGCGGAGTCACTCAACGGACCGCGTCGCGGGGATGGAGAGCCGTGGGATGCGCGCGCGGGGCTCTCGCTCACGCTGAGTGACGGCCGTCCCTATGCGTACAAGGGCAGGTTCGTCGCGGCCGACCGTGAAGTGGACCGAGGCACCGGGACCATCCGGCTGGTGGCGGCATTTGCGAATCCGGGCAACGTGCTGCGGCCGGGTCAATACGGGCGCGTCCGCGGCGTTACCCGCACCGACGATCATGCGCTGGTCGTTCCGCAGCGCGCCGTCGCCGACCTTCAAGGCGGCTATCAGATACGAGTCCTGGGCCCCGGCAATCAGGTCGCCGTCCGCTCCATCACCGTTGGCGATCGCGTCGGCAATCTTCAGATCGTCAAAGCCGGCCTGAAGGCTGGTGAGCGGGTGATCGTAGGCGCGCCACCGGCGGTCAGAGAGGGGACCGTCGTATCGCCCAAGCCGTTCAGGCAGACCGAGGGTTAGCCTCGTGTTCAGGTTCTTCATCGATCGGCCGATCGTCGCGATGGTCATCGCGATTATCACCGTGGTTGTGGGCGTGGTCTCGATGCGCGGTCTCCCACAGTCGCAGTTCCCGGAAATCGTCCCGCCGCAGATCATCGTCACCACGACCTATCCAGGCGCTGATGCGATCACGATGGAACAGGCGGTGGCTACCCCGATCGAACAGCAGATGAACGGCGTCGACAAGATGTTGTACATGCAGTCGACGAATGCCAATGACAATACGACACAGCTCACGATCACATTCGATACAGACAGTGACGTCAACACCGACCAGGTCAACGTCCAGAACCGGCTGGCGGAAGCCCAGGCCAACCTCCCGCCCGAAGTCACGCAGTTCGGCTCGACGATCCGGCAATCGACCGGGCTGCCGCTATTCGCCGCTGCGCTCTTCTCACCCAGGCACTCGCACGATACGCTCTTCCTCGCCAACTACGCGCGAATCAGCATCGTCGACTCGTTGCTGCGGGTGCCCGGCGTGGGTCAAGTGCTCATCTTCGGAGGCGCCGACTATGCGATGCGCATATGGGTGAAGCCGGATCTCGTTGCGAAGCTGGGTTTGACGGTTCTCGATCTCTCGAACGCGATCAAGCAACAGAGCACGGTCAATCCAGCTGGCCAGCTCGGCGCATCGCCGGCAGCCGCTTCCCAGGAAACCACCTTCACGGTGCGTACGCAAGGACGATTGGAGACAGCCGAAGAGTTCGGACGCATCGTGGTGCGGGCCAATCCTGACGGCTCGGTGGTTCGCATGCAGGACGTGGCACGGGTCGAATTGGGCGGGTTGAATTACCGCCAGGCCGGGCGATACAACGGCGACCCAAGCTGCATCTTTGCCGTGTTTCAAGCTCCAGGCTCAAACGCGGTGGCATTGGCCGCCGCAATCAAGCGCGTACTGGCAACACAACGACAGAGCTTTCCAGACGACGTTGAGTATGCCTATGCGTTCGACACGAGCGTCCCGGTGGTCGAGGGTATCCGGGAGATTGTCAAGACACTCGCTGAAGCCATAGCGCTGGTCATGCTGGTCGTCTTCCTCTTCCTCCAGAGCTGGCGCGCGACCCTGATCCCGATGCTGGCAGTGCCCGTATCGCTCGTCGGCACGTTCGCGGCATTTCCGTTGCTGGGGTTTTCGATCAACACGCTGTCGCTGTTCGGCCTCGTCCTCGCGGTTGGATTGGTCGTGGACGATGCGATCGTCGTCGTGGAAGCCGTTCAGCACCACATCGAGCTGGGATTGTCGCCGCGTGACGCGACGCTTCAGGCGATGGAAGAGGTGGCCGGTCCGGTCGTGAGCATCGCGCTGATTCTCGCCGCGGTATTTGTTCCAATCGGCCTGACGGGCGGCATCCAGGGACGGCTGAACAAGCAGTTCGCCGTCACCATCGCGATCTCGATGATGATTTCCGCGTTCAACGCCCTGACGCTCACCCCCGCGCTGTCCGCCATGCTGCTGCGGCCCGGCGCCCTGACCTCAGGCGTCTCGCGGCGCTTCTTTGCGCTATTCAGCCGCGGTCTGGCTGCCGCGACCGACGGCTACGTTCGCCTGAGTCGCGCGCTGGTCCGAAAAGCGGCGATTGGAATCGCAGCTCTCGCGTTCTTCGCCGTGGCCGATTTCCTGCTGCTGAACAAGCTCCCGACGGGCTTCGTGCCCGAGGAAGACTACGGCTACTTCTTCGTCAACGTACAGCTGCCGCCGACCGCATCGCTCGCGCGAACGGACGAAATCTGCCGGCGGATCGAAACGATTCTCAGCGGGAACGGAAGCATCGAGGGGGTCACCACCATCGTCGGCTTCAGTCTCGTCTCGAACGTTTCGTCCGACAACACCGCGCTTTTTTTCGTCAACTTGAAGCCGTGGGATCGGCGGCGGGACGCCGCCCAGAGCGCCCGGTCGCTCGTCGACCGGCTGAACGGCCGGCTGGTGACCGAGATCCCGGAGGCGTTCGCATTTGCGTTCACGCCGCCCGCGATCCCCGGACTCGGCAACTCGGGCGGCTTTTCGTTCTGGCTGCAGGATCGGGGTGGCAGGTCGGTCGAGTTCCTCGACAAGAATGTTCAGACGTTCATCGAGGCTGCCCGGAAGCGGCCGGAACTGGCGGGCGTCGCGACGATCTTTTCGGCGTCCGACCCGCAGGTGTATGCGAACGTCGATCGCGACAAGTCGTTGAAACAAGGCGTTCCCGTGGGGGACGTCTACCAGACGCTGCAGACGTTCCTCGGCGGCCTGTACGTGAATCAGTTCAACCGCTTCGGCCGCCAGTGGCGGGTGTTCATGCAAGCCGAAAGCGACGCGCGGATGCAGCCGGAGGACATCGCGCGCTTCTACGTGCGAAACGGCCAGCAGGTCATGGTGCCGCTGTCGGCACTGGTGTCGCTGAGCAAGGTGTACGGTCCGACCTACACCAATCGATTCAATTTGTATCGCGCGGTCCAGCTGCTCGGCGGCGCGGCGCCTGGCTACAGCTCCGGCCAGGCATTGGATGCGCTTGAAGACGTCGCCAAGGCAACCTTGCCCCCGGACATTGGCTACGACTTCGCCGACTTGTCGTACCAGGAGCGGAAGGCGTCAGGGACGATAGCGGCCACATTTGGTCTGTCCCTTGGTTTTGTCTTCCTGATTCTCGCCGGTCTCTACGAGAGCTGGTCCCTGCCGTTCTCCGTGCTGCTGTCGGTTCCAATCGCGATATTCGGCGCATTTCTCGGGCTCTACCTGCGCCGGTTCGATCTCGACGTCTTTGCGCAAATCGGACTCGTCATGCTGGTTGGGCTCGCAGCGAAGAACGCCATCCTCATCGTCGAATTCTCGAAAGACCGGCTCGAAGCGGGGAGCACCCTGGCCGACGCGGCGCTCGAAGGCGCCCGCGTGCGCCTGAGACCGATTCTGATGACGTCGTTCGCATTCATTCTGGGAACGGTTCCGCTGTGGATGGCGACCGGATCCGGCGGCGCGTCACGACGGGTGTTAGGGACGGTCGTGATCAGCGGCATGCTCGCCGCCACGGGGCTCGCTATCTTCGTGATCCCCATGCTGTTCGTGTTGATGGAGCGCTTCGCGCGAAGGCGGCGGACGATATGAAAGCCATCATGGTTCTCCTGATTGCCGGGACTGGCGCGGCGTGCACGGTCGGCCCCAACTTCAAACGGCCGGCCGTCCTCCTGCCTGACACGTTCCGCGGAGACGAAGCGCCGGCTGACAGGATGTCTCTGGGCGATCAGGCGTGGTGGGATGTCTTCCAGGACGATCAACTACGCGAGCTCATTCGTACCGCGCTGCGGCAGAATTTCGATCTTCGCATAGCCGCCGCGCGGATCGTCGAGGCGCAGGCTCAGCTTGGCGTCACGCGGGCCGACGAGCTTCCCACAGTCGACGCCGGCGCCGGCGCGTCACGCAACCGGGCCGCGCGGAGCGTCGTCCCTTTCGCACTCGACCCCTACGAGCGGACCGATCTCCAGCTAACCGTCACAGCCGCCTGGGAGGTCGATTTCTGGGGCAAGTACCGCCGGGCGACGGAAGCCGCACGCGCAGAGCTGGTAGCCACCGAATGGGGAAGGCGGGCCGTCGCGGCGAGTCTCGTTGCCCAGGTGGCCGGCGCCTACTTCGAGATGCGGTCGCTCGACCGGCAACTCGACATCGCGACCGAAACCCTCGCGTCACGGCGCGAGACGCTGCGTCTGACAGAGATCGCCGCTCAAGGCGGCGCTGTCTCGTTGCTTGATGTTCGAGGGGCCGAGCAGCTCGTGTTCACGGCGGCGGGAACGATGGCCGACCTGGAGCGGCAGATCGCCCAGCAGGAAAACTACATCAGCGTCTTGCTTGGCCTGAACCCGGAGGCCGTCCGGCGCGGTGTGACGCTCGAACAGCAGGTCCGGCTTCCCGACGTCCCGGCCGGCCTGCCGTCCGAGCTCATCGAGCGGCGACCGGACATCAACCAGGCGGAGCAGCAGCTGATTGCCACTAATGCGGCCATCGGGATCGCCAAAGCGGCGTACTTCCCCCGAATCTCATTGACCGGCACTGGTGGCGTGGAAAGCTCCGCGCTGTCGGATCTCTTCACGAAGCCGGCCGGTCTCTGGTCGATCGGCGGCGCTTTTGCAGAGCCCATCTTCAACGCCGGCCGCACTCGTTCCCGGGTCGCGGTGGCCGACGCCCGACGGCAAGAGGCGGAGCTGGCGTATCAGCAAACGGTCCAGCAATCATTACGTGAAGTGTCAGACGCCCTGGTCGCCTATCGCCAGGAACGCGCGGTCCGGGAGGAGCAGCAGCTCCTGGAGCGGTCAGCCGCCGACGCGCGACGGCTCGCTGAGATCCGGTATCGGGGCGGTGCGACAAGCTTTCTCGAGGTATTGGACAGCGAGACGAGAGCGTTCTCGGCGCAGCTCGGGGTCGCACAGGCGGAGCTCGGCGAGCTGCTCGCGCTGGTGCAGATCTACCGGGCGCTTGGGGGTGGGTGGTAAGGAATGAACTGAATCAGGAGGCAGCATGGGTCAAAGAGTCGACGATTCGGCACTGGACACACTCTTTCGTGAGGCGCGCTCGTATACGAAGTGGCAGCCGCGGCCGGTGACCGATCAGATGGTGCGGGATCTCTACGACGTCGTGAAGTGGGCGCCGACCAGCGCGAACGCCGCTCCGGCGCGGTTTGCGTTTCTCCGGTCGAAGGAAGCCAAGGAACGGCTCCGCCCGGCGTTGGCCCCTCTCAACGTCGAGAAGACGATGACCGCGCCCGTCACCGTCATCGTCGCCTACGACTTGAAGTTCCACGAGCAGTTGCCGAAGCTGTTCCCGCAGAGTCCCGGGATGGCGAAGCTCTTTGAGAGCAACCCCGAGATGGTGGAGACGACCGCGAAGCGAAATTCGAGCCTGCAGGGCGCCTACCTGATCATGGCCGCGCGGGCGCTCGGTCTCGATTGCGGGCCGATGTCCGGCTTCGATCACGCCAAGGTGGACGAGGAGTTCTTTGCCGCCGGCAAGCCCTGTTTCGGCTGCGATCAGGAATTCTTCCCGGAGGGGCACGTCAAGACGAATTTCCTCTGCAACCTCGGGTACGGGGATCCCGGCGCGCTGCACCCGCGACTTCCGCGGCTCCCGTTCAACGAGGCGTGTTCGCTCCTGTAGAACATGATTGACACGCTGGAGCCGCCGCTTGAATCACTTGCCGCCCGCGTTCGGGGTGAATACCTCGAAATGCCCGGGCTGCGAGTGACGTTCGCGCAAGCATGTCGGCTGTGGCAGCTGGATGTGTCTACATGCGAGAGGTTGCTCGACCGGCTCGTCCGGGAGGGTTTCCTCAGCAAAACCGACAAGGGCTTTTATATCGCCGCCGAGGTCATTCGCAGGCGGCTCTGACCGGCACGTTACTCTGACCGGCACGTTACGAGGAGCACGTCCGATTCACGATCTCGTCGCGTTTGCGCTTGAAGGCCTGGACCCAATCTTCAATCGACGCCTTGGGATCGCGGCGCGTGAAGCGGGCCACCTCAAACAAGTCGTGCAACTGCGTGTCGGAGAGCTGGACGAGCAGATCCGCCAGGAACTTCCGCCCGGCTTCGCTGACAGGCGGATTATCAAGCGTGCCGGACACCGATCCCGGCAGGTTGCCGATGCAATTGCCGTTTCCCTTTTTCTCGTTCCTCCAGATCGGCGTCTGTGACCAATTCTGGAAGTTGACGCTGCCCGGCCCGTCGCGGTTGAAGGCGTTCGCATGTCCAAAGGTGGTGCCCAGATCGGGGATCATCATGAAGGGATGGGCGCACTCGCCGTTATCCGGCTTGCCCAGCCGCTTGTCGAGACAGATCAGCCTCTGATTGCCCGACTTCGTATCGGTGTGCTGGATGAACACCGCCAGCAGCTTCAGCGCGTCGCGCTGGGCGAGCGGGGCGCCACCGGCCGCTTCGTCCACCAAATCGAGTTCCTTCCACGCCCAGCCCTGGTCGGGTTTGGTTTCCAGCGTGTTCCCGGGCATCTTGCGGTCAATCGTTGCGGGGTCAAACAGGATCGATTGCGGTTCGCCCTGGGGTTTCTCGAGGCTCGCCCACGGATCCGGGGGGCAGTTCCGGCAGAGCACTTTGACGGGATAGGCCCGGTCGGCACCGAATCCGAGCGCCCACAATAACCGGGTCGCGGCGACCTGCGCGTACACGTGGCCATTGCGCTCGCGGTACCGCACCTTTATTTCATCGTCGAGTGGCGTCGCGCACCAGAATTTCGGCGTGGCTCCGTTCCCTCGCGAATGTTTGACAAAATCACAGGCAACCGTCCCGCCGCTCGCGAACCCCTCAGGATCCTTCGGACCCGCCTTCAGGTCCATCGAAGGAATCCGGATCGGCATCCACACTTGCGCGCGGCGAATCGTCTCGAGCCGCGCTTCCCGCGTGAACGGTTTTTGCGCCGGTTTCTGGGAGACGGGGGCGGCCTGGACTCGAGCCAAACACCAGACGCCGACCGTGATCGTGGCGACCAACCGTAACGCCCTGAATCGGGTCATCGCTGGAGGCAGAGCAAGAGCTATTCCTTGACTTGCGGCCGGAGGGGGCGCGCATGGCCCTGTGTGGAGTGAGCGTCTGCACACACCCTGTTGCTCGCCCACACACGGTCTTGCCGCCGCCGCGTCGCGTTCGATGCGATGGACGGCCTGTCCCTAAGTCCTTCGCGGCCAATGAATCCACCGCACACCGCAGATCGCGCAGCGCCGATGGCGCTGAACTTGCCCATGGATGCCGCGTTCGCGATGTCGTGTCGCGACGTGGAGTGTGATCATGCTGACTATGTGCTTACGGCGTCGGGTGTTCGAAGGCGGTCTTCTGTTCGTCGCGTTTGTACTGATGTTCGGAGCGGCGGCGCCGTCGGCCTTCGCTCAGGATGCTCCAGCGGCGTCGCAGTCCGGCCTGCTGGACGAACCGGCCGTCCTGACGAGCGTCATTAATCGAACAGACAGCGAGGGGAATCAAGGCGCTGAGCCGAAAGACGGGCTCTATCCGGAGCTCGGCAACATGATCACCGGCTCAGGTTGGGTCTCCGTGGGTCCCGGATACCGCCATCACCTGTTTGACGATCGCGCGATCGTCGACGTGTCTGCCGCCGTATCGTGGAATTTTTACAAGATGGCGCAGGGCCGGTTCGAGCTCCCGCACCTGGCAAACGACCACCTCACGCTGGGTTCACAGGCGATGTACCAGGATATGCTTCAGGTGAACTACTTCGGGATTGGGAGCAATTCGCTCGAATCGAATCGCAGCGGGTATCGTCTGCATGAGACGGACGTCTCTGGCTATGCGACGGTCCGGACGACACCTTGGCTTTCGGTGAGCGGGCGGTTCGGGTGGATCCACCAGGGCGATCTGTCGACGATGACGGGGTGGAGCGTGACGTACCCGAACACGCTGGCGATTTTCTCCGACGCGACGGCGCCAGGACTCACGCAACAGCCCGCGTTTCTCCACGGTGACGTGACGGTGGCTGCCGACACGCGCAACCATTCCGGACATCCCACGAGCGGCGGCCTCTACCGGGTCACCGCGTCGAGCTACAGCGATCGCAATTACGGGAAGTACAGCTTCCGGCGCTACGAGGCGGAGGCGGCCCAGTTCGTGCCGGTCGTCGAAGAGAAGTGGGTGCTCGCGTTCCACGCGTGGGAGGTGTTCTCAGACACGTCGAGTGGGAACACGGTGCCGTTCTACCTCCTGCCGAGCCTGGGCGGGAAGAACACCCTGCGCGGGTACTACGACTACCGGTTCCACGACCGCGACATGCAAGTGTTCAACGCCGAGTCTCGCTGGGCACTGTTCACACATGTCGACGCGGCGATTTTCGCTGATGCGGGGAAAGTGGCGTCGGTGGCAAGCGATCTGGATTTCAAGCACATGCGGACGTCGTATGGAGCCGGCATCCGGGTGCACAACCGCGCCTCGACGCTCGGACGGTTGGATTTCGGCCACGGCGCCGAGGGCTGGCGGGTCGTCTTCAAGATCAGCGACCCCTTCAAGCGCGTGACGCTGTCCGGCCGCGAGGCGGTCGTTCCGTTCGTCCCTTGATTCACATTCAAGGTGCGTGAAAAGGTGCGTGAAGAGGATCGGAAGGTGGTCAACACGTGAAGCGGGCGTGGATCGTTCTGCTGCTGCTCGTCGCCGGCGCGACCTGGGCGGCCGGCGCGTCGGATCTGACGCTGCCCAACCAGGCGGCCTCGCTCAAATTTGCCGCGATCGGCGACAACGGCACAGGCGAGGCTCCCGAGTACGACGTCGGCCGGCAGATGGCGGTCTATCACGAACGGTTCCCGTTCGAGCTGGTGATCATGCTGGGCGACAATCTGTACGGACGGCAGGAGAGGGGCGATTTCGTCAAGAAGTTCGAGGAGCCATACCGTCCTCTCCTGAACGCCGGCGTCCAGTTTTACGCTTCGCTCGGGAACCATGACAATCCCAGTCAGCAGGCCTACCCGCTATTCCATATGGGCGGCGTCCGCTACTACACGTACAGCAAAGGTCATGTTCGCTTCTTTGCGCTCGACAGCAATTTCATGGACGGCAAGCAACTGGCGTGGATTGAAAGCGCCTTGCGGCAGTCGCAGGACGACTGGAAGATCTGCTATTTCCACCATCCGCTCTATTCAGACGGCAAGACGCACGGATCTCAGGTGGACCTCCGCGTGCTGCTCGAGCCACTCTTCGTCAAATACGGCGTCAACGTCGTCTTTTCGGGTCACGACCACGTGTACGAGCGCATCAAACCGCAGAAGGGCATCACGTATTTCGTCTCGGGAGCCGCCGGGCAGTTGCGGAAGGGCGACGTGAAGAGATCGGATCTCACGGCGGCGCAGTTCGACCAGGATTGCAGCTTCATGCTGATCGAGGTGTCTGGCGACGATCTCTTCTTTGAGGCCATTTCGAGGACCGGCGCGACCGTCGACTCGGGCGTCGTGCATCGGCACACCACGCCATGAACCGCGCGTTTCGCTACGCGGTCGAGCAGTCGCTCGTGGTGCCCTGCGGCGCGGCGATCGCGCTGGTGTGGGCGAACTGGCGCGCCGAGAGCTACTTCCACGTGGCGAGCGGGCTTGCCTTTGCCGTCAACGACGTGGGAATGGCGCTCTTCTTCATGCTGATCGCACAGGAGGTGCTCGAGGCGGCGATGCCGGGCGGCGCGCTGCACACGTGGCGCCGCGCCACGCTGCCGATCGTCGCCGCGGCCGGCGGCACGGTCGGCGCCATTGCCGTCTACGAGGCGTTCGTCATGAGCGGCGACGAGCGTCTGCTCGTGGGCGGCTGGCCGATCGTGTGCGGCGTCGACGGCGCATTGGCGTATGTCGTCGCCCAGTGGCTGCTTGGCAACAAAAGCGCCGCACGCCCATTCGTGCTGCTGACGGTGATCGTCAGCAATGCGATCGGATTGATCGCGATCGGGTTCCGTCAACAATCGCTCAGCCTGCACCCCGCCGGTCCCCTGCTGATAGCGTTGGGACTGATCGTGAGCGCTGCGAGGCCACGCGCCGGAACTGGAACCATGTGGCTCCGCATCGCGGCCGCCGGCACGATGCTCTGGTGGGGCTTCTGGTGGAGCGGCCTCCACCCAGCGCTCTCTCTGGTGCCGATCGTGCCGTTTCTCCCCCGATCGCCGCGCGCGACGAATCTCTTCAGCAACGGACGGCACGCACCTCACGATTCACCGCAGCACGTCGAGCACGTGCTGCGCATCCCCGTGCAAATCATTCTCCTGCTGTTCGCGCTCGTCAACGCGGGCACCGCTGTGCACGGCCTCGAGCGTGGCACCTGGGCAGTGCCGGTTGGAGCATTGGTCGGAAGGCCGGTGGCGACGCTCATCGCGGTCATCACCTCGGTGGGATTCGGTCTGCGGCCCCCGAGCGGACTGGGATGGCGGGAGCTCATTGTCGTCGCGGTCGCGGTATCGTGCAGCTTCACGTCAGGACTGTTCTTCGCCACCGCCGTGTTTCCGATGGGGCCGGTGCTGGTCGAAGCGAAGGTCGGCGCGCTTTCGACGATCGCCGGCGCTCTCGTCGCAACCTCGGCAGCGTGGCTGCTTGGTGTGGGCCGGTTCGAGCATCGCGGACGCGTAGGCGCCAGGGTGCGGTTCCATGAAGGGTGAGGCCGCCGCTGCGGGGAGCGAAGCCGTGACGCGCGCGAGGCCGCCGGGAGGCATGGCGAGTCTGGTCGCGGATCTCGCGCGGCCGTATCGGGTCTGGCTGGCCATCATCCTGCTGGCCATGCTGGTCGAGACGGTCGCGGGGCTGGCGGGACCGTGGCCGCTGAAGATGGTCATCGACTATGCGATCGGGCACCGCGCGCCCCCGGAGTGGGTGGCCTGGCTGCTCGGTCCGGCGCTGGCCGCCGACGCGAGAGCGTTCGCGGCAGTGGCGGCGGTCAGCGTGGTCGTGATCGCGGCACTCGGCGGCGTCGCTTCGTACGTCGACAACTACTATACCGAGAGCGTGGGCCAGTGGGTGGCGAACGATCTCCGTATGCGCGTGTACGATCACCTCGAGCACCTGTCGTTCAACTACTACGACACGCATCAGACCGGACTGCTTCTCAGCACGATGACGGATGACGTCTCTACCGTGCGGGACTTCGTGTCGTCTGACACGCTGAGCATCCTTGTTGATTTCATGACCATCGTCGGAATGCTGGGTCTGATGTTCTGGCTGAACTGGGATTTCACGCTGCTCGTCGTGGCGATCGCGCCGTTCCTGTTGCTGTTCGTCGCGCGGTTCAGAAGAGCGGTCAAGAAGGCCACACGCGAAGTGCGCCGCCGCGAGAGCGACATCGTCGCGGTGCTCCAGACCGGGCTCGAGTCGATGCGGACGGTGCAGGCATTCGGCGCGCAAGCCATCGAGGAAGCGCGGCTCGGCGAGGCGGGCCGCAGCACGGTGAGGGCGGCGCTCGGCGCCAGGCGCATCAAGTCCCTCCTCTCGCCGGCCGTCGCGCTCATCGTCGCATCGTGTACCGCCGTCGTCCTCTGGCGGGGCGCCGGACTCGCTCTCGCCGGAACAATGACGGTCGGGTCGCTCACCGTGTTTCTCGCGTACCTCACGAAGTTCTTCAAGCCGGTGCAGGACCTGGCGAAGATGACCAATGCCATCGCGCAGACACACGTCGGGCTCGAGCGGATCCAATCCATCCTCGAGATCGAGATGAGCGTCCAGCAACGGCCCGGCGCTCGCGAGCCCAAGGCGTTCGACGGTGCGGTCGCGTTCGACCATGTCGCCTTCTCCTATGACGCCGAGGCCTCGGTCCTCCGCGACGTCAATCTGTCAATCGCGCCCGGTCAGTTTGCCGGCGTCGTCGGGGCGACTGGAAGCGGGAAGTCGACCATCGCGAGCCTGATTCCCCGTTTCTACGATCCGACGGCCGGCCGCATCCTCATCGACGGAAGCGACGTCCGCGAGTACACGCTTCAGGGCCTTCGGAACCAGATCGGATTCGTGCTGCAGGATACCGTGCTCTTCCGCGGGACGATTCGTGAAAACGTCGCCTATGGCCGCCACGACGCCACGGAGGCGCAGATCGTGGCCGCCGCAAGGCTCGCCAACGCGGACGAATTCATCGTGAGAATGCCCGGCGGTTACAATGCGCTGGTTGGCGAGCGAGGCATCACCTTATCGGGTGGCCAGCGGCAGCGGATCGGCATCGCGCGCGCGCTGATTCGCAACTCGCCGATTCTGATTCTTGACGAGCCGACCGCGGCGCTCGATACGGAATCCGAGCAGTTGGTCATGGAGGGCCTGGAGCGGCTCATGAAGGGCCGGACCGTCATCATGATCACCCATCGGCTCGACACGATTCGCAGCGCCGATACGATCATCGTCCTCCACGATGGCGTCGTGGCTGAACAAGGGACGCACGACGGTCTGCTCGCCCTCGGCGGAATCTACGCCGGTCTGTACCGGACCAGGCCGGCGGCGCCCGCCGGATCACAGTCATGGCCGCCCACTCAACTGATGGGAGGGGAACTCGCATGGCGCGCTCGCTGATTGTGCTGCCAGACGATTCCGCGAAGCCGATCCTGGCGGCCATCGAAGACGCCTCGCGGACGCTGCGGGTCAAGATGTTCGTCTTCTCTGACCCGGGGTTGCTCAAGGCGGTCATCGCGGCGAAGCGGCGAGGCGTGAAGGTCCGCGTGATGCTCAATCCGACCCGCCGCAGCGGCGAGCACGAGAATGACGCCACCCGCAAGGCGCTCGAACTTGTGGATATCGAGGTGAAGGACGCCAATCCTGCCTTCGACCTCACGCACGAGAAGTCGATGGTCGTGGACGAGGGGACGGCGTTCGTCAAGTCGCTCAACTGGGCGACGAGAAACCTGACCGAGACGCGGGATTATGCGGTGGTCACGACGCGGGAGCATGACGTGGCCGAGATCATCGAGTGCTTCGAGGCCGACTGGCACCGTCAGGCCTTCAGTCCGCACGACAAGAGCCATCTCGTCTGGTGTCCCGGACCCGGGAGGGACCGGATCTGCGGGTTCATCGACGAGGCGAGACACAAGCTGTTCGTTCAGAATGAGCGCTTCCAGGACATGGTGATCATCGAGCGGCTGATCCGCGCGGCGCGACGCGGGGTGAAAGTGCACATCATGGCTCGCCCGCCCCACACGCTCAAGCGGGACAAGCTCGTAGAGGGCGTCGGGGGCCTTCGCATCATGGATGACGTGGGGATCAAGATCCGCAAACTCAGGCATCTGAAGCTCCACGGCAAGATGCTTCTCGCGGATGGAGTGGCCGCGATCGTCGGTTCGATCAACTTCGCGGATGGGAGTCTGGACGGACGGCGCGAGCTGGCAATCGAAGTGCGCGATGAAAACATCGTGGATCGGCTGCACAAAGTCGCCCGGCACGACTGGGAGCATTCGTACCCGCTCGATTTGTCGGACGAGGGGCTGCTGACCGATCTCGAAAACCGCGTGAAGGACGGCGCCGAGCTGCTGGCCATCGACGCCAAAGACGAGTTGGCAGAAAACTGATTCGTCAGGGAACGCCCACCGCAGCGCCATCCGCAACGCGGTGGTCCGTGCCGCCTTCGAGCATGTCGTCTTTTGCGTTGTACATGATTACCTGCGCGACGCCCTGGTCGCCGCCCTCGCGCAGCGTGTGGCCACGGCGCTCGAGCTCCTTGATGGTGTCCGGCGAGAAGCCGAACTTCTCGTAGTTGATCACGTCGGGCAGCCACTGGTGGTGGAACCGAGCCGCGTCCACGGCCTCCTGCGCGTTCATCCCGAAGTCCACCGCGTCGATAATCGTTTCGAGCACGGTGTTGATGATGGTCCGGCCGCCCGGACTGCCGGTCACCATGAACAGCGTGCCATCCTTCGCCAGAATCGTGGGCGCCATGCTGGAGAGCATGCGCTTGCCGGGCTCGGCAAGATTCGGCCTCGTCCCGATCGAGCCCTGCGCGGTCGTCATCTCCGGCGCGTCATTGAAGTCGCCCATCTGGTTATTCAGAAGGAAGCCGGCGCCCGGCACGACGATCTTCACGCCGTAGCCCTGCTCGAGCGTGTAGGTCATCGACACGGCGTTGCGGTGGGCGTCCACGATCGAGAGGTGCGTGGTTTCGGCGCTCTCATGCGGCCAGTCGAACGTCGACGGCGACGACTTCACTGTGTGATCGGGGCTGATCGTCTTGCGCAGGCTGGCCGCGTACTCCTTCGACGTCAGCCGCGCGACGGGCATCTCCTTGTTGAAATCGGGATCGCCCAGGAACCTGGCGCGGTCTGCGTAGGCGCGCTTCATCGATTCCACCATCAGGTGGATCACGGCGGCCGAGGCGAAGCCCATTTTCCTGAGGTCGTAGCCTTCCAGGACGTTCAGCATTTCGATGATGCCGACACCGCCCGAGGACGGGGGCGCCATTGAGATGATCTCGTAGCCGCGGTAGGTGCCCCTGGCTGGCGCCCGGCGAACGGCCGTGTAGTTCTTGAGGTCCTCTCGGGTGATGAGGCCGCCGTGGGCCAGCATTTCCTTTTCGACGAGCATCGCCGTATCGCCTTCGTAGAAACCGGCGGGGCCCTGCGCGGCGATGCGCTCGAGCGTGCGCGCGAGGTCGGGCTGTTTCAGCGTCTCGCCCACTTCGTACGGCACGCCGGCCTTCGTGAACGCCGCGACGGACGCGGGGTACTTCTGCATGGTGCCCTGCACGCTCTTGAGCGAGCGCGCCAGGCTGTCGGAGACGGTGAAGCCGTCGCGCGCGAGCGAGACCGCCGGGTCGACGAGGCGCCTCCACGGCAGCGTGCCCTGTTCCTTCCACGCCAAGTGGAGGCCGGCGACGGTCCCCGGCACGCCGACCGCGAGGTGGCTGCTGTGGTGGAGGTCGGCGCTGTACTGACCGTCCTTCATCCACATTGTCGGCGACGCTTTCGCGGGCGCCTTCTCGCGGAAATCGTAGGTGACCGCCTCGCCGCCGGCCGGCCGGTACACCAGGAAGCCACCTCCACCGATGTTGCCGGCCGTTGGATGCGTGACGGCGAGCGCGAACGCCGCAGCGACCGCGGCGTCGACGGCGTTACCGCCGTCCTTGATCACATCAGCGCCCACGCGCGACGCAATTTCGCTCTGCGTGGCGACAATGCCCTTTTGCGCGCGGACGGGCACCGAGCCTGCGCCAACCGATATCGACAGCAGGGCGCCGACAACCACGACGAGGAGAAATCGCGCTTTGGTCATAAACGGGCGGCGAGCCCGATGACTCCCGCTAGAACGGCGTGTCAGTTGGCGGCATCGGCTTCGTCGTCCAGCAGCGGCCATCGAAATACATGAGCTTCCCGTGTGGCATCAGCCTGACCTCGCCACGAATCGCATGTGCGTCAGTCTCACACGAGGAACGCCGCCCGAGATGGGGCACACACGCCGCGAGGCCGGCACATACAGCGATCAACATCGCAACGCGAATCATCTGCATGAAGTATAGGACGCGCAGCACGATAGTCAAATTCCGCACGGAGTAGAATCTGGCTCGTCCAGTGCGAATCGCCTTCATTGTCCAGCGCTACGGTGCCGAGATTCTGGGTGGATCCGAGTATCACTGCCGGCTGATCGCCGAGCGTCTTGGCGGACGACATCAGGTCGAGGTCCTGACCACCTGCGCGCGCGACTACATCACGTGGGAGAACGCGTATCCCGAGGGGATCGCCTGCATCGGTGATGTTACCGTCCGCCGGTTCGCCACCTCGCAGATCCGCGACCTCGCCTCGTTCCACACGTACTCGGATTGGATCTTCTACCACCCGCACAGCTATCAGGACGAGATGGAGTGGCTGAAGCAGCAAGGCCCGTGGTCGCCTTCGCTCCTCGAGTTCCTCGAGGGGCACCACCAGTCCTACGACGTCCTGATCTTCTTTACCTATTTGTACGCGCCGACCGTGATGGGTATTCGCATCGCGCCGGCCAAGAGTCTCCTCGTGCCGACGGCTCACGACGAACTGGCACTCGGGCTCGGTATCTACGAAGAGCTCTTCTCGAGCGCGGCCGGCATTGTCTGGAACACGGAGGCCGAGCGGAAACTGGTCAACACCAGGTTCCAGTTGCGTCCGCTCGCGCAAGACGTCGTCGGCTGTGGCGTTGACGTGCCGGAAGCCGACGCCCGCTTGAATGATCACGCGCGGGCCCACGCATTTCGCCAGGCCCATGGCGTGCACGGCGCATTCGTGCTGTACGGCGGCCGCATCGAACCAGGCAAGGGGTGTGAGGAGCTGCTGGAGTACTTCCAGGCCTACGTTTCAGAATGCGGCGGCGACGCCAGGTTGATCTTCATGGGCGAGAAGATGATGCCGCTGCCCGACGACCCGCGCGTGCAATTCGTCGGACTCCTGTCGGAACAGGAGCGCCTTGACGCGCTCGAGGACGCGACGGTCGTGGCCGTACCTTCACCGCACGAGAGCCTCTCGCTTCTGGCGCTCGAGGCGTTCGCGATGGGCACGCCTGTGCTGGCAAACGCTCAGGCGGCAGTGCTCGTCGAGCACTGCGTCCGGAGCAACGCCGGGCTCTATTACGCCGAGCGCGAGGAGTTCGTCCTGGCGCTGAACCTGCTGTTGCGCGACGCGCGGCTGCGCGCAGCGATGGGAAGAAACGGACGGGCCTACGTGAATCAACACTACCGGTGGAGCAGCATCCTCGCGAAGTACGAGACGCTCATGGCGCGGGTGCTGTATCCGGGGCGTTGACCCGGCGGTCCGAGAGAGGTACCGTGGAAGAGATTGACCATGAGCAATCCGATCGATTCAGATGCGCTGTTCGAGTTGGCGCTGGACCTGCGCTGGTCGTTCAATCATGCAGCCGATACGCTTTGGGAGCGCCTTGATCCTGTACTGTGGAACCTGACCCACAATCCGTGGTTCGTTCTGCAGACCCTGTCGAGAGAAAGACGGGAGGCGGCCACCGCCGACCCCGAGTTCAAGAAGCTCGTCGACGAACTCCTTCTCGAAAGGCGGCAAGCCGAGGCGTCGCCGACCTGGTTCCAGCAGACACATCCGCACGCGCCCCTCGGCGCTGTCGCCTACTTCAGCATGGAGTACATGCTGAGCGAGGCGCTGCCCATTTATTCCGGCGGCCTCGGCAACGTCGCCGGCGATCAGCTCAAAACCTCGAGCACTCTGGGGGTTCCGGTTGTCGGGGTCGGGTTGCTCTATCAGCAGGGCTATTTCCGCCAGGAAATCGACGCGCAAGGGCGGCAGCAGGCGCGATATCCGTTCAACGATCCAGGCCTGCTGCCAATTCGTCCGAAGCGAGAAGCCAACGGGGAATGGTTGCGGTTCTCGATCCCCTACCCAGGCGAGCCGCTGTGGATTCGCGTGTGGCGGGTTCAAATTGGCCGCGCACGGTTGTACTTGCTGGACACCAACGATCCGGCGAACACCCCGATGCAGCGCACGATCACCGGCGAGCTCTATGGTGGCGACGCTGAGCTCCGGTTGAAGCAGGAACTCGTGCTCGGCATCGGTGGCTGGCGGCTGCTCTCGGCCCTGGGTGTTCATCCCGAGGTCTGCCATTTGAACGAGGGACATGCCGCGTTCGCCGTGCTGGAGCGCGCTCGCTCGTACATGAACGATCAGCATCAATCGTTCGAGCTCGCGCTGGCCGTGACTCGAGCGGGCAATCTGTTCACGACCCACACGCCGGTCGAAGCAGGGTTCGACCGATTCGCGCCTGATTTGATGGCCAGATATCTACGCTCGTTTGCAGAACGCGACCTGGGGATTGCCTTTGACGATTTGCTTGCCCTCGGCCGGCGAGATCGGCACGACGCATCAGAACCCTTCAATATGGCGTACCTCGCCATACGCGGCTGCGGCGCCGTGAATGGGGTCAGCCGACTGCATGGCGAGGTCAGCCGGCGGATCTTTCAACCGCTGTTTCCACGATGGCCGGAGGTTGAGGTGCCGGTCGCCCATATCACCAACGGCGTCCACATGCCGACGTGGGATTCATCCGATGCCGATCGCCTGTGGGAGGCGGCGTGCGGAAAGGAGCGCTGGCGCAGAATGGCGGCGGTCGAGGATGACTTTCGCCGGGTCAGCGACGCGGACCTGTGGCGTTTCCGGGAGGCGGCTCGGGAGTCGTTGGTTCGATACGTTCGGGACCGCATGGGTCGCCAGTTGGCGGAGCAGGGGGCTTCGACCGCTGACGTGGCCAGGTCGGACACGATTTTCGATCGGCAGACTCTGACGGTCGGCTTCGCGCGACGCTTCGCCACCTACAAACGCCCGAATCTGCTTCTGCATGATCCGGACCGACTTGTGCGCATCCTGACGAACGGGCAGCGGCCGGTGCAACTCGTGATTGCGGGGAAAGCGCACCCCGAGGATGCCGCCGGTCAGGCGCTCATCCAACAGTGGATCGCGTTCGTCCAGCGGCCCAGTGTGTCGGGGCGCGTGGTGTTCCTCTGCGATTACGACATGTTGATGGCAGAACGCCTCGTGCAGGGCATCGATCTCTGGATCAACACACCGCGCCGGCCGTGGGAGGCGTGCGGCACGAGCGGCATGAAAGTGCTCGTGAACGGCGGCCTCAATCTGTCCGAGCTCGATGGCTGGTGGGCCGAGGCGTACGCGCCCGACGTGGGTTGGGCGATTGGTGACGGGAAGGATCGCGGCGACGATCCGTCGTGGGACGCTGCGGAAGCGGATGCGCTCTATGCCTTACTCGAGGGAGAGATAAGCGCGGCCTTCTACACTCGCGATGAGCATGGCATCCCAAGAGCGTGGGTTGCCCGGATGCGCGCGAGCCTCGCTCGCTTGACGCCGAGATTTGCTTCCAATCGCACGGTCCGCGAGTACACCGAGACGCGCTACCTGCAGGCGGCGGAGCGTTACAACGAGCGAGCGGCGGATCGCGGGCGGCTCGGTGCCGAGCTCCTGGCATGGCGGGACCAACTGGAGCGGCATTGGGGGAGCGCAACCT
The DNA here is from genome assembly GCA_035937795.1 of Vicinamibacterales bacterium. Lineage (GTDB taxonomy): Bacteria > Acidobacteriota > Vicinamibacteria > Vicinamibacterales > JAMQPK01 > JAMQPK01. The sequence continues at coordinate 68,131 of DASZHO010000035.1, read as the reverse complement.
TCGGCACGCTGGACGTGCAACGGGACGGAGAGCACTACATCTTCCGCGTCCAGATTGATTTCGGACAGCTTGATCCCCAGAGTGTGCTGGTCGAACTCTACGCGGTCGGGCAAAACGGCGCATCGATTCGGGAGCCGATGAGGTGCGCCGACCTCGTGACAGGCTCGGCCAACCGGTTCCTCTACGTCGCTCGTGTTCCCGGGTCTCGCCCGTCGAGCGATTTCACCCCGCGGCTCATGTCGTTCCACTCGCACGCGTCGGTGCCGCTCGAAGCGCCGTTCATCCTTTGGTACGACCGGCCTGTATCGTGACCGGCGATTGACCCATTCGTACAGCTGGTCGAGGTCATGAGGCAGGGCCAGCCAGCCGACGATAGCGTGCGATGAGCGCGTTGGTCGAACTGTCGTGCGCCAGCACGGGTGTGCCGGTGCGCGCGAGTTCCGGCGCGATGCGACTCGCCAGGACTTTGCCCAGTTCGACACCCCATTGATCGAAGGAGTCGATCCGCCAGATCGTCCCCTGCGTGAACACACTGTGCTCGTAGAGCGCAACCAGCGCGCCCAGTGTCTCCGGAGTCAGTCGTTCGGCCAGGATGGTGTTCGTGGGCCGATTGCCTTCGAAGGTGCGGTGCGGCACCAGCCTTTCCGGTGTGCCCTCGGCGCGGACCTCCTCAGCGGTTTTTCCAAACGCCAGCGCCTGGGTTTGCGCGAAGACGTTGGCCATCAGGAGATCGTGATGAGTCCCCAATGGGTTCAGCGTCTGGCCGAAGCCGATGAAATCGCACGGAATCAACCGCGTCCCCTGGTGGATCAGCTGGTAGAACGAGTGCTGACCGTTGGTTCCCGGCTCGCCCCAGTAAATCGGCCCGGTCTGATAGTCAACGGGCGCCCCCTCGCGCGTCACATCCTTGCCATTGCTTTCCATCGTGAGCTGCTGCAGGTACGCGGGGAGGCGCTTCAGATACTGGTCGTAGGGGAGAACGGCGACGGTTGAGACGCCGAAGAAATTGATATACCAGACCGTGAGCAGCCCCATGAGGGCCGGCAGGTTGCGCTCGATCGGCGCGGTCCGAAAATGTTCGTCCATGGCGTGGAAGCCCGCCAGCATCGCGCGGAAATGCTCCGGACCGATAGCGATCATGGTGGACAATCCAATCGCCGAGTCCATCGAGTACCGGCCGCCGACCCAGTCCCAAAACCCGAACATGTTTCCGGTGTCGATGCCGAAGGCCGCCACCTGTTCGGCGTTGGTGGACACCGCGACGAAATGCCGGCTAATGGCCCGCTCGTCGCGGAGCGCCGCAAGCGCCCATCGGCGAGCGGTCTGCGCATTGGTCATTGTCTCGAGCGTGGTGAACGTCTTGGACGAGACGATGAACAAGGTCTCGGCGGGATCCAGATCGCGCGTGGCCTCGACGAAATCGGTGCCGTCGACGTTCGACACGAAGCGGAACGTCAGGTCGCGGGCGCTGTAGTGCTTCAACGCCTCGCAGGCCATGACCGGGCCGAGATCGGAGCCGCCGATCCCGATATTGATGACCGTGCGCACACGCCGGCCGGTGTGTCCGCGCCAGCGGCCGTCCCGGACCTGGTCGGCGAACACCGCCATCCGATCGAGCACCGCGTGCACGTGGGGCACGACGTTGTCGCCGTCGAGCACGATTGACTCTCCACGCGGCGCACGAAGCGCGACGTGGAGTACGGCGCGCTCTTCCGATGTGTTGATCTTCTCGCCGCGGAACATCGCCTCGATACGTTCGCGCAGTCCGCACGCGCCTGCGAGGGCCACGAGGAGTCGAACCGTCTCGTCGGTGATGCGATTCTTCGAGTAGTCCAGGTACAGGCCGGCGGCTTCGGCCGTGAAGCGCTCCCCGCGCGAAGGGTCGCTGGCGAACAGCGAGCGCAGGTGCACGTCTCGCACCCGATCGACGTGCGCCGCGAGCGCCTGCCACGCCGGCAGTGCGGTCAGTGATGATTGGTGCGCCATGGAACCCCTGGTTCAGTATAGAGCGGGGGCACGTGACAGCTCGCGCACTTGGCCATCTGCTCTTGGCCTTAGCGCCGAAGCCGGCCCTTCACCGCGTGACCCGATCGAGCAGCGCCCCCGCTTCGCGGTTCACGTCGTCGTGCCACTCGTGCCCGCCTTCAAAGCCACATGCTCGCAGATCAACGCCGGCTGCACGAAGTCGAACCTGGTCCGCGTGCCACTGTTCTTCGGTGTACCAAGTGTCGCCCGTCCCCCGCGCGATGAGCGCCTCCGGCAGGCGGCCGAGGGCCTCCGCCGACAGCTCGGGAGGTACTTCGCCGCCGACGGCCACGATTCCGGCAACCCGTCGTTGCGACAGGCAGGCGGCGCGAAACGCCATCGCGACGCCTTGTGAAAATCCGGCATAAAGGATGGGTAACTCGACCTTCAGCTCTTGCGCCATTTCGTCGATGACAGCCGTCACATAACCGACGTTGTCGGCAATGGAGAATTCGCGGTCCTGCCTCGTCATCCAGCTTGCGACGACCTCGCCGGTCCTACCCCGATAAAAACGGTGGAGGCCCTGAATCGAAACCAGAAGCCACCTGCCCGCGTTCGGAATCGTTTGAAGCCGCTGCATCTGCACCTCGGCGGACTCCGCGTACCCGTGGCAACCCACGAGCACGCCGGCCGGCATGCTGTGGGTGGGGGATTCGACGAGATACCGGCCGTGAATCGACACCTGGATATTCCTTGCGATCGCCATGGCCGTCACGATACCGCATGTCGCAGAGCGCGTGTGACTGGTTACGGAACACTAAACGACAGCGACGTCCAATTCCTGCCACCATGAAAGGCTTGGAAAGGAAGACTTCTGTGCGATTTTGTGCGAGCGCAAATGACGACGATCAGGCACGTTGTTTGCTGAAACTCTGTATCGCACGTCATCGGTCGAGTGGAGGGAAACGTGACGAAGATCATCAGAGGCCTATCCGGACTTCTTCTGCCCGTGGCGCTGATGACTCTCGCGGCGCAAGCCGCCGCCCCCTGGCTCCTGGCGTCTTCACCCTCATCCTGACCGATGGCTATGTCGTCACAGGCAGCCTTCCAGTCGGTGGTCTCGTCATCGAATAGCACGCAGCGGTGATGCGACCCATTCCATGAAAGCAGAGGCAGGACAGTATGACGCCGTCACGGAGGTTCTTTTCAAAGCTCACGCTTATCGCGATGCTGACTGTAGTTCCCCTGGCAGCGTCAACGCCGCCGGCGGGTGCCCCAGCGGGGGGTCGGCAACCCGCGGCTGAGCCAGCCGTAACACCTGACGGCCAACAAATACGCGAGAAATATGCGAAGTTGCCCCTGAGCTTTATTCCCAATACGGGCCAGCTTGACTCGCGCGTTCGTTACTCGGCGGAGGGGGGCGGAGCAAACTTCTTCTTCACGCCGAGCGAGGCCGTGTTCGCGATGACGGCAAAAACCAAGGGCGTCGTGCTGCGGCTCGGCTTTCTCGGGGCGAATCGACAGCCTGCGATTTCAGGGCTCGCGGAGCAAACCGGAACGGTGAACTACATTATCGGAAATGATCCGGCCCGCTGGCACAAGAACCTTGCAACTTATGGTCAGGTCATTTATCGCGAGCTTTGGCCCGGTATCGACCTGGTGTTTCGGAGCAGCGACGGCCGTCTCGTCTATGACTTCCTGGTGCATCCAGGGGCGCACGTCAGCGATATCAAGCTGGCATACAGAGGTGCCGAGCGGCTGTCCATCGATGGCGATGACAACCTGGTCATCCACACGGCAGTAGGAGATATGTCAGACACTCGTCCGGTGAGTTATCAGTTGATCGACGGGAAGCGTGTGTTCGTCAACAGCAGATTCGCAATCGACCACCGATCGAAAACTCGCTACAGATTTGCCGTCGGGGATTACGACCATACACGCGAGCTCGTGGTTGACCCGGGATTGGTGTACTCCACGTTCCTGGGTGGGATGGCCGAGGACGGAGCGACGGGTATTGCCGTCGACTCGGCCGGCCAAGCCTATATCGCCGGGTTCACGTACTCGACGAACTTCCCAACGACGGCGGGAGCATACAGCCAGTCGTACCACGCCCCCCTCAGCGATGCGTTTGTGACGAAGCTGAACGCGAGCGGCAGTTCGTTGGTCTACTCGACGTACTTGGGCGGGACAGGTGATGAGCCGTTCTACGCAGCCAGCATTGCCGTGGGTCGCGACGGGAGTGCGTATGTGACCGGAACAACCACCTCCTCTGATTTCCCGATCACTCCAGGGGCCTACCAACGGACGTTGAAGGGAGGGCAGAACGCGTACATCACGAAGCTCAATCGCTACGGTGGCCTCGTCTACTCGACCTATCTGGGCGGAATGGTGCAGGATGGCTCTTATTTCTCGAGCGCGATCGCGGTCGATTCCTGGGGTCAGGCCTATGTTTGCGGATTCACCAGTTCTCCGGATTTTCCGACGACTCCAGGGGCATTCCAAACGACGTTCAACGGTCTCGCCGACGATGCCTTCGTGACGAAACTGAACAGCCAGGGCACGGGGTTGGTATACTCGACCTTCCTCGGGGGCACGACTGAAAACGACGCGACGGGTATTGCAATCGATGGCGCGGGCAGGGCTTTCGTCACGGGGTTCACGAACTCGTCTGACTTTCCAACCACTCCCGGCGCGTTCCAGAGTACGTCGCGCGGTGGCTACGATGCCTTCGTAACCAAACTGAACGCCAGTGGGAGCGCTCTTGTTTACTCCACTTATCTTGGCGGCAAATTGGAGGACGACGGTCTCAGCATCGCCGTCGATTGGTCTGGCAACGCTTATGTGACCGGTAACACGTTCTCCCAGGATTTTCCAACCACCCCCGGCAGCGTCCAGCCAGCGCCGGGTGGTGGTTCCGACGTTTTCGTAACGAAGCTGAACGCCTCCGGCAGTGCATTGATGTATTCAACGTACTTAGGGGGCACGGGCGCCGATTTTAGCTTTGGGATCGCGGTTGACCCGTCTGGTGAGGCTCATGTCGCGGGGTACACCAATTCTATGAACTTTCCGGTGACGGCCGATGCCTATCAGTCAGCCAACGCCGCCGCCTTGAACGACGCTTTCGTGACGAAATTCAGCAGCGACGGCAGCGCCTTGGTCTACTCGACCTATCTCGGTGGGACCATGAATAACCTGGGTTATGGCGTCGGCCTTGGTCGCGCCGACAACGTCTATGTGACAGGGAACACGAACTCCGCAAACTTTCCGACCACCCCGGGGGCGTACGACACGTTGTTCAACGGTGGCCCAATTTACGGCGATGCCTTCGTAACGAAACTCGAAGTGCCTGCGGGCGACAGCGGCCGCTGCCACCGGGGCGACGGTGACGGTGATGCCGAGGAGGGTTCTGGCAGGAAGTCTCACTACCATTTCCACAAGAAATCGTCGTGTGATACCGGCGGTGATGATACGGAAAACGATAACGTGGAATCAGATGATGGGTCCACGTCCCATTTCCAGTCGACGGCGATCAATTCGTGCACGTTCACCGTTGCTGACGACAAGCAGATGGTGACGATGATCGGCACCGGACTTCACAACGGATTGCCGGTGACCTTCAATGTGCTGGCCGTTAATTATGGGGACGTGGCGCCAGGAGTATTCAGCATTGCCATGAGCGACGGGTACACCTTTGCCGGCAGCATCGTGGATGGACTCATCGATATCGAGTAGCGCAGCGTGTCATTGCCGGAGCCGAAGAGATCGGAAAATCTGACTTGACCGTCCGCGCCATCGAAGACCGGTGTCGCGCCTCCCGGGAATTTGACCGAGCTGGCGTTCGGTTTCACGCCCGCCTTCACAGTTGCTTCAGTTCTTGGGGTAGGCCAAGATCCCGACATCGCGGTCGTCGCGATCCCTTTTCGCGCCCTCTATAGGGTGGATGTTGCCGTCGAACCGCCCAATCAGCGCATATCCGGGTGGCGGCACCTGCCCCTCCAGGAATCATCGCCGTTGAAGTTTGGAACATCCGCATTTCTTGATGCCCCTAGCGCCAAGGAGTAGGCGGCGAACAAATCTGGCTGCACGCGCAGGGCTTCGATGTATAACTGCGCATCTTCCTGATTGAGGAGTTTTTGCCAATGATCGCGACCAAGGCCTTTGCTGCTCAGCACGCAGGTTCTCCGCTGGCCCCGTTCAGCTTCGAACGGCGGGAGCCCGGTGCGCACGATGTAGCCATCGAAATCTCCCACTGCGGCGTGTGCCATACAGACATCCACTTCGTCCGCAACGACTTTGGCATGTCGTTGTATCCCATGGTTCCAGGGCACGAAATCATCGGGAAAGTGATCGCCGTCGGCAGCGACGTGAAGAAATTTCGGCCGGGCGACACGGTTGGCGTGGGCTGCCTCGTCGACTCGTGCCGCGAGTGTGAGTCGTGCACGAATGGGCTCGAGCAGCATTGCCAGAACGGGTTCGTGCTGACCTACAGCGGCTACGAGAAGGACGGAAAGACCATCACCCAGGGGGGCTATTCCACGAAGATCGTCGTCGAGGAGCGATTTGTCTTGAAGGTGTCGTCGAGTCTGGCTGCCGAGCGGGCCGCGCCGCTTCTCTGCGCGGGCATCACGACGTACTCGCCGCTCCGGCGCTGGAAGATCGGCAAAGGACACAAGGTCGCGGTCATCGGCCTCGGGGGCCTTGGCCACATGGGGGTGAAGTTCGCCGCGTCCTTTGGCGCCGAGGTCACAGTGCTCAGCACGTCTGCCTCGAAAAAATCAGACAGCCTGCGGCTCGGGGCTCACGATTTCGTGCTCACGACCGATGACGAGCAGGTCAAGCGCGCCGCCAATCAGTTTCATTTCATCTTGGATACGCTATCCGCCTCGCACGACTACAACACCTACGTCGGGATGCTGAAAACGGGCGGCACGATGGTATGCGTTGGACTGCCTCCGGAGCCGATTCAGATCCCCGCGTTGAGCATTGTGTTTTCGAGGAAGTGCATCGCCGGGTCGCTGATCGGCGGGCTGCCTGAGACACAGGAAATGCTGGACTACTGTGCGGCGCATGGAGTTGCAGCGGATGTCGAAGTCATCCCTATTCAGCAGATCAACGACGCGTACTCACGGATGCTGAAAAACGACGTGAAGTATCGGTTTGTCATCGACACGGCGTCGCTCAAATAGCGGCTCGGGTACAGCGTGCGTGGAGATGCGCGGCCCTTTTTGACGCTGGCGAGCTTCTCACGCGATACTCCGGCGGTGTCCGACGCAGTCCCCCAGGTTGCCCTCCGTGTTCGAAATCTCCGCAAGACATACAAGGATGTCGTGGCCGTCGACGGTGTCGACTTCGAGGTGCGCGCGGGCGAGTGCTTTGGCCTCCTTGGGCCCAACGGCGCCGGCAAGACGACCACCGTGGAGATTTGCGAGGGTTTGACGGCGGCTGATTCCGGTGACGTTTTGGTGCTCGACATGCGCTGGGATTCGGCGGCTGGAGAAATCCGGCAAAGGTTGGGGATTCAGCTGCAGGAAACGCAGCTTTCCGAGAAGCTCACCGTGATGGAGACCGTCGTGCTCTTTCGCTCCTTCTTCAGGCAAGGCCCGGAGGCCTCCGCCGTGATCGCGCAGGTGCAGCTCGGCGAAAAGACCCGCTCTCGCGTCGGTGAGCTCTCCGGCGGGCAGAAGCAGCGGCTTGCGCTCGCGTGCGCGCTGGTTGGTGACCCTGCTTTCCTGTTCCTTGACGAGCCGACCACGGGGCTCGATCCGCAGGGACGGCGCCAGCTGTGGGACTTGATTGAGCAGTTCAAGGCGGCGGGCCGGACCATCTTCCTGACCACCCACTACATGGAGGAAGCTGAACGCCTCTGCGATCGCGTCGCCATCATGGATCACGGCAAGATCATCGCGCTGGGCACCCCGCGCGCGCTGGTTGCCTCGATCGCGCCGGGCCACGTCGTCGAGTTCTCGGCCGGAAATCCGGCAAACGAAGTCGATGTCTCGGCCGTGCGCCGGCTCGACGGAGTCAGCAGCGTACGCACGCAAGACGGGAGCGTATCGATGAACGTGACGGAACTGCATCGGGCCGTACCGGCGCTGCTCGGCGAACTCAGCCGGCAAGGCGTTCCGCTCACCGAGCTGCGCATCCATTCCGCGAGCCTGGAAGATGTCTTTGTCACCCTCGCGGGACGGCGTCTGCATGATGAGTTGAGATCGTAGTGGTGAGCGTGGCGTCCCGTCCGCTGGCGCAGCTGACGTTGATGCGGTTTCGTGAGTTTCTGCGCGAGCCGGAGGCTCTCTTCTGGGTGTTTGTCTTCCCGGTCCTCCTGGCGGCAGGGCTCGGTGTCGCATTCCGCAACCGTCCGGCGGACGCGATCAAGATTGCGGCAATCACCCCCGAGATGGCGAAGTCGCTCCGTCAGGAGAAGCTCCTCGACGTGCAGGAGCTGTCAATGCGGACCGGGGAAGAAGCGCTGCGGGCGGGAAATGTGGCGCTCCTCGCCGAGCCGGGACCTGGCGGCACGGTGGTGTATCGGTACGACGACGCCAATCCCGAAGGACGCACGGCGCGCATCCTGGCGGATCGCGCCGTTCAGCGGGCCGCGGGCCGCGCCGATCCCGTGGGTACGGCGGACGTATTGATGCGCGAGCCAGGGTCGCGCTACATCGATTTCCTCATCCCCGGCCTGCTGGGCATGAACCTGATGGGCAGCGCGATCTGGGGGCTGGGATTTGCGATCGTGGATGCGCGGCGCAAGAAACTGATGAAGCGCTTGATTGCGACCCCGATGCCGCGGGCCTACTACCTGCTGTCGTTCGTCCTCTCGCGGTTGTCGCTGCTGGTCATCGAGGTCGGAGCGCTGGTGGGGTTCGGCGCTTTGGTTTTCCATGTTCCGCTCCGGGGTTCGCTGTTCGTTCTCTCGACGCTGTGCGTCCTCGGTTCCTTGTCGTTCAGCGCCCTGGGGCTCTTGATCGCATCACGGGCCCGGACCATCGAAGCCGTTTCCGGCCTGATGAATCTGGTGATGATGCCGATGTGGATCGTGTCGGGCGTGTTCTTCTCGGCGCGGCGGTTTCCTGACGCCTTGCAACCGGTCATCAGCGCGCTTCCGCTGACCGCCCTCATCGATGCGTTGCGCGCGAACATGCTGCAAGGCGCGAGCTTCCCGCAGCTGGCCCGCCAGCTGGGGATCCTGGCCGGCTGGCTGGTGATTTCCTTCGCTCTGGCGCTGAAATTGTTCAGGTGGCGATAGGTGGCGATGGATCGAAGCCGTACACTCCTGTCCCCAGTCCGTAGTACACAATACCAACGAATTTCTGATGACATTCAAGAATCTCACAGGCTATGAGATCGAGACCCTGCCGCAATCCTACAATCTGACCGACGGCCACGCCTTTCGCAGCTGGTCTGCCGCTGAACTAGCCATCATCGACCGGTCCGCGCAGCTCTTCAAGAACAACGACCGGCGGATGCAAGTCGAGATCGAACGGGAGTACATCCGGGATTTCTATCGGTTGGCGAAGCAAACCTGGGATCCGAAGGCCCTGGCCTACCTCATGTGCTTCACGGCGTCCATGGCCTTGGAGATTGTCGCGAACTACTTGAGGCTGAACCGGTTGAGCGTCTCGCTCATCGAGCCGTGCTTCGACAACCTGGCGGACATCTTCCGCCGGCACCAGATTCCCATGCGCCCATTTCCGGAGGCCTGGCTGGAGGCCCCGGGCGACGGGTTCGAGCGGGCGCTGAGCACCATCGATTCCGACGTGATTTGCCTGGTGACGCCCAACAACCCGACGGGAATGATGCTGCCGGAGGACAATCTGCGGCGCCTGGTGGGGTTCTGCAAGGCGCGCGGGAAGCTCCTGATTCTCGACAACTGTTTTCGTGCCTACGTTCCCCGGAATCTTGTTTACGACCAGTACCGAATTGTTCTCGAGTCGGGCATCGATGCGTTCCTCCTCGAGGACACGGGGAAGACCTGGCCGACCGCCGAGATCAAGGCGCCGTTCTTCGCGGTCTCCCGCGCAGGTGGCCTTGCCGACCGCATCTACGATATCTACACTGATTGTCTGCTCCACGTTTCGCCGGTCGGGATCAAGCTCCTGCACGAGTTCATCCGGCTCTCTCAGGAGGACGACCTGGCGTCCATCCATGAAGTTGTCAGGGTGAACCGTAAGAGCCTCTACGACAACCTCGCCGGCACGTTCCTGACTCCGTGCGAGCGCCCGTTTGCCAGCGTGGCATGGCTTCGCATCGATCATCCGCTGAACGGTCTCGAGCTCAAGAAGATCCTCGATGAACACGGTGTGTTCGTTCTTCCAGGCGATCATTTCTACTGGCACGACCACCGGCAAGGTGAACAATTCATTCGTGTCGCCCTCACGCGGGATCGAGAGATGTTTGCTGCCGCAGCCAGCTTGCTCGGGGACGCGTGCCGGAACGTCGCTGCATTTTCAACGCTTCGGATCTGATGATCAGCGTCAAGCAAGATGTGCGGCGTGAAATCGCGGACCGGGGTTTCGCATGGATCCCGGCTGCCGCATGGTCGATCGCCCCGGAGATGGAGCCGCATTGGCAACGCCTGGCTGGTGATTGGGACCGCCTGGAAGTGGACCGCCACCTGGAGGAAGGCGCAACCTTCCGGCGCCGGCGTTATGGGCGCTATTACTGGTCGCCCCGGAACGATGAGCTGGTCGCGCTGGCGCACCAGCAGTATTTCCAACCGGAAAGCGAGAATGCTTACGCGGGGGGCATTGTGCGCGAATTTGCGCCGCTGCTTCCGGACACGGTGCGGACTCCGTTTCTTCATGCGTTGGTGCGCTGCACCTTTGCCTGCCTTCCCGTCCAGGGCGATCAGTCCCAACGGCCATGGGAGGTGCGCATCCACCAGATCCGGATCCTGGCGACCGTCGAGGAGCGAGGCGAGCCTGCACCGGAAGGGATCCATCAAGACGGAACCGACTTTCTCACGCTCCATCTCGTGGGGCGCCGGAACATCGTTGGCGCGGAGAGCACCATCTACGATCTGGATCGAAAGCCGATCGCGTCCTACACCATGCGGGAACCCTTCGACTCGTTCATCCTGCAGGATCCGCGGATCATGCACGGCGTGACGCCCGCATACCCGGCGGACGGGAACGAGCCGGGCGTCCGCGACCTGCTGGGAATCGATTTCATCTTCAGTCCGGCGTTGGAGCCTCCGGTGTTCTCTGCATGAGATTGGTCACGTATTCCCGGAAGGGAGGGGTGGCACTCGGCGCGTTGCTCGCCGACGAAGTGGCGGATCTGCATCGCGCCCATCGGGCGGCGCTGAAGCATCGCGGCGACCTCGACGAGTTGGCCGTCGCCGCCCTTCGCATTCCGCCCGATCTGGTTGAGTTTCTGCAAGGTGGGGAGGCGTCGCTGGCGGCGGCACGCCGCGCCCTGGCTTTCGTGGAGCAGCAGCGTGCGGCGGGTCACGCGCCCGATCTGTGCGATCCGCTCGCCGACGTCGAGCTGCTTGCACCCGTGCTGCGGCCCGGCAAGGTGGTTTGCCTTGGCCTGAACTATCGCTCCCATCTGGCCGAAATCGGCGAGCCCGCGTCGGAATACCCGATCCTCTTTACCAAAGCGGCCACATCGCTCATCGGGCACGGTCAGCCGATCGTGCTTCCGCGGATCAGCCGGCAGGTCGACTACGAGGGCGAGTTGGCCGTGGTGATTGGACGCCGCGGCAAGTACATTCCGGAAAAGGATGCTCTCTCCCATGTGGCGGGCTACACCTGTGCCAACGACGTGAGCGCCAACGATATCGAGTTCCGCACTTCGCAGTGGACGAGCGGCAAGATGCTCGACACGTTTTGTCCCCTTGGCCCCGTGCTCGTGACACGAGACGAGATTCCGAACCCTGGTGCGCTGCGGATCAAGACCGTTCTCAATGGGAAAACGGTGCAGGACGGCGCGACATCAGACATGGTGTTTTCCGTGCCGTTCCTCGTCAGCTACATTTCATCGCTGGCGACGCTCGAGCCAGGGGATCTCATCCTCACCGGGACTCCGGCGGGTATCGGCTGCAACCAGAGACCTCCGGTTTTTCTTCAGCCGGGCGATCGCATCAGCATTCAGATCGACGGCATCGGAACGCTGACCAATCCCGTCGCCGCGGAAGCCGGGCGGTAAGGCGATGCGCGCCTCGTCCACCGGTGCCACCGGCCACGCAGACGGTGGTGTGCAGGTTGGCGGAAGCAGATTGTCAATCGAGGACGTCGTGCGGGTGGCTCGCGACAGGGCGCATGTCTCGCCCCTCCCCGACACGGTCGCCGCCCGTGTGCAGGCAACCGCCACCTGGGTGGCCGGCGCGGTCGAGGAAATCGCCCGGTCCCGGCAGACCGGGCAAAAACCTGCGGCTTACTACGGCATCAATACCGGGTTCGGGGCGCAGGCGGGACGCAGCGCGCTCGACAGCGTATATCTGACGCACGTGCTCGGTCGCAATCTGATCGCCAGCCATTCCGTGGGAGCCGGGCCCTATTTCGAAGAAGCGGCGGTGCGAGCCGCGCTGCTCATCCGGGCGCAGTCGCTGGCCCAGGGGTATTCGGGAGTCCGGCCGCTCGTCATCGAAACGCTGATCAGGATGTTGAACGGGCATGTGTATCCGGCCGTTCCGGAACAGGGGTCGCTCGGTGCGAGCGGCGACCTGGCGCCTCTGGCGCATTTGCTGCTGGTGTTGAGCCAGGCTCCCGTCGCGCCCGCGGGCGAGGCGGATCTGCGCCTCGACAGTACAGATGGTGAAGCGTTCGTTCCTTTCGGCGGCGGCGCGCTGGAACCAGGCGCTTATCATCACCTCACGGAGCACTACGCCACCGGCGCGCAGATGGTGTGGCGGCGCGTCGCCGGAGCCGACGCCATGGTCCCCGCCGGCGGCAAGATCGAACTGCTGGCGAAGGAAGCGTTGGCGCTGACCAACGGCTCGACTTTTTCGGCCGGCATCGGCGCGCTGGTGGTTCGGGACGCCCGGAACCTGCTCGATCATGCCGAGCTGGCGTTGGCGATGACCCTGGAAGGCATACGCGGGTTTCGGGATCCGTTCTACGCGCATCTGCATCGGGCGCGCGGGCATCTCAACGCCGAGCGTGTGGGCGCACGCGTGCTTGGCTACGTGGAAGGGAGCGAGCTCCTCGATCCTGGCGATCTGCGCACCAATCCCGAACGCGTTCCGCCGCAGGATCCGTATTCCGTCCGCTGCGCGCCCCAGGTGTTCGGCACGGTGGCCGACACGCTGGAGCTGGCGCAGCGATGGGTCGAGATGGAGATCAATGCCGCCACCGACAATCCGCTCATCTTTCTGGAGCTGGAGAGGGAGTACAAGACGATGTCGGGCGGCAACTTCCATGGCGAGCCGGTTGCCATGGCCATGGACTTTCTCGGCATCGCGCTGACAGACCTGGGCAGCATGTCCGATCGGCGGATGTTCACACTGACCGAGCCGCAGCGCGGGCTGCCCGCTTTTCTCATCGACGAGCCAAAGAAGACCGAAGGGTTGAACAGCGGCCTGATGATGCTCCAGGCCACTGCGGCGGCCCTGGTCTCCGATTGCAAGACCCTGGCGCATCCGGACAGCGTCGACTCGATTCCCAGCTCCGGCAACCAGGAAGACCACGTGAGCATGAGTCTGAACGCTGCGCGCCACGCGCGGGACGTCGTGAAGAACGTGGAGCACATCCTGGCCCTGGAGTTGCTGTGTGCGGCTCAGGCGATCGATCTCCAGCTGGCCAACCGCGGCAATGCCGGATTGCGGCTGGGGAAAGGCACGCGTGCCGCGCACGGCGCGTTGAGGGCTGCCGGGATCGCCGCGCTGAAGCAGGATCGCGTGCTCTATCCTGACATTCGCAAGGCGCTCCTCCTGGTTCGCAGCGGAGCCCTGGTCGACACGGCCCGTGCGGCGGCCGCCGAGGCGTCCTGACGCTGACCGGAAAAATCCTCATCACCGGCGCATCGACGGGCATCGGCCATGCCTGCGCGATCCAATTCGCCCGGCTCGGGTACGATGTGCTTGCGGGTGTGCGACAGCCTGCCGATCGCGAAGCGTTCCAGGCTCATTCGCTTCCGAACATCACCCCGGTTCTGCTGGACGTGACACGCCCGGAATCGATCGAGGGCGCAAAGGCCGCCGCCGGCGGGGAAGGGCTGGCCGGCCTGGTGAACAACGCCGGAATCGCGGTGGTTGGCCCGCTCGAACTGGTGCCGATTGAAGAATGGCGCCGCCAGTTTGAAGTGAACGTGATCGGTCTCGTTGCGGTCACTCAGGCGTTTCTCCCGCTGCTCCGGCGCGGACACGGCCGCATCGTGAACATCGGCTCCATCGCGGGCCGAAGCGCGCTGCCGGGCTCAGCTGCGTACGACGCGTCGAAGTTTGCGATCGAGGCGATAACCGACGCGTTGCGGATGGAGCTTGTCCCCTGGGGGATCTCCGTCTCGCTCATCGAGCCGGGAGCGGTCGCGACGCCAGTCTGGCAGAAGACGCTGGCGGCGCTGGATGATCTCGGCCGTCGTGCCGCACCCGACAAGTACGCCCTGTACGCTGGATTGATGGCATCGGTTCGGAAGGAAGCAGAAAAGCCCCGCAGCCTGGTTACCGCGGGCGAAGTCGTCAAGGCCGTGCAACATGCAATGACGGCGCCGAGACCCAGGACGCGCTATCTTGTCGGGCGGGATGCCCGGCTATGGCTGCTGCTGAATCTTCTGCCGGATCGATGGAGAGACCGGGTGATCCTCGGCGAGCTGAACAAGCAGGACCGGCCATCGTGACCATACCGGAGGCGCTGAAAGCAGCGAAGCAGTTCGTGTCAGCCATCGTGCTGCTGACGTGCGCAGGCTGTCTGCCGGCTTCCGCTCAGACCGTCGCTCCAACCGCCCCTCCCGCTTCGTATGCGCCGCTCAGCGGTTCCGAGCGATGGCGCCAATATCGGGACGACACCTGGCTGTCCCCGAACTTCTACGTCATCGCGCTGGCTGCCGCCGCCGACTCGCAATTCGCCCGGGATCCGCGCGAGTGGGGACGAGGGGCGGGCGCCTATGGCCGGCGTTCCGCGTCCTGGCTGGCTCTGTCCGGCATTGAAGAAAGCGTGCATCATGGTGGCGCCGCGGCGCTTGGCTATGACCCTCGCTACCTGCGTTGCGGCTGCAAGGGATTTGCCCGCCGGTCGGCGCACGCCATCAAATGGAGTTTCGTCACGAAGAACACTGCCGGGCGAACTCGATTGGATCTCCCGACGATCGCCGGAGCGTACGCCGGTGGAATGCTGTCGATGTTCTGGTATCCGAGCCGCTACCGGCCGTTGACCGACGGCGTCCGGCTCGGCCACCAGGACATGGGCTTTGTGATCGGCCTGAACCTGCTCGAGGAATTCATGCCTTGATCCTCAGGCTCCCAGCTCCCGGCGGATCAAGGCGAGCAACTCGGCCCTGGCGCTGTCGATGAAGAAATGTCCGCCGGGCACGAGATGGAGCGTGCAGCGATCTGACGTTTCCAAAGACCACGCCTCGAGCTGATCGGTAGTGATGACTCCATCGTCCAATCCGCCGAATACGGTGATCGGACAAGCCAGCTTGGCGGGAGCCCGGTACTTGTAATCCTCGACGAGCGTGAAGTCGGCCCTGAGGATCCGCAGGAGAACGCTCAGGAAGTCCTTTTGCGCCAGAACAGCTTTGGGGATGTTGTTGTACCGAGCGATCAGGCCTGCGAGAAATCGATCGTCCGGCAGATCGAAGATCGGCGTCCCCGAATAGGGGAGACTCGGCGCACGTTGTGCCGAGATGAACAGGTGAGATGGTTCTCGCCAGCCACGCCGCGATATCTCGTGCGCCAGATCGAAGGCAATGAAAGCCCCCATGCTGTGCCCGAACATCGCATAGGGCAGCGTGAGTCGCGGAGCCATCTGGCCGATGAGCGAGTCGACGAGCGGCGCCATCTCCGGGATTGGCGCCTCGTCGACCCGGGCGTCACGCCCGGGCAGGATCGGGACGCAGAGCTCCACACCGGGCGGCAGAAGATCCGCCCACGACCGGAATACTGCCACGCCGGCGCCGGCATACGGAAAGCAAAAGATGCGCTGTCGAATCTCGGGAGCGGCTGCTGCAATCGGTCGAGACGGCCGGAATACTTTCATGAAGCTGAATTCACGGTGACACGACGGCAGCGGCCTCCCGAGTTCGAACGTCTTCACTCGGGTGGAGCCCGTCCCACACCGCCTGCAATGCGCGAATCGCCTGGTCGAGCTCCTCCTCGGTATTCGCGGCGGTAAGAGAAAAGCGAACCAGATTGCGATTGACCGGAACCGCGGGATAGGTCGCGGGCGTGATGAGTATGTCGTTCTCCCACAGAACGCGGCATGCGGTGACCATCGCTTCCCATCCGCCGATGACGACTCCGACGATGGGGAAGTCGCCGTCGTTGTCGACCTCGAAGCCGATCCTTTTAGCTTCGGCGACGAGCCGTCTGGTCAGGCGATGGATGTGGACGCGGCGGACATCGCCATCGCGCCGGTTGAGTTTCAGTCCGGCGAGCGCGGTCGCCAGGCTTGCCACCGATGTCGGCCCGGAAAAGACGTACGGGCCCGACGTCTGCAACCACGCCTTTGCGTGTTCGTCCCGGCAGGTGACGAAGGCCGCGTAGGACGAGAAGGCCTTCGAGAGCCCCGCCACATACACGATCCTGTCCCGTTCGTAGTCGAGGCCCATCTGGCGGACGATGCCGTTGCCGCCATGACCGTAGGGCAGTGCGTCGTCCGGATCGGCTCCGAATATCCCGAAGCCGTGCGCATCGTCGACGTAGAGCGTGGCGTTGTATGCCTGAGCGAGCCGCGCATACTCCTTCAGCGGAGGGTTGGCGCTGCCCATCGAATAGGCGCCATCGGTTGCGATGATCTTCGGTCGATCGAGGCGAATCCCGGCAAGCCGGCGTTCGAGATCTTCGACATCGTTGTGCCTGAATTCAAGCCACTCCACGCCGTCCGCCTGCGCTCGCTGGCAGGCTTCGTGGATCGAGTGGTGCGACTCCGCGTCCTTCAGAATGACCCCGTTGACACCGGCGAGCGCGGGCAGAACGCCGAAATGGAGCAGCGAGATCGAGGGAAAAACCAGCGTGTGCGCGGCCCCAACCGTGTCGGCAAGCTCCCGCTCGAGTTCGGCATAGAGCGCCGGTGACGCAACTGCGCGGGTCCAGCTGGGATGCACGCCCCACTCCTCGACGGCCCGCGGGATCGCGGCGATGATTTCCGGCTCGAGATCGAAACCAAGATAGTTGCAAGAGGCAAAGTCAACGCGCCAACGGCCGTCGATGAGAACCTTTCGCCGGTCCTGCGCGTCGACTGTGGTGAACGCCTGCGGAATATCACGAATACGTTCGAGGATCTCGAGTCGTATCGCGTCTTCCTCCCCCAATCCCACAGGCTGTGCAGGGAGGTCTTCCGGAATGCCCGTGTCACCGATCTTCTCGAGCAGGAAGGCCACGAGCGATTGAATGCTCACATCCTGCATCAGAATCTCTACCGGCAGCGCAACGCGAAGCGAGCGCTCCAGACGATTCTTGACCTCGACCATCATCAGCGAATCGAGGCCGAGATCGACCCAGGGCTGGCCATTCTCGATAGCTTCATTCTGATCGAGCGCAAGCACCTGGCGCAGAACCTCATGCACATGCGCCACAAGGAGGGCCTCGCGCGATTTCTCAGGAGCTGCCCGGAATGTGTTCAGGAACCCGTCCCGGCCTGGTTCGGCTTGATTTCTTGGGCCGGCCAACGACGAAAAATAGGCCGGGGCGTCGATCGCGCCCCAGCGCTGCAGGAACGTCTTCCAGCGCATCTTGAACGCCCCGACTTGCACGGGAGCGGAGCGTTGCCGCATCTGGACCAGCGCCGAGAAAACATCGACACCGCTTGCAACATCGAGTTTCTCGACATCGAGGCCGGTCATGTCAATGGCCGCTGCCATCCCGACTTCGTCCCAGGGTCCCCAGTTGATGCTCAGCGCGGGCAAGCCGTTCGCCCGCCGGTGGTGCGCCAGCGCATCGAGAAACGCGTTTGCCGCCGCATAGTTGGTTTGTCCCGCAGAGCCGACCAGAGAGGCCATGGATGAGAAGCAGATGAAGAAATCGAGGGGCAGCGTGCAGGATAGTTCGTGAAGCTGCCACGCCCCGATGACCTTCGGCGCCATCACGCTCTTGAAGTGCGCGGCGGTCTGATTGCGAAGCAAGCCGTCCAGGATGATCCCGGCGGCATGAATGATGCCCTTGAGAGGGGCCTCGCGTTGACAGGCTTCGATCATCGCGGCGACATCCGGTGCGCGCGCAACATCGCCCCGGACGACCGAAACGGAAGCGCCCGCGAGCCGCATGGCCTCGACTGCCCGGGCCGCCGCCGCGCTGGGTTCGCTGCGGCCGGCGAGGACAATGTGCCGGGCTCCCGCGGCGACCATACTCTCCGCCACCTTCAATCCCAGCCCACCGAGGCCGCCGGTGATCAGATAGCTGGCGTCCGCGCGGATTTCGGTTGGCCCGGCTTCTTCGAGCGTCATCACCACCTTGCCGACATGCTTCGCCTGTTGCATGAAGCGGTAGGCGTCGGCGGCCTTCTCGATCGGAAAAACCGTCGTCGGAAGGGGACGGAAGATGCCCGCCTCGAACTTGCGCTTGATCTCCTCGCCATACGCCTGAAAGGCGGCCGGCTCTTGATCCAGGGCCGCTCCGAGCTCGAAGGTGTGGTAGGCCGCGTCCGGGCGCCGGGACGCAGCCTCTTCCGGTGTCCAGATGCCGAGCTTCCCGAGCTCGACGAAGCGGCCGCCCGATTTCAAGACCGAGAAGCTCTTGTCGATCGCCCCACCCCCCAGACTGTTGAGCACGACATCGACGCCGGCGCCGCCGGTCGCCCGCATGATCTCTTCGGCGAAATCGAGCGTGCGCGAGTTCATGACGTGCGCCACGCCCTGCGATTTCAGGAAGTCCCACTTGCCGGGGCTGGCCGTGGCGAAGATCACGGCCCCTGCTGCCTGGGCAATCTGCACGGCCGCAAGGCCGACGCCGCCCGCGGCGGCATGGATCAGCACGCGTTCTCCTGATTTGAGCCCGGCCAGGCGAACGAGCGCGTGATACGCCGTCAGGAATACATTTGGAAGCGCGGCAGCAGTCGCGAAATCGAGCCCGCGTGGCATTCGCGTTACGCATTCCCGGTAGATGGTGACGTGGCTGGCCGTCCCTCCGGCCGCGGCCGCCATCACTTCGTCGCCGACGGCGAGATCCGTGACACGCTCGCCCACGGCCATGATCGTGCCGGCGCAGTCGAAACCCAGGTGAATGTCCGTCGCTCTGGCAATGCCGAGCTCCTGTTCGTAGAAGTCCTTGAGCATCCCCAGCGCGATGAGCACATCGCGGAAGTTGAGCGCAGTCGCCTTGACCGAAATCTCGACTTCCTCGGGGCCCGGCTTCCGCCGCGTCATCGGAACCAGGCGGAGCTGGTCGGGCGAGCCGTACTCGGAGAGTTGCAGCCGGAACGGCCCTTCGACCGGCGAGACGATCGCTTCGCGGCACCGCACGAGGCGCGCGACGAAACGTTCGTTGCCTCTATAAGCTGTTTGCGGCTCGGCGGGCGGGCGGTCGAGCTCGGCGAGTACAGCGTCGACCTGCTGATTCATCTCGATCGGCTGAGTCGTCTGAACCGGGTCAGTCGCCTCGACCGGGTCGAGGTCCAGACCGCTGGCGTGCAATTGGGGAGCTTCAAGCGACAGAGTCCTGATCATCCCCCAGAGTGGCGCCTGTGCCGGATCGGCGTCCTCCCCCGGGAGTACCGGCTGTCCCCCGCGCGTCACGGCCATGAGCCGGGCTGGCGGAACAACAGCCTGAGCCATATGGAGAAAGCCGATGGCCAGGTCCTCGGCGCATTCCGCGCGGCCAATGCCTGACCGTTCGCGCTCGATGCTCGAAACGCGCTCGATGCTCCAAAGATGAATGAAACCGCGACAGGGCGTAAAACCGAGTGCCGCACATCGCTCGATGAGCCGCCCGATATCGCCTTGTGCTCCGGGGTTGATCGCTGCATACGCAATCGACGGAGGACCGAGCTCGAGCCCGGCGCCGTCAAAGGCGTCGCCTTCCGCGACCATCACGCAGTGCTCGCCGCGATCGGTCAGCCGCTCGGCCAGCGCCTTTCCGAGCTCACCTCCGTTGCTGAATACGAACCAGGGGCCGGGGGCTGCGGGATTAGCGATCCCCGTCAAGGGTTGGGCTTCCCAGCTCGTGCGATAGAGCCAGTCGGTCATCCGCCGCCGGAAGAATCGATCGACCGGCGCCTTCCGCATTTCAAAGCCATCGACTGCGGCGACCACCGCGCCACCGGCGTCAAACAGACGGATATCCCAGGTCGCGTCACCGGTGCGCACCGCATGGCACCACCATGCCGTCCCCTTCGCGGCACGCTGGATTTCGATGGACTTGATGGAAAAGGGGAGCAGCGTTTCGCTGACCGGCTCATCCATCAGCGTCGCGCCGGCGATCTGGAAACAGCTGTCGAGCAACACCGGATGGATCCGGTATCCGGCGAGGTCACCGATTTCCTCGGGAACGCTCAGCTCTGCAAGCGCCTCTCGTCTACCGGTCCAGACATTGTCGACCCAGCGAAACCTCGACCCGAGCTCGACGCCTGCTGCGCCGGCCGCCTCGAACAGCCGTTCCGGTGTCACCCCAACAGTGCAGCGTTTCTGCAGCTCGGCCAGATCCACAAAAGACGGCAACGGCGTTGACCCCGGCTCGATTTTGCCAGACGCAAGCCGCAGTGTTTCCTCGTCCTCGTCCCGACCTTTCCCCGGCGGGACCACGATCTGAAAGGCGAAGCCGCCGTCCGCCTTGTCCTTGTCGCCGTTCGCTTCCCCAGGGAAAAGCACGGCCTGGACGTTCTGCCCTTCGCCCTCGGTCAGCGTCAATGGGGCGAGGAAATAGATCTCGCTGATGCGACAGGACGGCCATCCCAGCAGCTCCGAACCACTCGCCAGGATAGCGAGGTAGGCGGCGCCAGGCACGATCACTTGATCATGAACTCTGTGGTCGGCAAGGTAGGGATGCGAGGAAACGCCGAGCGATACCGAGAGAATCGTTTCTTTGACCAGCGGCGAGCGGGCGATGCTGTCGACCAGCGGAAGCAGAGCGCCGTTGCCCTTTGCCCTGCCGCCGGCCACGCCGGGAAACCAGTAACGTTGGCGCTCGAACGGATAGGTGGGCAGCGCCAATCTGGTGCGCGGGTAATCCCGGTCGAAGCCATCCCAGTCGACCCCGACGCCCTGCAGCTCGAGGGCGGCGAGGCTATCCAGCATCTGACGCCACTCGCCGCGCTTCGCGTGCAGGCTCGGCAGCCAGGTGAGTGCATCATCGGCGAGACTCAGCTGACCCAGGCCGCAGAGGACCGGCTGGGGTCCCACTTCCAGGAAGCGTGAACAGCCCTCGGCCGCGGCCGTCCGGACACTGTCAGCGAAACGGACCGGGGCCCGCACGTGCCGCACCCAATAGGCAGCGTCGGCGATCTCCTTGCCGGCGGGCTGGGCGGTGACGTTCGAAATCAGCGTCAGGCTGGGCGGCCGGAATTTCACCGTCTCGGCAACCCGCCTGAAATCCTCCAGCATCGGGTCCATCAGCGGCGAATGGAAGGCATGCGAGACAACCAGCCTCTGAGCGGCCACGCCTTCCGCCTTGAGCCGGGCGACGATCGTTTCGACCGCTCTTTCTTCGCCGGAGATCACGACATCGTGCGGCCCGTTGATCGCAGCGAGGGACACCCGGTCGAGGTAGGGCGCGGCTACCGGCGCCACGAGATCCTCGCCGGCATGGACCGCGATCATCGCGCCATTCGGCGGGAGGGCCTGCATCAGCCGCCCGCGCGCCGCGATCAGCTTGAGCCCGTCCTCGAGATCGAAAACATCGGCGACCGAGGCCGCCGCATATTCTCCGACGCTGTGGCCAAGAACGACATCCGGCACGACGCCCCATGACCGCCATAACGCCGCCAGGGCGTATTCGAGGACGAACAGCGCGGGCTGTGTGCAGGCGGTGTTGTGGACGAGCGCCGTGGGATCATCGGACGCGACGCCTTCCGGGTAGAGAATGTCGAGCAACGGGCGGTCGAGGAGCGGCCGCAGAATTTCGGCGCAGCGGTCGACTTCGCGCCGGAAGGTCGGCTGTGTGTCGTAGAGTTCCCGGCCCATCCCGGGCCGCTGGGACCCTTGCCCTGTGAACAGCATCGCCAGGTCCCCGGAGGCGTCCGAAGCGCGGGCACTGCGCACGTTGGCGCTCGGCCGATCCGCGGCGAAGCTACGCAATCCAGCTGCGAGCTCGCTATTGGTGGCAACTCGGGCGCAAAGGCGGTGCTCGAAACGCGAACGCCCGACGTTGGCGGTGAAGCAGACATTCGCCAGCGCCTCGGGAGGAAGTCCCTCGACCTTATTGGCAAAGCGCGACGCAAGCTCCCGCAGGCTCTTTTCCGATTTGGCCGAGAGGTTGAGCAGATGAAGCGGGCGATCGACCGCCGGCCGGACGGCGCCGATGCCCGGTGCCTCCTCGACCACGACATGAGCATTGGTACCGCCGAATCCGAACGAGCTCACGCCGGCGATCCGGCGATCGCCCGGCCATGGCGCAGGCTGGCTGAGCACCCGAAACGGTGCCTTCTCCCACTTGATGAGCGGATTGGGCTCTTTGAAATGCAAGCTCGCGGGGATCACGCCGTGCTGCATCGACAGGATCACTTTGATCAGGCCGCACACGCCGGCCGCCCATTCCAGGTGTCCGCAATTGGTCTTGACCGAGCCGAGGAGAAGCGGCGCCGTCCGGCCGGCGAACACCGCTCCGAGCGCGCCCGCTTCGATCGGATCGCCCACTGCGGTGCCGGTGCCGTGCGCTTCGATGTAGCCGACCTCCGACGGTTCGACTCCGGCGTTTCTGAGGGCCGTGCGGATGACCTCCTGCTGCGCCGGTCCGCTCGGTACGGTAAGGCCGCTCGAGCGGCCGTTGTGGTTGACCGCGCTGCCCCGCAACAACGCGTGGATGTGATCGCCGTCGGCGAGCGCGTCCGACAGGCGCTTGAGAACAACGACACCACAGCCCTCGCCACGAACGTATCCGTTTGCGCTCGCATCGAAGGTCTTGCAGCGGCCATCGGGCGACAGCATCCGCGCCTTGCAAAGGCTGATGAAGACATCCGCCGCGAAATTCAGATTGACTCCGGACGCGAGCGCCAGATCGCTCTCGCCGCTGCGCAGGCTCATCATCGCGACGTGCGCCGTGACCAGCGATGACGAGCATGCGGTGTCGATCGCAAGCGATGGACCACGCACACCGAGGAAGTAGGAGAGACGGCCCGCAGCCGCAGCGTGGGATCCTCCCGTGCCGTTGTACGCATCGACGGCCTGCGACCCGAGAGGCACCTGTTGGTCGCCATAATCGGTCGTGCCGATGCCGACGAATATCCCAACTTGCTTCTCCGCAAGCTTCTCGGGAACCACCGAGGCGTTCTCCAGCGCCTCCCAGCTCACCTCGAGAAGCAGTCGCTGCTGCGGATCCATGAACTGGGCTTCACGCGGCGATATGCCGAAGAACGCCGGGCTGAACTGATCGAAATCGGACAGAAAGGCGCCGCGTTTGGTGTACATCTTGCCCGGCACATTGGGATCCGGATCGTACAAGGCGTCGACATCCCATCGATCCGGCGGTACTTCGCTGACGGCGTCCCCCCCACGCGCCAGGAATTCCCAGAATTCCTCCGGACTGGCGCCTCCGGGAAAACGGCAGGCCATGCCGATGACGGCGATCGGCTCGTTCGGCTTCGTCGAGCTCGCCTTCATCAGGTGATGTTCCTTTGAAGATATTCGACCATAGCGGCGACCGTCGGGTGATCGAACGTCAGAGTTTCCGGAAGCTCGCGCTCGAGCAGATACTCGAGCCTCGCACGAAGCTCGATCGAAGCGAATGAATCCATGCCAAGTTCGGTGAAGCCTCGATCGCCGGGCAATTCATCGTGCGGGCGACCCAGCACCGCCGCGGCTTGCGCCTGAACGAGGCTGCGGATCAGGCGGCGGCGCCGCTCGGGAAGAGCACCGGTCAGCTGCTTGACAAGCTCCAGAGGGTTGCCGTTGCGAATCCGGTCGAGATAGGGGGCCACGTCGCTCAACTCGTTCTTGAGCACTTTTCCCGTGGAGCTCCGCGGCAGCGTGTCGCGCAGTTCGATGAGCCGCGGCACCTTGACGAACGCGAGCCGCTCGCGGCAGAACGCTCGGATGTCCTCTTCCCGCCAGCCCGCTTTCGCGACGACCACGGCCTTGATGAGCGTACCCATGTTCGGGATGGTGACGCCGAGCGCTGCCGCTTCCCGGACGCCGGGGCATTCGTGCAGCGCTTCTTCGACTTCGCTGATATCGACCTTGTACCCGGCAATGTCGACGAAACTTTGCTTGCGGCCGACCATCGTCAAGCGTCCGTCGCGATCGAGCCTTCCGGCATCGCCCGTACGGTAGAAGCCCGAGGCAAACATCTCGGCCGTCAGCGCGGGGCGATTGTCATACCCGTTCGGCGGAAGCGTCGGGCTCCTGACCCAGATCTCGCCATCCTGCCCCGCGGCGAGCGCCCCGCCGTCCGGATCGCGAATCTCGATCTCCACGTTGCGCAGCGGGATTCCCAGCGAACCGAATTCGATCCGCTCCTTGGGGCTGATGTCGATCGCGATCGATCCGGCTTCAGTGGATCCATAGAGCGAACGGATCGGTTGACCGAAACGCGCCAGGAACCGCTCGTAAGTCCGCCTGGGCAGCAAATCGCCCGACGATACGCAGAGCCGAACGCCGCTGAAATCGATCGGGAAGCTCTCGGGCAATCCCGCCAGGACCGAGAATTGATGCGGTACACCCGGATAGAAGCGGATCGCTTCCTGCCGGATCAGTTCAGCCACGCGGCCGCATTGGTTGACGAACGGAGCGTCCTCCAGGATCACGAGCGTGGCGCCCAGATAGAGCGCATCCAGCAGGCAATTGCCGATCCCGTAAGAATGAAACAACGGAATGGTGCAGAGGATCGTGTCGTCCGCCGTGAGCTGCATCGTCTCGATGAAATTCCGAGCCTCGAAATAGAGGTTTTCCTGCGTGCAGCAGACGCGCTTGTAGGTGTCCGTCGATCCCGAGGTGTAGAGATAGAGCGCCCGCCCGGCATAGCTCTCCGCGCCAATCGCATCATCCCCCGATCCGGACAGCTCACCTGATCCGGACAGCTCGCCGAAAGCGATTGTTCCCGGCAAGACACCGCCCACCGCAACGATTGGGACGGGTGGTTCCATGTTCAGGGTCTGACAAACTGCCAGGCTTGCGCCGCCTGAAATGATGATCCTGGCCTGCGAGTCGGAGATGAACCGGTGGAGCTCGCCCCTGGTGTATTGCGGATTGAGCGGCAGGAACACCGCGCGTAGCGCAGCGGAGGCGAGGAACGCGATCACGAATTCCGGACAGTTGTGCAGCACGGCTGCGACCGAGTCGCCTTGCCCTATACCAAGCGATCTCAGCCCGGCGGCGCAGCGCTGGACGCGGTTGGCCATTTCGTCATAGCGGATCCGCTCGTCGCCGCAGACGATGGCGATCTTCGCGGGATTGGCACTCCTGGCCTCGCGAAGCATCGCCGTCAGCACGGCGTCAGTCTCCCCCGCGGGAATTCGGAAAGCAAGGAGCTTCCCAACCAGTTACGGATCCGGTATGTGCTCTCACATATTTCTGCTTACCATGGCGGCTACAGATTCGAAATTAGCTCGTAACTGACTCCAAGGGCTTATTCAGGCTCTTAGCTGACTTGGCGGCACAGCCCTTGCCCCTCGGTCGGGCGGAGGTCAGTCGATGAGCCGTTTGAAATGTCGCTTCATGGTGTTCTTGTTTGTGATCGCGTCGGTCGCGGGCGCTGCCTGTGGTCATTCGAGTCCCGTATCCCCGGTTGGTCCCAGTTTCGACAACAGCACCAGTGCCAGTGCCGCACCCAGCGTTCCAAGTACGCCGTCAGCGGCAACACCGGCTGTTTCATCTGGCGTGTCGATCGTGGGATCCGTCAATGCGACCTCGAGTGGCACGACCAGCGCGTTGCGTGGCCTTCGCACGCTCACGAGCGGGATGACCATTGGCGTCGTCGGCACCTCGATCACAACGACGGTGGGATCGTCCGGCCAGTTCGAGTTGGATGATGTGCCCGAAGGAAATATCGAGCTCCAGTTCAGCGGCCAGGATATCGATGCCCGGCTGCCGATCGTTGCGGTCCTGCACCAGGAGCATATCCAGTTGACGGTGACGGTGGCTGGCTCGAGCGCCACCATCAACAATATCCAGCGAACGCCGCCTACCACAACCCAGACCACGCTCAACGGCACGGTGGCAAGTCTCGCCGGGACGTGCCCAGCCTTGTCGTTCACTGTCGATGGCAGCCCCGCGGCAACGAACGCGGCAACGACGTACGGCGGCGGAGACAGCTGCACCAGTCTGAAAAATGGCGACAAGCGATACGTGGCAGGCGCGAAGCAGAGCGACGGCCCGGTGGTCGCCACGTATGTGTCGGGCGCGCAGACAACGGAAGTCACGCTCACCGGCACAGTGGCGAGTCTCGCGGGCACGTGTCCGAGTCTGACCTTCACGGTCAACGGCACCGCCGCCGCGACGAATTCGTCGACGACGTTTTCGCCGGGCGCGTGCAGTGATGTCAAGAATGGCGGCTCGCTGGGCCTGGTTGGCACCGCCGGCAGCGACGGGCGCGTGATGGCTCGAGCCGTCTCGGTGGCCACGAGCGACGTCACGGTCACGTTGAATGGCACCATCGCCGGTTTGGCCGGGACGTGCCCAACCCTGTCGTTTACCGTTGATGGAGCCGCCGCGGCAACAAATACGGCAACGACCTACGGCGGCGGGAACAGCTGCACCAGTCTGAAAAATGGCGACAAGCGATACGTGTCAGGTGTGAAGCAGACCGGCGGTCAGGTGCTCGCTACCTACGTGTCGGGCGCGCAGACAACGGAAGTGACGCTCAGTGGCACGGTGGCGAGTCTCGCCGGCACGTGTCCGAGTCTGACCTTCACGGTCAATGGCACTCCCGCTGCGACGAATTCGTCGACGACGTTTTCGCCGGGCGCGTGCAGCGATGTCAAGAATAGCGGCACGCTGGGCCTGGCGGGCACCGCCGGCAGCGACGGGCGTGTGGTCGCCCGAGCGGTCTCGGTGGCGATCAGCAACCCCCCGGTCACGTTGAATGGCACCATCGCCGGTTTGGCCGGGACGTGCCCAGCGCTGTCATTTACCGTGAATGGCACCCCCGTGGCAACGAACGCGGCAACGAGCTATGGCGGCGAGAGCGTCTGCACCAGCTTGAAGAACGGTGACTACCGCTACGTTTCCGGCCAGAAGCAGACGAACGGCCAGGTGCTCGCCACGTATGTGTCGGGCGCGTACACACCGGAAGTCACGCTCACCGGCACGGTGGCAAGTCTCGCCGGCACGTGTCCGAGTCTGACCTTCACGGTCAACGGCACCGCCGCTGCGACCAATTCATCGACGACGTTTTCGCCGGGCGCGTGCAGTGATGTCAAGAATGGTGGCTCGCTGGGCGTGGTTGGCACCGCCGGCAGCGATGGGCGCGTGGTGGCCCGAGCCGTCTCGGTGGCCAGCACCTCCGTCACGCTGAATGGCACCAT
This sequence comes from Vicinamibacterales bacterium, assembly GCA_035937795.1. Taxonomy (GTDB): domain Bacteria; phylum Acidobacteriota; class Vicinamibacteria; order Vicinamibacterales; family JAMQPK01; genus JAMQPK01. The sequence continues at coordinate 40,454 of DASZHO010000035.1, read as the reverse complement.
CGCCGGTTTGGCCGGGACGTGCCCGGCGCTGTCATTTACCGTGAATGGCACCCCCGTGGCAACGAACGCGGCAACGAGCTACGGCGGCGAGAGCATCTGCACCAGCTTGAAGAACGGTGACTACCGCTACGTTTCCGGCCAGAAGCAGACGAACGGCCAGGTGCTCGCCACATATGTGTCGGGCGCGTACACACCGGAAGTCACGCTGACCGGGACGGTGGCAAGTCTCGCCGGCACGTGTCCGAGTCTGACCTTCACGGTCAACGGCACCGCCGCTGCGACCAATTCATCGACGACGTTTTCGCCGGGCGCGTGCAGCGATGTCAAGAATGGTGGCTCGCTGGGCGTGGTTGGCACCGCCGGCAGCGACGGGCGCGTGGTGGCCCGAGCGGTCTCGGTGGCCAGCACCTCCGTCACGCTGAATGGCACCATCGCCGGTTTGGCCGGGACGTGCCCGGCGCTGTCGTTTACCGTGGACGGCGCCCCCGCGACGACGAACGCGGCAACGACCTACGGCGGCGGAGCGGGGGGTAGCTGCACCAGCCTGAAAAACGGTGACTACCGGTACGTGTCCGGGCAGAAGCAGAGCAACGGCCAGGTGCTTGCCACCTATGTGTCGGGCGCGTCCACAACAGAGGTGACGGTCACGGCGACTCTTGCCAACGTGGCTGGGGTCTGTCCGATCCTGACATTCAAGCTGGACGACGGGACCATTGCGACGACGAATACGTCGACGACGTATGGCGGGGGCAGCGCGTGCAGCGCCGTCAAGAACGCCGACAGGTGGTCATTGAGCGGGACCAGGCAAAGCGATGGCAGTCTGCTCCTGCGCTATCTCACTCCGGCGCCCAGGTAATTCCCAAGAAGCGGCTGGAACGCCGAGAAGCGGCTGGAACGCTATAGAGCGTCCAGCCGCTTTTTTTGATTCGAATCTAAGGCAACGGCGGAGGCGGAGGCAGCGCCGGGGTGCATCCCGGGAACTGAGAAGTGGCCCCCACCGGCAGCACAGAGATGTTTGGATAACTGTACGCGTTATGGATGGCGGACGAAGGTCTCTGGTTGGCGAACCACTCCAGAAGCGCCTCGTTCTGGGGGCTCCACATGGAGCCATTGAGGGCGATGGGGAAGATCGCATTGGAGAGTCCCTCAATGACATCACCAGTTTCGAGATTGTTCTGGCAGTTACCATTGGGCGCCAGCCACCAGGGGGTGGCATTGTTCACGAACGGGTCATTGAACGTTTCGGCCATCTCGTGGCTGAGCGCGGTGATGTCGGCGAAACCCCCTTTGAAGAGACCCGGTGAGATCCAGCTCGAATAGTTCATCACATAGCGTCGCTCGCGGAAGCCATTTGACGCGTCGCCTGGTTCGAGGTCGTATGAGTGGAAGCCGAGGACGCAGCATAGGCTGCCCAAATAGAGATAGGTATTGGGGAAGAGGAACGTGGAAATGTCCTTCGTCGTGACGTCACCGGCATGCTCGGCCGCGCCCATAGGTGTTGAAGTGTCTGTGGCGGTAGGCGGGAAGAGGGCGTTCACGAAGGTGGCATAGTCGACGAGGATAAACCTGCAGCAGGTGCCATCCTTGTTGAGGGCGAATTGATACGTGCCGCGGATAAGCACCATCGTGCGGGTCGTGGCGACGCGCTGCTTGAGGATTGTGTGCCAGTCATCACTGGCGTCGTGGAAGAACTCCGCCCGTTGAACGGCGTCCGTGAACTGCGTTGGGTCCTCGCTCGAATCGTATAACGCGTTGGAAAAGACGGGCGAGTTGAGGACCGGCGCCACGTATTTCGTGGGATCGGAAATCAGAGGCTGGCCGCCGACGAAGCGCGGTGAACCGTCATAGTTGCGCAGGTCGACGATGACCGGCACTATCGGCGCGCGGATGCGAGTCGTCCGGCCTCCATCGCCGTTGTCGTCCCCCTCTGCCAATGGTGAATGACCCACCATGGTGTAATTCCAGGTGAACTGCGGGTTGCCGTTGCCATCGAACCCGGGGTAATAAAAATAGCTGCTCCAGTTGACGACCGAGTCGATGCCGAGAAGACCCCCGTTCGACCTGCGTCCGAGGACTCCGCCACCCGCTGCCGCCTCGTTGGAATTGAGCGTGTGCGGATTTGTGCTGAGGGTGAAGGTGGATGGGAGCTGGTCACTCTCCATGCCTCCGGTGCTTTGCGCAAGCGCCAGGGCCGGGAGGGCGGCGATGAGGAGCACAGCGAGAGAAGCTGAACGCATTGATTCCTCCAATGATTCTTCTTTTTCGGCCGTCCGTGATAGGCCAGATTATGCCGCCAGGCACCAGCGTTACGGCAAGATTTTTTCGTCGTGTTCTCTTTACTGCGAAGTCTTCCTGAGTGAAGACTTCTCAGCCTTCAGCGTGGCTCCGGGCCGATCACGGCCACGATTGAAGTTGCAGGGACAGCCCCAGTCGCAGTTGCACGCGACGAGGACTTTTCCGTTGAGGCGCCAGCTCTCGACCACGTCACACCTCCGATTGTCGCGGTTTGGCCGTCCGTGATGGGCCAGATTATGCGGTCAGCCGCCAGCGTTACGGCAAGAGTTTTTTGTCGGCGATGTACCACCCTGGCGGGATGCGACTCGGCGCCCGTTAGCCGGCCCAAACTCCTGCGAGTATAAAATCCAAAGAAGCTCCGGTGTCCAATACTGCACCCAGTCTGAAGCATTCACGTTTGCTCACGACACTTGTCGCGGACCTGTGTTTCCTTTCGCTGGCCTCAACAGCGGCACTCGCTCAGAATCCGGGCGCGGGCCGTATCGTCGGCCACGTTGACGGCATTGCGGTTGACGCCAGTGGCCCGCACGTCAGAGGCTGGGCCTGTCAACAGGGCCGGCCGGAATCGATCAACGTTCATATTTATGCCAACGAGGGCGCCCCTGGCGCGCCCAAGGGAATCTTCGCGCTGGCGGGCAAAGCCGATCTCGATGAAGAGCCGGCGGTCCACGCCGCGTGCAAGGATGAGCAAGGCCGCAAGCATCGGTTCGACATCCCCTTGCCCGGTGCGATTCTGGTCAATCTTCACGGGATGCCGCTCTTCGTGCACGGCATTCGCGTCGCCGGTAGCGTCGCGAACGCGGCAATCGCGGGTTCGGGGACAATCCGATTTCCGGATGCGCCCCTGGTCAGGCGCGCGCCGGCGTCCTATCCGCGTGTGGCCGGCCGCTATGCCAGCCTTGACGCGCATCCGCGCGTGTTCGACTCGCGTGAGGCATTGCAAGACATTGCGCAGCGCGCCAATTCACCCGCAACATTCACCTCCATGCAGTTCTCCACACTTGCCGGCCGTGTGAGACGGGATCTCGCCGCCAAGGTTGATTGGCAGGCGACTTATTCTGGTTGCGACCTGGAGATCTATCTACGCGGATTCGCCTTCGAGCAGAAGCCCGCCTACGGCAACGACCGCTCCGACGACCAGTTACTGGCAGCGATGCATGGGCATCCCGGCCTGGCCCCACCGCATGGAGCGGCCATCGTCGCGGCGCGCGCCGCCCTCTATGCGGCCCTGGTGCAGGCCGGCGCCGCGCCGCCACCAGGATCGCCGGCCGCCGCTGACGCGGCAGTTTTTGCCAAGCGCATCCTGCTGGCCTGGGCCGACCATGGATTTCGCGACGAAACCGGCGCCTTCCGCCGCACGGAGGAAAAGTATTGCGACCTCAATCCCGACGGCACGCCTCATGTCACGCAGTTCGGCACGTTTGTCGGCGCGCTCACGCATTCGCGCGGAGTCATCTATTCCGTCCACGCGCAGGATCTCTTACAGGGCCTCGGCGGGGTGACACGCGACGAGCAGGCCCGGCTGGACGCTTTTCACCACAACATGTTCGATGCTATTCGCGCGATACATAACCAGGAGTACGACCTCAATCTGAACATGAGGAATTCCGATGAGGTGTACAACAACCAGTTCGTCGGCCATCTCACGGCTCTTCTTTCAATCGCGCGTCTCTTCGACGACGAACCGGACGTTGACGCGGCCCTCAACGGAGGCGCAGGCGCTCGGACCGTAAAACTGCCGTGGATTGAGCTGTTCGATCATGTCATCTACGGTGAGAACGATACTCCTCTTCTGAACATCACCCCGAATTCCAGCCCCGATCCGCTGAAGAGTCACCCCGCCTATTCCACGCGGATTGTAGCCGCCGGCGAGATCAACGACCGTTATCGTCACGATAACCCGGCGCAAACCATCGGTTATCCCATGGGGTCGCTGCAAGGGCTCTACATGGCCGCGGAACTCATGAGAATAGCGGGGCTGAACGCCTACGCCTACCGGGGCACCCATGGCCAGTCGATAGAGATGGCGACGCGTTACTATGCGTGCTTCGCGAAGTCCGCCGGATTTACAAAGGTCATAACGGCCGTGAATTCGGGCAACTGCCCGGACTCAACGCAGTATCTCGGAACGATCGTGAACGGTGTGGAGGAGAACGTCGTTATCGGCGCCTATCGGTTCCCGGATGATGATGACCTCATCGCTCTTGATGGCCCCGCCAAGGCCAGCTTCGCGAGATCGGCGTTTTCGATGGAGCCGATCCTGTTCGGTAAATGGCGCGATTGAGAGGTACTCACGAGGAAGCTTGTAGGCATCTTCGTTCTTGTCGCATGCGCGCTGCACATACCGTTCGGACTGCTCATTGATGCGCAGCGGGCTCTGTTGCCAGAGGCCGGTGATATAGCGGCCTTACCGGAATCAGGCCGGATTGATCCTCGACCGGCGCAAACGTTCCGCGGCTGGGGAATGTCGCTGGCCTGGGAGGCGAACGATCTGTACGGTGGGGGGCGCCAGCCCGCCCAAATCAAAGACGCCGACATCCAGAATCAATACCTGGACCTGCTCTACGGCGATCCGGCAACTCGTTTAACACTTGGATTCAACATTGCTCGCTACAACATTGCCGGCGGGGACGATCCCACGCATACGCATATGCGGGCCGACGCGCAGATGGAAGGCTTTCAAAGCGGACCCGGTGCGCCCTTTGATTGGACGCGGGACGCGACGCAACGGCGCATGCTGCACGAAGCGCAGAAGCGCGGCGCCGGTATTTTCGAGGCGGCTTCGTATTCGCCCCCTTACTGGATGACCGTCAGCGGCTGCTCATCCGGCGCAAATGCAGGGCATCAAGACAACCTGCGGCCCGAAATGTACGGCAGCTTTGTCGACTACCTGGCAAGCGTGGTCAAGCATTTTCGAGATGTGGAACGCGTCCGCTTTGAGAGTCTGGAAGCATTCAACGAGCCCGACGGCGGCTGGGCAATTCGCGGACGGCAGGAAGGCAATGGCGCTTCTTATTCCTCGCAGAACGTGCTCATTCCAATGTTGGTGGACCGGTTGAAACGGGACGGCCTGGACACGTTTGTGTCGGGAGTCGATATGAACAACGTCGACGCAGCGGTCGGCGGGCTCGGCCAGTTGAACGTCACAGCGGTTTCGGCTCTGGGCAGGCTGAACTCGCACGACTACCACATCAATCCAAATCCGGGGAGATTGAAGGAGTACCGCTCGCTGGCGCAGAGGTTTCACAAGCCGGTCTGGATGAGCGAACTGGGATGCTGCTTCCCCGGCCAGGGCGATGGAACGGAGATGTGGGGCGCTTTGTTCATGGCGGATTCCGTGCGTATGGATTTGCGCGACATGGGTGCCGAGGCCTGGGTGCTTTGGCAGCCGGACTGGAACGTGATCGCGTTCGACCCCAAGGGCGGAATGCCGCAACTGAAAAAGCAGTTTTACGCTCTTGCACAGTACACCCGGTTCATCCGGCCCGGTTTCCGGATTATTTCGGCGGGCGGAGCCTCCCACACGCTTGCGGCGTATTCCTTGTCTGCAAAACGGCTGGTGCTCGTCAGCACGAACTGGGACGCGGTGACGCCCACTTTTCTCGACCTCAGCGCATTTGCCAACATCCCATCGTCGGTCGCCGTTTATCGTACGACGGGCGATCCGGCGGCCAACCTCCGGCAAGGAAGCATCACGGTGGCGACCGACGGACGCCTCATCGATGAGTTGCCGGTACGCTCCGTCACGACCTACGTAATCGACGGCGTTTCGCCATCGTCCATTCCCGCCACCGGGAGCATCGAAGGAATGCACAAGATAGTTTCAACGGGAACGCAGCTGTGCCTGAACATCAATCAAAACTCGACGCGGAGCGGCGAAGCGATCATTCCCTATCCGTGCAGCGGCTTCAGCAACATGGAGTTTAATTTTGTCGATCGAAGGAGCGGCTTCTACTCGATTCACGCCGTGAACGGCACCCAGGGCCTCTGCCTGAACGTCTCGAATGGCGCAATGTCGCCAGGAGACGGGAAGAAATATGGCGCCCCTGGGAATCTGATTCAGTGGGATTGCAGCAGCGGCCCGTTGGCTGACAACGAGCTCTTTGAAATCGTGGATCTGGGCGGAAGCCGCGTGCAGATCCGCGTCAAGAGCAGCGGGCTTTGTCTGGAGGACCCCGGCAGAGGAGGCACCATCCGCCAGAATCGGTGTAATGCGTCGAACCTGAACCAGCTATTCTTCCTGACCGAATAGAACTGATTCCCCAACTAACTTGCGAAGGACGGGATGTCCTCTCCGGGCTCTGTCTTTTCCTCAGAGCAGGACAGCTGGGGTGCCTGGAGCTGCCGACCTCCGGCGAAACATGTTGGCAACGTTGTTGCTATGCAACATCGGATTTGTCTGTACGTAGAGGAGGCTCATGCGCTCGTTGATTGCAGGATTTTGCAGCACGCTGCTCGTGGTTTCGCACGCATCGGCGCAGACAATCGAACCCGCCGGTCCGGCGATGTCGCTTGCGTTTCCACCCATGCTCTTCCAGCAGAACGACGCCCAGAGTAATGTTCAGACCGATACGCAGGGCGCCGCCCAGGATGCCACCCAGCCCCTTCATGCGGCGGCGGTCGAACACAGCGACGCGTACGAGAGGCGCAAGAAGATTCACAAGTATGCGAGCTTCGCAACGCTGCCGCTATTCGCGACCGAATTCGCGCTCGGCCAGTCGCTCTATAACACGCCCGCGAACCCTGGCAGCAAGCGTGCCTTGCACGGGATCGTCGGCGCCGGCATCGTCGGTCTCTTCGGCGTCAACACTGTAACCGGCGCGTGGAATATGTTCGGGGAAGACCGTAAAGACCCCGAGGGGCGTACGCTGCGCCTCGTGCATGGGCTGCTGATGATGGCAGCCGACGTCGGGTTCGTCGTCACCGATCGATTGGGTCCCAATAGCCGGAGCCAACGCCAGGCGCTCACGTTTGAAAGCCGCAAAGCGACGCACCGCAACGTGGCCATCGCGTCGATCAGCGTCGGGACGGCCGGTTACCTGCTGATGCTCTTCGGGAATCATTGACATGCTGAGCCATCTCCTCGAGTCGTGGAGCTCGCTCTACTCCAATCATGCGGCGCTCCGTACCGGGATCGAGTTCCTCCATATCGGCGGTCTCGTGGCCGGCGGTGGATGTGCGATTACTGCGGATCTCGCGACCATTGTGGCGGTCCGCGGAGGAGCGACGACCAGGACGGCACAGTTGCAACTCCTGAAGGGGACGCATCGCATCATCGTGCTGGGACTCGTTGCGCTCTTCGTCAGCGGCATGCTGCTGTTCGCCGCCGATGTCGAGACATATTTATATTCACGAATTTTCTGGCTGAAGATGGGACTGATGGTCTTGCTGCTCATCAACGGCGCTCTGCTTCTCCTCGTCGAGCGCCAGGTGACACGCGGCGATGTGCGCGCGTGGGCGCGACTCTACTACACCGCAACCGCCAGCCTCGTCTTGTGGTTCTTGACGTCGCTGGCCGGCGCCGCGCTTCCAAATATCGGATAAGGGAACATGAATACAAAGAGCGAAGATGTTCGATTCGTCTCTTGCCGAACCGAGGCGTGCACCGACACACGGGCGAACCGGCGCGATTTTCTCCAATCGGCCGGTTGTTTTGGCGTGGCGGTCGCGCTGCTCGGCCTGGTGTCAAGCGAGGCGCGCGCACTGCCGGTTTTTCTGGCAGCAGGAGCTCAGGCCGGCGGCGAACGGCGGTATCCGATTCCCGCGGCCGACAGCGTGAACGTGGACCATGGCGCGCAACTGATCGTGGTGCGCTCGGCGGGTCACGTCTATGTGTTTGCGCTCTCCTGCCCCCACCAGAACAATGCTGTGAAGTGGGTGGCGAAAGACCATCGTTTCCAATGCACGAAGCATGATTCCGAGTACCAGCCGGACGGCGTCCACACGGCCGGCCGGGCGACCAGGAACCTCGACCGGTACGTGATTCGGCGCGACGGCGACTTCGTGGTCGTCGACCTTCATCGGTGGATCCAGTCCGACAAAGACCCAGCGGGCTGGGCGGGGGCAGCGATCACCGTGTAGGTAGTGGCCCGTCCACGCTGATCAAGGACCACCTCGTGGGCGGGGCATCCCTCCTCCACCCCAACGCGGCTGCCGCGTTGGGGGCCCCGGGGCTGGCGGCGTTGCTCCTTCCTCAAATACTCCGGTATTCTCGGTCGTCGCGCCTTGCCATCCGGGCGCCGCGCTCCGCGATCTGGTCCGCGTTCAGCGTGGACGGGCCGCTGGCCGGCCGCCCCGCGTGCCCTCACAACATAAGCCGATTCCGATGCGCCGGTCAGTCCTCGGGAACGCTGACGGTGCCATCGATGTGCAGCGATTGAATGGCGGGGTTCTCGCTGCTCATCGTGAACGTGCCGGTGCCCAGGGCGCCCGCGAAGCGGCCGGTGCCGCCCTCGATGAGATAGGCGTTGTGGCGCACGGCGAAACCCGGCGTCGCCTCGAAGCAGATGAGCCCATGGGTCGAGAGCGTCAGCGTGCTGCCGTCTCTCGCTGTCAGCGTGTCGGTGCTGCTGCTAAGCGCACAACCGCCGCCGGAGCCGTCCGATCCGACAAACGCTCCGAAATGATTGACGTCGGTCAATGCCGCTTTCCCGACGAGATCTCCGTCGCAGGTGAACGCCGGTGCGCTCAGGTCGCGCGTGCAGTCGACCTCGAACCTCCCCGCGCGGTCTCGCCGGTCTTCGTCGTGCCGGCCCTCGGCGCTGGCACCGCGAGCGGACACCAGGAACGCCGCCACCACGCACAAACCGAGAAGCAACGCCGCCTGAATCGTCCTCTTCAGCATTCGAGAACTCATTTGTCCACTCCTCTCGACCGACATTTCCGATTTGGCCAAAGCAAAATTGTAAACCGTCCCTTACGTTGGACACCCGCCCGGGGACGTGGCCGTGCTTAATCATTTTTCGCTGAAAAACTGCCCTGGCATATAGAATGCACTCACCGCGCCGCCGAGCTGTGTATCGTCCTCACTTCCGCATTTCCATCCTGGCCTTGACGCTGGCCGTCCTGCTCCTGGTGCCGCGCACCGAGCAGACCGTGCTCGGTCAAGCCGAGGTCTCGAAGCTGTCGACCGTGCTGGCCGACCTGGCCGCCGCTGTCGCCACGCAATCGGGCAGCGCGTCCGCCGTACAGGCGCTGCAGCCGGTCACATCCAGCACTATGCCGAAGTCGGTGCAGGATGCGGTGCAAGGGCGCCGGCTGCGCATGAACGCGAACGGCGACGTGCAGGTCTACGTGTTGATGACCGCGCTCACGCCGGAAAACGAGAACGCGCTCGCCTCTGCCGGCGCGACCGTCGAAATTCGCGATCCGTCACGGCGTCGCGTGCAGGCGCGCGTTCCGGCGGCGCGGCTCCAGACGATCGCCGCGCTGCCGTTTGTCACCTTCGTCCGTCTGCCAAGCTACGCGCGCACGCGCGTGGGGTCGGTGACCAGCGAAGGCGACGCGATCCTCAACGCCGACGTCGCCCGCCAGCAATACGGGCTCGATGGCACCGGCGTGCGCATCGGCGTCATCTCTGACGGGATAAAGGGAGTGTTCGCCACCGGCTGCACTACCTGCTCCGGGGCCCCGAACGGACCGATCGCGACCGGCGACCTGCCGGCGTCCACCGGCATCCGGAACTCCGCCGGCGTCCTCACTTCGTCCTCCGGCGGGATCGCAGGCCAGTCATTCCAGTCAAACGGCGATCTCGAGGGCCTGCCGCCCGCGTCGCCCGCGTGCGGATTTGCGGGCGCCGGCGGGGAAGGCACGGCGCTGCTCGAGATCGTGCACGATCTGGCGCCGGGAGCATCGCTGTCATTCGCAAACGGCGACACCGATCTCGCGTTCATGCAGGCGGTCAACGCGCTGGCAGCGGCCAACGACATCGTGGTGGACGATGTGGGATTTTTCGGCGAGCCATACGACGGCACGAGCGCCATTTCCGCGAACACCGCGAACGCGCTGAACAACACGTCGAATCCGATTCGCGCGTACGTCACGGCGGTGGGCAACGATGCCGATGAACATTACTTCGGAAGCTACGTCGACTCGGGCATCGACGGAACGACGATTCCCGGCGTTTCCCATCCCGGGCATCTGCATCTGTTTCAGCAAACCTCGGACACGACCGACGTCCTCGGCCTCGGCCGCAAGCCTTACAACGTGATCTTCCTGCCGCGCAACGGCGAGGCAGTCATCTTCCTCACGTGGGACGATCCGTTCGGCTCGTCGAGCAATAACTACGATCTCTATCTCGTGCAGGAAAGCACAGGACGGATAGTCGCGCGAAGCACCGATACGCAGACCGGCGGGCAGGATCCGGTGGAGTTCATCGACTTCGTCAACCCGGGGGCGCAGGATTACTTCCACATCGTTGTCCAGAATGTCAACAACACTGCGCAAAGCCGCCACCTGAATCTGTTTTCGTTCCAGCCCGAGTGCGCAACCGACGGGCCGCGGGTGCTTGCGCCGCCCCGGCACGATCGCCATAACTACAACACGCTGACGCGCAGCGTTTCGGCGGAAGGCGATGCCGGCGGATCTCCCGCCAGCGTCATTTCGGTGGCGGCCATCTGCTCGGGATCGAGCACCGCCGCGTCGCTGTTCTCCTCCACGCTGCCGGACGAATCGTGCAACGACCGCAACCATGCCACCGCCGAGTTTTTCAGCTCGCGTGGCCCGACATTGGACGGCCGGACCAAGCCGGATATTGCGGCGATCGATGGCGTCTCGGTGACCGGCGCCGGCCGGTTCGGGACCCCGTTCTTCGGCACATCGGCGGCGGCTCCGCATGTCGCGGCGATCGCGGGCCTGCTGCTGCAGTCCGCGCCGTGCCTGCTCAGTACCGGCGGCATCGACGCGTCCACGGCGCGCGTGAGGCTGCGAAATGTGCTCATCGGCGGGGCGCAGCCCATGGCGAGCCCGGTTCCCGACAATACGTTCGGCGCCGGCCGGGCCGACGCGCTGGGGTCGATTCAAAAAACGCTGCCGGTGTTGAGCGGCGCCCGTGTGACGGTGAGCGGCAACACGCCAACCGGCGCGAGCCTGTCGGCCTCGCAGCTCGGCTTTTCGGATCCGGACCAGTGCTCGCTGACCACGATGAACTGGACCGGCGGATGCGGCACATCACCCGGTTCAAATCTGAACTGCCCGTTCGGTACTACCAATGTCAGCGTGCGGGCCAGCAACAACGGCACGACCTTTTCGCCGGCGTCCGATCTCCAGATCACCGTCACGAACTTTTCAATGACGGCCACGCCCGGCACCACGGCAGTGGCGTCTGGCCAATCTGCGACGTTTTCCGCGACGGTGAGCGCACAGGGCGGCGCCTTTACTGCGCCCGTGGCACTGGCGTGTACGAATCTGCCCGCCGGCACGAACTGCACGTTCAACCCGCCCTCGGTTACGCCGGGCGCGGGCTCGTCATCGTCGAGGTTGACGATTACCACAACGGGCCGGACGAGCGTCTCCGGAACTTCCGGCGGGAATGCCTCGGGGATCTGGGCGCTTCTGGTGGCGGCCATGCTGACGCTCATCATCACTGAGCGGGCTGAGCGGGCTGACCCGGCCAAATCGAGCTGGCGCCTGGCGGCGGCGTCGGCGGTGACGGTCGCGGCGTGCGTCGCCGTTCAATCTGGCTGTGGTGGCGGCACGGCCAGCAGTTCGACGTCCACCTCGTCAAACTCGCCGGCAACCCGATCGATCGCGGTCACGCCGTCCACCCTGAGCTTCAGCGCGCAAACGGTGCAGACGACAAGCGCGCCGCAAACGGTAAACGTCACCAACTCCGGAACGACGGCCGTGGCCATCTCCGGTATCTCGACCAGCGGAGATTTCGCCCAGACCAACACCTGTCCCGGTTCGCTGACGACCGGCGAAAGCTGTTCGATCGCGCTCACGTTCACGCCCACCGCCGCCGGCGTGCGGCCTGGCGTCCTCACGATTGCCGACAATGCCGCCGGTGGTCCACATACCGTTACGCTTGCCGGAACGGCACAAGTCGCCAACGCGGGCGCGCCTGGCGTCACACAAGCCGGCACCTACGTCATTGGCATCACCGGTCAGGCAGGCTCGCTCGCGCAATCGACGTCCGTCACGCTGGTCGTGCAGTAACCGTCGCTATTTCGACGTGACCGCACAAGCCCCGAAGCTGGAGATGCGCGATGGTTTGTCCTGTTTCAGAAAACTTTCCCAGAAGGCCAGTGTCTCTTTGAGGATGCACGGATGAAATCGCTCGCCCGTGGCAAACGACAAGTGGCGGGCGCCATCGACAATCACTTGGAACTTGTCGACGGGCGGCATGTGCTGGAACGGTTCGAGCCTCCATGTCGCCGGCTGGCCGGCGATGCCGAGATCCAGCGTGCCGCTCATGGTCATCACCGGAACGCGCAGGTCATTCCATGACGCCTCGGTGAATCCTTCTTCTCCGGCTCCCTGTGGCGACATGGCAATCGCGGCCGTCACGCGCGGATCCCGGAACGTCCGCAGGGCGCCGGCCGGAGGAGCGGCGCGAGCACCGGCCACCAGCAACGCGGTGCCGGCTCCCATCGAATGTCCCGCGACGCCGATCCGCTGACGACTGATTCTGCCGCGAAGCGCCGGAATCTGCTGTTCAATCAGGTCGAGGGAATCAAGCACGAAGGCGACGTCCGTCGTGCGATCGACCTGGAGGGTGAACGAGGCGCGCGGATCGCGTGACAGGCTGGCACCATAGCGCCGGACGGCTTCCTGATCGCTCCCCAGGTGAGTCATGATGACCACGACGTATCCCGCGTCCGACCAGCCGCGGCCGAGATATTCATACCCATCCTTGCTGCCGCCAAAGCCCGGTGAAAACAGGATCAGCAGAGAGGCTCCCGGCCTCGAGGGGTCGTACACCTTGACCGGAACGTCGCGATCGCGGGCGGCGTCGCGGAGCACGAGATTGTGGGTGCCGCCGAGGGCCAGCAGGGCACAATCCTGAAAGATGAGCCCCCCGCCCAAAGTCAGTGCAAGCGTCAACGCGAGAGGATGAATCCGGCGGGTCATGCTCAGACCCCAGACTTCAGGCCCCCGGCACTGTCGTCGGGTCCCGCGCTGGCCTCGCCGGCAATCGGTTCGAGTGCGTGCCGGACAAGGCCGAAGATCAGCCAGGCGGCAGCGACGATGATCAGAATCAACATCAGCCAGCGAACGGCGTCTGCCATGAGCGCCGCGTTGAGCGTGGGCCACTCGAACCGGAACTGTCGCAGCCGGTCACCTCGCTCGAGCATCCAGTGCCAGCCGGTATCGGCGACCAGGGCCGAGAGAATGATGGTTCCGGTGCGCTCGGGAAGGCCGAGACGAAACAGCAGATTCAGCGCCGGAACCAGCAGCAGAAGCACGAACAGCTGCCCGAGCTCCACGCCGACGTTGAACGACAGGAGAGACGTGAGGAGGTGGGAACCCGCGAACTGCAGCGTCTGTCGAAGCCCGAAAGAGAAGCCGAACCCGTGGACCAGGCCGAACGCGAACGCAAGCAGCCACCGTCGTTGAAGCCGGACCGAGACGATGTTTTCGAGCGCCATGTAGAAAATCGAGGCCGCGATCAGCGTTTCGATAAGGGGCGGAAACCAGAGCACATTGGGGACGAGATCGTAAGCCGACGAGAGCAGCGTGATCGAATGCGCGACGGTGAAGGCCGTCACCACCACGATGAGGGGCCGGAGACGACGAAACGGAATGACCAGGCAGAACAGGAACAGCAAATGGTCGGTTCCATCGAGAATGTGGAGAAATCCAAGGCGAACGAATCCTAGCGCGGCCTGATGCCATCGAGGGTCGAGCCTGACCAAACCGGGATCGCCGAGAAATTCGAATGCGCGAACGGCGCCCCCCGGTGGCAGGAACCGGATGACCGTGGTGGCTCGTATCCCGAGCTTCTCGAGGACCGTCTTGATCGAGAAATCTGACCGTTCCGATTGGATCGGGTACTCGTAGATCACGTCCAGCAGGCCCTGGTTCCAAATCAGGTCGGTGTCGTTCGAGAGCGGCGGCTCCTTCGTGAGATGGACAAGAGCCGACTCATACGTGCCGAAGGACTTGTCCGACGGCAACGATACCCGGGCGGCGACGATGCGGGGACGCGTCAGCCGGTTGCCGCCTTCATAGAGCTCAGCGTAGTCGTCCATCCATCGGCTCGCCAGCACCGGCAGCCAGCTGTCCGCTCGGGCGAAATCGAGATATCCCGGGCCGCGCTGGGGCAGGTCGAGATCGACGAACGCCGCAAGAGGTACGCGAAGAAGCAGATGGAGGATCTGTCCGTCGGGTTTGACGAACGTCTGCACGACGATATCGGCCGGGATGTCATGAGCACCAAGGGTAGCGGGCAGCGTGCAGCACATCGCTGCCAGCAATGCCGGGCCCAAGGATCGGACGATCCCTCCGCGGTGCTTTGTCCTCACGGGCGCCTATTCTCGCTCAACTGTTGATTTTTTTGGAGCGCTTCCGCGTATACTGATCGGCCTTTACAACCATCGCCAGAAGGAGGATGCAATGATGCTCCTGAAGCGGAAACCCAACCTCTGGTTCGGCGCAGCATTTCTCGTTTTGCTGGGCGGTCTCTGGCTCGCGCAGAACGCCCTGGAGAGCAGGGCCCAGGCCCAGGACCGTGCCAGTGTCCAGGGGCCGAGGTTCGAAGTCGACCCGTTGTGGCCGAAGCCGTTGCCCAATCACTGGCTGCTCGGTTCCACCATCGGCGTGTCGGTCGACGATCAGGATCACGTCTGGATCATCCACCGCAGCTCGGCCACGCTAGCGGCCAACGAAAAAGGATTGGAAGCGAAGCCGCCGATCGGCGAGTGCTGCGCCGGTGCGCCGCCCGTTCTCGAGTTCGACCAGGCCGGAAATCTTCTCAGGCACTGGGGCGGCCCAGGACAGGGATACGAGTGGCCGGACTCCAATCACGGCATCACGATCGATTACAAGGGGAACGTCTGGATCGGCGGCAACGGCGGGCCCGACCAGCACGTGCTGAAGTTCACCAAAGAGGGCAAGTTCCTGCTGCAGGTTGGGAAAAAGGGTGCGCGTACCGGACCCCCGGCACGCGGACGTGGACGCGGGGCCGCGCCGAGCAGCGAACCCGATGCCATCGTTGCGGGAGCGGGAACGCCGACCTATCCAGCCAACAGCAACGATCCGAATAATTTTGGACGGGTCGCCAAGATTTTCGTCGATCCGAAGACGAACGAGGTCTATCTGGGCGATGGCTATCTCAACAAGCGCGTCGCCGTTCTCGATGCGGACACCGGCAAGCTGAAGCGTTACTGGGGGGCATATGGCAACAGACCCGACGACACCGATCCGGGCCCGTACAATCCCGACGCGCCGGCCGATCAGCAATTCCGCAGCCCGGTGCACTGCGCGCAGCTCTCCGACGATCGGCTGCTCTATGTGTGCGACCGTGTGAACGATCGCATTCAGGTGTTCACACCGGAAGGCAAGTTCGTCAAGGAGGCGTTTATCGCGAAGCGGACGCTCAACGCGGGCTCGGCGTGGGACCTCGCCTTTTCAAGAGATCCGCAGCAGCGCTTTCTCTACCTGACCGACGGTGTGAACGAGAAGGTGCACGTCCTGCAGCGCGACTCGCTGCAGGAAATCACAAACTTCGGCGATGGCGGTCGACAACCTGGCCAGTTCTTCGGAGTGCACAGCATCACGACCGATTCGAAGGGCAACATCTATACGACCGAGACGTACGAAGGCAAGCGCGTCCAGAGATTCGTGTACAAGGGCCTCGGGCCGGTGACGAAACAGACTCAGGGAGTGGTCTGGCCGAGCCGCTGAGGCGCCCAGCATCACGGTGAGCACGCTGCCTTGGGCAGCATTCGCCTGCCGACGGTGCGAGTGCGCGCATTCTGACGGTGCGAGTGCGCGCATTCTTACAAGGCCGGACAATCAAACACTCTACCCTGGCAAAGCCTGCAAGCCTGGGCCAGGCGCCCCCCAGACTATTTTTCCGGCCTCGGGGTAAGATCTATCCCGATTCATGTGGATTGTTCGAATCGCACTGAGGCGCCCCTACACATTTGTCGTACTGGCGTTGCTCATTCTGATGGTCGGACCGCTGACGGCCGTCCGCACTCCTGTCGACATCTTTCCGAACATCAATATTCCGGTGCTGGCCGTCATCTGGAACTTCAACGGGCTGTCGGCCGAAGAGATGGCGAACCGGATTGTCTCGAGTTTCGAGCGCGTCCTGACGATCTCGGTGAACGACATCGAACATATCGAGTCGCAATCGCTGAACGGCACGGCGGTCGTGAAGATTTTTTTCCAGCCCACGGTGCGCATCGACATGGCGATGGCGCAGGTCAGCAGTGGCACCCAGGGCGTACTGCGACAGCTGCCGGCGGGCATCAACCCCCCGTTTATTCTCAGCTATAACGCATCGAGCGTGCCGGTGCTCCAGCTTGGCCTGTCGGGCCAGGGACTCTCCGAGCAGCAGCTCTTCGACGCGGCCAACAACACGCTGCGCAGCCAGCTTTCGAACGTCCAGGGGGCTTCGATCCCGTTCCCGTACGGCGGCAAGCAGCGGCAGATTCAGGTCGATCTCGACCCGGCGGCCCTTCAGGCCAAGGGACTGTCCCCACTCGACGTGGTGAACGCGATCAGCGTGCAGAACCTGATCCTGCCGGCGGGCACCTCCAAAATTGGTCACGCCGAATACGACGTCGACATCAACGCGAGTCCCAAAACCGTGGAGGAGCTGAACGACTTGCCGATCAAGGTCGTCCGCAACACGCCGATCCTCATCCGCGACGTTGCGCACGTCCGCGACGGGTTTCCGCCGCAGACCAATATCGTGCGGGTCAACGGACAGCGCTCCACGTTGATGACGATCCTGAAAACAGGCAATGCGTCGACGCTCGACATCATCAACCGCATCAAGGACACGCTGCCCCGGGTCGTCCCGCTGATGCCGCCGTCGCTCGACATCCGACTGCTGCTGGATCAGTCGCTGTTCGTCCGCGCGTCGATCCAGGGCGTCCTGCGAGAGGCGCTCGTCGCCGCGTGCCTCACGGCGCTGATGATCCTGATCTTTCTCGGGAGCTGGCGCAGCACGCTGATCATCGCGGTCTCGATCCCCTTGTCGATGCTCAGCTCGCTCATCGTCTTGAGCGCGCTCGGCGAGACGATCAACATCATGACGCTGGGCGGCCTGGCGCTCGCCGTGGGCATTCTCGTCGACGATGCGACGGTCGCCATCGAGAACATCGACACGCACCTCGCGCAGGGCAAGGCGCTCGAGCCGGCCATCCTCGACGGCGCTGCGCAGATCGCAGTCCCGGCGTTCGTCTCGACCATCTGCATCTGCATCGTGTTCGTGCCGATGTTCTTCCTGACCGGCGTCTCGCGCTACCTGTTCGTGCCGCTTGCCGAGGCGGTGGTCTTCGCCATGCTGGCGTCCTACGCACTGTCGCGGACGCTCGTGCCGACGATGGCGAAGTATCTGTTGAAGGCGCACGGCCCCGAGGGGCACGACGGAGGCGCGACGGGCAATCCGTTCGTTCGTCTCCAGCAATGGTTCGAGCGTGGGTTCATCGGCATGCGCGCGGCTTACCGCCGCGTGCTCGAGCGCTGCCTGGACCATCGTGGACTGTTCGCGGGGATCTTTCTCGCAGCGTGCGTCCTGTCGTTCGCCTTGCTGCCGTGGGTGGGTGAGGATTTCTTTCCGGCCGTCGACACCGGTCAGTTCAAGCTCCATTTGCGGGCGCCGACCGGCACGCGGATCGAAGACACGGAGGCGCTGGCCGATCACGTCGAAGAGACGATCCGCCAGCAGATTCCGGCTCGGGAACTGTCGACCATCATCGATAACATCGGTTTGCCGTACAGCGGCCTCAATCTGGCTTACAGCAACTCGGCGCCAATCGGCGCGGCCGATGCCGACATTCTCGTGTCGCTCTCCCAGGATCACCGCCCAACGGCGGAGCACGTTCACGACCTTCGCCTGAGGTTGGCACGAGAGTTCCCCGGCGTCCTCTTCGCCTTCATTCCCGCCGACATCGTCAGTCAAAT
The DNA here is from genome assembly GCA_035937795.1 of Vicinamibacterales bacterium. GTDB lineage: Bacteria > Acidobacteriota > Vicinamibacteria > Vicinamibacterales > JAMQPK01 > JAMQPK01. The sequence continues at coordinate 22,079 of DASZHO010000035.1, read as the reverse complement.
CCTGAGCTTTGGACTGCCGGCCCCGATAGACGTGCAGATCGTCGGCGCCAATCTCGCGGCCAACCGGCAGTTCGCCACGCAACTGGTCAGCCGCCTCGTGCAGGTGCCCGGCATCGTTGATCTGCGCGTGCACCAGGCCTTCAATCAGCCCAAGATTCATCTTGACGTCGATCGCACGAGGGCAGCGCAGGCAGGATTCACCCAGCGTGATATTGCAAGCAACCTGCTGATCTCACTGAGCGGCAGCGGCCAGACGTCTCCGACCTTCTGGCTGAATCCCGCCAACGGCGTGAGTTACAGCATCGCCACCCAGATGCCGCAGTACCGGCTGAATTCGCTGCAGGAGATCGGGAACATTCCCGTGACGGGGCCGAGCGGAGCCGTGTCGCAGGTCATGGAGGACCTGACGACCGTCCGGCGCGGCACCGGCATGGCGGTCGTGTCGCACTACAACGTCCAGCCGGTCATCGACATTTTCGGATCGGTCCAGGGCCGCGATCTGGGCGGCGTCTCACGGGAAATCGCGCCGATCCTCGACGAGAGCCAGCGGATGTTGCCGCGTGGATCGCAGATGATCGTCCGCGGCCAGATCGAAACGATGAACTCATCCTTTATCGGTCTGCTCAGCGGGCTTGCGCTGGCCATCGTGCTCATCTACCTGCTCATCGTGGTGAATTTCCAGTCCTGGCTGGACCCGTTCATCATCATCTCGGCGCTGCCGGCGGCGCTGGCCGGCATCGTCTGGCTGCTGTTTCTTTCGCACACGACCATCAGCGTGCCGGCGCTGACGGGGTCGATCATGTGCATGGGCGTCGTGACCGCGAACAGCATTCTCGTCGTGAGTTTTGCGAAAGAGCAGATCGGCGCGGGCAGGCGGGCCATCGATGCCGCGCTGGATGCGGGATTCACGAGGTTCCGGCCGGTGCTCATGACGGCGCTCGCGATGATCATCGGAATGGTGCCGATGGCGATCGGCCGGGGAGAAGGCGGCGAACAGAACGCGCCGCTCGGGCGCGCGGTGATCGGCGGGCTGAGCTTTGCGACCGTGGCCACGCTGTTCTTCGTGCCGGTTGTCTTCAGCCTGCTCCACGGCTCGGGCACCAGGCAGTCATCCACGAGCATCGGGGGAGGCGATTGATGCAGGGACGGGAAGATCGGCCGAGGGGATCGGCCGCACGGACCGCAGTCGTGTCGATACTGGCCGTGGCCGCGGTCGCCGCGGTGGCATGGTGGGGCATCGCCAGCCGCGCGAAAGCCATGGTCGTGCTCGGGCGGGAGACGCGCGAGCTGGCGGTGCCGACCTTGTCGGTGATTCGGCCCGAGCGCGGGGCGCCGGAGGCGGAGATCGTGCTGCCGGGCACGATGCAGCCGTTTGCCGATGCGCCGGTCTACGCCCGCACGAACGGCTATCTCAAGCGCCGCACCGTCGACATCGGCGGACATGTGAAGGCGGGGCAGCTCCTGGGAGAAATTGACGCGCCGGAACTGGAACAGCAGCTCGATCAGGCGCGCGCCGACCTGTCGACCGCCGAGGCAAATGAACGGCTCGCGAAAATCACGTCCGACCGGTACGCGGACCTCTTGAAAAGCGATTCAGTTGCGCAGCAGGACGTCGACAACGCGAAAGGCAATCTCGAGGCCAAGCAGGCGAGCGTTGAATCGAGCCGGCACAATGTTCAGCGGCTCGAACAGCTCGAGGCATTCACGAGAATCTACGCGCCGTTCGACGGCGTGATCACCGCGCGCAATACCGATGTCGGCGCCCTGATCGACTCGGGCGCCAGCGGCGGCGCAGCCCGTGAGCTCTTTCACATCGCCACAACCGATCGCCTGCGCGTCTTCGTGAACGTGCCCGAAGCCTTCTCGCGCGTGGCCAGGCCGGGCTTGACGGCCGACCTTGTCGTCACGGAGTTTCCGGGACGGCGATTCACGGGCACACTCGTCCGCACGGCCGGCTCCATCGATACCGCGTCCAGGACGCTGCTCGTGGAGATCGATGTCGACAACAAGAGCGGCGAGCTCCTGCCGGGCAGCTACGCCGAAGTGCATTTGAAACTGCTCTCCCCGGCGTCAACCTATATGCTGCCGGTCGAAGCGGTGATGTTCCGAAGCGAAGGGCTGCAAGCAGCCGTCGTGCGCAACGGCAATCGTGTCGCGCTGGTGCCGATCACTCTCGGCCGGGACTTCGGCACCGAGGTGGAGATCCTGTCCGGGTTGACCGGTGATGACTGGGTTGTGATGAGCCCGCCCGAGTCGCTCGTGCAGGGCGAGATCGTGCAGGTGACGCAATCTGCCGCGAAACGGGCGGCGCCATGAGCGCTGGAACACGGGCGCCGGCGGCCGTCAGCGTGCTGTGGCTGTTCGCGGCGTCCGCCTGCGCGGCCAGGCCTCCGTATCAGCCTCCCGAGACAGGCTTGCCTCCCGCCTACAAGGAAGCCGGCAACTGGAAGCCCGCCCAGCCAAGCGATCAGACGGTTCGCGGCGAGTGGTGGCAGATCTTTCATGACGAGCAGCTGAACGCGCTCGAGGAGCGGGTGTCGAGCTCGAACCAGACGCTGAAAAGCGCCGACGCCCAGTTCGAGCAGGCGCGCGCTCTGGTGCGTTCGGCGCGGGCGGGATACGCACCGCAAGTGACGACGGCACCGGCTGCGACGGCGCAGAACCAGTCGCAGAACCGACCCCTCCGCAATCGATCGGCGCCAACGCGGTTCGACGACTACTTTGCGCCGATCGACGTTTCGTACGAGGCGGATCTCTGGCAGCGCGTGCACGAAACCGTGCGGGCGAGCGAAGCGGCGGCGGCGGGCAGTGCGGCCGATCGCGAGAACGTCGGCCTGAGCCTGCACGCCGAGCTGGCGCTCGACTATTTCAATCTGCGGCGGCTTGACGCCGAAAAGCAACTGCTCGATTCAACGGTGACCGCCTACGAGCGCGCGTTCGAGCTGACCGAGAATCGATTCAAGGGGGGCATTGCGGCAGGAGCCGATGTTGCGCAGGCGGAGACGCAGCTCGAGCAGACACGGACGCAGGCCATCGACGTCGAGATCCAGCGGGCCCAGTTGGAGCACGCCATCGCGGTGCTCACGGGTCAACCAGCGTCGACCTTTACCCTGGCACCGGCGCCGCTCAACGTTCCGCCTCCGCCAGTACCCCCGGGAGTGCCTTCGGATCTCCTCGAACGGCGGCCGGACGTTGCGGCGGCCGAGCGGCGCACCCTGGCGGCCAACGCTCAGGTCGGTATCCGGAGCGCCGCCTTCTATCCCATCCTGACGCTGACGGGTGCGACCGGCCTCGAAAGCTCCAGCATCGGCACCTGGCTGCGAGGCGCCAGTTCGTTGTGGAGCATCGGTCCCGCTGCCGCGTTGACGGTGTTCGACGGCGGACGGCGCCGTGCGCTCTCCGATCAGGCGAAAGCGGCTTACGATCAATCGATCAGCGATTACCGGGAGACGGTGCTGAACGCGCTGCGCGAAGTCGAAGACAACCTGGCCGCTCTGCGAATTCTTGGCGACGAAGCACAGACGCAGCAGGCCGCAACGACCGCCGCCGAACGCTCGCTGGAGTTGTCGACGAACCGGTACAAAGGAGGGGTGGTCACCTATCTGGAGGTGATCGCCGCCCAAAGCGCGGCGCTGGCAAACGAGCGCGCCGCGGTGGATCTTCAAATGCGCCAGCTCACGACGAGCGTGTTGCTTGTCAAAGCCCTGGGTGGGACCTGGACGGGTGCGAGCGCTCCCTAGTTCTCGCGCTATCATCAGGTAGTGATGTCGGCAACACGATCGGCTGGTTGGGCACTCATCCTGGCCGCCTCTGCGCAGCTGGGATTCTGGTCGATGCCCCGCGCGGAGCCCCCGATTCACAATGTTCCGTATGACGCCCGTTTGACCTTCGCCCGGCTGAGCTACACCTCGGGCCCAGGCGGCTATTACTATCATGGGTTGCCGGCCTGGGCGCACGGCTATGCCGACGCGGAGCACAACCTGATGCACATTCTCGACGGGCTGATTGACTTCAAGCTCAAGCCGCACATCGATGAAAGCAACGTGTTCGCGCTCGACGATCCGGAGCTGTGCAAATTTCCAATCTCTTACATGACCGAGGCCGGCTTCTGGACCATGACCGACAAGGAGGCGGCGGCGTTTCGCGCGTATCTGCTGAAGGGTGGATTCGTCATCTTCGATGACTTCCGGGATCCGCCTCGGGGCGGCGGAGGCTGGGAGAACTTCGAAGCGAACATGAAACGCGTGATGCCGGAAGGGCGCTTTGTCGACCTGGATGTGACGAACCCGATTTTTCACTCCTTCTTCGAGATCAATTCATTCGATATCGTGCCGCAGGCCTACGATCGCGGGAAGCCCATCTTCCGGGGGCTGTTTGAAGACAACGATCCCACAAGGCGGCTCATCGCCATCGCGAATTTCAACACCGACGTCTCGGAATACTGGGAGTTCTCTCCCACCGGCCTGAGGCCGATCGAGGAATGGAACGAGGCCTACAAGCTGGGGGTGAACTACATCATCTACGGCATCACGCACTAGGGGCGAAGACCGATGGGGAGACCCCACAATCTGGGGGTGTGCCCACAATTTGCCTCTGTGTTAGCATCCTCTCACCCTTGAACAACCGAAGCGAAGCGGTCCGGCCAGACCCAGACCCAGACCCAGGACCAGAGGAACCCGCGTGAACGATCGACCCCGGTTTTTGCGAATACTGCCGATCCTCCTGCTGGCCGCGGGCGGGGCGAGTGCCGCCTGTTCCGGCTCGAACCGCACGCAGGCCATGGGACGCGCCGAAGCGGCGCGCGCGGTGCAGATCGAGCCCGTCAGACGTGAAGATCTTCACCGCCCGATTGAAATCGTGGGCACGCTGGCCGCCGCCGACGAGGCGACGGTCTCGTCCGAAGCGGCCGGCAAGGTGGTACGCATTCTTGCCGACCTCGGCGATCGCGTCAGGGCCGGCCAAACCATGATCGAGCTCGACCGCGAAAAGCTTCAGTACAAACTCGACGGGCAGCGGGCCACGCTGAACCGCGCGCTGGCGAAATTCGGCGCGACCCAGCCGGGCGAGAAGCTCCCGCCGATCGAGCAGACCCCGGATGTGAAGAGAGCCGCCACCGAGCTTGCCCAGTCAGAGCTGGCGTGGAAGCGCGCCGGCCAGCTGAGCGAGTCCAGGCTGATCTCGCTGGAACAGCTCGAGACGGCCCAGGCCAAATACGCGACCGACAAGGCGGCGTACGATTCGGCGCTGCAGAACGCAAAAGATCTGCGCGCCGACATCGACGCGTCCCAGGCGGCGATGCAGCTCGCCGAACGCGAGCTGGCTGACGCGTCCATCAAGGCGCCGTTCGACGGCTACATCCAGAAGCGGTTGGTGTCGCCGGGGCAATTCGTCCAGGTGCAGACGCCCGTCATCAGCCTCGTCAAAATAGATCCGCTGAAGTTGATTGCCGAGGTGCCCGAGCACATGGCGCCGTGGGTAAAGGTGGGCGCGAAGGTGTCGCTCAGCGTCGACGCGTACCCCGATCGCCGGATCGAGGGCACGGTGTCGCGCATCAGCCCGGCCGTGAACCAGCAGACCCGCTCGTTTCCGCTCGAGGCAGTGGTGCCCAATCCCGATGGACTGCTCAAGCCAGGGACATTTGCGCGCGCGCACCTGGACTCCGAGCGTCTCGATCAGGTTCTCACCGTCCCGTACGCCGCCGTCCAGAATCGATACGGCGTGAACCGGCTGTTTGTCGTCAAAGGCGACCGGGTGTCGTCGGTCGAAGTCAGGCTCGGAGACCGCCTTGGCGAGAGGGTCGAGATCATGGACGGCATCGCCGCCGGGGTGCCGATCGCCATCTCCGATATCGATCACCTTGTGGACGGCACCCGGGTTCAACCGGCGGCTCGCGCCGGCCGGGGAACGCAAGGCAGCTGAGGACGGACGATGTCCCTTTCCGAACTGTGCGTCCGGCGGCCGGTTTTCGCGACGATGCTGGTGACGTCGCTCGTGGTGCTGGGGATCTTCTCGTTCCGCGATCTCGGCGTCGATCTGTTTCCCAAGGCCGATCCGGCGACGGTGAGTGTATCGATTCAGCTTCCGGGCGCCAGCCCGGATGAGATCGTGACCTCGGCCGTCGAGCCGCTCGAGGACGCGCTGAGCAGCATTTCGGGCATCGATCAGATGACGGCGCAGGCCAATGAAGGCGCCGCCAACATCACCGTCCGCTTCGTGCTCGATCGCGATCTCAATGACGCGGCCAACAGCGTACGCGAAAAAGTCTCGGGCGCCATGCGGTATCTCCCGCCGCAGGTGCTGCCGCCGGTCGTCCAGAAAGCGGATCCCGATGCGGACCCGGTGATGACCTTCGTCCTCTCATCCGACACGATGAGTCTGCGCACGCTGACCGAAATCGCCGACAAACAGGTGAAGCGCAACCTCGAATCGGTCGACGGCGTCGGCCAGGTCACCTTGTCCGGCGGCCGCGCACGCGAAATCCACGTCGTCGTCGATGTCGAGAAGCTCAATTCGTACGGCCTCACGGTCGATCAGGTACGCGACGCGATTCAGAAGGAGAACGTCGACGTCCCCGGCGGTACGCTCGAGCAGGGCAAGTCGGAGCTCTCCCTCCGCACCCTCGGGCGGATCGAGGCCACCGACCAGTTCAAGAACATCATCATCACGACGGTCGACACCACGCCCATCAGGATCTCCGACGTGGGGTACGCCGAGGATGCCACCGAGCGCACGACGAGCGCCATGTTCCTCGACAACGGGAAGCCGGCGGTGCAGATAGATCTGCGGCGGGCATCGGGCGAGAACACCATCAAGGTGACCGAGGCGGTGAAGGCAAAGCTCAAGAGCATCGAGCAGGCGTTGCCCAAGGGCGCCACGCTCACGCTCATCAGCGATGATTCCCGATTCATCTATGCATCGGTTGCGTCGCTCGAAGAGCATCTGCTCTGGGGCAGCCTTCTCGCGGCGCTGGTCGTGATGTTCTTCATTCGAAACGTCCGAGCCGTGCTCATCTCCGCCATGGCGATCCCCGCGTCGATCGTCGCCACGTTCACGCTGATGCGGGTGATGGACTTCACGCTGAACAACATGACGCTGCTCGGTCTGACGCTCGCGGTGGGCATCGTGATCGACGACGCGATTGTGGTGCTGGAGAATATCTTCCGGTACATCGAGGAGAAGAACTGCACGCCCTTCGAAGCGGCCATTCAGGGGACCCGTGAGGTCACGCTGGCGGTGATGGCGACCACCCTCTCGCTCGTGGTCATCTTCATGCCCGTGGCGTTCATGACCGGCTACGCCCGGCGCTTCATCTACCCGTTCGGGCTGACGATGGCTTTTGCCATCCTGGTGTCGATGTTCGTCAGCTTCACGCTCACGCCGATGCTGAGCTCGCGGTTTCTGAAGCTGTCTGACGCGGTCGGCGACAACAAGACCAAAGAGAGCCGGTTCTTTCGCAGTCTCGACACCAGGTACACCCGGTCGGTCGAGTGGTCCCTGGCGCATCCCCTGGCGATTCTCGGGGCATCCGTGCTCGTGTTCGCGATGACGTTTCCGTTGAACCGGCTGGTCGGCCGCACGTTCATTCCAAACGAAGACATGGGCCAGCTCACGGTGCACCTGGATACGCCCGAAGGCACGTCGGTCGAGGGCACATCGGAGGTGGCCAAGCAACTGGCCGGCGAGATCAGCGGCGTCGAAGGAATTTCACACATCCAGTACCTGGCCGGCGCGCAGCGATTGAACCATGCGCACCTGTTCATCTTTCTCCTGCCGCCCAACGAGCGGAAGGTGACCCAGGACGAGGTCGTGACCAGATTGCGGAAGATCCTGGCGGCGCATCCGTCGAACCTTCCGATCATCACCGCGCGAAATCCCCTCGGGGGCGGCGAGCAGGGCAACTTTCCGATTCAGGCGAGCCTGCTGGGACCCGACATGGCCAGGCTCAACGACTACGCTCTGCAGATGCTGGCGAAAGGGCAGGGAGTGCCGAGCCTCGCGGATCCAAAGACGAGCGTCAGCAACAGCAGCCCGGAAATCCGCGTCGCCGTCGATCGAGGGCGCGCGGCCGACCTTGGAGTCCGCATGTCGACCATCGGCACCACGCTGCGCTTGATGGTGTCGGGCGACGACGAGATCTCGACCTACCGTGAGGGCATCGAGCAGTACCCCGTGAAAATGCGCGTGCTCGAGAGCCAGCGGCGCGACGTCGAAACCATCGGCAAGCTCACCGTCGCCTCGTCAACCGGCAGGCCTGTGCGCATCGACAGCCTGGCCCGGATGGAGCGCGGTTTCGGGCCTACCCAGCTCAGACGAAACAATCGCCAGTTCTCCGTCGATTTCCAGTCCGATGTCGCGCCCGGACACGCGCTCGACGAGGCATCGGCCGACGTGCGCAGGCTCATCGCGGGCCTCAACCTGCCGCCAGGCTACAGCGCCCGGCTCGCGGGCCAGACGCAGATTCTCGACGAGACGACCACGAACCTCATCATGGCCATCGCGCTGGCCAGCATTTTCGTCTACATCGTGCTCGGGGCTCAGTTCGAGAGCTTCGTCCAGCCGATCGTCATCATGGTCGTCCTGCCGTTGTCGGTCCCGTTTGCGCTTCTGACGCTCTGGGCGACGGGCCGTACGCTGAACCTCTGGAGTGCGCTGGGTGTGCTCCTGCTTCTGGGCATCGTCAAGAAGAATGCGATCCTGCAGGTCGACTACGCGAACGTTCTGCGCGCCCGCGGCGTCCCCCTGCACGAGGCGATTGTCGAAGCCTGCCGCACGCGGCTCCGGCCGATTCTGATGACCACGAGCGCCATCATCGCTGGATTGGTGCCGACCGCCCTCGGCATCGGCATCGGGGGCGCACAGCGGTCGGCGATTGCCGTGACGATCATCGGAGGGCAAACGCTGTGCTTGTTCCTGACGCTCCTGGTCGTGCCCGTGGCGTACGTGAAATTCGACGCTCTCGAGCAGACGGTCGCGAGCCGGCGGGCCAAAGAGTGGATGAAGAGGCTCGCCGCGGAGACGGTCGGCCGGCTGCGCCCGGCGGCGGCGGCGAAATAGCCACGATCGCCCGATGGCGTCAGCGGGGAGCGATCGGGGCGAAGTACATGATCAGTTCGTGCACGCCGTCGTGAACGGAGACGCCGGTATCCGCCATACCGATGTCGCGGCCGTCGAACTCATAGCGCGCCAGCCGATATGGTCCCAGCCCCGCCATGGGCACTCCGAAACGATAGGTGCCGTAGAGCCCGCGAATCTGAAACGTCCAGTCCTCAGATACCGCAACCGGCCCCAGCGGCCTGCCGAGAAATGATTTGCCCAGCACGGGACTCACGCCGACGCTGGCTCCAAGCGGCGCCTGTCCCATGGCAGGGCCCTGGAACACGATCCGGCCGTTGATCGAACCGCCACGGCCGAGTGTCAGCGCTACAGCATCAAGATCGCGATCGACGACCTCTATATCTTGTGCGGCAAATTCCGCGTCCGGCTCCATCGACACACGCACCTGTAGCCCGTAGGAACCCGGCACGATATCTGCCACGTCAAACGTGCCATCCTCTTGAACGAACCCCACGCCGCGAGTGGATGAGGAGCTACCGAGGGTCTGCTGCAGCATGATTTGCAAACCTGCGGGCGATCGACCCGAGCTTCCCGAAACAGTTCCGCGGACGTGAAATGGTTGCTGGCGCACCAGTTCGATGAAAATCGCCTGCTCCGCGCCGTCGGCGATGACCACGGGTTGTGCCCTAGCGCGGGAGGCGACGCCTGGAAAGTAGGTCACACCGTATATCGGCTGATCGACTGGTGCGGGGGTAGCGCCAGGGCGGATGAATGACCTCGATGGCGGCGGCATCGCAGCGACCAGAAACGCCTGCGCCGGCAGGCCTTCGATTTTGAAGCGCCCGCCGTCATCCGTCGGACGCGAGCCGATGCTCATCGGTATCTTGATTCCATTCGGCGGCGAGATCTCCCCGATCGCCAGGACCATGACTTGCGGGACCGGCGCGCCGTTCTCATCGACGACAGTCCCGGAGATCGAGCCGGTGGGTCTTTGCGGCGGCCGGCTCGCGATGCCGCTCGTGTAGGTTTGCGCCTGTGCCGCGACAGCGGCGAACAACCCAAACGCGGCGATGATCGACGCGATCAACCTGCGGGCCATGCTACCTCCATTGCACTACTTCAGCACCGATCTGCCGTCGTCGTCAATCGGCTATCAGCTTCCAGCGAAGCGAATGCACGATGCGTGCAAAGAGTGACTCGTGCACAACATGTATTGTTTGTGTTCAAGCAATCGTTCCACGCGGTGTCATCTTTTGATGCAGGGCAGAAATCATGATCGGCGCGCCACTTTGCTCTTTCCAGTCGAGCTCTTTGTGCTAGCATCAATCGCATGCGACGCATCGCCCTCATCCAGCGTGTCAATGGGCGTTAAGTCGGAGAAGACGTTCGAAGAGATTGTCGAGCGTCTGGCGGCGCTGTTCAGACTGAAGCCGCGCCCCGGCGACCGTGATCACGAGGAGCGAGTCGAGATCGGTCCGGCGGTGGAGATCGGTCCGGCGGTCGAGATCGGTCCGGCGCCGCAGCAGCCACCTGTCGCGCGGAAGCCCTCTCGTTTTCCCAAAGATCAAGTCAAACAAAAATAACTGGCCGGGTTTTTGCTCCAATCAATGACGAAGCCAATTGATGATGAAGTCAATTGGTCGTCGAGGTCTAAACGAGTGTGTTCGCCTCGTGTACACAGGGAGGAGAACGATGACCATCCGGATGACGTCACTTGGATTGCCGACGGCCATGCTGGCGGCGTTGCTGTTTGGCGCCTGTCAGAACACGGCGCGCGGCCTCGAGCAGGACACCGAGAACAACGCGGCAAAGGCAAAGGCGGCGTCGCGCGATGCGGCCCCGGTGGTCGAGCACGCCGCTGAGGCCACCGTGCAGGCGGCGGCCAACGCTGCGGATGCCATCAGCGAAGCGGCGAAGAACGCATCCGCTGGAGCGGAGCAGAGGTCAAAGGATGAGGCGAACACGACAGCCTCCGCCTTGGATTCAACGGCGCTGTCGATGAAGATCAAGACCGCGCTGATTGCCGACAAGTCGATCAACGCCTCGGAAATCGACGTCGACGCCAGCGGGTCAGCCAGGACCATCACCCTGAAGGGGCTCGTGCGGACCGCGGCGCAGAAGGTCGAAGCCGAGCGTGTCGCCAGAGACAAGGCGCCCGGCTACGAAATCGTGAACATGCTCGCGGTGAGATAACGTTCCGTCTAGTTCGTGCTGGAGCCGGTTCCCCAGAGTTGCGGCGCGACGTCGTTCAGAAAGCGGCGCCACATCAGCCAGGTATGTACACCCGGCAGCGTCTTGAAGCTGTGGTTGATGCCCGCTGAATCAAGATAATCCGACGTCTTTTTCGCGCCCGGATAACCCGGATCCTCCGACCCGATCGCCATCCAGAACAGCTTCAGCTGAGCGTTCACGTTCCTGGCATTGGCGGCCACGTCCTTCATCGAGTCCTGCGGGTTATTGCCGGCGCCCGCGCTGAAGACCGCGAGCCGGCTGAAGGTCTCGAGGTGCCTCGGTCCGATGGCCAGCGTGAGCCCGCCGCCCATCGACAGCCCCGCGAGCGCGCGATGCTCGCGATCGGCGGCCACGCGATAGTTCGCCTGCACGAACGGAATGAGATCCCCGAGCAGATCCTTTTCAAAATCGGCGCGCTGTTTGGCGGCGGCAACCTCGGTGATCGGGGGATAGGCGTAGGCCGCCGGCGACACGACAATCATCGGCGCCGCTTTCCTGTCCGCGAGGAGATTGTCGAGAATCAGATTCATGCGGCCGAGATTCGTCCACACTGTTTCGTCGCCATCGGCGCCGTGGAGCAGATACAGCACGGGCAGTTTCGCCACCGATTTGTCATAGCCGGGCGGCGTGTAGATGAACGCGCGGCGCGTGGTGCCGGTGGCCTTCGAGTCGTAGAGCCTGATGTCGACTTTTCCGTGCGGCACCTGGCGCGTGTCGTAGAACATCGGCGTCGAGCCGGGCACCTCGAGCAGGCTCTTGATGAGATTCGGCCGGCCGTTGTAGCTCACGACAGGGTTTCGGGGGTCGAGCATCTCAAAACCGTCGACGTTGAAGTGGTACTTGTAGATGTCGGGCTCCACCGAGGGCAGGGTAAGCGTCCAGACTCCGTTGGCGTCTTTCGTCAGTGCGCGCGATCCCTGGTTCGATCGCGCGTTGGCGATCGCGCGATTCAGCCGCGCCATTTCAGGATCGGTGTCGGGCCGCTGGCCCAGCTCCGTCTGCTGCTGTTTCAGTCTGGCAATCTCTTCCATTGTCAGGCATTCGCAAATCACCGAAACCGCGGCCGCTTTCGGCGCGGCAATGCGGAAGGTGACGCGGCGATCCGCGGTCACCTCGGGCGATTTGATGTTCGCAGAGGCTCCCACGCCGGCAGGTTGAACAGGGGCGGCGGTTTGCTGGGCCGAAATCGCCTGGACTGCCGCAACAATCGGAAGCACCAGAACGAGCGTGCGTAGCGTCATACACCCTCCTGTGATTGACGGCGATGATAGCAGAAAGCCATGTACTATTCTTCCGTCCGTGTTCACGCCCGCCCTCATCCGTCGCGCGCTCTTTGTTGTGGCATGGATAGCCGCCGTGTGGGTGGTGATCGCGGCGCTCACGGGTGGCGTGGTCTGGTTGATTGGCCCCATCCGTCTGTCTTCTCGCCAGCCGTATCGCATCGTGGCGGTGGCGCTCGCTGCGGCGCTGTATTGCGCATGGCGATTTCCACGCCGGGACATCGAGGAAGATGCACGCTGGGTGGAGCGGATTCTCGATCGGGTATCGCCAATCGTTCTCGTGCTGGTCGTGCTGGCGGGGTGCGCAATCGGCATTCGCTTCGGGACGTTCGCCGCCGCGGGCTCCGATTCGTATGGCTATGTCAGCGAGGCCAGTCTCTGGCTCAATGGCCAGCTGCGAACGGCGCAGCCGTGGGTGGACCGGATGTCATGGCCCTATCGCGGATTCTCCTTTGCGCCCCTGGGATATCGCCCGCTGTCCGGACCGGAGGACGGCACCATCGTGCCGACCTACCCGCCCGGCTTGCCCCTTCTCATGGCGGGATTCCAGGCGATCGCCGGGCCCGGCGGTCCTTACTATGTCGTGCCGATTCTTGGCGCGCTGGCGTTGTGGTTCACCTATCTGCTCGGCCGGGAGGTCACGGGCAGCCGTGAAGCGGGGGTATTTGCCGCGGCACTGTTGCTTGCCTCTCCACCCTTTCTCGCGCAGATCATGCAGCCGATGAGCGACGTGCCGGTCGCCGCCGGATGGGCGCTCGTCTGCCTGCTGGCGTTGAAGGAGCCGAAGCCGCGGGCGTTTTCGGCAGGACTTGCCGCAGGCGCCAGCCTGCTCATTCGCCCGAATCTGCTCTTGCTCGCCGGCGCACCGATATCAGCGTGGGTCTGGCCGGCGATGCGACGGAAGGATCTCCGCCGCTCAGCAGCGATGCTCGTCCTTCGCTTTGGCGCCGGGCTGGTGCCTGCCGTCGTTGCGATTGCGGCGTTCAACCGGTACTTGTACGGCTCGCCGCTCGCATCCGGTTACGGACGCTTCACCGATTTGTACTCGCTTGGGTCGGTTCGCGAGAACATTCGAAACTACGGGCACTGGCTCCTTCAGGCGCAGTCGCCCCTGACAGGCCTGGCCCTGATTCCATTCGTTGCCCGAAGTGCCATTCGCGCCGGTGAGCGCACCACATCGGCGCGTCTCTGCCTTGCGGCGATGGTCACGCTGACCTTCGCCTCTTACATTTTCTACGGCGTGTTCAGCCACTGGTTGTATCTGCGTTTTCTTCTGCCGGGGTTCCCGATGCTCTTTGTCTTGATGGGCGCAGGCATCCGGCTCTTGTACCTGAAGCTGCCCGTGTCTGTTCGTGCCTGCATCGCGACGATGATCTGCGCCGCGGCCGTCTCGTTCGGCTTCAGGTTCGCGCACGATCAGTACGTCTTCAACCAGCGCGCCTTCGAACAGCGTTACGTGCGTGCCGCGCGCGAGGCCGAGCAGTTGATGCCGCCCAATGCCGTCATCTTCTCGATGCAGCACAGCGGCAGCCTCCGCTATTACGCGCACCGGATCACGCTGCGATACGATTGGGTTCTCGAACACCGCCTCGACAGCACCATTCGGGAGCTCCAGGAAAAAGGTTACCGCCCCTACATTGTGCTGGACGATTGGGAAGAGGCGGTGTTTCGAAAACGATTTGGGCAGCTGAGCCGGGTCGGACGCCTCGACTGGAAGCCGCTCGCGCGCGTCGTTGGCAGTGCGGAAGTGCGCATTTACGATCCCGAGGGTCGGGCCGGCGATCCGCTTTCAACGCCGGCGCAGTGAGACCACGGATGAAGACACGCTCGTCGATCGTCTTTCTGATTTACCTCCTCGTGACGGTTGGTCTGACCTATCCGTTGATCACGAGGCTGGGCGGTGTGATTCCGAAGGATCCAGGCGATCCGGCGTTGAACACGTGGATTCTCTGGTGGAACGCCCACGCGCTTCCCTACACCGCGAAATGGTGGAACGCGCCGGCATTTTATCCGGCTTCAGGGTCGCTCGCGTTTTCGGAGAACCTGCTCGGGCTGAGCCTTGTTGCCTCGCCGATCCAATGGCTCGGCGGCAGCCCGCAACTGGCCTACAACGTGGTGTTCCTGCTGACGTTTCCGTTGTGCGCGACTGGCGCGTATCTATTGGTCCGTGAGTTGACGGGGCGCGACGATGCGGCGTTCATCGGCGGATTGCTCTTCGGGTTTTCGCCATATCGGATTGCGCACCTTGCGCAGGTTCAGTGTCTGGCCGCGTTCGGGATGCCGTTTGCGCTGCTGGGGTTGCACCGGTACGTGCGCGACCGGCGGCCGCGATGGCTGGCGCTGTTCGCCGCGGGATGGCTCGTGCAGGCCATGTGCAACGGCTACTACATGCTCTTTTTCACGGTGATTGTCGGTCTCTGGATCTTGTGGTTCGCGAGAGATCGAAAGACGCTTGCGGCAATTCTTGTTGCCTGGATCGTCGCGTCGCTGCCTCTGGTGCCGTTGTTGTGGCAGTACCGCGACATTCACGAGGGTTTCGGCTTCACGCGAGACTTCGGCACCATTCGCGACTTCGGCGCCGATGTGGCCGCGCTCCTGAATACTGCGCCCGAGCCTGTGCTGCGGGTCTGGGGATCGCTGCACGCCTATCGCCGACCTGAGGGAGAACTGTTTCCAGGGCTGACGATTGCCGCGCTCATTCTTGCCGGCATGTTGGCTCGTGAGCGCCAGGGGCTCGGGGCTCGAGGCTCACGGCTCATGTCGCTCGTCCGGACGTTTCTTGCCGTGGCCGCGATCGTCACGGCGGCGATTGCGCTCAGCGCGATTATTGTCGGTCCCTGGCGCTTCCGGATTTTCAGGCGGCAGCCCTTCTCGGTAACCGGCCCGGTCAAGCCGCTGACGTACGCCCTGGCATTCGCCATTGCCCTGGTCCTCACTTCGCCACGCGTGCGGCGCGCGTTTTCCCGGGCGTCGGTCCTGGGCTTTTACAGCCTCGCCGCCTTTGTCACGTGGCTGTTCAGCCTGGGGCCTGCCCCGACGTTGATGGGGTACCCGTTGATGTATCGCGGGCCGTACGCGCTGTTGATGTTTCTGCCTGGGTTCGATGCATTGAGAGTGCCGGCGCGCTTCTGGATGATGACAACGCTTTGCCTGGCAGTGATCGGCGGGATGCTGTTCGACCGATTGGCCTCCCGACTTGCGTCCAGGCGCACGCTGGCCGCCGGAGTCATCTCATTGTGCGTGCTCGCCGACGGATGGGTCACCAATTTTCCGCTCGCGAAGATACCGGCCCCGTGGAACGTCGAGAATTGCGCCAGAATGAGAGAGGAGGCCGTGATGGAGCTGCCTCTCGGATATCTGCTGGATGACGTTGCCGCCATGTACCGAGGGATGTCTCACGGCCATCCCGTGGTGAATGGCTACAGCGGATTCTTCCCGCCGCATTACATGGCGCTCAGGTTCGGGCTCGAAATGCGAGATCAGGCGGTACTGACGGGACTTGCCGCTCACGGCGCAGCCAATATCGTGATTGATATTCGCGCAGACGAGGACGGCTCGTGGCGCCGGTATATTGCAGCGCATCCCGGCGCCGAGACGGTATGTTCAGACGAGGGGCACGCGCTCTACCACTTGACGAACACTCCCGTCGCGCCGGATGCGAACGTGGAAGGGATGCCCCTGCACGTCGGTTCGGCGTGGGCCAGTGTGAACGAGAGGGACCTCAAGTACATGTTCGACGGCGATCGGACGACGCGGTGGCAGTCGGGACCGCAGACCGATTCGACCGAAATGGATCTCGATCTGGGCGACACGAAATCGGTCACCGGCCTGCAACTCATGCTCGGCTCGTTCGCCGCAGATTTTCCGCGCGCCTTCTCGATCGAAGCGCTGGGCGAAGGAGCCCAGTGGAAAGAGCTTTATCGCGGCGGGACATCAGGACTCGCGTTTGTCGCTGCCCTCGAGGCGCCCAGGGATATGCCGTTGACGTTCCGGTTTGCGCCGGTCCGGACGCGGTATCTGCGTTTGCGTTTGCTTTCCAACGACGAGACGTATTATTGGTCGGTGGCGGAGCTCAGGGTGCTGGGCTTCGGATCCTAGGTCCTCCATGGATACCACAGAGAGACGTGAGGGGAATCCCCTGGGCGTGATTGTGGCGCTGGGCCTCGCCGGGCTGCTGCTGGTGCTGCTGTTCTTCCGTTCGAGCCCCAAAAGCGACGTACCGCTCGAACAGGGCACCATGGCGGCCGCGCTGGTCGACAAGATGATGACCAACGGCGTCCTGGTGAACTACGACTGCTCGCAAACCAAAGCGTGGGTGAATCGCGCGGTGTGGGATAAATACAACAGCGAACAACGGCGCAACATGACCATCGCGTTGGCCACCGCGTGCGACACCCAGCATGCCGGCTATCGCATCAGCGTCATCGATTACGACGCGAAGCGCGAGATCGCCAGCTTCGACGGAAAAAGTCTCGCGCTCGACAAATGACCGGACGTATTGGCATCAGGCCGGCCACGCCCGGCGACGTCCCGCTGATTTTTCAGTTGATTCGCGAGCTGGCGGAGTACGAGAAGCTCTTGCACGAGATGACCGCCAGCGAAGAGCAGCTCGCGTCGACGCTCTTCGGTGCGCGGCCGGTCGCAGAAGCCGTGATTGCCAGCGCGGACGACGTGCCGGTCGGTTTTGCGGTGTTCTTCGCGAACTATTCGACCTTTCTCGGCCGGCCCGGATTGTATCTCGAAGACCTGTTCGTGCGGCCACAGGCGCGCGGGCTGGGAATCGGGCGGGCGCTGCTGGAATATCTTGCGCGACTGACGGTTGACCGCGGATGGGGAAGGCTCGAATGGCGCGTGCTCGACTGGAACGAGCCGTCGATTGCCTTCTACAAGCGGCTCGGGGCAGAACCACTGAGCGACTGGACGGTCTTCCGGGTCACCGGCGCGCCGCTCGTCGAGCTGGGGAAAGGCAAAACGTGAGTGACCCTCATCGTGGGGCGGCGAGGATTGTCAGACGAGCGGCCGGATCGTAGAGACGAATTGCGTACGGTGAAAATTCAGCGGCAGGCCTCCAGTCCAATTTTCCGATTACGCTCGAAGCACCAAAGCGATCGCGGAGACGCGACTCTTCCCATCCCTCCAGTACCAGGTAAGGCCTATAGCCCTTGCGCTCCAACGACACCACGATGTCGTCCAGCCAATTTGGCTGCACCCAGTCGTATCGCAGCGTACGCCGGCCTGAGTAGTACCGAATGCTTCCGCTGTGCTGAAGGCTGATCATCACCGCATTGCCGGGCAACATGCGGCGCACGTACTCGGCCACCTTTACATAGCGAGCTTCATCGTCTTTGGTCTTGAACAACCCGCTGCTGGAGATGAATTGGAGATGCCCGGCGATAATGGCGAGCGAGAGGACCGAGATGACGGCCATTGACGCCAGAGGCTTTTCGGCGATCGCCCGCAGGCGGGCGACGCCGAGGAGCGAGATAAACAGGAGCGGATACCCCGGCAGCAGGAACCGGAGGTACGTCCAATTCTCGAACGGAATGTAGAACAGATACGACACCGACAGGATCGCGAGAAACGCCATCGCATAGCACGCCCAGCGCCTGTGCAATGAGGTCGCGAACCAGAATGCCGCGAGGCCCACGGCTGCGGCGACAATCGCAGGAGTTTCCGACTGGACCAGCCACGTTGAATACCTTCCCAGGTTGATGGGCAGATAGGAGAGCCGGTACAAATCGCGCGGCGCTCCGTAGCCGGACAACGCTGGAGACCCGTAGTACATGGCGTTCAAGTAGCCCGTCATACCTCCTCCGGCCGCAAGGCCGATGAGGATCGCGAGCGCGCCAAACCAGTCATATCGCCGGTCGCCGTTCCTCTTCGCTACCAGGACAAAAATCGCCAGCGGCACCGCAAGCGGAAACAGGTTCGGCCTCGTGAGGACAGCCATCATGACGGCAAACCCGGCAAGGAGACCCGCAAAGGCCTGCCGGTACATGCCAAGCAGGGCCGCGAGCGTCCACCAGAACGCCGCCGGAACATCGCTCATCGGTTGAAGGCTCTGAATGAGAAACGCCGGACTGGTCGCGATGAGCAGGCTGCTGAGCGCGCCTTGCGCAGGACCGCCGAGCCACGTGCCCAGGATTCCCGTGCAGATCACCAGGCCTGCGGCGGTGAGCGGGACGACGTACAGTTCGGCGCGACTCCCGAGGCTGCGGCCGGCGGCTGCCATCACCAGCGGATAGCCGGCTGAGTAGATCGGTACGATCGTTCCTTTCAGCAGTCCTGGCCTGTAACCGAGCGGAGAAAACGTCCAGTCGGCAAACGGCCACTCTGACTCGGCGATGATCGGATCGTACGAGATTGGCGATCCGTGCTCCCAGAGGCGAGCTTGACTCAAGTACCCGTATGAATCAGCCCCTCCCGCGACGAAGGATCCGCGGCTGACCGCCACGACAAGAACGGCAGCCGCTATGAAGGCGATCGACACGAGCGCAACTCGACGCCTGGTTTCACTCGACATCAACTCAGTCTATCCAGCCACCGCCCAGCACCACATCTCCGTCGTAGAACACCACCGCCTGTCCCGGCGTGATGGCAAGCTGCGGCGCGTCGAATTCCACCGCCGCGCGTCCCGCCTCGATCGCCTCGACGCTGGCCGCCGCGGGTTGATGACGGTGGCGAATCTGCGCGGTCACGCGGCACGCGTCGTCCGGCGGCACGCCCGCGATCCAGTTCACTTGCGATGCCGTCAGCGTGGTCCGCTCGAGCTGAGGACGTGGACCGACCACGACGGTCTGATCGGCCGGTCGCAGCTCCAGCACGTACATCGGCTCGGCGAGCGCTATCCCGAGACCCTTGCGCTGGCCCACGGTGAAACGGTGGACCCCGCCGTGACGGCCGAGCAGCCGGCCCGACTGATTGACGATCGCGCCGTCGCGGGCCGGGGCGATGTCGCTCTGCCGTTCGATGAAAGCCGCGTAGTCGCCGTCGGGCACGAAGCAGATTTCCTGGCTGTCCGGCTTGTCTGCGACGGCGAGCTCGAGATCGCGCGCGAGATCCCTCACCGCGTCCTTCGTCAGGCCGCCCACCGGAAAACTCGCGCGCGCAAGCTGGTCCTGCGTGAGCGAGAACAGAAAATACGATTGGTCCTTCGCGGCGTCACGGCCGCGGCGAAGCCGCACCCGGCCCGTGCACGGGTCGGTCTCCACGCGCGCGTAGTGGCCGGTTGCCACGACGTCGGCATCGAACGCGCGAGCGCGATCGACGAGCGTCGCAAACTTCAGGTCGCTGTTGCAATGAGCGCAGGGAATGGGCGTTCGGCCCGCCGTATATTCGCCGACGAAATTTGCCACGACGGTCTGCTGAAATTGCTGCTCGAAGTTCAGAATGTAGTGGGGAATGTTCAGGCGGTGCGCCACGCGCCGGGCGTCGTGCAGGTCGTCAATCGTGCAGCAGGAGCCGAAACCGGTCCGGCCTTCGGTCTGGTCGTACAGCTGCATTGACAGGCCGATGACGTCGTGGCCCTCGCCGGCGAGCAGCGCAGCAGCCACCGAAGAATCCACACCGCCGGACATCGCGACGACAACTCTCATAAAAGGCTCAGGATCGCGTCCCTACCGTCGAAAGGCTTCGAAGTTTTGACACGATCCGCGGGAGGATCGAAATCACGTGATCGATCTGCTCCTCCGTGTTGCTTGCGCCCAGGCTGAAACGAATCGAATTCTGAGCGCGATGGCCGGGGAGATTCATTGCGCGCAGCACATGCGACGGCTCGAGCGTGCCCGACGAGCAGGCCGATCCGGTGGACACGGCCACCCCTTCCAGATCGAGCGCGATCAGCAGTGATTCGGCCTCGACTCGATCGAAACTGATGTTCGTGGTGTTCGGCACACGCCTGTCGCGAGCCCCGTTCACGTCGGTGTTCGGCACGGCCGAAAGAATGCCGTTCTCCAGCCTGTCCCGAAGCGCGGCCAGCCGCGGTCCTTCGGCGGCCAATTTCTTCACCGCCTGCGAGGCGGCGGCTCCCATTCCGACGATGCCCGGCATGTTCTCGGTGCCGCCGCGGCGGTTGCGCTCCTGCTTTCCGCCCGTCGAGGTCGGTACGAGCCGGACGCCGCGCCTGATCCAGAGCGCCCCGGCGCCCTTCGGGCCGTAGAATTTGTGCGCAGACAAGCCGAGCAGGTCGACGCCCAGCGCACGCACGTCCACCGCAATCTTGCCGGCCGTTTGCACCGCGTCGGTATGAAATAGCGCGCCGCGGGCATGCGCCAGGGCGGCAAGCTCGGCGATGGGCTGGATCGTGCCGATTTCGTTGTTCGCGTGCATGATCGACACGAGCGCCGTGTCATCGGTGAGCGCCTCCCGCAGCCGATCGGGCGAGACAATCCCGCTCGCATCCAGCGGCACCATCGTCGTCCGCCAGCCGCGCCGCCCCAGCGCCTTGAAGGTATTCAGCACAGCTTCGTGCTCGATGCCGGAGGTAATCAGATGCTTCCGGCCGGTGTGCTCGAGCGCCTCTGCGGCGCCTCGAATCGCGAAGTTATCCGCCTCGGTGCCGCCGCTCGTGAACACGACTTCGGCCGGCTCGGCACCGATCAGCGCGCCCACGGCGCTTCGCGCGTCATCCAGAGACGCCTTTGCCTGCTGCCCGTAGTAATGAACGCTCGACGGATTGCCGAAAAGGTCTGTAAGGCTCCGCACCATGGCCTCGGCTACCCCGGGATCCACCGGGGTCGTCGCGTTGTGATCGAGGTAAATGCGCATGGCTGATCGAGGATCTTAGCACAGCGGATATTTCCGCTAACCCTCAGCAAAATAAGGGCTAGACAATGTTTGGGACGGTCACCTATACTGACCGTAACCCAGCTCGGCCCGTGCGCGCGGCAGCCACGCACGCGGCCGACTCACGGTCCCGGGGTCGCACTTCGGGGTCCTCCTGTCATATTCCGAACGTCCGGGGAGGTAGGCAATGTGGAAGCGTGACGAAGCAGTGCGATCACCGGCGGTGCCTAACAATGAAGCGGCAGCAGCGGCTCCTGCAGCAGCAACACAGGCCCGTCTGGACAACACCTTGAGGGGCCAGGGGAGAGACGTCGTGAACATCGGGAAGTCGGTCGTCATCAAAGGCGAATTGAACGGCAGCGAAGACCTCACCATCGAAGGGCACGTCGAGGGCAAGATCGAGCTCCGCGAGCACGTGTTGACGATCGGTCCGAACGGAAAGATCAAAGCCGAGCTCTACGCCAAGGCCATCGTCGTGCTGGGCGAAGTGATCGGCAACGTATCCGCCTCTGAAAAGGTCGATATCCGCGAGAACGGATCTGTGGAAGGCGACATCACCGCGCCGCGCGTCGCGATCGCCGAAGGCGCGCACTTCCGCGGCAGCGTCGACATGCAGAGCAAAGCGGCGAAACCCACCGCGCCGGCGCCGCGTCCCTCCGCGCCCGTGCAGGAGGCCAGACCGCAAGTGGCGCCGCAGCCGGTGATCGTTCCGGGACAGCAGGGTCAAAG
>DASZHO010000034.1:0-13088 GCA_035937795.1 Vicinamibacterales bacterium | reverse complement strand
TTCCTGCCGTTCCCGCACGTCGATCATCTGCATCCGGACTGGGCGATCGCGCTGGCGGCCAGCGCGAACGGCCGGCGCAAGCTGGAGGAATTCAACCGGCAGTTCGGGCGTCACATCGTCTGGGTTCCGTGGCAACGGCCGGGATTCGAGCTCGCGCTGCTCATCGAAAAGGCGGTCAGGGACCATCCCGACGCCGACGGGCTCATTCTCGGCAGCCACGGCCTTTTCACCTGGGGCGCAACTCAGCGCGAGTGCTACTCGAACAGCCTCCGGACGATCGATCGGATGGGCGAGTTCATCGCGCAGCACCAGGCGCGAAAAGGCGAACTGTTCGGCGGGCCAGCGCACGGCGCGCTGGACGATAGCAGCAAGCGCCGCGAGATCGCGGTCCGCCTGCTGCCCACGCTGCGCGGCGTGGTCTCGTCGCACCGGCGCGCGATTGGCCACTACGCGGAATCCGACGATGCGCTGACGTTCGCCGGCTCGCGCTGGGCGAAGCAATTGAGCGCGCTCGGCACGAGCTGCCCGGATCACTTCCTCAGAACTCGAATCTGTCCTCTTTTTGTCGATTGGGATCCCGCCTCGGGAGATGTGGACGGGCTGAAATCCGCGATTCGACAACAGGCCGGGGCGTATCGCGAGGAATACAAGGCCTATTACGACGGCTGCGCCACGCCTGACTCGCCAAAGCTCCGCGACTCGAACCCCTCGGTCGTCATCGTTCCCGGTCTTGGCCTGTTCGGATTCGGCAAGACCAAAAAAGAGGCGCGCATCGCTACCGAGTTCTTCATCAACGCCGTGCACGTGATGGCGGGCGCCAACGCGCTCGAGGACGGCAGCGAGACCGGCCCTCTTCCCCAGGCGCGCCATCCCGAGCGGGCGGCGGCCTTCGAGCAATTTCACAATTACGTCGCGCTTCCGCGATCCGAGGCGTTTCGAATCGAGTACTGGGCGCTCGAAGAGGCGAAGCTGCAGCGCATGCCCCCCGAGGCGGAATTCAGCCGCAAGATCGCGGCGATCGTCGGTGGCGGCAGCGGAATCGGACGCGAGGTGGCGCTTCTGCTCGCGCGGAAAGGGGCGCACATCGTCGTGGCCGACGCCGACGCCGAAAGCGCGGCGCGCGTCGCCTTGGAAGCCGGCAAGCTCTCGTCGCCGGAAATGGCCATCAGCACGCCGGTCGACCTCGCCTCGTCCGTGAGCCTGGCTCAGGCAGCCGAGCTCGCGGTGCTGCAATTCGGCGGCATCGACGCCATCGTCAATACGGCGGCGATCTATCCGGTGCCCGGAGCCGACGGACGGCTGCCCGACAGCCAATGGGCGAACACGTTTCTCGTCAACGTCGCGGGCAACTATCTGCTGGCGCAGCAGACCGACTGGATCTTCAAGGATCAGGGGCTGCCGGCCGCGATGGTGCTGACCGGTTCGGCGAACGCGATCGTGCCGAAGAAAGGCAGCGAGGCCTACGACACCAGCAAGAGCGCGGTGAACCACCTGATCCGCGAGCTGGCAGTCGGCCTTGCGCCGCTCGTCCGCGTCAACGGCATCGCGCCGGCGACCGTGGTCGCAGGCTCGACCATGTTTCCCCGGGAGCGGGTGATCCAGTCGCTCCAGAAATACAACATCGCCTTTTCAGGGACCGAGTCGACCGAAGAGCTCCGAGGACGCCTCGCCGATTTCTACGCGCTTCGAACGCTCACCCGCAGACCGATTTTGCCTCAGGATTGCGCGAACGCGATTGTCTGGCTGCTGAGCGATGCGAGCGCAAAAACGACCGGCCACATCATTCCGGTCGACGGCGGATTGCCCGAAGCGTTTTTACGCTAAGGTAGTGACCATGACTGGATTTCATCGAGCGCTTCTGGCACTGTCGGTGGCCGCCACTGTTGGCGCGGAGACCCTGGCTCAGCGTCCCGCACCCATCGTGCAGGATCCGCAGACGATCCCTCTCTGGCAGGACAAGGCGCCGGGTTCGCTGGGGGACAGCGCGGAAGACATCCCGACGCTCACGATCTACATGCCGCCAAATACGGCGGGCCCGATGACCGCGGTGATCATCGCGCCCGGCGGCGGCTACCGGGCTCTGTCGATGAATCTCGAGGGGCGCCTGCCCGCGAACTATTTCAATACGATGGGGCTCGCCGCGTTCGTGCTGAAGTACCGTCTCGGACCGAAGTACCACCATCCGATCGAGCTCGGCGACGCGCAGCGCGCCATCCGGAGTGTGCGCGCGCGGGCAACGGAATGGCATCTGGATCCGGCGCGCATCGGCATCATGGGTTTCTCAGCCGGGGGCCACCTTGCCGCGACGGCATCGACATCCTTTGATTCCGGCAAGGCCGCCGCCGCCGATCTCATCGAGCGCGCGAGCAGCCGCCCCGACTTCGCGATCCTCGCCTACCCGGTGATCACGCTGACGGAACCGTGGACGCACCAGGGATCGAAGACGATGCTGCTCGGAGAGAATGCGGACTCCGCGCTCGCGCGCAGCCTGTCTCTGGAAACACGGGTCACCGCCCAGACGCCGCCCACGTTCCTGTTCCACACCAACGCGGACACCACGGTGCCGGTCGAAAACAGCGTGGCCTACTTCCTCGCGCTCCGCAAAGCCGGCGTGCCGGCCGAGATGCATATCTTCAAGGACGGCGCGCACGGCGCGGGGCTGGCGCTGCAAGATCCTGAGCTGTCGGAGTGGCCGAAGGTGCTGGGCAACTGGCTGCGGTCGAGCGGGTTTCTCAAATAGGCGGGTTTCTCAAACAGGCCGGTCGAGCGATTCCGGAACCGCCGACGCACGGGCGGCGACGATCCAGTATTCAACCGTTACCTGACTGCGCGCAGCGAGCCATCGATAGGTGGGAACGCCGAAGAGGCGCCCGCGATCGATCATGGCGCGGCGCGATTCGGGTATCGGCGACACGCCGAACTCCATGCCGCGCGCCAACGTCTGCTGATTCCACGGCGCGGCCGTACGGCTGTGGTTCTCTTCCCAGATGCCGAGCCACGGGAAATCGGCCCGCTTCCAGACGCAGCCGAACGCCAGCCGAAATTCAGGCGAGTAGCCAACGAAGAACGCATCCTCACGGCGTGGATCCATCAGGTGCGCGGTATAGGCGCTCGACCGCTCCTCAGCAGTGAACAGCCGGAGGTCCGCCACCCCGCCATCTACGCGCGGGGCGTCCGGCCAATCGAAGTCGCTGCCGGATTGCAGATAGTCGGCCACGCCGAACCGCCCCTCGAACACGCGCGACCGCGTGGCTGAGGCGCGGAACTCGGTCGTCCCGCGCGCGAGGAACGGAGGTCCCAGGGTCACGTGCTGGGTCCAGGCGATCGGCCGGTCGCACCGGGCCAGACTCTCGACCGTTTCCCGAACTCGCACGGCGTCGTCCTTCAGTTCGAGGCGGCGTTCAAAATTCAACTCTGCGATCGGGAGATGTGCGCGTGCGGTCAACGCCTCGGCGTTGCCCCCTAGCTCGTAGGGCACGACCGAACCCTCGCCGTGGGGCGTGAGCCCCGCGGCGGCCTCCTCGGGCGACGGCACGCCGAAGATGTCGAGGCACAGGTTGTGGCCCATGATGCCGGCGAGCAGCCTGGCGTCTTCACCATCACCGTACTCGGTGGGCTTGAGGCGGTCAAAGAGCGAGGGCTCGAGAGAGGTCCACGGCGGGATCCACAGCGGATTGACGCCGGCAGCCTTGTGATACATCTCGGCGATGTGGCCTCCTTCCTGGAGCACCGTCACGCGCAGGCGGTTGTTCTCGATGGTGGCCGCGCGCCGGTTGCGATACGACGTCAAAAGCATGGGCTAAGTTACTTTCCCCGCCAGGGAATAGCCAACTACAATGAGCGTGACCATCTCTATTTGAGTTGTCCATGGCTCTGAGTGCCGGCGCTCGACTCGGTGCGTACGAAATCGTGTCGGCCCTCGGCGCGGGCGGCATGGGCGAGGTCTACCGCGCGCGCGACACGAAGCTTGGACGCGAGGTCGCGCTCAAAATCCTTCCCCCGACATTCACCAACGACCCTGAGCGCCTCGCTCGCTTTCGTCGCGAAGCGCAGGTGCTCGGGGCTCTCAATCATCCACACATCGGCGCGATCTACGGCCTGGACGACGCCAACGGTCAGCAGTTCCTGGTCCTCGAGCTCGTCGATGGCGAGAGCCTCGACCGGCGAATTGCCCGCGGTCCGATTCCTGTCGAGGAAGCGCTCGGCATCGCCAGGCAGATTGCTGACGCGCTCGAAGCGGCTCACGACAAAGGGATCATCCATCGGGATCTGAAGCCCGCGAACATCGCGCTGACCAGAGACGGCGACGTCAAGGTACTCGACTTCGGCCTTGCCAAGGCGACCGAGGCGGGAGGCGCAAGCTCCGTCGATCTCGCGAACTCTCCGACCATCACGTCACCCGCAATGATGACGGGCGTGGGCATCATCCTCGGGACGGCTGCCTACATGAGCCCCGAGCAAGCGAAGGGCCGGACTGCGGACAAGCGCAGCGACGTGTGGGCGTTCGGATGCGTGTTGTTCGAGATGCTGTCCGGCAAGCGCGCGTTCGAAGGCGAAGACGTGTCGGACACGCTGGCCAACGTGCTGAAGACGCAGCCGGACTGGAATGCCCTTCCGGCCACGACCCCTCCGGCCATCAGACGGCTGTTAGGCCGCAGCCTGGAGAAGGATCGCAAGCGCCGGCTGGCTGACATCGCTGACGCGCGCCTCGAGATTCAGGAAGGGCTGACCAAGCCTGCCGGAGATGCACGTCAGCCTGTGTCCGCGGCCCACGGCACATTTCCGTGGGTGCTGGCGACCGCGGTCCTTGCCGTTGCCGTCCTTGTGCTGGGCTTCGTGCATTTCCGGGAGACACCGCTGCAGCCGCGCACTATCCGCTTCCAGGTGCCGCTCCCGGAGAAAACGATGGGGCCCGTCTTTGAGCTTTCGCCCGATGGCCGGACCCTCGCCATCACCGCGAGCGAAGGAGGCCGAAGGCGGCTGTGGCTCCGCCCGCTCGATTCGCTCAACGCGCAAGCGTTGCCGGGAACCGATGATGCGAGCTACCCGTTCTGGTCTCCGGACAGCGCCTTTATCGGCTTCTTCGCTCAGGGGAAGCTGAAGAAGATCGCGTTGGCAGGCGGGCCGCCTCAGACCCTGTGCGAGGCGCCGAACGGCCGGGGCGGCGCGTGGAACGCCAACGGCGTGATCCTCTTTTCCGGGCTGGGGAGCGGCCTCTCTCGCGTGCCGGCGGCAGGGGGCATTCCTGCGGCGGTGACGAAACCCGCAAACTCCGGAGCGATTCATCGGTTCCCGGAATTTCTGCCTGACGGCAGCCGGTTTCTCTTCTTGATTAACGGGGGTAATAGCAGTGGCACACCGCAAGCGACCGGCATCTACGTGGGATCGCTGGACGGGGTTACGCCGCCGACGCGCGTTCTGCCCGATCAGTCCAACGCTGTCTTCGCGGCTCCGGATGCTTCCGGAACGAGAGGCTATCTGCTGTTCCGCCGGGAAGGCACGTTGATGGCCCAGCCTTTCGACTCAGGCCGGATCGCGATGAGCGGCGACATGTTTCCGCTTGCCGAACAAGTGGGCAACTCCGGGAACACCAACCACGGGGCGTTTTCGGTGTCGGAGAACGGCGTGCTGGCGTACGCGTCCGGCGACGTCACCATTGGAGGGTTGTTGCAGGGCCGGGAGCTCGTGTGGATGGAGCGGACAGGCAAGCGGCTGGGCGCCATTGGCCAGCCTGGACTATTCTTTGCCGCGGCGCTGTCGGCAGATGAGAAGAGAATTTCCTTTGCCATCGCCACGCAGGGGGGCGATGGCTCTGACGAGTGGGTGTACGACGTGACGCGCGGGGTGCCGTCGCGGTTCACGTTCCGCACCGGCCTTTCAGCGGACGGCGTCTGGTCGCCGGACGGCAGCCGCATCGTCTTCAGCGGCGGCAACAATTCCCTCTATCAGAAGCCGGCTAATGGCGCGGGCCAAGAAGAACTCCTGGCACGCGCCGGCGTCAATACGCGTTCGCTGGACTGGTCGGGGGACGGAGCGTTCGTTGTGTACCAGACGCAGTCCGGAGGCCAGACGGGCACCGATTTATTCCTGCTGCCGCTCGGCGGCAACCGTCAACCGGTTCCGTACCTCCAAACGCCGTTCGACGAAGCCGATGCCCAATTCTCGCCGGATGGGCGATGGATGGCATACGCATCGAATGAATCGGGGCAGCCGCAGGTTTACGTCCAGGCGATTCCCGCCAGCGGCGCCAAATGGCAGATTTCGACCGCAGGCGGCGATCAGCCGCGGTGGCGCCGCGACGGCAAGGAGTTGTTCTACGTCTCGGCCGATCAGAAGCTCATGGCCGTGCCGGTGAAGACTGGCGTCAGCTTCGAGACCGGTTCGCCGCAGCCGTTGTTCGATATCCAGCCCGTCTACGGTCCGCTGACCGGCCGGTTCGCGTACCAGCCCACCGCGGACGGCCAGCGGTTTCTGGTCACCGCACCCGTCAGCGGCGGAGTGGCGCCGGCGATCACGGTCGTGCTGAATTGGCAGGCGGGCGTGAGGAAGTGACGCCAGGCGCTCCGCAAGTGTTTTGCATGGCGCAACATTTCGATCGCGGTGAATTCGGCCTTGTTCCGATACGGCGTCGGTGATAAATCACGGCGATGGCCACACGAACGATCCCCAACCGATTACACACCCAGGATGCGATCGACGCCGGCAGCGGGATTTTGCGGCTGGAACCGTGCTGGGTGCCACGCACCTTCATGATCCCCGGCCGCCGCCTGAAGCTGCATCCTGACGACCTCTACGCCCTGGGCGGGCACCGCGGCGGCATCAACGAGCGGTGGTTCTCGTCGACGACGCACGCGTCGAACGGGCCGGGAACGCCCGAAGACGAAGGGCTGAGCTACGCGAGGCGCTCCGACGGGTCGCGCATGCTGTTCAAGGCGCTGGTCGACGAGGCCGGCGACCTGCTTCTCGGATCGCCGGTGATGGAGCGCGAGGGGGGCTGGAACCTCCTGTGTAAATTTTTCGATAATCTCGGGCCGATTCCGCATCACATGCATCAGAGCGACGAGTTCGCCGCGCTGGTGGGACAGAAGGGCAAGCCCGAGGCCTATTACTTCCCGCCGCAATACAACCAGATTGAGAACGACTTTCCGTACACGTTCATGGGCCTTGAACCGGGCACGACCAAGGACGAGGTCCGGCGCTGCCTGGCCAACTGGAACAAAGGCGACAACGGCATCCTGAATTTCTCGCGGGCCTATCGGCTCCAGCAAGGCACCGGCTGGCAGATCAATCCCGGGATCCTTCATGCGCCCGGCTCGCTCGTCACCTACGAGCCGCAGGTCAACAGCGACGTGTTCGCGATGTTCCAGTCTCTCGTCGACGGGCGTGTCGTCGATCGCAGCCTGCTGACCAAAGACGTGCCGCTCGAGCGCCACAACGACCTCGATTTTCTCGTGCGGATGCTCGACTGGGAGGCGAACGTGAATCCCGAGTTCGCCAAATCGAACCGCGTGTTTCCCAGGCGGATACACACGGCCAACCAGGAGAAGGACCTCGGCTACGCCGAGCAGTGGGTGTGTTACGGGACCGGCTGGTACTCGGCGAAGGAGCTGACGTTGTTTCCCAAGCGAATCGTGACGGTGAAGGACAGCGCCGCGTACGGGCTGATACTCACCCAGGGCCACGGCACGATCGGGAAGCATACCGTCTCGACGCCGTCGATGATCCGGTTCGGCGAGATGACGGAAGACGAATTGTTCGTGACGGCTGACACCGCGGCAGCGGGCGTGAAACTCCAGAATCTCAGCGACACGGATCCGCTGGTGATCCTGAAGCACTTCGGCCCCGGGAATCCCGACGCCGAGCCGCTGCGGACCGCGAATGAAACACGGGTGATCGGATGACGGCAGCCCCGACACATTCGAAACCGGCCCTGCACAACGCGATGTGGCCAGGCCTGGTCGGCAAGGGGCCGGATTCGGAACCGCCCATCGACCTCGACACGATGCTTCGTCTCACCGCGCAGACCAACGTCGACGGCGTGAAGTTCGACGGCGTCGACCTGTTCCTGTTCGAGCCGCACACCAATATCGATGCCACCGATGACGACCTGAAGAAGCTCGCCGACAGCGTCATGGCGAAGGGTCTGGCGATCGGGTCGCTGGTCGCGCCGGTCTGGCCGCCGACAGGCGGCGGGTCGGCGATGGGCAGCGAAGAAGACCGGAACCGCTTTCTGACCCAGGTGAAGAAGGCGTGCGCGATCGGGAAGAAGCTGCGCGATCTGGGCGCCCGCAAGTACGGAGTCATCCGCATCGATTCGGCCGCCAGTCCCAGCGAATGGGCAAAGGACCCGGCCGGCAACACGCGGCGGATTGCGGAAACGTTCCGCCGCGCCTGCGACATCGCCGAACAGTCCGGCGAGCGGCTGGCCGCCGAAGGTGAGATCTGCTGGGGCGGCATGCACAGCTGGAAACGCAACCTGGAGCTGCTCGAGACGGTGGACCGTCCGAAGACGCTGGGATTTCAGGCCGATATGGCGCACACGCTGCTCTTCACGCTCGGCTGCAATGCCCCGGAAGATCGCATCCTGCCGGAAGGCTATGACTGGTCGGACAAGTCGACCTTGAGGTCGGCAATCAAGACGATGACGCATGCGCTTCGCCCCTGGACGATCGATTTTCACGTGGCGCAAAACGACGCGACCGTCAAGGGGTCGGGATCGCACGACAAGACGGGCCGTCACTGCCTGCCGAACGACCCCAACGGGAAGATGGACATCGTGGAGGTCGCCGGCGAGTGGCTGAGAGGCGATTCGGGTCAGCCGACGCGCGCCTTCCAGCACATCTGCTGGGACGGCTGCATGTTTCCCAACGACACCATGATGAAGCCGCAGACGTGGCGCACCGTTCTCTCAACGATGATCGCCGTCCGTGACGCCCACGGGTGGGACTGAAAAAGGCCTCAAGGCTCAAGGCGGGGACAGAGATGGCCAAAAAACTTTTGAATATAGGGCTCGTCGGCTACGGTTTCATGGCGCGGGCCCACTCGAACGCATTCAGGCAGGCGCCAAAATTCTTCGATCTGCCGTACGAGCTCGTGCTGAGGGCGGTCGCCGCGCGAAATCAGGACCGCGTCAGAGCGTTCGCCGAGAACTGGGGCTATCAGTCGATTGAATCGGACTGGCGGGCGCTGGTGAACCGGAAAGACGTCGATCTCATCGATATCGCCGCACCAAACGACACGCACGCCGAGATCGCCGTCGCCGCGGCCAAGGCCGGCAAGATCGTGATGTGCGAGAAGCCGCTCGCGCGGACGGCCGCCGAGGGGGAGCGGATGGTCGCCGCCGTCGATGCGGCCGGCGTTCCCAGCATGGTCTGGTACAACTATCGCCGTGCACCCGCGGTCGTCCTGCTGAAGCAGCTCCTCGACGAGGGCCGCTTCGGGCGCATCTTCCATTACCGGTCGGTATTTCTTCAGGACTGGACGATTTCGAAAGAGCTTCCACAGGGCGGGGAGGGATTGTGGCGCCTCGACGCCGGCGTCGCCGGCAGCGGCGTGACCGGGGATCTCCTCGCGCACAACATCGACACCGCGCTCTGGCTGAACGGGCCGATCACCGAAGTCACAGCGATGACGGAAACGTTCATCAAGGAGCGGAAGCACAATCTGACCGGCCGCGTCGAGCCGGTCGCCATCGACGACGCGAGCGCATTTCTCTGTCGGTTCCAGAACGGCTCGCTCGCGACATTCGAGGCGACGCGGTACGCGAGAGGCCACAAGGCGCTTTACACGCTCGAGATCAACGGAGAACACGCCTCGGCCAAATGGGACCTCCACGACCTGCATCGGCTGCAGTATTTCGATCACCGCGACGAAGGGCGGCTGCGAGGCTGGCGGAGCATTCACATCACCGACGGCGACCACCCGTACATGAAGCACTGGTGGGTTCCCGGGACGCAGATCGGGTTCGAGCATACGTTCGTTCATCAGGTTGCGGACTTCCTCGAAGCGCTCGGAAACGGGACCACCGTCGGGCCGACGTTCCGGGACGGTCTCGCGACCGACTACGTTACCGACGCCGTGCTCGAGTCGGCACGGAACGGACGCTGGGAAAAGGTCGCGCTTGGCCGCGCAACGAGCGCGGCGTGAGATTCACAACGGAGTATCCCATGAGTGCGAGAACGCTCGCGACGTTTACGGCAAGCGCGGCCGTCGCGGCCGCATCCATCCTGCTCTCGGCGTCGCCGCAACAGGGAGCGCCGCAGGCGCCGGCACCGGCGCGCGGCGGCGGATTCCGGCAACCCGACCCAATCGACTTCAACGAACACGATGGCTGGACCTCTCTCTTCGACGGAAGGACGCTGAACGGCTGGTCAGGTGATTCGAACTGGAAGGTGGAAGACGGCGCGATCGTGATCGAGTCGACGTGCGAGAAGCCGACCGGAACCATCTATCTCGTATGGCAGGGCGGTGCAGCCGCTGACTTCGAGCTCAAAATGGAAATGAAGGGCACGGGCACCATCAACAGCGGCATACAGTACCGCAGCTGGATTGCGCCCCCGGTGCGTCGAGGCGGAGGGCCGGGGGGCGGCGGTCCGCAGCCGCCATGTCCGAGCGGCGCGGCCCGCGGGACGCCGCCCGATCCGATGACGGAAGCCAGGTGGAACATGGCGGGCGCGCAGTACGACTTCGACGCCGGAAACCGGTATACGGGTCAATTTTACGAGCAGGACACCGGGCGTGGCATCATCGCCTGGAAAGGACAGGTCGTGCGGACCGAGGCCGGGAAAAGTCCTCGGCTGCTCGCCACACTGGGAGATCCGGCGGCGATCGATTCGATCTACAAGCCGAACGATTGGAACCAGCTGCACGTCATCGCCGTCGGCAACGTGATGACGCACCTCCTGAACGGGCGGGTGCTCTCGATTCTGGCCGACGAAGACGCGACGAAGTTTCACAAGACCGGCCTGATCGGCATCGAAGTCGAATCGACCGGCAAGCTCTTCGCGCGCAACATCTGGCTGAAAAAGCTCTAGCGAGGGCCCGGGCTTGACGATCGACAAATAGTCATGGTCAACTGGAGTTGACCTTCGAGGTTTTTATGAATGTGGCGATCAATGCCAAGCGCCTGCGGGCCTCGCTGCCTAAAGTAGTCGAGCGAGTACGGAAGGGCACGCGCTTCACGGTCATCTACCGGAGCAGGCCGGCCTTTCAGATCGTTCCCATGAACGAGGCGGAAGTCCCGTCCGTCGCGTTAGCGGACGATCCGCTCTACCGCGCTCCGGCGGTCGGGCGATCGAGTGACGGTCGGACCGCTGCCGACCACGATGCGCTCTTGTACAAACGGTGAAGGCGTTGTTCGTCGACACCGCGGGCTGGATGGCGTGCGCGGACGCGTCGGACGCGGCCCACGCTCGATGCTGCGCGGCGCGCGACAGAGCGCTCGAGGCCGGCCAGACCCTCGTCACGACGGACTTCATCGTTGATGAAACGCTCACCCTCCTTCGGTTTCGACTCGGGCTGAGCGCCACGGAGAGGTGGTGGCAACAAATCGATCGGAGCTCGCGGCTCCGATGGGAGCGTATCGACAGCGACCGGTTCGAGAAGGCGCGTTAGTTGTTCTTCCAGTACCGTGACAAGGATCTCTCGTTTACCGATTGCACGAGCTCGGTGACGATGCGCGAGCTCCGATTGACACACGCGCTCACAACCGACCGCCATTTCGCCCAGATGGGATTTCAGGCACTCCCGGGCGCGCGTGGCCGTACCTCGCGAAAGTGAGGCGATGTCACGCGCAGGGAAGAGAGCTATTGCTTCGGCGGCTTCGCTTCCTGCGCGGAACGCTCGCGCGCCGGCGCTTTCGCCTGCTTCGCTCGAAGCTTCTGCCGCTGTTCCCGCCGGTGACGCCTCTTGTGGATTTCGGTTGGCCGCAGACTTCCACTCATGGTATTCCCTTCTTGATATAGCCGGACGTGATGAAACTTATTTGACCATGAAACCTATTTGACGGAAGATCGTATTCCCAGGTGTGATGAAGTTTCTCCTTTGGTGCCTCCTCCTGTTCCTCTGCTGGCCGCTGGCCTTACTCGCACTGATCGTCTACCCTCTCCTCTGGATCCTTCTGATTCCGTTTCGGGTCGTGGGCATCGCTGTCGACGGCGTGCTCGGACTGCTGCGCGGCATCGTTTTGCTTCCCGCGAGACTGCTGAGCGGACCGCGAGCCCCGTAACTCCCGCCCTTTCGCGCGACTTATCGGGTAGGAAGAGCGAATCCTGACTGTACTGAGTCGCTAGAACACCTTGCGAGCCTCGAGGTTCGCTTCGACGTCCTTCCGGTCACGCCAGATCGGCCGCATTTCCTTCTTCGAGAGCAGCCGCATCTGATCCTCGACGTGGACCGAACCCTTCCTGGACCAGTTGCCGTAGCTGAGGAGCGCTTCCGCATGCACGGGGTTGGAGAACTCGATCACCGCGAAGTAGGTATCACCCCCGACACCCTCCGCCTTCCCGTTGACGAACGGGCCAGGGTTCACCGTCCGGATGGCTCCCATCGCTGAGGGAGCGCCGTTTCCAGGAAGATCGATATTGCCTCGGCGAAAACGGAGGACGTCCCCCCAGAGCACGTGGAGCGACCCGTATTCCTTCTCCACCTGGCCAGCCACCGCATCGAGGGCCGCCGCGGCCTTGGCCGGGTCGGCAAATCCGCGGGGCGTGGTCAGCGGCTTGCGATCGTCGGTGGGCACCGCGAAGCCGCCGATGGACCGGAAGCTGTTGCCGGCCTCGATGAGAAACCGATAGAAGAGCAGCATCCCGTCGCTCTTCGCCTCGGATTCGCGGTCCCATTTCTCGAGCACATCAGCTGCGCGCCTTGCGCGTTCGGTCCCGAGCCTCCGCGCGGTCGTCACGAGATCGTCGACGAACTGATCGGCCGTCTCCACGTGGGTCGAAAGTTTGCCCGCCTTCACATCGGAGAACGTCATCTTCCTGCCGGTGAACCCGCTGAGAATGCGAATACCTCGTTGGGCCCGCTGGGTAATTCCGGCCGGGGCGGCAAACCCCGGCGCGAACTTCGTGGAATCGAGCAGCATCGGG
>DASZHO010000033.1:0-37509 GCA_035937795.1 Vicinamibacterales bacterium | reverse complement strand
CGCACGGGCTCGACTATTCGGTGCAGGGAAATCTGATCCGCGTCTTCAAGCGCCGGGTCGAAACGCGCATCTACGATTTGAACTATGTCATCACTCGGCGTTCGGGGTCGCGATCGCTCGCGGCGTCCACCTCGCTGTCGTTCCCTGCGGGCTCGAACACCGCGGGCATCGCCGATCAGGCTGGCGCAGGCATGAACAGCGGCAGCTCGGCGCAGGTCACCGGCTCGGACGCGGGCGATATCTTCGCCGACCTGTCCGCCGGCATACAGACGCTGCTGTCCCCCGACGGCAGATTCAATCTGGACCGCAAAGCCGCGCTGCTGCAGGCCAGCGACTATCCGGATCGTCTCGACAAGGTGGCGTTGTATCTCGACGCCGTGCAGAACCGTGCGACGCGGCAGGTGTCGATCCAGGCCAAGGTGATCGAGGTCGTCCTGAACGACGAGTTTGCCGCCGGCCTCGACTGGAACCGCATCGTTCATCAAGCCGGCAACAGCGTGTCGTCGACGCAGAAAGTGGTTCCGACGGAGGCCGCCGGCACGTTTACCGCGGGCTTGAGCATCAAAGATTTCCCGGGACTGCTGAATGCGCTTGCCACGCAAGGCAAAGTGAACGTGCTGGCCAGCCCGCGCGTGAACGCGTTGAACAACGAGCCGGCGATCATGCGCGTGGGCACGCAGGATGTGTTCTTCAAAACCACATCGCTGGTCGATCCGACCACGGGCCGGATTCTGCAGACCACGGTTGAGCCGCAGGCGATCACTGAAGGCGTGGTGCTGATCGTCACGCCGCAGATTGCCGGCGACGGCATGATCAATTTGAGCATCAGCCCGAGCTTGACCGAGCGCACCGGTCAGGCTGTGTCCAGGTTAGGCGACAAGGTGCCGATTTTGAGCGTTCTCGCAGCCGACACACTGGTGCGCGTCCATGAGAACGAAACGATCGTGATCGCCGGCTTGATGAATGAGCCGGCATTGAAGGGGCAAGCAAGGGCTCCAGGCATTCGCGGGCTCTTTCGGCGCGACTCGCACCACAAGGGGAAAACGGATCTTCTGATTCTGCTCACGCCGACCATCATGACGCCGGCGCGTGTGCTGCAATCGGCGGCGCAGGAACAGAACCGGGTGTTGGAAAAGCCCTAGCCGGGGCGCGCGCCCGACGCCGCAGAACGTGCGAAGGAAGGCGCCGCAAGACGAAGGAAAACGATATGTACGAAGAATATTACGGGTTCACCGAGAAGCCGTTCAGCCTTACACCTGACCCGAAGTACCTCTTCAAGAGCGAATCGCACGCCAACGCGTTCGAGCTCCTGCAATACGCCCTCCGCCGCCGCGAGGGATTTGTGGTCGTGACCGGCGACATCGGCACAGGCAAGACGACGTTGTGCCGTGCGCTGCTGGAAGAGATCGATCGGAACACGTTCACGGCGCTCGTCCTGAATCCGTTCCTCTCCGAAGACGATCTGCTGACGTTGATCCTGCAGGATTTCGGCGTCGTGTCGCGCGAAGATGTGAAACGCGGACGCCTGAAGGGCGTCAGCAAGCAGGAGCTCATCGAAACGATCTACGATTTCCTGCTCGGGCTGCTGCCGCTTCGCGCCAGCGCGGTCCTGATCATCGACGAGGCGCAGAATCTCCCGATGCCGGTGCTCGAGCAGATTCGTATCTTGTCGAATCTCGAAACGGACAAGGACAAGCTGCTGCAGGTCGTGCTCGTGGGGCAGTTGAATCTTCAGCCGCTTCTCAAGGCGCCGCCAATGCGCCAGCTCGACCAGCGCGTGTCGATCCGCTATCAGCTGAAACCGCTCACCCGCGACGAAGTTGCCGCCTATGTGATACACCGGCTCACCATCGCGGGCGGGTCCTCGGTCGTGACCTTTCATCCGAAGGCGCTCGACCTCATCCATCGGCGCGCGGCGGGTATTCCCCGCCTGGTGAATCTGCTATGCGATCGCGCGCTGCTCGCCGCCTACTCGGCGCGCACCAATCGAGTCACCGACGAGATGGTCCATCGGGCGGCCGAGAGCCTCGAGCTCGAAGAACCGAGGCCGGAGCGGTTCGGATGGTTCCGCCGCCGCGCGTCGGTGGTGGTGACCGCCGCGGGTGCGTCGATTTCGCTGGCTGTCGCAGGCGGCCTCGTCGCCCCGGTGCTCCGCGCGTCGGCGCATCGCGAGCATTCCGCCGGAGCCGTGGCCATGGCCGCGCCCGCCGCGTTGGCCGAGCCTGCCGCCGCTGCTACACCTGGCCCGCCAGTTTCCGCCGTCGCAGCTCCGGCAGGCGAGCCGGAAGGCGAACCGGCCCCGCCGCAGGAATCTGCGCATCGCTACGCCGTGCTTGCCGGATCGTTTCCAATAAAGGAGCTGGCGGCTGACGGCGGCGCGGCCGGCGGGCGGCTCGCCACGGTGACGAGCCGGTTGGAGGCTCTTGGATTGGCGCCGCGGCTCGTCGATGTCGATCTGAAGGCGCGCGGCCAGTGGCGGCGCGTGCTCGTGGGCGACTTTGCGACATTGGACGAAGCGATGCAGCAGGCCCTGCAGCTGCACGAAACGCCGCAGTTTGCCGACGCACAACCCATAAAATATTAGAAGAAGGGTTCTCGGAAACCATGCGTCCACGTAAATGAGCCTGATCCTCGACGCTCTGCGCCGCGGCCGCGGACGAGCCACTCCCCACGCCAGCACCAACACCGCGCAAACCGACGCGGTGCTGCAGACGCTCGGGTACGGACGCTTCAGCAACACCTCTCCTCTCAGCAGACTGAAGCGGCTGCTCGCGTACCTCGGCGCCGGAATCCTGTTTGCCATGGTGATCTGGGGTCTCGTGATTTGGGTCACGCAGGCCTACTTGGCGCCGCCCCCTGCGATGGAGGTCTCCACGGCAACCACCGCGGCGTCGCAGGCGCCGTCCACCGGGCCGGCGGCACTGCCGCCGTCGATTCAGGTCCAGCCAATCTCGCCGACTCCACGCGCGATCGGTCCCCCGGAGCTAGTGCCCGGGACCCCGCCGCAGACGGCAACACCGCCCGCGCGACCTGGAAGTCCGCCAAGTCCGCCTTCGCGGTCGGCGCAACCGGTGACGCCGCCGCCGGCACCCGCGCCGCCGGCGCCGTCGCGATCGACGCAGCCGGTGACACCCGTACCCGCGCCTTCGCGCTCGCGGTCGACGCAGCCGGTGACGCCGCCGTCGGTTGTTGCAACGCCGCGGGCGACGACACCGAGTCCCGTGCCGCCGGCGACGATGTCCCGAACACCGGCGCCGCCGGCCAGCGCGCCCGCACCGCGCCTGGCGACGCCGTCTCGATCCACCGCGCCTCCGCGGCCGCCGGCGACTGCATCGATCGGTCGCCCCGAGCCAGGTTCAGGGACGGTCGCGGCCCAGGGTCTCATGGTCCAGCAGTCGCAGCGTGCGGACGTCGCGAGCGAGCTTCCGCCGCCGCCCATGGCATCGCCCTCGTCGCGCACGGCGCTGTCGATGTCTGCCGGTTCAAACGCGGGCACGCTGACATCGGAAACCGACCACTTCCGGCTGGCGCTCTACTACCAGCGCATCGGAGACTTTGAGAATTCGCTGATTCACTACCG
This sequence comes from Vicinamibacterales bacterium, assembly GCA_035937795.1. GTDB lineage: Bacteria > Acidobacteriota > Vicinamibacteria > Vicinamibacterales > JAMQPK01 > JAMQPK01. Next base: position 33,929 of record DASZHO010000033.1, on the reverse strand, counting down.
CGCCGTGCTGCAGCGCGACGAGCTCAACGCCGAAGCCCACAACAATCTCGGTTTGCTGTATCGCGACAAGGGATTGTTCGACGAGGCGGTGAAGGAATTTCAGAGGGCCATCGCCATCGACCAGCGGTACGTGAAGGCGCACAACAACCTCGGCGTGGCCTACCTCAGCCAGCAGAAAAACGACGCCGCCGCCGCCGAGTTCCGAACGGCCTTGTCGCTCGATGCGAGGAACGTGGAATCCCTCGTGAATCTCGGTATCGCCGACAAGCAGGACGGCCGCCGCGACGACGCGCGCGCGGCGCTCGCGCGCGCGCTCGAAATCGATCCGCACGGCGCCGAGGCGAATTACAACCTGGCGATTCTCGCGGACGACGCAGGCGAGAAAACGCAGGCGCTCGCCCACTACCGCGCGTTCCTCCAATACGGCGCGGTGACCCATCCCGAGCTGGTCGCTGACGTCCGCAAGCGCGTCGACGCGCTCGGCCGATAGGCCGGGCCAATCGTTCGCGCCCGGCCGGGCCGATCACTTTCCAGCTTCTGGTTTCCAGTTTCTGGTTGTAAGCTCGTGTGCCATGCCGGACTCCAAGAACCCTTCAGAGATCTCCGCGCTGCTTCATGAAGACCGCGTGTTCCCGCCCCCCGCGTCGTTTCGCGAGAAGGCGATTGTGCGCGACGCGAGTCCGTACGAGGAGGCGGAGCGCGATTTCGAGGGCTTCTGGGCGAAGTTCGCCGGCGAGCTCGAATGGAGCCGCAAGTGGGACACGGTGCTCGAGTGGAATCCTCCCCACGCCAGATGGTTCGCCGGCGGCACGCTCAACGCGAGCGTGAACTGTGTCGATCGACATGTGCGTACCGCCCGCCGCAACAAGGCCGCCATCGTCTGGGAAGGGGAGCCGGGAGATCGCCGCACGCTTACGTATTTCGACCTGTTCCGCCAGGTCAGCGCGTTCGCGAACGTGTTGAAATCGCTCGGCGTCAAGCGCGGCGATCGCGTGGCGATCTACATGTCGCTGGTGCCGGAACTGGCCGTTGCAATGCTGGGCTGCGCGCGAATCGGCGCGGCCCATAGCGTCGTGTTCGGCGGGTTCAGCGCCGAATCGCTGCGCGATCGCATCAACGACGCGCAATGCAAGCTGCTCATCACCGCTGATGGTGGCTATCGCCGCGGACAGATCGTCAATCTGAGGAAGGTTGCCAACGAAGCGGTGCAGGAGACGCCATCAATCGAGCACATGGTCGTCTTCAAACGCCTCGTTGCGGGCCACGCCCGAAGTCCGGAGCCCGAAGCCGGGAGCCTCCCGCCGTCTATCCAAAGCCATGACTGGCACGACCTCATGGCGAAGGCTCCGCTCGACTGCGTGCCCGAGGCGATGGGCGCCGAGGACCTTCTGTACATTCTTTACACCTCGGGTACGACGGGAAAGCCCAAGGGGATCATGCACACCACCGGCGGATATCTCGTCGGCACCTACGCGACATCGAAGTGGGTATTCGACCTGAAGGAAGACGATGTCTATTGGTGCACCGCGGATATCGGGTGGGTGACCGGCCACAGCTACGTCGTGTACGGTCCGCTCGCAAACGGCGCCACCGTGGTGATGTACGAAGGCGGGCCGGACTGGCCGCAGAAAGATCGGCTGTGGGAAATCGTCGAGCGCCACGGCGTCACCATCTTTTACACGGCGCCGACGGCGATTCGTGCGTTCATGAAATGGGGAACCGACTGGCCTCGGCGGCGCAACATGAAAACCCTGCGCTTGTTGGGCTCGGTGGGAGAACCGATCAATCCCGAAGCGTGGATCTGGTATCACCAGAATATCGGCGGCGGACGCTGTCCCATCGTCGATACGTGGTGGCAGACCGAGACCGGCATGATCATGATCACGCCGTTGCCTGGTGTCACCGAGCTGAAGCCCGGCTCGGCCACGCGGCCGTTTCCCGGCATCAAGGCGGAAGTCCGCACGCAGGATGGGACCGCCGTCGACGTCGGTGGTGGACTGCTCGCGCTCACGAGGCCATGGCCGGCGATGCTCCGCGGCATCTACGGCGACCCCGAGCGCTACGTGAAGCAGTACTGGAGCAAATGGGATCGAAGCATCTACTTCACCGGCGACGGCGCAAAGCGGGACGAGGACGGTTACTTCTGGCTGCTCGGCCGGGTGGACGATGTGATCAATGTGGCGGGGCATCGCATCGGCACGATGGAAGTGGAGAGCGCGCTGGTGGATCATCCAAAAGTCGCCGAGGCCGCCGTCGTGGGGCGCGCGCACGAATTGAAAGGGCAGGCGATTTCCGCGTTCGTGATCTTGAAAGAGGGGAACGCCCCGACATCCGAGCTCGCCGGCGAGCTGAAGGAGCACGTGGTCAAGAAGATCGGGGTCATCGCGCGGCCCGAAGATATCTTGTTTGCCGCCGACCTGCCGAAGACGCGCTCGGGGAAGATCATGAGGCGGCTGTTGAAGGACATCGCCGAAGGTAAAACGCTTGGAGACACGACCACGCTGGCCGACCCGGCCGTGGTGGCGAAGTTGAAGGAAGAGTATCAGGAAGACACGAGCTAGTGGCGCTGCACCTTGCGGGGAGGGCGGATGTCGAGCACTTTCGCGTTGCGGTAGTCTTCGACGGCGAGCTTGGGGATCCGCGTCGCCTGGCCTGCGCCGGTCGCTTTCAGCTTGCCTTCCGCTATCAGCTTCTGAACCGTCGCGGGCGTGCAGTGAAGATATCTCGCCGCGTTCTGTACCGACAGCGAACTGGCCGCCAGCGCGGTGGTCTCCACGCGGTTGCGGCCAAGCGATTTCGCGCGCTTCATGCCGGCGTCGGCCTCGAGCAGCAGCCGTTCGGCGTCGAATGGCTCGCCGAGCGAACCCTGTCCGGTGATGAGCGCGGCGCTCACCGTGACACGCACGCGGTCGTCGGTATTGTGGTCCTTGAAACCGAGCCGTTGCTCCACCATCGCCACCACGCGCGACGTGAGAAAGAACGCGTCTTCGGGGGATACCTGGCAGAGCAGCACGGCAATCGAGTCTTCGCCGTGCCGGAAGACCCAGTCGTTCTCCCGGAAGAATTTGCGAATGAGAATGCCCAGCCGCTCGAGCAGCCGGTCGCCCACGCCGTAACCATAATTCTGGTTCAGGTCCGAAAGACCATCGACGTCGAAGACGGCAAACGCGATCGGAAACGAAAAGCGCTCCGCGCGCTGCACTTCGGTCGACAGCACGATGTCCATCATCGCCCGGCTGTAGAGCGTCGTCAGTTTGTCGCTGATCGTGGGCGCCGGCGATTCCTGCTGCGACCGTTCGCAATAGGCCGCGAGCAGATCGAATGAGCCGCGCCGGATGATCTGCGCCACCTGCGGCCATGCCTCCGACGTGGCGCCGAGAGACGGGTCGAGCGCAATCTCGTCGAGGACCGTTCGCTCCATCAGGTAGACGAAGCTGAACAGCCGCTGCATCGGCAGCCCCCGGTCGAGCACCAGGCGCTGGAGCTCGATCAGACCATCATTTTCGACGGGTAGCCGCCCTTCGATGCTTGCCGACAGCAGCCCGAGCAGCCGTCGTCCCAAGCGCTCGCAGTAGTCGGTCTCGAGTGGCTGAGGGCCGTTGTAGGGAAAAATCGCGACGCTGTCGCTGACGATCGCGTCGCCGCGCTCGGCGAGCACGCGCGTCACAGCTTTGCGCGCATCTGCGGAGACGCTGGCCCCGTCGGTGCGCTCGGCGGGCTCTTCGGTGTCGACCGGCTCAGTCATGAATACCTGGAATCCCTAGGGTGCCCGGGATTTGGTACGGTGTCAACGCATCTCAACGCCAGCCCGCCTGTCGTGTCCTGTTTCGGCGCTTTTTGAGTCAAAAGCGCGAATTATGATCTACCGGATGTGTGATTTAGCGCCGACAACACGAGGTGGAGAAACATCGTGCGACGAACGGGTATAGAACTGTCTGCTTCGCGTTGCACCGTGGTGAACGCCGGCTCGCCGGGCGGCCCACGCCGCCGTGGCGCGGGCGCGCTGCTTCGCGTCGACAACTTCGCCATCCTGAGCCGCGCCGACAGCGCGCAAGCCCTGACTGCGGAGCTGAAACTTCTCCTCAAAGCCAATGCGTTCCCTCGCCGCGCGTGGGTGACGCTGTGGGACGTTCGGAGCGTCCACCGCTACATGCTGCTGCCGGAGGCCCGCCGGAAGGAAATCGGCGCGGTGGCTCGCCAGCAGGCGCAGTCGATTTTGGGGTTGGACCCGCAGGACATCACGGTTGCCCTCGCGCAAGGGCCCAAACCTACCGCCGAACGGAAGATCGAGCTCTCGTTCTTTGCCGCGGCTTCCGAAGACATTCAACAACGCCTGCGACCGATTCAAGACGCGGGATTCATCGTTGAAGGCGTGTCGACGCCGTGCGGCGCACTCTGGGCGCTCGCGCGGCTGCGGCAGCCCGCCCTACCGGGCGAAGTCCAGGCCTACGTCACGCTCGGGGTTTCGAGGTCGGCTCTCGCGATCGTCGGCAACGGGTTTCTGCTTTATGCGCGCGAGCTGGAATGGGGCTACGCAGAGTCGCTGGTAGGGCCGCCAACGCCACGCTCGCGTGAAGACCTCGCCTCGCTGCTGGCTGGCGAGCTGCGGCGGTCTTTTCTGTATGTGAAGCAGTTTTGGGAAGGAGACGCGTCGCAGCTGTTGCTCTGCGGCGACATGCCCGAGATTCGATCGCTCACCGCGCCGCTGATCGAACGGCTGAACATTGAGGTTGAGACGCTCGATACGCTCGACGGTATTGATGTGCAGCGGTTGCCGGAACCCGCCGGCGAGTTTGTCGATCAAGTGGCGTCGATGCGGCTGGCGTTGGCGGTAGCCGGTGCGCCGCCACCGCTGAATATGCTTCCCCTCGAAGTGGTTGCGACGCGAGCCAACCGCGTCGGCCAGATTCTCTTCACCATGGGGACGGCTGCGGCGATTGCCTTCGGCGCATTTCTGTATGAAGTCGCGGCAGCGCGCACGGCTGACGTGGAGGGGCAGGTTGCCGCGTTGCAGGGCCAGGTTGCGCGCGCTCAGACGGGCTCGAGCGGCGCGCGCGCGGAGACCGCCGCGGAATCCTCGCGGAGGGAGGCGCTCGACGGCTTCGACACGCAGGGTCCGCGCTTGGTCCGCATTCTGGAGACCGCGGCGAACACGACGCCGCCCCACGTCACGGTGCAGTCGATCCGCGTGATCCCGGAGAAATCGCAATGGCGGGTCTCGGTTCGGTTCGTGAACGAGGCCGGGGTTGAGAATACGGTGGACTCCTGGGTGCCTCGATGAAGACCCCGCGCTTGCTTCCCGGGCTTGCGGCGATGACGCCGCTGGTGATCTTCGGCTGCGTTTATCTGTTTGCCGTGCGGCCGAAGCTCGCCTTGGAACGGGACGCGGAGGCACGCGCCGCATCGCTCCGCTCAGAGCTGGCGCGGGCGCAGGCGCTCGTGCCGCGAACACCGGCGATCCACGACGTCGCGCAACGCGAATTCGAGGAGCTGGTACCGGTTGGAGACCGCTCATCCGAGGTTGCCGATGCTCTTGGACGTCTCTTCAAGACCGCGGCGATTGGAGGCGCGGGCAAGCTGTCGATCGAAACTGGAAACGTCGTGCCCGCGGCGAGCGACGCATTCGAATCCAGACTCAAGTCGTTTGATGGGCCGATCGCGTACAGGCCTCTCACCATCACGTTCGACGCCGGGATCGCTCAGCTCAGGCAATTCCTCGCGGGGCTGCGCACGATGCCAACCCTCGTGGAGCTCGGCGGCGTGGAGATTGCGCCGGCGCCGGCAGGAAGTATGCGAACCCGGCTTGTGCTGTTCGCCTACCAGCGCTCCGAGGCCGGAGCTCCAACGGTGTCGGCGCCGGTACGGCCGCCCGTCGCGCCGCTCGTCGCCGACGCGCGCCCCGCCTCCGAATCGGTCCCGAAACCAGCGTCCCCCGCGCCCAAGCCGGTCCCGAGAAGAGGCTCCGCGAGCTCGGCGATGAGCACCGGACCCTCCGTCGAGTCCGATCCAGTAGTCCGTACGATCCTTTACTCGTCCGAGCACCAGGTGGCTCTCGTGGATGGGCGTATCGTTCGGGCAGGCGATCGCCTTGGATCGGGCCAGGTGCTGGCGATCGAGCAAAATGCAGTGGTTTTCGTCACCGATACTGGCCAGGTGAGACATCTGGAGCTGGAACAGCCCACGATTAGGGCAACGAAACAGTGATCTGTACTAAGTCGTTGTGTTCCAATGTGATGCACTGTGGAGAACCTGTTGATTCTGGCTGGCGTACGTCCGTAACATTACAGATCCGGCCTGCAACAACGAGGAACCTTGCGCAAGAAGATCGGTGAGTGTCTCATCCAGGCGGGGCTGATTAGCGAGACCGACTTGCAAATCGCCCTCGCCGAACATAAGCGCACGGGCGACCGCCTGGGGGCGGTGCTCGTACGGATGAACCTCGCCACCGAGAAGCAAATCGCGAAGGCGCTGGCTCACCAGCTGGGCTTCGCCTACATCAACCTCGTCGAGAACCCGCCCGACGCTACCGCTGTCGTCCTGATTCCAAAGGACGTCTCGATGAAGCGTGCCTGCATCGCGGTGGGGTTGGAAAAGAACCTGCTCACCGTGGCGATGGCCGATCCGCTGCTGTTCAGCCTGGTGCAGGACCTCGAATTCCAGACCGGCTATCGCATCAAACAGGTCGTCGCGACCACGGCTGAAATTCTGGACGCCATCCAGAAGTGCTATCCGGACAAGGCGTTGACGAGGGCGCCGGCCCCGGCGGCCGGCCTCATGCAAACGCCGCGCGCGCGCGCGGCTTCGCAGGAGCCGCCGCGCGCCGAAACCTCGCTGTCCCGGCGCACCGACGAAGAGGTGTTCGAGCCGGTTTCCGGTCTCAAGGAAAAGAGCGAGACCGCGCCGATCGTCGACCTCGTCGATCTCGTTGTCCGCAGCGCCATCCGCAGCCACGCGAGCGATATCCACATCGAGCCGCTCGAAAAGGGCGTGCTCGTGCGCCATCGTCTCGACGGGTTGTTGAAGGAAGTGATGGACCTGCCCAAATGGGTGCACGAGGGATTGATCGCGCGCCTGAAGATCATGGCCGGCATGGACATCGCCGAGAAGCGGCTGCCGCAGGACGGGCGCATCCGCGTATCCACCGAAGACGATACGGAAGTGAACTTCCGCGTGTCGACGCTGCGCACGCTGTACGGCGAGAAGGTCGTGCTGCGCGTCCTCGACCACCGCAAGGGCGTGCCGCCGCTCGAAGAGCTTGGCTTTTCGGCCGTGTCGCTCGAAGAGCTGCGCCATTTCCTGCGCCACCAGCACGGCATGATTCTCGTCGTCGGTCCGACGGGCAGCGGCAAGACCACCACGCTCTGTTCGGCGCTCACGTCGCTGAAGACGGAGAATTCGAACATCATCACGATTGAAGATCCGGTGGAGTACCAGCTGCCTGGCATCAACCAGACGCAGATCAACGACAAAATCAAACTGACGTTCGCAAGCGCCTTGCGCTCGATTCTTCGCCAGGATCCCGACGTCATCCTGGTCGGCGAAATTCGTGACAACGAGACCGCGAAGATCGCCATGCAGGCGGCGCAAACGGGCCACCTTGTTCTCTCGACGCTCCACACCGACGATGCGCCGTCGACCGTGACGCGGCTGACCGACATCGGCGTCGAGCCGTTTGTGACCGGTTCGGCGCTGATCGGCGTGGTTGCGCAGCGCCTCGTTCGCCGGCTGTGCATGAGCTGCCGCCGCCAGTACACGCCGGAATCCGACGTCCTGCGCTCGCTGAGCATCTCCGACAGCGACGCAGGCTCGGTGCCGTTCTACAAGGCGGTGGGCTGCGACCAGTGCAACCACACGGGGTATCGCGGCCGCGTCGGCATCTATGAAGTCCTGAAGGTGACCGACAAGCTGCGCCGGTTGATTACGCAGCGGGTGACGGAAGACGCGCTGCGCGAGGCGGCGATCGCCGGCGGCATGTTGAGCCTGGGCGAGGACGGCCTGGCGAAGGTGAAGAGCGGCATCACCACGGCCGAAGAGCTGCTGCGCGTGGTGACCGAGGTGCGCGAGATTCGCACGCTGTGCCCGGGATGCAGCGCAGCAGTGGCCGTGGACTTTCTCGCATGCCCGAACTGCGGGAAGCGGCTGAGCGGTGGGTGCCCGAGCTGCGGCCGGTCGCTCCAGCCCGGCTGGAACTACTGCCCCTACTGCGCGAAGACCACCGAAGGCAAGAAAGCCAGCAAGAAGATCAAAGAACGCGAGCGGCGGGAGCTGCCGGCCGCCAACGTAGCCGAGTTCAAGAAAATTTAATCCTCTCCGATCGTGCAGAACTTCTATCAGCTGCTGTCTGTCGAGGTCACGGCGACCGCGGAAGAAATCAAAAGGGCGTTCCGCAACGAAATCGCAAGGTATCATCCCGACAAAGTTCAGCATCTCGGCAAGGAATTTCAGGAGATGGCCGCCACGCGCGCGGCGCAGCTCACCGAGGCCTATCGCACGCTGATGAACCCCGAGCTGCGATCCGAGTACGACCAGCTGTGCGGGGCGGCCGGTGCGCCCGTACCGCCGCCTGCCGAATCGCCCCCGGCGGCGTCGCAGCAGGCGCCGCCCACCGGGCCGGCGGCTGCAGGCGCGGAACCGGCGCAGGGTGCGGCTCCGCGGTCGCGGTTCGCCAAGGAGCAGGCGACGCGCGACGAGTTCGTGCGCAAAGCCACGCTCGGGCGGCTTCGCCAGGTCCTGGCGGCCGAGTACGGGAAGGTCACCGAGGTAACGACCAGGGGATTTGATTTCGACTGCACGGCGCGCCCGAAGAAGTTGTTCAGCCGGGGCGGCGCGCAGAGATTTGTGGTGAAATTCGTTCCGCGCGTCGATCGCGCGGAGGTTCAGGACGTCTGGGCTGCGGCCGAGAAGGCTGGAGGCGGGATGTGCGTGTTCCTGATGGGAAACGGGCTGGCGCCCTCGAAGGAGCTCGCTGAGGCGATTTCGGACATGCGGAAAAAATCCCGGGGCGCGGGTGGCGTGTCCCTCATTCCCGTCGATGTGCGCGATTGGAGCGCATACGTGCCCGCCGACGCGCCGGAGGCCGGCAAATCGCTGCTCCAGAAGTTGCGCGAAACCGCGGGCGTGTAAGGCCTGCGAGGAACCCCGGCGTCGATTCTCTCGTATCCAATACCGGAGCATACCTTCCAGCCCGATGGCACTCATCGAAACGAGCGATATCTGGAAAACCTACGTGATGGGGGACGAGGAGATCCACGCCCTGCGCGGGGTGTCGATCTCGATCGACCGGGGCGAATACGTCGCCATCATGGGGCCGTCCGGCTCGGGAAAATCGACGCTGATGAACCTCATCGGCTGCCTCGATACGCCCTCCAAGGGCAGCTACGTGCTGAACGGGCAGGAAGTCGCGCGCATGGACGATAACGAACTGGCGCGCATCAGGAACGAAGAGATCGGGTTTGTGTTTCAAACGTTCAACCTGCTGCCGCGGGCGACCGCGCTGCACAACGTCGAGCTGCCGCTCGTCTACGCCGGCGTGCCGGCGGCGGAACGAGCGACGCGCGCGAAAGCGGCGCTCGAAAAAGTCGAGCTTACCAGCCGCATGACGCACCGCCCCAACGAGCTGTCGGGCGGCCAGCGCCAGCGTGTGGCGATCGCCCGCGCGTTGGTCAACAATCCGTCGATTCTGCTCGCCGATGAGCCCACCGGAAATCTCGACTCCAAGACCGGCGCGGAAATCATGGGCCTGTTCGAGCGCCTGCACAGCGCCGGCAACACCATCGTGCTCGTCACCCATGAGGCCGACGTGGCCGCCTACGCTCACCGCACGCTTCACCTGCGCGACGGCCAGGTCGAGCAGGACGTGACAGGCACGGCAAAAACGATCTCGGTCGGACGGACGTAGGGTCGATGGTCGAAAGGCGACCGTCGGCTAGATGGCAGCCCAGTGTCCTGCCGCGATTTCGCCGAGTGGTGCGTCGAAATTGATGTCCTTCGGGTCGAGCGTGATTCGAATCGGCTGGCGATCGGGATCAGGTACCGGGATCGCCGAGAGCAGCGCTTTCGTATAGGGATGCTGGGGGTTGTCGAACAGCATCGGCGTGTCGGCCATTTCGACGATGCGGCCCAGATGCATGACGGCGGTGCGGCGGCAGATGTGCTCGACCAGACGAAGATCGTGCGCGATGAACAGATAAGCGAGCTTGAGCTTCTGCTGCAGTTCCATCAACAGATTCACCACCTGCGCCTGAATCGACACGTCGAGCGCCGACACCGGCTCGTCGGCAATGACGAGCGACGGGTTCAGGGCGAGCGCCCGCGCCACGCCGATGCGCTGCCGCTGGCCGCCGCTGAACTCGTGCGGGTACCGGTCGAGCGAGGCTGAATCGAGGCCGACTAGACGGACCAGCTCGACGACCCGAGCCGCCCGTTCCGCGCGCGAGCCGATCCTGTGAATAATGAGCGGCTCTTCGACGATGGCGCGGACGCGCATGCGCGGATTGAGCGAGGCGTACGGGTCCTGAAAGACGATTTGCATATCGCGCCGCGCGCGGCGCAATTGCTCGCGCGAAAATGCCGTGACGTTTTCGCCGCGAAACAGCACCTCGCCGGCCGTCGGCTCGATCAGCCGCAGGATGCAACGCCCGGTCGTCGTCTTCCCGCTCCCGGATTCGCCCACCAGGCCGAAGGTCTCGCCTTCGCCGACCGTGAAGCTGACGTCGTTGACCGCGCGCACGACGGTCGGCTTGCCGAGGAATCCGTCGCGCCTCGTGAAGTGCTTGACCAGGTGGCGTACTTCGAGCAGCGGCATCAGGAGCCGCCCGCTTCCGGATCGTAGAGATAGCACCGGGTCCAGCGGCCCGGCTCCACCGGGAGTGGCGGCGGCGGCGCCGTCGGACACCTGGCGAACCGGTCCGGGCAGCGCGGCTCGAATGCGCAACCCGGCGGAAGCGACGCAAGATTCGGAACGGTGCCCTCGATGGCCGCCAGGCGCCGGCCAGGTGCGCCGCCCGGAATCGAGGCGAGCAGCCCGCGCGTGTAGGGATGCGCCGGCGAGTGAAAAATTCGCCGCACGGGACCTTCCTCGACGATCCGGCCGGCGTACATCACGGCCACGCGATCGGCGTGGCCGGCGACGATGCCGAGGTCGTGGGTGATCAACAGCAGCGCCAGATCGAATTTCTCCTTCATCTCCCTGAGCAGATCCAGAATCTCGGCTTGAATGGTGACGTCGAGCGCCGTCGTCGGCTCGTCGGCGATCAGCAGCAGCGGCTGGCAGGCCAGCGCGATGGCAATCAGCACGCGCTGCCGCATGCCGCCCGAGAGCTGGTGCGGATAATCCCGCGCGCGTTTTTCCGGGTCGGGAATCCTGACGGCCGCGAGCAGCTCGACCGCCCGATCGCGCGCGGCGGCGCGCGAGGCCTGCCCGTGCACGAGAATTGCTTCGGCGATCTGGTCGCCGATTCTGAACACCGGATTCAGCGCCGTCATCGGCTCCTGGAAGACGAGCGCGATTTCGGCCCCGCGGATTCTGCACATCTCGCGCTCGCTCAGCTCGAGGAGATCCTTGCGGCCGTTGAACTCCACCGGGCCGCCCGCCGTTTCCCCGGGCGGCTGCACAAGGCGAAGAATCGACATGGCGGTCATCGACTTCCCGCTGCCCGATTCGCCGACCAACCCGAGCGTTTCTCCCCGTCGCAGCTCGAGACTGACGTTGTCGACGGCGCGCACAACGCCCGTCCGGAGTGGAAACGTCGTCGTCAGCCCCGTCACGCGCAACAGCGGGGCGGGACTCATAACGTGGGCGTTTCGCGATGCTCGCCAAACTCGGCGCGCAGCGCATCCGAGATCTCGCCGATCGTGGCGCTGGCCTCGACGGCCGCGATGATCGGAGGGACAAGGTTTGTGTCGCCGCGCGCGGCGTCGCGCAGGCGCGCAAGCGCCTCGCGCCAGTCGCCGTCGTCGCGCGACATCCTCACCATGGCGACGCGCTGCCTTTGCCGGTCTTCGATCTCCCGGTCGATGCTGAAGGTGGGGATTGATGGGGTGCGATCGTCGGATTGGAAGCGGGTGACCCCCACGACCGCGGATTGGCCCGTTTCCAGCGCTTGTTGCGCGCGAAACGCCGAGTCCTGAATTTCACGCTGCATCATGCCGGACTCGATCGCCGCCAGCGTGCCGCCGGACGCTTCGATGCGCTGCAACAAGGTCCTGGCGCCGGCTTCGATCTCATTCGTGCGCGCCTCGATCTCGTACGAGCCGGCGACCGGATCCACCGTGTTCGCGACGCCGGATTCGAACGCGATGATCTGCTGGGTGCGAAGCGCAAGCGTCGCCGATTCCTCCGTGGGCAGCGACAGCGCCTCGTCGCGGCCGTTGCAGTGCAGCGACTGCGCGCCGCCCAGCACGGCGGCGAGCGCCTGCAGCGTGATGCGCACGAGGTTGTTGTCGGGCTGCTGGGCGGTCAGCGTGCTGCCGGCGGTCTGCGCGTGGAACCGCAGCTGCTGCGCGCGCGGCTCCGTCACGCCGAATCGCTCCAGCACGATGCGCGCCCACAGCCGCCGAGCGGCGCGGAACTTCGCGATCTCCTCGAGAAAATCGTTGTGCGCGGCGAAGAAAAACGACAGGTGCCCGGCGACCGACGCGGCCGAGAGACCGCGGGCGACCCCGGCTTCGACGTACGCGATGCCATTGGCCAGCGTGAAGGCCAGTTCCTGAACCGCTGTCGAGCCCGCTTCCCGGATGTGGTACCCGCTCACCGAGATCGGATTCCACTGCGGCAGTTCGCGCGCGCAGTATCCAAAGACGTCGGTCACCAGCCTCAAGGACGCTTTCGGTGGATAGATGTAGGTGCCGCGCGCGACGTACTCCTTGAGGATGTCATTCTGTACCGTGCCGCTGAGAATTGCGGGCGAGATGTTCCGGCGCCGCGCGAGCGCCACGTACATCGCCAGCAGAATGATGGCGGTCGAATTGATGGTCATCGACGTCGAGACCCGATCCAGCGGGATACCGTCGAACAGCTCCGTCATGTCGAAGAGCGAATCGATGGCCACTCCGACCCGGCCGACTTCGCCGGACGCCAGCGGGTGGTCCGAGTCGTAGCCCATCTGCGTGGGAAGGTCGAACGCCACGCTGAGGCCCGTGACGCCCTGCGACAGCAGATGCCGGTAGCGCCGGTTCGACTCGGCTGCGGTGCCGAACCCCGCGTATTGCCGCATCGTCCACAGCCTGCCGCGGTACATCGTGGGCTGAATGCCTCGTGTGAACGGGAACTGGCCCGGCTCGCCCAGGTCCCGCGCCTGATCCCACGCGGTCAGATCGCCGGGAACACGGAAAGAATCAGCCATGCAAACCAGGTTTCCTTGCATCAGCATACCAACTGTGTCCCGCCGGGCCCCACTGAGCATCCTGGCGCCGGGGCGTTGTGGCAATGATGACTACCCAAGCCATTCAAATTGAAGCACTACCGGGATCCTAACGTCCTTGACACTGTCCGATCGCGAGCTTAAAATGCTAGTTGTCCTACATCGCCGTTCCCGAGTCCGACTTTTAACAAAATGACGAGTCCGGTAGACAGTGCTACCTGTCGAGCCAATGGTGTAGACGGGAACTCGATTGCGATGGGTGTGCGCGGCAACACAATTCGTAGGGGTTAAAACCTCAGGGAGGATCAAATCAATGGATGACGTCGTCAACCGGCTGGCTCGCGAGCTCGCCGATGCCATTGCCGCTGCAGTCGCCGATGATCCTCAAGTGGAAGCCTGTCGCGAGAAGGCCCGCGCGGCCGGGTTCGAGATGCGCGTCACTCTGGAAGCCGTCGTGGGGTTCGTGAATCGAACCAGCAACACCACCGGGGCAATCGCGAAAGTGGCGACGCCCGCCAAGGTCGTGGCCGGCCGCCGCGCGCTGGACATGACGGCCAACGACCGCCGCTTCCTGCGTTCGCTCCGTATTGCCGCAGACGAAGCGAAGCAGGAAAAAGTCGAGTAGAGGCTCAGGGCTCAAGGCTCAGGGTGGCTCGCTGCTTTTTCCTGAGCCCTGCCTTGAGCCTTGAGCCTACAGAATCCTCAAATCAGTTCCAGTCATTTCCTTCGGCTGCTCGAGTCCCAGAATTCCCAACATCGTTGGCGCGACGTCGCCGAGCGATCCACCATCGCGCAAGCGCACTCCCTTCTCTCCGTTGACCAGGATGACCGGCACCGGGTTGCTCGTGTGCGCGGTGTGCGGCTCGTTGGCGACCGGGTCCCACATTTGCTCCGCATTGCCGTGATCGGCGGTGATGATGAGCGTGCCGCCGGCCTCCCTGACCGCGCTCACGATGCGTGAGAGACATCGATCGAGCGTCTCGACCGCCTGCACCGCGGCTTCCAGCTTCCCGGTGTGGCCCACCATGTCGGCGTTGGCGAAATTGCAGATGATCACGTCGTGCTGGCGCGTGGTGACATCGTGGACGAGCGCGTCACAGATGCCGGCAGCGCTCATTTCCGGCGCCAGATCGTAGGTGGCCACCTTCTGCGACGGCACGAGGATACGGTCTTCGCCTTTGAAGGGCTTTTCGATGCCGCAGTTGAAGAAGTAGGTGACGTGCGCGTACTTCTCGGTCTCGGCCACCCGCAAATTCACCAACCCGAGATCGGCGATCACTTCGCCGAACCTGCCGGTGAGCGACTGCGGCGGGAACACGACAGGGAAGGTGAACGTCGGATCGTAGGCCGTCATCGTCGTCATCGCGATTTTCGGATGGGGCTTCCGCTCGAAACCGTCGAAGTCGTCCAGCGCGAAGGCTCGAGTCAACTGCCGGGCGCGGTCGGATCGGTAGTTGAAGAAGATCACGCTGTCGCCCTCGCCGAGACGGCCGACCGGGTTGCCGCCGGCGTCGACGATCGTCGCCGGTTCGATGAACTCGTCGGTGACGCCCGATTCGTATGACTTCTGGATGTACTCGACCGCAGACTGCGCATGATTCGCGCTGGTTCCGACAATCGAGTCGTAGGCTTTTTTCGTGCGATCCCAGCGCCGGTCACGGTCCATCCCGAAGTAGCGTCCGCCGACCGATGCCACCCGTCCGGTCCCGGCGCGCGCCATCACGCGCTCGAGCTCCGCGACGAACTTCGCGCCCCCTTTCGGCGACGTGTCGCGCCCGTCGGTGAGCGCGTGCACGAACACGCGGTCCAGCTTGTGCCGCGCAGCCAGTTCGATGAGCGCGTACAGGTGCCGCTCATGGCTGTGGACGCCGTTGGGGGAGACCAGCCCGAGGAGATGCAGCGCGCACCTTCCGCCTGCGCATCGCTCTACCGCATCGCCGAGCGGCCGCTTCTCGAAAAAGTCTCCGTCCTTGATGCTCTTGTCGATGCGGGTCAGATCCTGATACACGACACGGCCGGCGCCCATCGTCATGTGGCCGACCTCGGAATTACCCATCTGGCCGGCCGGCAAGCCAACCGATTCGCCCGAGGCGGTCAGCGACGAATGGGGAAAACGCGCCAGCAGTTCTGTATAGACGGGCGTGCGCGCGAGCTTGATGGCGTTGTAGTCCCTCTCTTCGCGCAGACCCCACCCGTCGAGGACGACGAGCACCAGCGGGCCGCCGATCATGAGCGACTCGCGAGCTGGCGGATCGCGGTGCGGCCGGCGTAGCTGCCGGATGTTCCGAGCGCCTCTTCAATGCGCAGGAGCTGGTTGTATTTCGCCACGCGGTCGGTGCGGCTGGCAGATCCCGTCTTGATCTGGCCGGCGTTGGTGGCGACGGCGAGATCGGCGATGGTCACGTCTTCGGTTTCGCCGGATCGGTGCGACACGATCCGCGCGTAACTTGCGTCGCGTGCCATCGCCATGGCGTCGAGGGTTTCGGTGACCGTGCCGATCTGGTTCAGTTTCACGAGGATCGCGTTGCCGACCTTGTCCGCGATCCCTCTCTTCAGAATTTCCGGGTTGGTCACGAATACGTCGTCGCCGACCAGCTGGATGCGCTCGCCGAGCTCGCTGGTGAGCATCTGCCAGCCTCTCCAGTCTTCTTCCGCGACGCCGTCTTCGATGGAGAGGATGGGGTAGTTCTTCACCCAGTCGGCCAGCATCCCGATCATTTCTTCCGCACCGCGGGCGCCTTCCCCCGATTTCTTGAACACGTAACGGCCGTTGTCCCACAGCTCGCTCGACGCCACGTCGAGGGCGAGGAACACGTCGCGGCCCGCCGTGTACCCGGCCTGCGCGATGGCCTCCAGCACGATGTCGAGCGCCTCGCGATTGGATTTGAGGCTCGGCGCGAAGCCGCCTTCGTCGCCGACGCCCGTGGAGAGGCCGCGTTTTTTCAACGAAGCGCGGAGCGCGTGAAAAATCTCCGCGCCCGTACGAAGCGCTTCCGCAAAGGACGAAGCGCCGATGGGCATCACCATGAATTCCTGCACGTCGACGTTGGAGTCGGCGTGGGCGCCGCCGTTGAGGATATTCATCATCGGCACGGGCAACAAGGTTCCGCCGCCGCCCGCCGTCGCGAGATGCGCGTAGAGCGGTTTCTGCTCCGCCGCCGCGGCGGCGTGGGCGAGCGCCATCGACACCCCGAGAATCGCGTTGGCGCCAAGGCGGCTCTTGGTCGGTGTGCCGTCGAGATCGATCATCTTCCTGTCGATCGCGCGCTGATCGCCATCGGCGCCCGAGAGCGCTTTCGCGATCTCGCCGTTCACGTTCGCGACGGCGTTCATCACCCCTTTGCCACCGTAACGTCTCTTGTCACCGTCGCGCAGCTCGAGCGCCTCGCGCACGCCGGTCGACGCCCCGGAGGGGACCGCCGCGCGGCCGAACGCGCGGCGGGACGACCCGGATTCCAGCTGCACTTCCACTTCAACGGTCGGATTCCCGCGAGAATCCAGAATTTCTCTGCCGTGTACACTCGAGATTCGCACTAGGCCTCGCTTATCTGCCATCGTCTTCCGCTTCGATCCGCAGCGCGTCTTCGCCGATGGGCTCGACCAGCGGATCGTCGTCTTCGGTCACCACCACCACGCCCTGGTCGGTCACGGTGTGGCGCTTGCGGTCCTGTTCCGCGTTGTAGCCGATCACCGCACCGCGCGGAATCAGCACGTCGCGATCGACGATCGTGCGGCGCAGCCGGGCGTGGCGCCCCACGCGCACGCCCGGCATCAGAATGCAGCGATCGATCGTGCCGTAGCTGTGCACCCGCACGTTGGGGCAGAGCACGCTCCCGACAATCGTGCTGCCGGACACGATGCAGCCCGGAGAGATGACCGAGTCGAGCGCTTCGCCGCAGCGGCGGCCCCGTTCGGCGAACACGAACTTGGCCGGCGGCGCCTGCGGCTGATAGGTGCGCATCGGCCATTCGGGATCGTACAGATTGAATTCGGGATCGACGAAGCACAAATCCATGTTCGCTTCGTAGTAGGCGTCGAGCGTACCGATGTCGCGCCAGTACTTCGATGCCTTCTTGTTCTCATCGTAAAAGCGGTAGGCGAAGGTCGGCACTTGCTTTATCAGCGCCGGAATGATGTCTTTGCCGAAATCGTGGCTCGTGGGTTGCGCCGCATCGGTCTCGAGCGCGCGCAGCAGCACCTCGGTGTCGAAGATATAGATGCCCATCGAGCCCAGCGCGAGGTCGCTCGACCCGGGAATCGGCGGCGGATCTTGCGGTTTCTCGACAAAGCCGGTCACCCTGTCGGTGGGGTCGACCGACAGCACGCCGAGGCGCCGCGCATCCGCCAGCGGCACATCGAGCGTGCCCAGCGTCATCGCGGCGCCGCGCTCCCTGTGGAAGCGCAGCATTTTGGCGTAGTCCATTTTGTAGACGTGGTCGCCCGAGAGCACGATCACCTGGTGCGGCGCTTCCTGAACGATCGAATAGAGGTTCTGATACACCGCGTCGGCGGTGCCCTGATACCAGTGCTCGCTTACCCGCTTCTGGGGGGGCAGAATCTCCACGAATTCGCCGAGCTCTTCGGACACCACGTTCCAGCCCATCCGGATGTGGCGGTTGAGCGAGAGCGACTTGTACTGCGTGGCGATGAAGATGCGCCGCAGTCCCGAGTTGATGCAGTTGCTCAAGGTGAAATCGATGATGCGGTAGGGGCCGCCGAAGAAAACAGCGGGCTTGGCGCGGTCTCGCGTGAGGGGGTAGAGGCGTTCGCCGGCGCCCCCCGCCAGCAAGATCACCAACGCGTCGTCGAGCATAAGGGACCTCTTATACCACAGCGTTTCGGCCCCATCTTCAAGGCTCTCAGACGTTTGACTTCATTTGTGGACACGACCCATAATTGCTGACTCCAGTTTTGTTGATATTCGGATTTTGATGGGAGATATTCGAATGGCTTTTCGTCGTGCTTTGGTTCTGGCCGGCGCGTGCGCGTTCGTGGCCTCGATGGCGACCCCTTCTTACGCGCAGGAGAAACGCAAGCTCAACAAGGATGAGACCACACAGTACGAGGCGCTGCACGCGCTCGTGGACGCCGTGTCCAGCGGCAAGCAGCCCGCGCCCGCCGACGTGAAGGTCACCATGCACAATTTTTTCCTGCTCTCGGGCAACGACGTGTATATCCCCTTCACCCTCGATCTGAGTCCCGCGTTCACGCAGCTCCCGGTCGGGATGTACGTGCGCGCCGCGGCCAAGACCCCTCCCGCGGCCGCGCAGGCCAGTAACAAGGGCAAGAGCAAGGTGGCTGGTGGAGCGCCCGCGAGCGGAGGCACCGCATATGCCTTCGAGGACATCGCGTTCTATGCCGACAAGGCCGATCAGATCAACCGCGCGCTCGAGCTGCCGGCCGGCGACTACGACATTTACGTTGCGATGAGCGAGCGGCCATCGAAGGACAAGAAGGCGCCTGCGCCGAAGTCGACGGTCGCGGTGATCCCGTTGACCGTGCCGAATCTGACGTCGGGGCTCGCCACGAGCAGCGTCATCCTGGCCAAGAGCCTGGAGCCGGCGGGCACGCAGCTCAACGGCCAGCAGCAGCTGGAGCAGCCTTACACGATTTCCGGCTTCAAGATTACCCCCGCGTTCGTCAGCAGCTTTCCCAAGTCGGGTGAGCTGCTGTGGGTGTTTTACATTTATAATGAAGGAGCAGCGGCCAACGGCAAGCCGGACCTGAACGTGGAATACAACTTCTTCCGGGCAGGCGAGGACAAGCCATTTGTGAACATGCCGCCGTCGGCGTTCAACGCAACGACGCTGCCGGCCGAATTCAACCTGGCGGCAGGACACACGGTATTTGTGGGACAGGGCGTGCCGTTGACGACGTTCAATCCGGGCGATTACAAGGTCGAGATGAAGATTACGGACAAGACCAACAGCCAGTCCGTGACCCGCTCGGTCCCCTTTACGGTGACGCCGTAGGTTCGACGGATGTTGAAGAGCGCCAGTCAGGAGAGGGCCGCCGAGCATCGACGCGGCCCCGAGCCTGAACCCGGGGCCTGAGCCCGGGAGCTCAAGTGTAGATGCCAGCCTGAAAGCGCAGAGGTCTTATGAGTCGTGCTCTCCCCGCGGCGACATTGGCCGCGGCGACATTGGCGCTGATGGCGGTTAGCGTTCCGCCCGCGTTTGCGCAGACACCCGCGCGATCTCAGCACGATTCGTTCCCCGCCGGCGCGATCGAAGGGCGCGTGCTCGACGACGCGCAAGCGCCGGTGATCGGCGCGATGGTCTCGGTTGTTGGCCGCGCCACCGCCGTGGCGACCACCGACCGCGAGGGACGCTACAGTCTGAAGGATCTGCCGTTCGGACCCTACATCCTGCGCGTGCATTCGCGCGGCTACTGGCAGTCGCGCGGCCGCACCGTCCAGCTCAACACCGCCAAGCTTGCGGCGCCCGCGATTCAGCTGGAGCGCGCAAACGCACCGAAGGCGCAGCCGGCGCCACCGTCGGCTGCCGCCGCACCAGCGCAGCTCGCGGGATTTGGCGCGCTCGATATATCGCCGCTCGCGGTTGCTGCGCCCCTCGTCTCCGATGAGCCGGCGCAGACCGCCGGCCCTGAAGAGGGCGAAGAGGGCGGCGAAACGGCGTGGCGCCTGCGTCACCTCCCTCGCAGTATCCTGAAGGAAATCGCGGCCGAAGATATCTGGGTGGCGCGCGCGCGGTTCGAGCCGCGTCCTGAGTGGTTCGGCCGCAGCACCGGCAGCGTCGGGCCGGCGGCGTTGTTCAGCAAGCTTGCGCTGTCGGGACAAATCAATCTCCTTACGACAGGGTCATTCGACAGCCCCGGCCAGGTGGCCGGCGACAACGGCGCACACAGTGTCGCGTTCGCGTCGGTGGGGACACAGGCCGCCGGTGGTGCGTGGGCCATGCAAGGCGCCATGACGCAGGGCGACCTGGCGTCGTGGATTGTCGCCGGTTCGTACAAATCCATCGACTCGGCCAGGCACGCCTACGAGCTCGGTCTGTCCTACAGCACCCAGCGTTACGACGGCGGAAATGCAGCGGCGCTCGCGGCCATTCGCGACAGCGCACGTAACGCCGGCACGGTGTACGGCTACGACCAATGGACGGTGTCGCCGCGCCTGGTGCTCGGTTACGGCACCGAGTTCGCGCGCTATGACTACTTGAACGGATCAGGGCTCTGGAGCCCGCGCGTCAGCGTGACCGTCCCGCTCGACGCCATTCGCGTGAAAGCCCTCGTCTCGCAGCGGGAGGTCGTGCCGGGCGCAGAGGAATTTGCGCCGTCGGTCACCGGGTTATGGCTGCCGCCCGAACGAACGTTCTCATCGCTGGCCGCCGACGGCGCGTTCCGGCCCGAGCGTACGCGTCACGTGGAAATTGCGGTCGAGCGCGACCTCGCCTCCGGCGTCACCGTATCGCTGCGCGGTTTCCGTCAACACGTGAACGATCAGCTCATCGAGATGTTCGGCGTCGATCTGCCCGGCCGTCCCGAGACGCCGCTCGGCCATTATTTCGTCGGCAGCGCCGGCGACATCGATGCGCGCGGCTGGGGCGCCGGCATCACACAGGAAGTGCCGGGGTACTTGCGCTGCACGATCGAATACACGGTGGCGGCGGCGTACTGGTCGCCATCGCCCGATGCGGCGATGTTCTCCCGCGCGCTCCGTTCCTCGTCCTCGCTCTCGCCGGAGAATGTCTCGGACCTGCAGACGATCGTCGAAGCGACGATCCCGCGGACGGCGACCAGGATTCTTGCGAAATACCGGATGAACACGGCGTTCTGGAGCGCCGAAGCCGACCGCCTGTCGGCGCCCGGCGCCAACACGCGGTTCAACGTGCGCGTGAATCAATCGCTGCCGTTCCTCCGATTCTCGAGCGCCGATTGGGAAGCACTGCTGGACGTGCGCAACATGTTCCGTGATGCCAATGCGCTGGCATCCCTCTACGACGAAGCGCTCGCCGTGCGCGCGCCCAAGCGCATCGTCGGTGGGTTGTTGGTGAAATTCTAGAAAAGGGACGGGCTCTTTTTCTTCGGTCGGACCCGCGAAAAAGAGACCCGTCCCCTTTTTTGTCTTCAGAGCCGAATTCAAAAACATGAATCGAGGATCCATTCATATAGATTTTCGAAGCGTCAGCCGACATAAAGTACTGTAACTAAAAGGATTGAACCCAATCGAAACGGTCGGACTTGGGGTATGGCGTTTGCAGTTCCGCACGCTGTCTCCCAGTGGAAGCCAGACGATATTGAAGGATCACGATTCTCGTACGCGACGCCGGCCGTTGAGCGAGTGGGGCGTTTTCGCCCTCGTTGGGGTGCTGCTCTGTTTCGGCGCGCTCAATATCGCGGTCCGAGCCACCTGGCACCCGCTCGAGGACGGCGTGCTGTGGGCAGCGCGGCCGGAGGGCGTGACGGCGTCGGAAGTGGCGGCCCGAAGCACGGCGATGGCGGCGGGCATCCGCGCGGGCGACGTGGTCATCGCGGTGAACGGCGAGGCCGTGGAAGCGCCGCAGACCATCGCGAGCGCGTTGCGGCGCGCGCGGCCCGGCGATCGCCTCAGCTACACGATTCTGCGGCTGGGCCAGCACCAGATGCTCACGGTGCAAGTTGCGCCGGCGCCGACCGGGAATCCGCGGCTCTATTTTGTGCTGGCGGCGATTGGAATCTTCACGCTGCTGGTCGGCGCCTGGGTCCGGCTGCGGCGGCCGCACGATCCGGCGACGCTGCATTTTTTCTGGCTGTGCCTCGCGTTTTTCGGCACGCTGACGTTCTCCTTCAGCCGCCTCGATCTGCTCGACTGGTATTTCTACTGGGCCGACGCGGTCGCCACGCTGCTGCTGCCCCCGCTGTTCCTGCACTTCACGCTCGTGTTCCCCGATCGGCCGTCGTCTTCGTGGATTCGCGGCGGCGGGCGCCGGATCGTTCCGCTGTTGTACATCCCGCCGGCGCTGCTGGCCGCCGCCAATATCGTGGGGGTTGAGCGCCTGTCGCTGAACGCCCCGATCTATTCGCGGGTGCTCACGGCGCTCGATCAAATCGAGCCGTTATATCTTTCGGCCTACATGATCGCCGGCCTTGTCGCCCTGATGCGCGCAACGGGCCGGGTGCGATCGGCCACCGCGCGCCGCCAGCTTCGCTGGATTGTATGGGGCACGGCATTCGGCGCGGGGCCGTTCGCGCTGGGCTACGCGCTGCCGTACGCGCTCGGGTTGCGCGTGCCGGTCCCGATGGAGCTCTCCGTGATTCCGCTGAGTCTGGTGCCGCTCGCCTTCGCGTCGGCCATCATCCGCTACCGGCTGATGGACGTCGAGGTGATCGTGAAGCGCAGCCTCGTCTACACCGCCGTGGTGCTGGCAATCTTCACCATCTATGCCACGCTGCTGCAGCTGGCGGGCATCGTGTTCCTGGACGCCGCCGACCGCCACAACACGATCATCGCCATGCTGGCGACCGTCGTGGTGGTGTTGCTGTTCAGTCCGGTGAAAAGCGCCATTCAGAACGCGCTCGACCGCGCGTTCTATCGCGACAAATACGACTATCGCCGCGCGCTCGTCGGCTTCGCGCGCGATTTGAACAGCGACCTAGATCTCGACCGGCTCGGCGAGCGGCTCGTCGCGCGCATCCGCGAGACATTTGTCGTCGATCGTATGGCGCTGATGCTGCTGGATGAAGCGTCGGGCGACTATCAGGTTATTCGCGCCGAAGGGTTCGGGGACCTCACCGTTCCCAACCTCGGCCGTCAGTCGCAGCTTGCCGCGACGCTCGCCGAAGGACACGCGCTGACGCTCGACGAGTCCAGAGTGCCGGGTGCGTTTCCGGGCGAGGAAATGGCGTTCTGGCGCCTCTCGGGCGTGCACTACTTCGTGCCCTGCGTAGCCAAGGCCGGCACCATCGCGGTGCTCGCGCTCGGCCAGCGCAGCCAGGGCGAGCCGCTCAGCAGCGAAGACATGGCGCTGCTGTCGGCCGTGGGCAGCCACGTGGCCACCGCCCTGGAAAACGGCCGGCTCTATCGCCAGCTTCAACTGAAAGCCGGCGAGCTCCAGCGCCTCCAGCAGTTCAACGAAAACATTGTCGAGTCGCTCGACGACGGGCTGGTCGTCGTCGATCTGCTGGGACGCGTCCTCCGCTGGAACCGCGCGCTCGACCACATCTACGGAATCTCGGCCGCCGAAGCGACCGGGCACAAGCTCGAGGAAGTGTTCGACGGCCCGTTCGTGGAAGCGCTGCGTGCCGCGCAGCGCGAAGCGCCGGAAGGCGCCTCGCTCTACCGGGTGCCGCTCGCCGGGCGCGCATCGCGGTCGGGTCAACGGCTGCGCGTGAACGTGGCGACCGTCCCGCTGCGCGCGCCGGCCCTGTTCGGCGCTGCGGACACGGTTGGCAACATCATCATCCGCGAAGACGTCACCGAGCGCGTGCAGCTCGAGGAGCAGCTGCAGATCTCCGACAAGATGGCGTCGGTCGGTCTGCTCGCGGCCGGAGTGGCGCATGAGGTGAACACTCCGCTCACCGGGATTTCCAGCTTCACCCAGATGCTGCTGAACGGCGCCGATCCCGAGGACCCGAAGACGCGGATGCTGGAGAAGATCGAGCAGCAGACGTTCCGCGCCGCGAGGATCGTGAACGGTCTGCTCAACCTGTCGCGCTCGAGCGGGCCCAACGCGGACGAGCGCAGCCCGGTCGATCTCAACGCAATCCTCAGCGATGTGCTCTCCCTGCTGGAGCCGCAGCTGGTGGCCGGCAAGGTGAAAGTCCGGCGAGACCTGTGCCCATCGCCCGCGCTCGTCTCCGGTATCGAGCACAAGCTCCAGCAGGTGTTCCTCAACCTTTTCCTGAATGCGCGCGATGCCATGCCCAAGGGGGGCTGGCTCTCCGTGGTGACGCGCGTTGACGACGGCCACGTGACGGCGGAGATTGGCGACACCGGCCTCGGGATTCCGAGCGAGTACTTGTCGCGCATTTACGACCCGTTTTTCACGACGAAGGTGATCGGGAGAGGCACCGGCCTGGGTCTGTCGATCACGTACGGAATCGTTCGCGAACACGAAGGAACGCTTACCTGCCAGAGCGCGGTGGGGCAGGGAACGAGGTTCACCGTGGCGCTGCCCGAGTCGGCAGCCATGGTGACCCGCTCGAGCGGAACGGCAAAAAACTGAGCGAAAGACCTATGAAAACCAACGGCACGATCCTCGTCGTCGACGACGAAGAAATCATGCGCGAGATCCTCGAGACCCTGCTGAAGGGCGAGGGGTACTCCGTGCGTCTCGCCTCCAGCGGCGAGGAAGGCGTCGAGCTCGCGCGAAACTATCCGTTCGACGCGGCCATCATCGATGTGATGATGCCGGGCATGGACGGCATGCAGACGCTCGAAGCGCTGAAGAAGCTCGACGACGAGCTCGCCGTCATCATGGTGACCGCGTATGCGTCGGTCGAAAACGCGATCACGGCGATGAAGCGCGGCGCCTTCGACTACATCACCAAGCCGTTCAAGAACGACGAGGTGCTGGTGATTCTGCGGAATGCGCTGGAGCGCCGCAGCCTGGTGGCCGAGAACCGCACGCTGCGCCAGAACCTGCAGGAGCAATACAACCACTTCGACAACATCGTCGGCCGGGGCGGTGCAATGCGCCGCGTATTCGACCTGATCATCCAGGCCGCGCCGAGCCGTTCGACGATTCTCGTCCAGGGCGAGAGCGGGACGGGCAAGGAGCTCGTTGCCCGCGCCATCCACACGCACTCGCAAAGAAAAGATCGCGCGTTTGTCACCGTGAATTCGGGCAATTTGCCCCCGGACCTGCTCGAATCGACGCTGTTCGGACATGTGAAAGGTGCGTTCACCGGCGCCGTGTATCCGAAGAAGGGCCTGTTCGACCTCGCCGACAAGGGCAGTATCTTCCTCGACGAAATCGGGAACATTCCCCTCGAGACACAGGCCAAGCTGCTGCGCGTGATGCAGGAGCGCGAGTTCATGCGGCTGGGCGGGATGGAAGTGATCAAGGTAGACGTGCGCATCATCGCGGCGACCAACGTCGATTTGCGCAAGCTGATGGAGGACGGGCGGTTCCGCGAGGATCTGTTCTACCGCCTCCACGTCATCAACGTGCAGCTGCCCCCGCTGCGCGATCGGAAAGACGACATCCCCCTGCTCGTGCAGCACTTTCTCGAGAAATACAGCGCGGAAAACAAGAAGCCGGGACTCGAGGTCTCACCCGACGCGCTGGATATCCTGATGGCATACGACTGGCCCGGCAACGTGCGCGAGCTCGAGAATGTGATCGAGCGCGCGGTGGTGTTGTCGTCCGGGCGCGGCATTGGAGCCGATCTGATTCCCGATCACATCGGGCGTCCGTCGATGTTCCAGATGCCGAGGTTCGTGGTGCCCCCGGAGGGCATTTCCTTCAAGGATGTCATCACCGACTTCGAGAAGCGGCTGATCGAATCGACGCTCGAGGCGGCCGGTGGCGTGCAGAAGCGCGCGGCGGAACTGCTGCACATCAAGCCGACCACGCTGAACGAGATGATCAAGCGCTACGACATCCGGCCGAGGCGGAAGCGCTCCACCGACGCGCGCAGCGATACGCCCCAGGCGGAACGGCGCGCCGAGCCGACGCCGGTGGCGGTGCCGGAATAGGCTCCTGGGAACCTACGGGCGGGGCGCGCTCGGATCATCGAATAGCCAGCGGCGAATTCGCTCAGAGACGGCATCTTCCCGGTGGTCAGGTTCGTCTGGTTGAAGACGTGTTATTCGAAAGATGGCCACGAGGATGAAGCCGATCCCGAGTGTCCACAACAGACCATGAAGGCCACTACGGCGCGGTGGCGCAAGCCATTCAAGGGCTACCCAAAAAGCCGTCAGTGGCGCCGCGATGATGATTTTTCGAGAAACGAGGCTCACTGAGGCGGAATCCTAGCATGATTGCCACCGAGAGCCGCACCCAACCGCGGCGCAAAAGATGGCAGCGACGCCCGGAGTCAGCTTCTGAGCCGTGCGATCATCCGATCCAGTTTCCCGAGGACCACATCCCACCGGTAGTTGCGGCGCACGTACTCTCTGCCCGAACGTCCCATGACGGCGCGCAGGCGCTCGTCGGCGACGAGCAGCTTCAGCCCCTCCACGAATTCATCGCGATCGGCGTAGAAGAGCCCGCCGTTGCTGCGCAGGCAGTGATCGACGAGCACGTCGCTGCGCGCGTTGCAGAGAATCGGCGTGCCGACGGCGAGCGCTTCGAGCGCGAGCAGCGACAGGCTCTCGTAAGGCGACGGCACGACCACGACGGTCGCGGCCTCGAGCGCCTGGAGCCGTTCCTGTTCCGAGAGCAGTCCCGCAAAATTGATGAAGGGCTCTTCGGGAAGCGGCATCAGCTTCAGGCCCATCAGCACGAGTGAGGCGTCTCCGCCGTCTTCGACGTAGGTGCTGAAGTATTCGATCAACTCTTCGCAGCCTTTGCCGGGGTCGATGCGGCCGCCATACAACACGAACGGGCCGTGCACGCGGTGGCGGCGCCTGAACGTGGCGCCTCTGGCCGAGACGTGCGATTGAAAGCGGTTGGCGGAACCCGATTCGTCATCCTGGCTGCCGTCGGCCTGCGCGGAGTCGCCCTGGTCCGGGCCGTCCTCGGTAGCGGGGCCGTCGTTGTTTGCGGGGTTTGCGGGGCCTGCAGCGCCCATCGAGCCCATCGGACCCGCTGGACCTGCCGGTCGGGGATACGCGTGATGGGGGGGCAGATCGACCCCGCAGCCAACGGTCTCTTCGATTGCCGCGCTTCTTTCGAACGTATCGGTGACGAATTTCCGCTCGACCTCGGTCAGGTAGCCGATGGCCTTCGGCAGGCGGAAGACATTCTTGTAAATGCCCAGGTGAATCGGCGGCTCATCGTGCGCCGTCGGCACGAGGATGCTTCTGGCCGGATCGATCTCGATGCCGAGCACCGTCGGGGCGTAGAGGTACGTGTAGAAGATCAGCGCGTCGTAGTTCTTGTGCGTACGCTTGATGTAGTCGATGAGCGCGGGCGACCACGGCCCTTGCTGCTTCAGCCACTCCATCTCGTCCGCGGTATCGTGGGCGTTGGTGAAAATCCAGTCGCAGTAACGGTTGAACGAGGCAATATCGCGGGTCTCGGCGTTCGCGAACCGGCGCACGGTGACCCCGCGGATGCGATCGGCCCCTTCCGGGTAGTCGTTCTTCCACGTGACGTAATCGCGCGCGCACGTGGTGAGCACGTCGACCTCGTGCCGCGGCGCAAGCCGCTCGGCCATGAGCCGGCACGCGTATTCGGCGCCGCCGAGAATCTCTGTGCCGTAACGCTGGACGATGAAGGCGATTCGCACGGCTAGAAGACGGAAATGAGCGACGCGAGCCGCCGCTCGACGACGGCGTCGCTGAAATCGTTCAGGCGCTGCCGTTGCCCCGCGAGCACGTCTTCGCGCGGCCCGTCTTCGAACGCCAGCATGCCGAGCAGCTCGGCGGCATATTCGAGATCCTTCGGCGCAAACTGAACCCCCGCGCCGCCAAGCGTGTCGGGCACGGCCGCCGCGCTATAGGCGAGCACCGGCACGTCCATCGCCATGGCTTCCACCAGCGGCACGCAAAACCCTTCGTGCTCGCTCAATGAGATGTACACGCTCGACGCACGGTAGTACGCCGCGAGCTCGGCGTCGGGCACGGGCCCGGTGAAGATGAAGCGTTCCGGCAGCAGCTGGTACTCGTCCATCAGCGCACGAATCGCCGCATAGTAGCGCGGCACCACATCGTATCGCCCCACAAAAATGAAGCGGTAGTACGCGTCGATGTAGCGCTTGTATTGCTCGGCCAGCTTGATGTGGTCTTCGATCTTCTTGTTGGGCGCGATGCGGCCCACGAACAGGAAATTCACGAGGCGGTCGTCGAGCACTTCGTCGAGCACCGGATGCGGCGGAGCGGCGGTCAGCCGGGCGGTATCCACGGCGATCGGCATCACGCCGGTCTTCTCGAACCCGAGATCGTCCAGCTCCCGCCGGTTGTACTCCGAGTCGCCAAGCCCCAGGTCGGTCGCCTCGGCAAGCGCCGCGAGCTCCTCGCGCGCGAGGGAAGCCAGTCGAAACAATGCAGGGTCGTACGGCGCAAAAAACCTTGCCGGTGTCACGTTGTGATATTGCAGCACACGGCCGGCCGGCAGCGAGGCGAAGGCGGCCGACATCGGTGAGGGAAGCGCGTAATGAAAAATCGTGACGTCGCCCGACCTCGCCGAAGCATCAGAAAACGGCCGCACGTCGCCCCGCAGCTCCTCGTCGATGGTGAGCGCGTACAGCTCCGAGTCGTGCCCCATGCCGCGAAGCAGGCCGCGAACGCGCCGCGCGCTGTCGCCGATGGCGTCGCCTTTGTGCGCGGCCGGCACCCACTGGTTCACCCTCATAGCCCTTGTTCTCGTGAGGGAGCCGCCGGCTTGCCGTCATCGGTCGGGAGGCCGCGGTAAATGGCCGGCCGATATTGCTGAAGCTCGTAGAGCTGTTCGGCGAGCCTGAACTGATCCCAGAAGTCCCACGCGACGGGCGGCGCAGGGCGCCTGGGGCGGCTGAGCACCAAATCGACAAACCGAAGCAGCGTGCCGTCGAAATCCCTGGCCCGCAGCCGCGCGACGGCGTCGTCCTGCCGCTTCACGATGGCGTCGTATACCGCCTCGTCGCTCAGCACGGCGTCGACGATGGCGGCCACTTCAAGCGGCGCCGTCGTCGTGAAGAGCACGCCGGCGCCGTCCATGGTGGCGGGCACCGCGGTCGCCGCGTAGGCGACCACGGGCACCTGTTTGTAAAACGCCTCTACGATCGGCACGCAGAATCCTTCGTGCGCGCTGGCGCAGAGGAACAGGTCCGCAATGTCGTAGTAGGCCGCCAGCTCGGCGTCGGTGACATGGCCGGCGAACTGCACCCGCGAGGTCCCGAGATCGGCGATCAACTCGTGCAGCATGGCCAGATATTTTTCGTACCCGGTGTAGGCGCCGGCGAAAATCAGGCGCGAGCGCGGGTTGAAATTGCGCTGATACGCGTGGAAGTACCGGATGACGTCTTCGATGCGCTTGTTGGGAATGATCCGGCCGACGAACAGGATGTTGGTCATCTCGTCGTCGAGCTGTCCGGCGATGAGATCGTTGGGCTCGAGATCGAGATGGGAAAAATCCGGCACGACCGGCAGCACGCCAGTGGGATTGAACCCCAGCGATTCGAGCTCCTGGCGATTGAACTCCGAATCGCCCAGCGCGAGATCGACACGCGCGGGATAGATGCCGAGCTCGCGCCGCCCCTTGAAGCATTCTTCGGCGAGCTGCTCGTGCACATCGATGAAGAAGTGAGGCGGTGTGATGTTGTGATACACCAGAATCTGCCGATCCGGCACCGCGTACGCGATCCGCGAGGCGCGCGACCCGATCGAAAAATGATGGATGAGGATATTCGACGGGTCGCTGGCTTCGAGCAGGTCGCGGTAATCGCGCGTCAAATCCTCCAGGCGGGTGTCGGCGGTTTGAACGAAGATCTCCGACTCGAAGCCGGCCCGTTTCAGCACGCGCTGGATGCCCAGCACCTCGTGGCCGATGGCGTCGCCGTAGCCGAGCGTCGCCAGCACCTGGTGGATCTTAGGAGACCGCTTCATCAGGAAACCGCTTCATAGCGAGGGGAGCCGCCTTCACCGTCCGCCGGTTCGATCACGGGACCCGACGGAAGATCGGCAAGAAGCTTGTCGGCCGGCGGCAGCGTCCGGCGGCGTTTCGCAAACCATCCTGGTTCAGGCTCCAGACGTCTCGAGGGACGCTCTGCCGCCGAGAGCCGTGCCAGCATCTCGAGGTACGTCCGCTCGATCACGCGCCAGCTGTAGTGCCGATCGAAAAACAGGCGGCCGTTGGTGCCGAGCGCTGTGTTCAACGTACGGCTGTCGGCAATCGCCCGGAGCGTCTCGACGAACTCGGCCTGGCTCTCGTAATACAGACCGGCGCGGCTTCGAATGCACTGGCCGCGAAGCACCTCGCACTTGCCGTTGGCCAGCACAGGTTTGCCAAGCGCCCACGCCTCGAGCGCGACCATCGACAGGCTTTCGTAGTACGACGGCATGATCAGCAGATCGGCGCCGGCCAGTGCGTCGAACTTGTCGGCATCGCCGAGAAAGCCGAGATGCGTGATCCGCGGGTGGCTGGGAATCGGCAGAACTTCCTTGCCAATCAGCACCAGGCCGAGCCCGTTGGGGAGCGCCGGCAGGGCCTGCAGAAAATATGTGAACAGCTCCTTGCAGCCCTTGTTCTGATCGATGCGGCCGACGTAGAGCGCGAAGCGGCCGGTGATGCCGTATTTCTGCCGGAAACGATCGGCCTGGAGCTGGGCGCGCGGAGGAATTTCCGATCCGATGCCCACGACCACGCCGGGAACCTCCTGGTTGTTCGCCGCCGCCTGGATCATTCGCCGCTCTTCCGGGCTGTTGTACATCACCGCGCGGACGCCCCGGAAGATTGGATGAAAAATCGAGAGGCCGATGGCGTGGTCGCGCTCCGCCGTCGGAACCAGAATCGCCTTATCGGAAACCGCGCGCGCGCCGTGATAGGCGTGGTAGTAGCGGTAACTGAAAAAGATGAAGTAGTCGTAGCTCGCGCGGTTCGCCTTGATGTGACCGATGAGCGCGCTGCTCGTCGGGCCTTCGGCGTCGATCCACTTCACTTCGTCCAGGTACGAATGTTCGTTCTCGAAGACCCGATCCGATCGCGTCGCGAACAGCTTGACGTCGCGTTCGCGATCGACCGGGAACCGGTGAACCGCAATCCCGTTGATCGTCTCGATACCGGCGGGGTACTCGTCATGCCAGGTGACGTAGTCGCGCGCGCAAGTCGTCAGCACGGCGACCTGGACGTGCGGCGCGAGATGCTCGGCGACATAACGCGCGTGCAATTCGGCGCCGCCACTGATGTCGGGGCCGTATCGCTGCACGACAATGGCGAGCTTCACCGCTCGGAGGGCTCCGAACCGCCGCCGGGCTCCGAACCGCCGCCGGTGTCCGAGTCGTCGCCGTCGGTTTCCGAGTCGTAGAACTCGCGCTGAGGCTCGTGCGGCGCCTGCCCCTCCGCGCCAAAAGTCGCGGAACCAGCCGCGCCGGGGCCGCCGCTGGCACTCCCGACGGGGTCGCCGTGGGGCGGCGTGCTCGAGGTGCCCTCACCCATCGCCTCGCCCGTTGCCGCCAACCCGTTCGGCGCGCCGGCGGTGTCGCCCGGGCCGCGGCCACGGCCACCGCGCCGCCCGCGACGGCGCCGGCGGCGCCGCCGGGCCGTGCCGGTTGCCTGGCCGCCTGCGCCTTCGGCAGTCTGTTGCGCCGGGACCCCGCTCGCGGCCACGGACGGTTGGCTGCTGGTGTTTGCCGCGGAAGCCTGCTGCGCGACGGGAGCCTGCTGCGCCGTGGCAGGTTGCCGCGCCGTCGGAGGCTGCTGCGCCGGCGGGGCGTGGTCGTAGGGGGCTCGGGCGGGCTCGTACGTGGGCCGGGCCGGGCCTCCAGCGCCGAACGCTCTCGCGGGGATGGACACGTCCGGTGCGCTGCCCGGCGCCCCGGAGCCTCTGGCGAGGGACACCCCCTCTTTCGCCGGTCCGGTGCCCGGCTTGTACTGCACGACTCCCTCGAGCGCGCGGGCGCGCCGCTCGTCGAAGTCCATGCGGCTCGCCAGCGATTCGAGCCGCATCTTCAGGTTCTTGCTTTCAATCCCCAGCCGCGTCACTTCCAGGACGAGGTTGTGGATCACCTCGTAATACAGCGCGTCCAGCTCTTCGCGCACGCGGAACTGCTGCGCGTTGATGTCGTTGATTTCCACCTGCCTGTGCAGGACGTGCACCATCGGATTGGGATTGAAGAACAGCTTCAGGATCGGATTCAGCAGTCTGCGCGTCAGCCGGAGGATGCCGCGATGCGTTTCGTAGAGCGTCGTGTCCTCGAACTCGTAGTTCGGCGGCTCCGGGGTGGTGCCGCGCGTCCGCTTGAATTGCTCGACCAGATCGGAGCGGACGCCTTTGGGATCGAGAAACCGCTGGAGCTTGACGTTCGCCAGCTCCTGAATCTGCTGTTCGGTGTAGTCGACGCCGCGCTTTTCCTTAATCCGCGCCCGAATCTGGCGCATGATTTGCTCGACGTCCACCGAGTCGGTCCGAATGTTGAACTCTGCCATATAAGAGGGCTCAGGGCTCAAGGCCCATCGTTAGCGCCGGGGACGCGCCGCGAACTCCGGCGCCTCCTTCAGGCACGTGCCGAGAATGCCTATCGAACGGATGAGCGCCTTCATCCCCGTCCGCTGAATCTCGGCCGAGTCGTTTCCGAAATTGCTGTAGCCGTCCTGGTCGGCTACCGCGGTTTCCCATCCGCGAAACAGGCGGCCCCACGGGCTCGCCAGCGCGTCGCGCATCAGCGCCTTTGCCTTCAACGGATACCAGAAACTGTCGTGGTACACCACGCTGGCCACATAGGCCCACGGCGCCAGCACCGTCTTGAGCGACCACTCGATCGGTTTCCGCAGCGGACCCCAGTAGATCTTGTGCTGCATCCGCGCGGCGAACGTCATCTTCCGGAACGGCCCATCGAAGCGCCAGTTCTCCGCGGCCGCTTCCGCGTCGCCGACGATCTCGATGTCGCGCGGGTCGCCGCAGCCAAGCCCCATGTCGTGCGCGAGGCGAATGAACTTGATCGACAGCGGATCCATGCCCATCAGCTTCGCCGCCGTGGCGTCAATCGCGACTTGATCCGAGCTGGCGAGGATCACGTTCTTCACCCGCGGCACCATGCAGCGCGGGCCCGGGCCGTCGCCGGCGAACGTGCCGTCCATCACGGCGAACACCCCGCGGTGAACCTTCTGCTGGATCATCAGCAGATCGACGAGCGTTTCGTGGATCACCGGATGAGTCCAGTGCCGATGTTCGTTCAGCAGCCCGCCGAACGCGTTCTTCATCGCGCCGGTCATCGTCGTGAACACGTGGGTCTTCACCGTGGGCAGATGAATGATGTTCTCGCCGAGAAAGCGGCGGGGAATCATGAAGCCCTTCGGGTAGACGTCGTTCAGACAGAGAAATTTCTTCGTGAGATCGCCGACCGCTTCCTTGATGTTGATCCACTCCTCGCCCTCGTACACGTGGACGTTCCGAAGGCCGTGGGCCTCGACGACGGGAAGCTGTTTGTTCTCGCGTTCCCCGAGATGCGCGTCGATGACGACCGTACGGTTGTGGCATGCATGGATCAGCGCCGGCGAATAGCCGTCCTGCTCCAATGCGCGAATCACGCCTTCCAACTGCCAGGGTGTCGTGGAGCTGGCTGGAAAGAAGAAATGCCAGGAGATGTTCACCTTCAGCGCGGTATCGGCGTCCTTCGCGATCACGCCCTGATAGCCGGCCAGGTTCATCACATGGTGGTAATCCCGCAGGACGGTTTCTGGTCTGGTGCGGAGTACCGCAACGCGCGCTTTGGCCACCCCCACAATCTTACAGCGTGCCGCCCGGACCTGCGCCGAAGGGGTGATAAATGATGAGGATGACCGCCACCGCCCACAGCGCGATACAGACGAGCAGCGGACGATCGTC
>DASZHO010000032.1:0-38754 GCA_035937795.1 Vicinamibacterales bacterium | reverse complement strand
AACCAGGGAACCAAGATAGTCGTTTCAGAAGCCCTTGCCGAATTTGCCAGGCACCTGCCGCGTTGCACTCGCTGCGTGTAACCGTCTGGCCAGGCGCGCATCAACGCTGTTGGTATGTATGGTCGCGCGGCCCGTCGCCGTAATCCGCACCGTCGTCTGTGGTTGGGGCGGCGGTCTGTCAGGGTGCGTGTCGATGAGCACGCGACCGCAGGACCTTGCGCGCATAGCTCTCGCGTGCGTGCACTACCAGCAAGGTAACCGCCGCTGTCAGTGTGGACCCGCGCGACCGGCTTCACGCTGCGGGGATGGCGCCAGCGTTGCTATGCGCCGCGTCGTGTCGCGGCGGTGCCTTCGGCACCGGCAGTTTACGGGGGACACGCCACCCCGGGATCGGGTGCTGCACGTAAACCAGGTTTTCCTACGTCAACCATCAGCAGCGCCGCGACTTACGGCGATCGGGTTTCTGCTGGTAAACCTCGCGTTTTCGTTAGGAAAAACGCTTGTCTCGCCAGAAGATGTTCGAGGTTCTCTGCGTGCGCTCTCTCAAAAACAGAAGCCTCGTCGCATCGTCGGCTCCGCAACCAAATGCATCTACGCCAGGGTCACCGACAAGGGAGACACGTCTCGCCCGGTACGTTCGCCGGCGCTCAGACGATGGGTGAGTGGATGTGCGTCGCCTTGCTCCAGACTACGACCGCCCGAGCCGGGTTGCGTGCTCGTCGCCGAGCCGCGGTGCGCTGAGAAGGCTCTCCCCGAATCTCGATCTCGCTAGTTTCTCGGAGAGCCGCTGGCTGGGCGGAGAGAATGCGGCGGCGGATCAAGCGGCCCAATCAGACAAGCTGCAACAGGCGAGAGAGCGGCTGGCGACAGTCGCGGGACTGCGGTCATGAGCCAGTCCGGGACGCGTCGCACGGAGAGATCCGGAACGTCTCATAACGGCAACTGGCCCACCCTGCGAGTGCTCGCGAGTCCTTCTATGTCCCTCCCTTGAATTGACGATCATGAAAGCTGTTGACTTCGCGCTCGGCGATTTGAGGTAGGACAAACACTGCTTGACGCCTTTACAGGCCGGTCTGTAGAGTCAGGTGGTTCGCCCTCAGCACGCGCTTCCCTCTTTCACCATCGACTGCTGACCGTCGCTCGGTTCTTCGGGCGTCAGCACTCTCTGTGTGGTCCACCTTCCGTTGCACGCCGAGAACCGCGTCAGATGACAGGAGTTCGGATGATGAATGGCCGTTCGAGGGTTGCGCTTCTGCTGCTTGCCGCAGTGGCCCTGATTCCCACACGTGTCTCTGCTCAAGTGCAGATCGCCCTCAACGGAAGCGCGGCTCCCGCCGGCATCACTGTGACGGCTGGATCAACGGTGGCCGTGTCGATCACCAACAGCCCTGGGTCGACCACCGATTGGATCGCGTTCTATCCGATGGGTGCGGCCGATGGCGCGTACTCGGACTGGCGCTATTTCAACAACGCGACGGCACCGCCCGCGGTTGGCTTGACGAACGCGACCGTAACCTTCGCGATGCCGGTCACGCCAGGCACGTACGAGTGGCGAGTGTTTGCGAACAACGGGTTCCACCGACTGGCGACCAGCGCCCCTGTGACGGTGGTCGCCTCTTCGGCGACCCTGACCGTGAATGGCCTCGACCCGCCGACCGCGGCGCCGGCGGCGGCGGGCACCATGGTCACCGTCCAGGTCAACAACGGCCCTGGCATCGCCGGGGACTGGGTCGGCTTCTATGCGGCCGGTGCCGCGGATGGTGCCTCGCTGTCTTGGCACTATCTCAACGGCACGACGTCGCCGCCGGCGACGGGATTCGTGACGTCGACGTTGATGTTTCAATCGCCCAGCTCGCCAGGCAGCTACGAATTCCGCTTCTTTGCCGCGAACGGGTTCTCCCGCCTCGCGACGAGCACGACGCTGGTCGTGAGCGCCTCGACCGCGCAGCTGGCGGTGAACGGCGTCGCTCCCCCCAGCGCCGTGACCGTCGCCGCCGGTGCGACGGCCGTCGTGAGCGTCTCGAGCGGCCCGGCGAACGCCACCGATTGGGTGGCGCTCTCGCTTCGCGACGCGCCGAATACCGGCTTTGTCGACTGGCGCTATTTGAATAATGCGACGGTCCCGCCCGCCGCCGGTCTGCCGAATGCGACCGTGACCTTCACGATGCCGGTGATCCCCGGCCCGTATGAGTTCCGATTGTTTGCGAACAACAGTGTCGACCGTCTGACGACCAGTGCTCCGGTGACCGTGGCCACCTCTTCCGCAACCGTGATCGTAAATGGCATCAACCCACCGACGGCGGCGGCGGCGGCCGCAGAGACCCTGGTCACGGTCGAGGTCGACGGCGGGCCCGGCAATGCCGGAGATTGGGTCGCCTTCTATGCGTCGGGCGCCCCCGACGGCGTCTTTCTGTCTTGGCAGTATCTCAATGGGACCACGTCGCCGCCGGCGATGGGATCAGCGACATCGATGTTGATGTTTCACGCGCCCGCCTCGCCAGGCAGCTATGAATTCCGCTTCTTTGCCGCGAATGGGTTCTCCCGTCTCGCGACGAGCACGACCCTGGTGGTCAGCGCCTCCACCGCGCAGCTGGCGGTCAATGGCGTCGTCCCGCCCCTGGACGTCACCGTCGCCGCCGGCTCGACCGCGGTCGTCAGCGTCTCCAGCGGTCCGGCGAATGCCACCGATTGGGTCGCGCTGTATCTGAGCGGGGCTCCGACCCCCAGTTTCCTCGACTGGCGGTACATGAGTGGCACGACAGTCGCGCCCCAAGCCGGTCTGGCCGCGGCGACGTTAACCTTTACGATGCCGACGACGGCCGGTCTGTATGAATTCCGATTCCTCGGGAACAACACCTTCGACGTACTCACGACGAGTTCGGCGGTGACCGTTACGCCGCCCACAGCGCAGATCACGGTCAACACTGTGCTGCCGCCGGCCTCTGTCTCGGTCGCTCCCAGTGCCAGTCTCAGCGTGCACGTCGCGGGTGGACCTGCGAACGCGACCGACTGGATTGGGCTGGCGCAGACCGGCGCCCCCGCGTCGACGGTGCTGTCGTGGATGTATCTCAATGGGGCCACGACGCCCCCCGTCGCGGGCGTGACCTCGGCGGATCTGACCTTCACGGTGCCGCCTGGGGCAGGCAGCTACGAGTTGCGATTCTTCGCGAACAACGGCGTTGCGCGCCTGGCCACGAGCGCGACGATTATGGCCTCGTCCACGCTCCCCACGGTTTCGGTGTCGGTGACGAATCCATTTCCGGGCACTATGTTTGTCGCTCCCGCGAGCCTGCGTCTCGACGCAAACGTGACGGTGATCGACGGCACGATTACGCGCGTAGATTTTTTCGATGGCACGATGCTCGTCGGCACCGCGATCAATCTCGCCTACGAAATCACGTGGAATTCGCCCTCCGTGGGTGCCCATATCCTCACGGCACAGGTCACCGATAACAGCGGACACGTCACGACGTCCCCGCCGATCGCAATCACCGTGAATGCCTCCGGTGCCGATCAAGGTACGCTCGGCACCCCGATTGCGGATTTACGTGGGGGCACCTATGGACCCGGGCATGCCGTGAGCTTGCAAGCGGCCGTCGGAACCCTTATTTACTATACGACCGACGGTTCAAGCCCCACGAGCGACTCGCAGCTCTACCAGGCGCCGATTGCGCTGGGAACGACCACGATGATACGAGCGGTGGCGTTCGAAAATGGATGGTCGCCGAGCGCCATCATGGTCGAGAGTTACACTGTGGACACCACGCCCCCCTTCCTGATCGCCATGGTATCCCCGAGCCCGAACGCCGCTGGGTGGAACAACACCGCCGTCACCGTGTCGTTCACCTGTGACGATCCCTCCGGTGTCCAAACGTGTCCCTCACCAGTGGCTGTCTTGCAAGATGGCGCCGGTCAAGTGGTGTCAGGCACCGCAACGGATGTCTTCGGAAACCAGGCGACGACCAGCGTCACCCTCAACATTGATCGAACGCCTCCAGCAGTCGTCCTGAGCGCGCCCGACGATCGAGTGGTGACCATGGCCTCCGACGTCGTCGCGACCGCCCAGGTCACCGCTTCGCTCTCGCCGATCGCTTCCGCCACGTGCAACGGCGTGCCGGCGACGGTCGTGAGCGGTGCCGTCAATTGCACGATCGCGCTCCGACCAGGCCTGAATGCGGTGATCGTGAGTGCCCTCAATATGGCGGGTACCAGTGCGTCCGCTGGACGTCGTGTGACGCGCAGCACGAACTCGGCCACGCTGGCCATCTCCCCGACGACGCGGACGTTGTTCATCGGACAATCGGGGACCGTGACCGCGACCACCGAGTCCGGCGTGGTGGCTTCCGACGTGACATGGAACTCGAGTAATCCATCGATTGTCTCCATTTCCCAGACTCCCAAGATCACTATTGCCGGCCAAGCAGCCGGCACGGCGACCATTACCGCGACGGGAGGCGGCGTCTCTGCCCAAGCGCTGGTCACTGTCCTGGCGAGCGGGCCGTCAGCGACAGAGCTGGTGCAGTGGACCGTCGCGCCGATCCCAGGCTCGATCTCAGAGCTACCGATTTATGCCCATCGCGTGGACGACGACGGCCCAGACGTCTTCGACGTCAGTCTGGATAGCACCGGCGCGACGAATGTGCGCGCCACACGGTTTGACGGCTCGCAAGTGTGGACCGCGAGCATGCCGGGCCAACCCGTGTTTGGTGACGCGTTCGGCGGATTAGTGGCGGTTGAGTACACCTCCTCTTCGGCGCCAACGTCA
Source organism: Vicinamibacterales bacterium (assembly GCA_035937795.1). Lineage (GTDB taxonomy): Bacteria > Acidobacteriota > Vicinamibacteria > Vicinamibacterales > JAMQPK01 > JAMQPK01. Next base: position 33,989 of record DASZHO010000032.1, on the reverse strand, counting down.
GCAGTCGTCCGGCTGGGCGATTCCTCCTCCGCTTTGCCGTGGCGATACGAGTCGGCAGGCTCCATTTGGGCCGAGGGTGGATCAGGCGTGGCGCAGGGGCCGGATGGCACGGTTTACCTGACCGAGTCTGTGAGCGGTTCACGAAGTCCTACCGGTCAACTCAACCAGGCGGCATTCTTAGTCGCGTTAGACGGTGTGACGGGGGCACTGAAATTTCGACTGCCGCTCCCGTCATCCACGCATCGCTTTACTGGGTTGAGCGGGCCGGTCGCCTATGACTATGCCGCTCGAGTGACATCCCCAGTCGTGGGCGTCGATGGCGCAGTGTACGTCGCGGTGGATCACATCAACGACGAGTGGCACTCGCTTCCGCCGCCTCCGAGAATTCTCTTTAGTCCTGGACCGCGGGAGTACCATCTCGCCAGCGGATCCGGCAGCTTCGCCACCGCGGAAACGCTGGAGTTAGTTCGCGTCGATAGCACTGCGGCCTCGACGTCGCAGACCTTATTTACGAAATCCACCTCCGGGCCAGATGATCCGGGAGCCGTGTATCGCTTTGAGGGGCTCGGTCTGATCGGAGAGCTAGCCGCTGACGAAACCGGCATCCTCGCGAACTGGACTGCGTATCGAAGAGAATGGATCAAAGACTCGAATTGGCAGATTGGCGGAAACCCTGCATGCGACGACGGTTCCCAATATGATCACTACTGTTTCCATTACGGTGATGATGCGACAACTCAACAGGCCGCTCAGATAGCGGGCGAGAGTGTCACTACTCGTACACTTCAGGAGCAGCCGGGATATCAGTCGTGGGACTGGCCGGTGACGTTGGTGGGCGACAATAACACGGCGATCCTTCAACGTGATTTCGGCGTCGAAGCTGTAGACACCACAACACTGAGCACACTCTGGACTGTGAATACAAGCGCAACCGCGATTACGACGCTTTTCGGCGGAGATGTTGCCGTGCAGGACTACGACGGCACTCTGAGCACCATCGTAGACGGAGTGTTGTCGCCTCTAGGTTCGCTTCCGGTTTTCAACCCGTCGCAGATTGCATTGGGTGTCTGGGTGGGGTTGTCGAACGACGGGTTGACTGCGCAATTCGGTGTGCCGCTGAACGAGTCAACTTTTGCCTTTCAAGGGATCGCTGGCAATCCACAGAAACAAGCGACCCCGGAGTTCGGTGTGTTTGAGTCGCCGGAGACCGCCGTCTTCGCGGCGCTTAATTTCATCTATCCGATCTCCGTAGGTAATGGCATCGAGTGGGGTGGCAGAATCTGCCGGGATGGCATTGCCAGATATACCTGGGGCCGCTTCGTATCTGGTACGGGCACGCATATAGACTTGAGTCCTACGTTCGAACTTTGCGCACCATTTGGGAGTACCGAAAGCCTTTTTCATACCCATCCTGGATCCTACGTGGGCGTCGACCGGCCGTCGGGTTATCAACGTCAGGCCGAATACTTCGACGTTGGCGGAAGTGATTTAAGGGTCGCGGACGAGATTCCCAACGGCCTGTGGTGGTACATCGCTGCAACGCCGCCTAACTCTGTCGTTAATTTTGTGAAATATGCGGGGCCGCTTTCAAAGAACAACGTCTGGGAATATAACATTTTAACCGGCGCCTGGGTTCGCTTACCAGATGCACCGTGGTGACGACATGAGCAAATCGCCTTGTTTTGCGCTCAGAGGCGGCCAAGCAGTTGCCTCAGAATGCGTACTCATTGCCGTTGTTCTGAGCGCTTGCGGGGGTTCTCCCGAGAAGATCTCCGACAAGATCTTCTTTCAGCCAGTTCGTGAGAGCTGCCCAAATCGATTGAGTGAGGACTTCTTTTTTCCGGGTCGTGGAGTTATCGGCACGGATGGCTCGCTGGGATCCATTTACTCCAGGATTCTTAAGACAGCGAACGAGCCATCGCTGTCGTGTGGAACCCCTACGGAGCCTGAGGCGTACCGCCTCACGGAGCTTCAACCCCTCCGGCCAAGTCCATTAGTTGTTCGCGTTGTCCGACAGAAAGACGTGGTTCGAGTATTCGCGATCCGATTGAGCGGTGGAGGCGCCGATGACGCGCCTTTTGTAACATCGAAACGTAGTGAAAGGATTGCCGCAGAAACCGACTGGCTGGCCCTTAAAGCAGCGCTGACAGGGATGGATTTCTGGAATGTGCCAACAAACACCACAGCGACGGATTTCGTGAACGATGCCGAAGACTGGCTAATAGAGGGACGCGAAGGCGACAAATATCATGCCGTGCATCTGAACAGGCAGCCGGCGATGCTCCATTGTGTTAAGGAATTCTACAGAGTTTCCGTTGAAGTGATGCCTTAGCGGCTCGATTTTTGATACGGGTCGGCCGCTGTGTTCTTCGTAAGTGCTTTCTCCGAAGGAGGAAGGAGATCGTCAGATGGCCAACGAGCGGAGCCGCTCAAATGGAAACCGCGTAGACAGCGGTCGGTATTGGCGGTTGCGAGCCCTCACAACCAAAGCGAGTAGACACGGCAGTCCTCGTCTGGCTGGCCGAGGCCAGTATCGCCGCCACGTTCCCCTTCACATCTATGGCGAGGACGTTCTCCAGAGGTGTCAAGCGGATCTCTTGCACCATCTGCCGGACCGACTCGCGCGCCTCTGGATGCCAAAATCCCTCGCGGCCTGATCCGTCGGAAAAGCGATAGAGATCCATTTGCACGCCAGGTTAATTTGCCAGGGTTTATTCGGTGTTCCACGCGGGTCGGTTCGTGTGTGTCATATGTGTGTGCTCCCGCGGTTTTGAGAGAATTTAAAGGATTCAGAGCATCCGATTTCCTGTAAGTTATTGACGGGATGGGAGGCGTTCGGGCCCAATCCCCGCCCCGGTCACAACATCTAAGTAGTTGAAACTGCACAGAAGAACATCGAACGCTTGCGCGGCTTCGTCCGGTTTTGCTGCGATGCGGGATGGATGTCCTGCGCTTGCGCGACGTGCTCCCCTTGGCGTTGGGGGTCTCATCACGGTGGGACCGGTGCGACAGAGAATCTTGTCCCGAGTACCGAATGACCAGGTGTAGAGTGGCGCCGAGATTGGACGTCAAATCGGAAATTCCAGCTTGCACGCTGCCCGTGTCTCTGGCATGACTGCACGTTGCTGAGCACCCGCTGGCACTCACTCCGTGCGTTACCTCGATTGACCAGGAGGCTTCCATGTCTGTGCGTTCCTCCTTTGTCACCGTCGCCGTCGTCGTCGGGACCCTGTTCGTGTACGGATGTAGTCAGATGGGCCAACCCTCGTCACCGACCGTGGCGTCATCGGCGTCGTCGGTCGCATCGTCCGCAAACGTTTCTTTGCGACCGTCGCAGTCTTCAGGACCGTTCCAGGCCGCACGGGGCACGCGCCAGGTCAGCATGATGGATGCCTGCGATGGTCCGACGTTCAATCTGGCCGTCGGCCCGGGCACCTGCAGCCGGAACGGAGGCGTGAGCTTCTCCGAGTTCGTTGCTCTGCTCACAGCACATCAGTCCGCAGGCGCCTGGCACAACGCACCGTCGCAGACAGACGCGTTGCTCGGCGACGCTCTAATCGCGGTCAATAACGGTGGCGAGACGCACACATTCACACGCGTCGCGAACTTCGGTGGTGGGATCGTACCGTATCGACCTGATTTTCGACGTGCGGAAACCGGCAATATGACGGCGGTCACTTTACACATCAGGAGGCCTTTGGTGTATAACCGTCGTCTATGAAGATAAAGCATCGACGAATCATCGGCGCACTCGCGGGTTGCGTGGGATTGGCGCTCGTTCTCGGGGCCAGCCAGCTACGGGGCCAGCAGCCAGCGGCCGATCCCAATCGCCCAACATCGGAGGTCGTCGCCAAAGTGAGCCTTGCCGAAGTCGGTCTGCCTGCCGGCGCCGCATCGGCCACGCGCTTTGTGTATGGTCCGGGCAAGGCCATGGCACCCCACACCCATACCGGACGCACCTCGATCATCACGATCGTCCAGGGGGAGCTCACCGAGCATCGCGGCGACGTGGTCCATGTGTACAAGGCCGGAGACGTGATCACGGTGGCCGAAGGCACGACGCACGCGAACGAGAACGCAGGCAAACAGCCGCTGATCTACGTCGAAGTCAATATTACCGGGACCAAACCCGGGCCGGCGCCCACGCCCGCCAAGTAAGCAGTCGTCGCCGCAGTGTTCCGGGCATGGACCTGTCCATCAACGAAGGCACCCTCGTTGTCACCGGAGGTCCCGGCCACTCGGTCGGGACCGCGATCGTTATCAAAAAGACGCCTAAAGGGTTGAGCGCGGCGGCCGCCGAGCATTTGCTCCTCACGCAGCGTTACGGACGGCGCGGCCGGGCATGGACGTTGAAGACGCAGGATCTGCTGAAGGCCGACGGCCGCGTCTACGATACGTTCCGCATTGTCCTCCTCGATGGAACCGAGCGCGCGCTTTTCTTCGACGTGACCGACTGGCTCGCGCGCGTGCAGGAATCTCCTCGTTGGCACTTCCCTTGCGATTAATGGCTGAGATCCGCCTCTTTCAAGCATCCCAATCTCAAGTCTGGAACCTCCCAAGTTCCAGCAATCTCGCCGGGCTCGATGTGGCCTGGACGCCGAGCGTCGAGGTTTTTCAGCGAGGTGACGAGCTCGTGGTACGCGCCGAACTGCCGGGACTGGACAAGAACGATGTCGACGTCGAAGTCTCAGACGATGTCGTGACGATTCGCGGCGAGCGCAAACAGGAACACGAAGAGGAACGCGAGGGCTTTATCGCAGCGAGCGCGTCTACGGCAGCTTCTATCGCGTCATCCCGCTGCCCGAAGGCGCTATTGCCGACAGCGCAAAAGCGGGTTTCAAGAACGGCGTGCTCGAGGTCACCGTCAACGTTCCGCCCCCGGAGGTGCGGCGCGGCCGAAAACTGGAGATCGGCGAAAGCCAGTCCAATCAACAGTCGAATCAAAAGCAGAAAGGGCAGGCGCAAGGCGCGTCGTCTCAATCCAACGCGTCCCAGCCACCAGCCATCTCAGCAAGGGCAGCAGGCGCAGGCCTCCGGCAGCCAGCGGTAGGGACAGTTCACCGGTGAGGTCTGTGGCACGACGAGCGAAGCCGGCGGGGCAATCTGCCTTGCGGTGATTATCTCGACGCTCTGACGATGGGCGGTTTCGCGCCCTGGACGGCATAGAGCTCTCGCCCGCCGGCCTGTTCGAGCAGATCGACGTCGAGCGCGGAGTGTACATAAGCAATCAGCTCGGGGGAGGCGGCCACGGTGTCGAGCACGAGATAGCGGAACGGCACGCCCGCAACGACTTCCTCTTCCTGCGCGCTGGTCTGCCCGCTCGAAAGCCGCAGCAGGTTTCCGACAATCGGCATCGATTGGTACGCCTGCGCCACGCCGGGCGGCATGCGCCCGATGAAGCCGCCAACGAGCGGATGGCCGTGAATCGTCGCGTAATAGAGAATTCGGCGATCTTGCGCGCCGAGGCCCTCCGTCAGGCCGTCGCCGATCCCGAATGGCACTTCGATGACCGGCGCGTCATCCTGGATCGCTGCGAGCCGCTGATAGACGATCGGGCGATCGAGATCGGTGAGACGGACCGGGGCGCTCAGATAGTCGAACGCCAGCAGCGCAAGGAGCGCCCACTGGATCGCGGGGCGCACACGTGGCGTGGAGCCGTGCGTCAGCCCCGCTAATCTGAGCCCCATCAGGACCGCGAGCGCGAGATACACGCCGACCATCGCGCGTCCCGGCATCCGCGCGTTGTCGACGATCGGAATGAACCGCACGAGCGTTTCAGGCAGCGGCAGCCCGAGATTCACTCCGGCCGCCATGAGGAACGGTCCGAGCGCCCAGATCGCAAATACCGCGAGCACGATTTTCCAGCGACGCGCTTCGGCGCTGTCGCCCCATCGTCCTCTCCATGTGAGCAGCACGATGAGGGGAACGACGCCCAGCCACCCGACGCCATCGATGCGATCCAGGTAGAACGTCCGGTAGACAAGACTGGCGATTCCGCCGAACACCGGATGAAACGGATTCCCCGCGACGAACGACGCGAGATCGATGCCCGCGGGCGCGCTTCGCCAGAAATATCGCTGTGTCACGTACCGGCCGGCGGCGACCAGCCGGACCGTCTGGCTGATGAGCGGCAGCGCCAGCACGGCGAACACCGCCGCCGTCACCAACAGCGCTTGCGCGCCAGGCCAGAAACGTTCTGCGGGCAGACGGTCGACACGGACACGAAAGCGCCAGCGAGCGAGTATCCAAATCGCCACGAGCGCCCACATCACGAGGAGAGGGTTCTGCAAGCCACGCACAGAGATTTCCCTGCCTATGAACTTGACAGAGGTGCCGCCGGTGAGGCCAATCCAGAACATCACGAACAGATCGAGCGCAATGACGCCGACGGCCAGCAGGCGTATCGACAACGCCGCGGCCGATTCGGCGCGCCGCCGGACGTCGAGATGGCAGAGATCCCACCAGGCCACTGTATAGGCAACGCTGAACAGCGCCAGGTACGCCACATAGTAGTAGGCGCTGTAGGCCGCAACCGCCGCGCACAAGCCGCACACGATCGCCGCTTTCCAGGAGCCATCGCGCAACGCGCGCCGCAAGAAGAGAGCGAACAGCGGAATGACCCACGCAGTGAGCAGATCGAAATGGCCCATCAGATGGGCCGCGAAATACGGCGAGTCGCCGAACGCCACGGCGGCGACGAGCGCGAGCCGCCGTTCGCGCGTCATGTCGTACACGAGGGCGTAGGCGGCCGCCGCATTCAGGAAGATCGATACGATGATGTAGAGATTCTCCGCCACGACGATCGACAGCTTCGACAGCAGCGTCGCCGAGATCAGCCCCTGCAGCGCCGTGTGCGGATGGTTGACCAGGTCTACGCCAAAGGGGCTGAACAGATAGGGAGAATGGAAAAAGCTGAGCGCGCGGTGGCTCAGCACCTGCCGCATCCACCACAGATTCCACAGGAAACTGAAGTTGTCGCCAGGGCCGCCGGGGATGCGATCGCGGAAGTGCCGCGCCAGGGGCCACGTCCACACGATGGACAGCACCGCGACAAACGCGAAATCGCTGATTCGTCTGCGCACGCTAGGTTTGAGGATTATAGACGCGCGCGCACCGGAGGCCGGGTTACGACGCCAGCTCGGGGAGATCGCGAAAGAAATCCAGCGCCTCGGGATTCGCCAGCGCCTCCCTGTTGAGGATCGGCTCACCGTGTATGACCCGCCGCACCGCCAGCTCCACGATCTTGCCGCTGCGGGTACGTGGAAGGTCGGCCACCTGGAGAATGTGCGCGGGCACATGGCGCGGTGAGAGGTGCGTGCGAATGCGCGCCCTGATGCGCCGGCGCAGCAGATCGTCGAGCGCGACATCCGGTGCGAGCCGGACGAACAGGATCACGCGCTCGTCGCTTTCCCATCGCTGCCCGACCGCGAGGCTCTCCAGAACCTCGGGAATCTGCTCGACCTGCTGGTAGAGCTCGGCTGTGCCGATTCGCACTCCGCCTGGATTCAACGTCGCGTCCGAGCGACCGTCAATGACGAACCCGGCGTGGCGTGTGGGACGAATCCAGTCGCCGTGATGCCAAACCCCGGGAAAGCGATCGAAATAGGCCGCGCGGTACTTCGTGCAATCCGGATCGTTCCAGAACCGAACGGGCATCGATGGAAAGGCCGTCGCGCACACGAGCTCTCCCGCCGCGTCGCCCGCATCGTGGCCAGTTTCATCGAACGCCCGAACATCCATGCCGAGGCCGGGAGCTTGAATCTCGCCGCGCCAGACCGGGCCGTTGGGATTGCCGCCGACGAAACATCCTACGAGGTCGGTTCCGCCGGAAATCGACGCGAGGTGGACGTCGGGCTTGATCGAGTCGTATACGAAGTCGAAGCCTTCCGGCGCCAGTGGCGAGCCCGTCGAGCTGATCGTCCGAATGCTTCGGAGGTCACTCGTCGCGCGAGGTTGAAGTCCCGCCTTGCGAATCGAGTGGATGAATCTCGCAGAGGTCCCGAACATCGTCACTCCGGCGCTCGCCGCGAAATCGAAGAGCCGGCGTCCATCCGGGTGTGCAGGCGATCCGTCGTAAAGCACGAGCGTCGCACTCGAGGCCAGGGCCGACACGAGCCAGTTCCACATCATCCAGCCGCACGTGGTGAAGTAGAACACGCGATCGGAGGGGCGAATGTCGGTTTGCAGCTGATGCTCTTTCAGGTGTTCCAGCAGCGTGCCGCCCGCCCCGTGCACGAGGCACTTTGGCGAGCCGGTGGTGCCCGAGGAGTAGAGAATGTAGAGCGGATGGTTGAATTCGAAGGCCTCGAAGTCGATTGTTTCGTTCGTCTCGCGAGTGAGCCACTCGTCCCAGCCGATCGTCTGAATCGGCCCCGCCCAGGGCTGCGGATCGGCGCTCATTGAAACCAGCACGATTTCCTTCAGCGTGGGGATTCGGCGCGCGACTTCCCCCAGCTTCTCGCGGCAATCAAAGTACCGGCCTCCATAGAAATAGCCGTCAACTCCGACGAGCACCAACGGCGCAATCTGCTCGAACCGATTGACGATGCCGTCTACGCCGAAGTCCGGTGAGCAGGACGACCAGATCGCGCCGATGGCCGCCGCCGACAGGGCGGCAATCACCGCCTCTGGCACGTTGGCGACGACGCCGCACACACGGTCTCCGGGGCCGACGCCGGCGCGGCGCAGGGCTTGCGCGCCCCGAGCAACGGCTCGGTACAGATCGCCAAAACTGACCTCCCGATCGCGTCCCTGTTCGGTCGTCGCGATGATGGCGGTCGCCTCGTCGCGGCGCCGCAGCAGGTTTTCGGCAAAGTTGAGACGGCTGTCCGGAAAGAACTTCGCGCCCGGGAGCCGCCCGGGATGATCGATGACCGGGGCGCCTCCGCGTTGCCCGATCACCCCGCAGAAGTTCCACACGTGCGTCCAGAACTCCGCTACCGAACCGACCGACCAGCGATGAAGATCTGAATAGTCAGTAAACGATCGGCCTTCGGCCTCCTCGACGGTTCGAATAAACGCGGTCAGGCGTGACGCCGACACCCGCTCGGGCGGCGGGCGCCAGAGCGGGCCTTCTGCGGCCGCTGGAACGGACATTGGAGCCGTCATTGCGGCGGCAGCCGGTGCGCCCGCGTCTCGTCGATGAGCTGTTTGAGCCAGATCATGAAGGGAGTTCCACCTGTGCCTCGCGGATCGTCAACGCGCTGATTGACATATTCCTGTGCCCACTTGTAATGAATCTCGCGGAAGGTCGCCATCGCTTCGAGGACGTCATTGTAGGCCTCCGGTTCGGCCAGTTCCCTGGGCGACGGCAGCGCCTCGATCTCGGCAATCGCCTGCCGATGCAGCGGCGGCATGAACCGGCGGATCTCCGCAAGATGGTCGGTCAGCAGCGATTGGCGGTGGCGAATTTTCATGAAGGCGACCAGGCTCGGCATCACGCTGCTTTGCGCGCCGGTCTCGCCCCGGAAGTTCATCGGGCGCTCGTCGACGCCCTCATAGATCACGTTCTCGAAGAAGCGGATGTAGGGCCGGAACGTCCGGTGATAGAGCGCCGCATCCATCTTCTCGGGAATGCGGCGCAGGACTGCCGCTTGCTCCCATACGGCCGACGCGATGTCCCGCAAGATCCAGCTGACCGCGTCCCGGTCGCGATCGCCGACCGCGCGCGCCGACCGTGCGATGGCGGCCAGAATCCGGGCGGCGATCGCCTCGATCTCTATGTGAACGAGGATGAACCAGTGCTCGTCGTAGAGATGGACGAAGTTCTGCAACGTGTCGATGTTGCCCAGCGCGATCGGTCCAGCGGGATCGTATCGTTTCCAGTTGTAGAGCGCGTAACCATCGTAGCTGAGGATAGGCGGACGACCCAGCAGCGCGCACGCCTTTACCAGTGGCCGGGCCAGGTTTGCCGGCAGCTCCGTTGCCCGTGGTTGACCCACTTGATTGACATAGGCGGAGGCGAGAAAGCCGACCCGGAGGTAATAGAGGCGAAGCTCCGGCAGCCGCTCTTCGCTCGCATGGTCCTCCGGCCACTCGGGTATTTTCAGCTGCCGGGCGAAGGCGCGAAAGCCGCCGTCTTCGAGCAGGCTGGGTAAATCGCGCCCGAGCTCATCGAGGGCCGCGAGCGGCGAACCCGGCGCGAAGGCGCGTGCCGGATCGCACTCCGGCAGGAACCCTCGAGCGGTAAAAATTGGCTGCATCTCGAACAGTCGGCGGTCGACAGTCGACAGTCGGCGCTCGACAACCTCAGGCGGCGAACTGGCCGGCGCGCTGCCGCATGTCGTTCAACCCATCCCAAAAGACCTTCACCCCATCGAGCATTTTTACGCCCGCGCTGATGAACGGCTCTTCGTGGAACTTGGGTGACTCGTAGCATTCCTTGAGCTCGTCCCAGACGTGGGATTTGTGCAGGTCTTCGATCTTGTCGTGCCAGGTGAAAAATGCGAGTGGCATTTGCGGGACCTCGGTCGCTTTGATTTTCTCCAGGCCCGAAATCAGCTCCTTCCAGAAACCGGCCGCCGCCCAGTTCTCGACCGCAAAGGCCGCGCCCATCGCCTCGTTGTAGTCGTCGCTGCCGTAGAGCCGGAACAGCTCGTCGCAGAAGCGAAGCGTGCTGGGCACGCCGTGGCGGCGCTTACCGAGGTCGTCGAAGGTCAACCCCAGCGACTGGGCGAAGTGCAGAATCCATTCAAAGTGCGCGGCCTGGAAACGGAACTTGCCGCCGTCGACGGTCCCTTCGGTCGACACCAACGCCGGATCGCCTTCTTTGTCCTGGTTGTTCAGTCGCGGGGGCGCCTCACCCCTCTCCAGTCGCTCCGCGTGCGGGCCCGCGTCGCCTCCTTTGTTGTAGATGACGCCGAGCTCGTTCATCAGAATTTCCTTCGACTCGCGCGCCGATCGAAGCGTGTCGGCATTGATCACGCGATTGAGCGCGGCCAGCAGAAACTGGTTTGAGAATACCGAGAACTGCACGGTAAATTGCCGCAAGTGATCCAGCGGGATGTCGCCGTGCGCAAACCACTCGGTGTAGTCGTTGCGGGTGACCGCCGGATGTCCCATGAACTTCTGCTCGATGGTCTGCTTGAAGGCGTCGAAGTTTTTGCCAGCCATGGAGTTCCTCCTCCTCCTCAGTCGTCAGTCGTGAGTCGTCAGTCGTGAGTCGACCAACTCAACGGATACCGCGCGTCGTCCATCGCCGCCGCGTGCGTCGTCAGCTTCAGCGGCCGAAATGTGTCGACCATCACCGCCAGCTCCTCGGTGCGGGTCTTACCGATCGAGCCTTCGTAGGTGCCCGGATGCGGCCCGTGCGGAATCCCGTTTGGGTGCACGGTGAACGAGGCCGGTTCGATCCCCTTGCGGGACATGAAATCGCCTTTGACGTAATAGATGATTTCGTCGGAATCGACGTTGGAGTGGTTGTAGGGCGCCGGAATGGAGAGCGGGTGGTAGTCGAACATCCGCGGCACGAACGAACACAGTACGAAACCGGGGCCATCGAAGGTTTGATGCACGGGCGGCGGCTGGTGCACGCGCCCGGTGATCGGCTCGAAGTCCTCGATGTTGAACGCAAACGGCCACAGGTGCCCGTCCCATCCGACCACGTCGAGCGGATGGCGGCGATAGCGATACTGCGCGACGTACCCGCGCGCCTTCACGCGCACCTCGAACTCTCCCTCCTCGTCGTGCGTCATGAGCTTGTCGGGCGGACGGATGTCGCGCTCGCTGTAAGGCGCGCTCTCGAGAAACTGCCCGTACTGATTCACGTAACGCTTCGGCGGCTCGATATGCCCGCCCGCGGTCTCCACAACCAGCATCCGCTGTTCAACCGACGGGTCGGGAAGGATTCGCCAGATGACGCCGGTCGGAATCACGAGGTAGTCGCCGGGACCGTAGCGGAGCACGCCAAACTGGCTCTCCAGGACGCCGGCGCCCTCGTGAACGAAGATGACCTCATCGCCGTGGGCGTAGCGATACCAGTACTCCATCGGCTCAGCCGGCCTCGCCACCGAGATGCAGACATCGTCGTTGGCCATCAACGGCACGCGGCCGCTCACGGCGTCGCCGGCCGGCGACAGCTGTGCCGTGCGAAGCAGCCGGTGACGGACGGGACCTTGTTCGGCAAACGGAATCTCGATTTTGCAGCCGCGTTCGATGCGCTCGACGGCGGTCGGAGGGTAGAGGTGATACAGCAGCGATTTGTCGCCGGTAAAACCGTGGATGCCCATCAATTCTTCGTGGTAGAGGGAGCCATCGGGCTGGCGGAACTGCGTGTGGCGCTTGTGCGGAAGCTGTCCGAGCTTGAAGTAGTAGCTCATACGAGGTTCCCCCGCTTGGCCTGCTCCCGCTCGATCGCCTCGAAGAGCGATTTGAAATTGCCCTCCCCAAAGCCGCGCGAGCCGTGACGCTCGATCACTTCAAAGAAGAGCGTCGGCCGATCTTCGACGGGCTGGGTGAAGATCTGCAGCAGGTATCCTTCCTCGTCTCGATCGGCCAGAATGCCGAGCTCGGCCAGCTTGTCGACCGGCTCGTTGATCTTGCCCACGCGCGCCTCGAGATCTTCGTAGTAGGTGGACGGGACGCGCAGAAATTCAAGCCCGCGCGACTTGAGGTTGAACACCGTCTCGATGATGTCGCGGGTGACCAGGGCGATGTGCTGTACGCCCGGCCCGCGGTAGTAGTCGAGATATTCCTGAATCTGCGACTTCCGCTTGCCGGTGGCCGGCTCGTTGATGGGAAACTTCACGCGGCCCGTGCCGTCCTGCATCACTTTGGACATCAGCGCCGAGTACTCGGTCGTGATGGTCTTGTCGTCGAAATGCACGAGTTGGGTGAAACCCATGGTCTCGGCGAAGAACCGAACCCACTTGTTCATGGCCCCCAGTTCCACGTTGCCGACGACATGGTCGACAGCGAGCAGGCCTACGCCGTCCGAGCGCGACGCCTTGGTGCCGGTGGCTCGAAACCCCGGCGCGAATGCGCCGGTATACGCGCCCCGCTCGACAAATTTGATGAGCGTGTCCCCGTATAAATGGATGGCCGCCTCCCGCAGCACGCCATGGTCGTCCCGCACTTCGGCGGGCTCCATGGCGGCCTCTGCGCCACGGCCGGTCGTCTCGCGGAAGGCGGCCGGCGCATCCGGAACCTGCAACGCGACGACGCCGACGCCGTCGCCGTGCTTCCGTATATGTTGCGCAATCGGGTGGTCCGGATTGAGCGGGCTGGTGAGCACGAACTTGATGTCGCCCTGCTCCATCACGTACGAGGCGATGTCGCGGCTGCCCGTCTCCAGACCGCGGTAGGCGGTGTTGGTGAAGCCGAGGCACGCCGCGTAGAACACCGCCGCCTGCCTCGCATTGCCGACGTAGAACTCCAGATGATCGACGCGTTTGATCGGGCAGAAATCCAGCATAAAAAGAGCATAGCGCAACCAAATTTAACGTTCAAGAATCATTTCATTACAAAAAACATTGAAAAAGTTTCGAATCGGAACTACTGTACCCGCCATGGTCACCCGACCTCCGCGGGGCCGCCGGCGGCTCGACAGCCTCGATTTGCGGCTGCTGGCCCATTTGCAGGACGACGCGCGCGCGAGCAGCGCCGAGCTGGCCCGGCGGGTGGGCCTGTCGGGGCCAGGGCTGCAGAAGCGGCTGAAGAAGCTGGAAGCGCAGGGGGTGGTCCGGCGCTACGCGACCCTGGTGGACCGCGAGGCAGTCGGGCTCGACCTGCTTTGCTTCGTCCACGTGATGCTCGCTCACCATCGCCCCAATTCGGTGAAGCGTTTCCCAGGCCGTGTGAAGGAGATGCGCGAGGTGCTCGAATGTCACTTCCTGACCGGTGAGTTCGACTACCTCATGAAGATCGTGGTGGCCAATCACGATGAGCTGGAGAAATTTCTCTTCAACAAGCTGATGAAAGTCGACGGCGTCGATCGAATCCGGACCAGCATCGTCGTCAAAGAAGTGAAGGCGACCACTTCCCTTCCGCTCTGATTTCATGTTTCCCTCGACGCGCGCGTCGCTTGACCGGATCGTGGATTACGCCGGCACTTTTCCGCCGGCAAGCCTCACGCTCGCCGACGCACTGGCCGAGTACGCGCGCGCGCGGAACAGCGACGACGCGTGGCTGCTGGGACGCTTTGTCGTTCCCGCCGTCAACCTCTCCGACCTCGAGCGGCGTGCGCCTGGAGTCGTGCCTGACAAGAGTGACGATCGGGCCAACCTCTGGGACTTCAGCGTCGTTCTCAGCGCCGATTCGCGCTCTCAACTCGAGCGTGTCCGTGCGTTCAACGACGCGTGGGCCGGCAGGGCGCGCATCGCCTCGGTTGAATTCGGTCCGGTTCCCTTGTTGGAGATCGCCTCGCTTGCGCGCGCCGTGCCGCAGGACCTGGAGACGTTTTTCGAAACGCCGCTGGACGCCGATCTCGAACGGCGGCTTCGAGCGATCGATGCGGCGGGCGCGGCCGCCAAGATTCGCACCGGCGGGACCGCGGCAGGATCGTCGCCGACCCCGGCCGGCATCGTTCACTTTCTCGAGACCGCTGGTGACACCGGCGTCGCGTTCAAGGCAACGGCAGGACTGCACCATCTGATGCGCGGGTGCTACCCTCTCACCCATGACGCCGGTAGCGGCACCGAGCCGATGCATGGCTTTCTGAATCTCGCTGTGGCGGCCTCGCTCGTTCGAACAGACAGGCCGCAACAGGATGTGCTCGACGCCCTGCTGGAATCCTCGGTTGACGCGTTCGAGTTCCACTCCGATGGATTGTGCTGGAGGGGCCGGACCGTCGCCACGGCCGATCTCGCCGATACGAGACGCCGGTTCTTTCGATCGTTCGGCTCTTGCGCCTTTCGCGAGCCGGCCGACGAACTCCGCCGGCTGCGGTGCCTATGACCAACGACACGCACGACCCAACCCGGCGAAGCTGGGTTGAGCGCTCCAACTCGGCGGATACAGACTTCCCGATTCAGAATCTGCCGCTTGGCGTATTCCGCCGCCGCGGCTCAGGCGACGTGCCGGGCGTCGGCGTTGCGATCGGAGACCAGATTCTCGATCTTCGTGCCGCGCGCAAGCTGGGCCTACTCGACGGTTTGTCGCCCGCGCTCGCTGACGCCGCCGCCGCGTCAACGTTGAACGGCCTCATGGCGCTCGGCCAGCTGGAGTCGTCGCATCTTCGGCATC
The DNA here is from genome assembly GCA_035937795.1 of Vicinamibacterales bacterium. Classification (GTDB taxonomy): domain Bacteria; phylum Acidobacteriota; class Vicinamibacteria; order Vicinamibacterales; family JAMQPK01; genus JAMQPK01. The sequence goes on along the minus strand of DASZHO010000032.1, from coordinate 18,809 downwards.
TGCTCATGAGGATTCTCGATGCGGACGGGCGCCTGGCGGAGCCGCAGAGTCTTGTCGCGATGGATCACGCTGAATTGCTGGTGCCCGCCGCGATCGGCGATTACACCGATTTTTATTCATCCATTTTTCACGCGACGCGCGTCGGAGCGCTCTTCCGGCCGGAGAACCCGCTGGCGGCCAACTACAAGTACGTGCCGATTGCCTATCACGGCCGCTCCTCCTCGATCGTGCCGAGCGGGACGCCGATCAAACGGCCTCGCGGACAACTCAAGGGCCCCGACGATGCCCCTCGCGTCGGGCCATCGGAACGGCTCGACTACGAGGTCGAAGTGGGGTTCTTCGCAGGCGCTGCGAACGTTCTCGGGGAGCCGCTGACACTGGCAGAAGCGGAAGATCGGATCTTCGGCCTGTGCATCGTGAACGACTGGTCTGCGCGCGACATTCAAGTGTGGGAATCGCAGCCGCTCGGCCCGTTTCTCTCCAAGAATTTTGCGACGACGGTTTCTCCGTGGGTCGTCACGCGGGAAGCCCTCGCGCCCTTTCGATGTCCGGCGTTCACTCGGCCGCCAGGCGATCCGCCTCCGCTGCCCTACCTGTCGTCGCCGGCGAACGAGGGCGCGGGCGGCTTCGATGTGCGGGTTGAGGTGTCTCTTCGATCGGCTGCGATGCAACGCGCCGGCCTGGCGCCGTTCGGCGTGAGCCGCGCCTCCCTTCGCGACATGTACTGGACGTTTGCGCAGATGGCGGCGCACCACACGAGCAACGGCTGTAATCTGCGGCCGGGGGACCTCGTCGCCAGCGGTACAATTTCCGGACCCGGCCACGGCGCTGAAGGGTGCCTTCTGGAAATGACGCGCGGCGGCGCGGATCCGATCGAGCTGCCGACAGGCGAGAAGCGGACCTTTCTGGCCGACGGCGACGAAGTGATCATGCGCGCGTACTGCGAGCGCGCCGGTTACGCGCGGATCGGGTTCGGCGAATGCCGGGGCGTCATTAGTTGAACATATGAAGCTGCATCGGTTTCTGTTCGACCAGCTCCACGCGGAGGGCGTGCGGCAGATTTTCGGGATTCCCGGGGACTTCGTGTTGAACCTCTACAACGCCCTCGAAGAGGACGGGCGGTTCCAGCTCGTCACGTTCAGCCACGAGCCCGCGGTCGGTTTTGCGGCCGATGGCGCTGCACGCATCAGCAACGGGCTCGGGGTGTGCCTGGTCACGTACGGCGCCGGCGGCCTCAACATGATCAACTCGGTGGCGTGCGCCTACGCCGAAGAATCGCCGCTGGTGATCATTTCCGGTGGGCCGAGCCGGCTCGAGAAACATTCCGGGATGCTCGTGCACCATGAGGTGAAGTCGTTCGAGTCGCAGTTCAAGATCTATCAGGAGGTCGTCGAGTCGGGGGCCATCGTCGACAACCCGCAGACGGCCGCCGCCGCCATCCATCACGCCATCGATGTGGCGCTGAAGTTCAAGCGGCCGGTCTACCTCGAGATTCCTCGCGACATGGTCTTTCTGGACATTCCCGTTCCCTCGAGCTTCGAGGAAGTCGAACTGCCCATCGACGAGCGCGCCGTCGCCGAGGCCGCGCGCGAGATCATCGCCCGGCTGACCCACGCGCAGCACCCGGTGCTGATCGTGGGAGTGGAGGTTCATCGGTTCAAGCTCACCGGCGCCGTCGTGCGTCTCGCCGAGCGGCTCAAAGTGCCCGTGATCTCGTCCTTTCTCGGCCGGGGGATCTTTCCGACGCAGCATCCGCAGTTCATCGGCACCTATCTCGGCGCGGTAAGCCCGCCCGCGATGCGCCAGGTCGTCGAGGAATCGGATTGCCTGCTGATGCTGGGCGAGCGACTGAGCGATGTCAGTCTGGGGGTGTCGGCCGATCTGCTGCGCGATCGCGAGCTGATCACTGCGGTGGCGCGCGACGTCTTCATCACACCGCGCCGCTACGAGCACACCTCGCTCGAACGGCTGGTCGAGCGCCTGCTTACCGCGCCCGATTTGCCCGCCACGGCGCATCCGATCCTGGCCGTCGGCGCCGACATCTCGCCCGAAGTGTTCGATCCGTTCAAGCAGGACGAGTCGATCAAAGTGCGCCACGTGATCAATCTCATCAACGAATTCGTCAAAGAGCACCCTGAGATGCCGCTCGTCGCCGACACCGGCGACGCGCTGTTCTGCAGCGTCGATATCCGCGCGAACCAATGCATCGCGCCGGCCTACTACGGCACGATGGGGTTTGCGGTACCGGCGGCGCTCGGGGTGCAGCTGGCGAGCGGGCTGCGCCCGCTCGTGCTGATGGGCGACGGTGCGTTTCAGATGACCGGCAGTGAGATCGCGCACGCGTCTCGATATCGCTGCGATCCCATCATCGTGCTCTTGAACAACAGCCGGTGGGAAATGCTGCAGGCGTTCTTTCCCGAGGCGCGCTATAACGATACGGTCAGCTGGCCGTTTGCCAAGCTCGCCGAGCTCTGGGGAGGCCGTGGATTCCGTGCCTTTACGCCGCGACAGTTTCGCGACGCGCTGGCGGCGGCGTACCAGGAGTCGTGCTTCACGCTGATCGAGGTGGGGCTTCAGCGGGGCGACGTCTCGCCCATTCTGCGCGGCTTCGTCCAGGCGTTCAAGCAGCGCGTGTACGTGTCGTGATCAATGGCTGTTGAATTTTCGTCCCCCCTGCTCGCGAGGGCCCTGCGTCCGGGCGCGGCCTACAGCGTCGCCGTCCTTGCGCCGGGCGTGGCGACTGCGGCCACCGCGATGCTCTGGCATTGGATGCACCCGCCGGTGGGCCTGCTGTTTTTCCCCGCCGTCGTGGCTTCCGCGCTCCTCGGCGGGCTTGGTCCCGGCCTGGTCGCCACCGTCGTGTCGGTGTTGTCAGCCGCGTTCTTCTTCATGCCACCGTATTTCTCTCTGGCGGTCGAGGTGGACGATGCCGCGCGGCTCGTCGTGTTCACGATCGCGGCGGTCGTGACCGCTTCGCTCAGCAGCGCCGCCCGCACGGCGGAGGAACAGCAGCGTCGCGCGATCACGGCGCTGCACGAAGCACTCGACGAGCTCAAGCGGCTGAGCGAAGGGCTCGAGGAGCGCGTGGCGGCGCGCACCAGCGATCTCGATGCGTCGAATCGGGCCCTCAAGGCGGAGATCATCAAGAGCCGCGAGCTCGCAAGACGACTCGTGCAGGCCCGCGAAACCGAACGGCGCCGGCTGGCCCGCGAGCTGCACGACCAAATCGGGCAGAGCCTCACCGGCCTCAAGTTCACTCTGGAAGCGATGTCGCGGGATTCGCGGCCGGCGCGGGGCAGGCCCGAAGCGCTCGAGCTGGTGGAATCGCTGATGTCGCAGGTTCGGGAGATCTCGCTCAACCTGCGTCCGCCGGTGCTCGACGACCTCGGCTTGATTCCCGCATTGTTGTGGCACTTCGATCGATACGCTGCCCAAACCGACATTCGCGTGATGTTCACGCAGACCGGCATGGAAGCACGACTCGCGGCCGAGATCGAAACCGCCGCGTTTCGAATCGTACAAGAGGCGCTCACCAACGTCGCCAGGCACGCGGGTGTCGCCGAGGCCCGAGTCTGGATCCGCAGAGACGCCGATGAGCTCAGCGTGATTGTCGAGGACGAAGGCTGCGGATTTTCGGCGTCCTCGTCGCAGACGCTTCGCTCCCCTGGCTTGAGCAGCATGCGGGAACGCGCCACGCTGCTCGGCGGCCAATTCACGCTTGTCACGGCACCCTCTTCGGGCACGAGAATTTCGGCCGTGCTTCCCCTGCAACATGTCGTCAGGCACCAGCTGTGAGCATCTCGGTGCTGCTCGCCGACGATCACCTCGTCGTTCGGCGCGGACTGCGCGCGGTGCTCGAAGGCGAAGCAGATTTGAAGATTGTCGGCGAAATCGCGGATGGCGCCGAGGTGGTGCACACGACGGAAGCGCTCAAACCCGACGTGCTGATTCTGGACCTGATGCTTCCCAACCTGGGCGGGTTACAGATTCTTCGTGAGTTGAGAAAACTGCAGCTTCCCACGCGCGTCGTCGTACTGTCGATGCACTCGAGCGAAGCCTACGTCACCGAAGCGCTCGGGCTGGGCGCGCTTGGCTATGTGATCAAAGACTCGGGCGCCGACGATCTGATTCGCGCCGTGCGGCAGGTGGCCGCCGGCCGCAGCTTTCTGTCGCCGCCGCTTTCGGAGTCGTTGCTCGAAGCTTACAACCAGCGCTTGCAGGCCACTTCGCGCGATCCGTACGAGACGTTGACCACGCGCGAGCGCGAAGTCCTGCTGCTGGCCGCGCAAGGTCACACCAGCGCTGAAATTGCGGCGCAGCTTGCCATCAGTCCCCGCACCGCCGAGTCGCATCGCTCCAACCTCATGCAGAAGCTCGGGCTGCGCAGCCAGAGCGACCTCATCCGCTTCGCCCTCCGGCGTCGCATCCTCGATCTATACACATAGATAGAGCGTACCTGTACGGATGTGCAAGCGCGTGTAGGACTGCTAAAGTCACTTCGAATTCGACAATTAACCGATGCAAACCGGACCTTCCCGGTTCGTCCACGTGCTCGCCATCGATTGCCACGATGAGCTTGCCGTGAGCGTCCTGGCCCAGCTGCAACAGAGCGGATATCGAACGCGTTGCGAGCGCGTGGCCAGCCTTGGGGACGCGGCCGGCGCGCTCGAGCGCAAGAGTTGGGACGTCGTGGTGTGCAACGCGGACGGGGTCGACTTTGAGCTCGACGAGGCCGGCGCCATCTGCCGGCGCGCACAGCCAGGCGCGCTGTTCCTGGCCGTGGGCCACCAGGAATCGGCCGCCGATGCGACCTCACGGCTGACGGCCCTCATGGCCACGCGATGATGCGGAGTGTTCTGTTGTGCGCCGCTATCCTGGCAGCAACCGCCGTTCCAGCGGCGGCTCAGAAGGATCTACCCGTTCGTCTGGTGCTCGGCGACAGGCCGCAAACGGTGCACATCTACAAAACGCCGGGGCCACCTCAGGCCGTGGTGCTGCTATCGAGCGGCGACCTCGGCTGGATGGGCTTCGTCGTCGACGTCGCCGAATTTCTGCAGGCGCACAACGTCGCGGTACTCGGGCTCAACACGCGCGCGTATCTCTCGAGCTTCACCGGCAAGGGGAGAGCCCTCGATCCGGCCGACATTCCAGGGCACTACGAAAGTCTGTCGCGCGAGGCGCGGCGGATCTTCGCCGTCTCGGATGCGCCGGTTCTGGTCGGCATCTCGGAAGGCGCGGGGCTTTCGGTCGTGGCTGCCGCCGGCGAAAACCGGGAAACGCTTTATCGCGGGGTCATCGGGCTTGGATTGCCGGCGTCGATCGAGCTTGGCTGGAACGCCTGGAAAGACTGGACCATCTGGATCACCAAAGGGGAGCCAAACGAGCCGCATCTGACGATTACGCCGCACGTGAGCCGCGTCTCGCCGCTGCCGATGATCTTCATTCAATCCAAGCGGGACGAATTCATCCCGCCTCAGGAAACAGACGAGTTGTTCATCGCCGCACGCGAACCCAAGCGGATGTACGCGATCGACGCAAAGAATCACCGCTTCTCAGACAAGCAGCCGGAATTGAGAAGCAGCCTGCTGGATGCGCTGCAATGGATCGACTCAACATCACGATGAAGCAGCTCGCCGCGCTCGTCGGGCTGATCCTGCTGGCGGGCGCCTCGACGGGATCGGCGCAGTCATTTTCGGGCGTCGTGCTGGACCAGACGGGCTCTGTGTTGCCGGGGGTCCGCCTGGAGCTGCGGCACGGCGAGGAGACCCGCACGTCGGTCGTGACTTCGTCCGATGGACGATTCGAGCTGCCCCCGGCCGACCCGGGCGACGAGATCGTGGCAACGCTCGACGGGTTCGAGGCGGCGCGCGTCTTCGTCCGCGACGCTTCGCGCATCGTTCTGGCGGTGGCGCGAGCGACCGATCACACGGACGTGATCGCACCGAGCGTGATCGAAGCCGGCGCGGTCACCGAGCGGCTGGGCACCACCCTTCCCTCAGCCGTTGCGCAGCAGTTGCCAACCGCTCGCCCGCGCGTGCTCGAGTCGCTTCCTCTTCTGCCCTCGGTCGTGCGCGGACCCGACGGACTGCTTCGCCTCGACGGCGCGAGGCCGCACGAAGCCGGCCTCTGGATTGACGGAGTCGACGTCACCGATCCAGTCACCGGCACGACGGCGATCGATCTGCCGTTGGAAGCCGTGAAGTCGGTGTCCGTGCTCCGCGACCCGATGGCGGTGAATTTTGGCGGTGTGCTTGGAGCGCTCGCGGCGGTGGAGACCAATGCCGGCGGCGACAAGCTGGAAGCCGGCATCCAGAGTTTCCTGCCGCACCCGCGGCTGAACCGCGCGGGCTTCGGCCGCATCGACGGATTCTTCCCGCGCGTGTACGTGGGTGGCCGCCTGGGCGCGGTGCGCCTGTTTCTGACCGAGGAATACGACTTCGAGCATGTGCCCGTGCCCGGCGTCAGCTCGCGCTCGGGACGTCCCGCCATCGGCGAGATCAGCTCCACGTCCTTTTCCCGCTTCGACATCGGACTCTCGCGACGGCACACGATGACGCTCGAAAGCGCGCTGGTCCCGGCGCGATCCGCATTTGACGGTATGAGCCCGCTGCGTCCGCCGTCCACATCTCCGACCATCGACTCACGCGACGTGTTCTCGAGCGTGATCGACCGCGTGGTGGTTTCGCCGAAAGACCTCGTCACCGTCCGTCTGGCGGTGGTTGCGCACCGCACCGAATTCGGCGCGAACGGCGACGTTCCGACGCGGCTGACCCCGATGGGGTGGCGCGACAGCTGGTTCACCGCGCTCAATCAGCATGCCACGCGCGAGTCGATGTCCGTCGGTTGGGAGCGAGGGGTCTCTACGAGCTTCGGCACGCACACCCTGTCGGTGTCTTCCGACCTGCAGCGCAGGCGGATGCGCGGTGGCGTTGCCAATCATCCGATTCACATTGAAGACACCAACCACGAGCTCGTGAGGTTAATCGAGTGGGGCGCCACGCCGCGCCTCGCGGCCCACGACACCACCGCGGATGTGGTCGTGCAGGACACGTGGACGGCGCGCGATCGCGTGCAAGTGGATGTCGGCGCGCGCCTCGATTGGCACGACGCGCGCGTCGGGCGCGTCTGGTCGCCGCGAGTGGGCGTCAAGTACCTGCTGGACGGATCGGGCGCGACGATCGTCAAAGCGGGCGTGGGACGTTTTGTGGGCCAGCTCCCGCTGCACGCGCTGGCCTTCGCCAGCTTTCCCACGCGAGTCGACACGCAATTCGACGCGAACACCGGCGAGGTCCAGGCGTCTGCGATCCAGGCGCCGATGCTCCGCCAGCTGGGTTTGCCACAGGCCATCTCGATTACGCTCGAACTGGAGCGCCGCCTCCGGCCCGGGCTCGACGCGCAAATCGCGGTCCGCCGGCGCACCGCGACGAGGCTGCCGACCGTGACCGTGACGCCGGGAGTCGACGCCGTCTGGCTCGAAAGCACAGGCGCGAGCCTGTATCGCGAGCTGCAGATCGCCGTCCGGCAGATGTGGAAGAACGACGCGCAGCTGTTCGTGAGCTATGTCAGATCCAGATCGGTGGGCGACACCAACGATTTCGGATCGCTCTTTCGGAACATGTCGGCCCCGTACCTGGAGCCGAACGCGAGAGTGGTGACGGCCGCCGACGTGCCGAGCCGATGGCTGGCCTGGGGCACCGTACCGCTGCCGCACGCGCTCGCCATCGCGCCGGCCGCTGAATGGCACTCGGGGTTTCCTTACTCGACGTTCGATCTGGCCCGTCACTATCTCGGCGCGCCGAACGGCTCGCGGTTCCCTGGATTCTTTTCGCTCGACATGGTGGCCTACAAGACCGTCAACATCCGCGAGCGCAGGGTGAACCTGGGGATGCAGCTCTTCAACGTGACGCGCCACTTCAATCCGCGCGACGTGATGAGCGTGGCGGGCACTCCGCAGTTCCGGCACTTCACCAACAGCCGCGGCATCATTGCCGCCGGCTACATGATGGTGAAATGGCAGTAACGACCGAAACGCTCACCTCTCGCCTCCCGGCGAGGCTTGTGTGGTGGCTGCGCCCGCTCACGGTCGTCTGGCCGTTCGTGGTCTGCGGACTCGTGGTGTCCTTCTCGTGGGGCGCGCTTCGGCAGATCACGACACGCGATTTCCGCACCGCGCTCGGGGCACTTGAACCTGCCTGGCTGATCGCCGCGGCCCTGGCCACGCTCGCCAACGTCGGCGTCATGGGGCTCTACGACGTGATCGCCTTCCGGCACACGCGATCGCGCGCGTTCGAGCGGTGGCGCTACGGCGCGGTGGCGTTTGCCTGGAGCAACTTCCTCACCCTCGGTCCGCTGGCGGGCCCCGCGATTCGGTTCTGGCTGTATCAGTCGAGCGTCGATCATCTTTCCGAACTGAGCGGCGGCGTGGCCTCTGTGTCCATGGCATTTGTTGCCGGGTTGGCCGGCTGGGTCGCCGCCGCCTGGCTGCTGTCATGGCTTCATGGCGGTCTGGTCATCACCGCTGTTTGCGCCTTCGCGATCACGTTCGTGGTGATTGTCGCGATTCGACTCCTGGCGTCGCAGATGAGCCAGCAGGGCGGCAACATCGATCTGATCTCGCTGGCCGGTCTGGCGGGAGTTGGCTGGCTCGACTGGTTCCTGGCGGCCGTCGCGTTCAGCGCGTGCGTCCGCGCCACGGGCGTTGCGCTCCCTTCCCTGGGTCTGGCCACCTCGTTCTTCCTCGGGCAGGCCGTGGGGCTGCTGAGCTTCGTGCCTGGCGGGTTCGGCAGCAGCGACGTGTTCTGGATCGCGCACCTCGGTCTCGCAAAAAGCGCGGCCGCAGCGGCGCTGATGGTGTACCGGCTCATCTACTACATCGCGCCGTGGGCCGTGGCGTCGCTGGTGCTGCTGTCGTGGGTGAGCACGCGCACGCCGCGGAGGCTCGAGTTCGCTCGTCGCGTCGTGGCGGGACTCGTCGGCGGGGGCGGCGTGTTGATCATGCTGAGCAGCGCCTCGCCCGCGCTGCACGCGCGGCTCGTGCTGCTTCATCACTTCATCCCGCTGCCGCTCGTCGAAGCGGGTCAAGCGACCGCCGCGCTTGCCGGCCTCGTGCTGGTGGTGCTGGCGCGCGGGTTGGATCGCGGCTATCGCGCGGCGTTCAGCGGCACCCGCATTCTGCTCGCGCTGGCCGGCTTCGCGGCCATTCTGAAAGGATTCGACTGGGAAGAGTCGATGGTCCTTGGCGCCGTGGCGATTGTCGTCTCGTCGCAGGCCGCGCTGTTCGATCGGCCGAGCGAAGGAGACTGGCTGGAGGGACCCGACCTGGTGCTGCTCTTCGGCGCGCTCGCCCTGTTCATCATTTTCGGCACCGTTGCCTATCACGTGGGCCCGGCGACGCTCGAGCGATGGAGCCGAATCGGCTACCGTTTCCAGGCCACGCGTTTTGTGCGCACGGCCGCCTCGATGGTGTTCACGGTGATTGCCGCCACGGTCTACGTGTTCGTGCGTACGCCCCTCGGGTTCACGCGCCTCGCGAATCGAGAGATAGACCAAGCGCTCGACGCTCACAAGCGAATCGGCGGGCGCACGAGCCCGCTGCTGGTGGCCACCGGCGACAAGGCGGTGTTCTACGGCGACGACCAGAGCTTTTGCCTCTATCGGACCATCGGCCCTTATCTGGTGATCTTTTCGGATCCGGTCGTCGGCCCCGCGCACGCCGAGCGCGCCGCTTTCCTCGATGCGTTCTTCGCGTTCGCACGCACGGTCGATCGCCGCCCGGTCTTTTATCAGATTTCGCTCGACTGGATTCCGCTGCTGCACGACCGCGGCTACGAGTTCTTCAAACTTGGCGAGCAGGCCGACATCCATCTCGATCGGATCACGCTCGAGGGCCATGCCGGAAAGCTCTATCGCCAGATTCTGAGGCGCGCCGAGCGCGACGGCGTCCGCTTCAGAATTGCCGATCCGCGGGAAATGGGCGCCTTGATGCCCGAGCTCGCCTCGATTTCAGCCGAGTGGCTAGGATCCAAGAAGCTGGCGGAGCGGCAATTTTCAATCGGATTTTTCGACGAGGCGTACCTGCGCCGCTATCGCTGCGCCCTGGTGGAGGAAGCGCGGCCGGGCGGACGCATTCTCGGGTTTGCGAATTTGTTTGAAGGGCCTCATTTGCGCGAGCTCTCCGTGGACCTGATGCGTTACCGCAGCGACGGCCCGCAGGTGATGGATTTTCTGCTGACGTCGCTGTTTCTCGAGGGTAAAGCGCTGGGGTACAAGCAGTTCGATCTGGGCATGGCGCCTCTCTCGTCGGTGGGCGACCGCCGCGGCGCCCGCTGGCCGGAGCGGCTCGGCCGCGTCATCTTCCAGCGCGGCGAGCAATGGTACAATTTCCAGGGCCTGCGACGCTATAAGGAGAAATTTCATCCCGAGTGGGTGCCACGCTACATGGCCTATCAGAACGTGTGGGAATGGCCGCTGGCTATTGCCTACGTCAGTGCGTTGATCGCGGGCGGCTGGAGCAGCATTCTGCTGCCGGCCTCGCGCACGACACCCGCGGCGGAGCCCTCTTCCGCGCCGCAGCCTCAGCTCGCCGAAATCTGACGCGCAGGCTTCGGTGCGTTGCTCTGTGCGTCGCAGCCGTCGCGGCGCCGGCGTGCGTTCAACGACTCCCTGCAACCTCTCCAAATGGACGGCCGGCGGCGGTGTCGGATCGCCGGCTGCTGATCGACGGAAACGGTGGACGAGCCATCGTGGCGCATCTCAGCCCAGGCGTGGCCGAGAGGCGCCCGCTGCTCGTGTACGCCACAGGCGACCGCGGATGGGCCGGCAAGGATCGCGACACGTTCGATGTGCTGGTGGCGCTGGGCTACCCGGCCATTGGATTCAGCTCGCCGGAATATCTGAAACACCTGCCGAACCACGCGAAATCGATCACACCCGCACACCTGGCTCGCGACTACGCCACGATGATCGAATCGGCGAAAACGTGGCTGGGGCTTCCGGCGGAGACGCGGGCGATTCTGGTAGGTGTGTCGCGCGGCGCCGACTTGTCGGTGGCCGCCGCAGGCCAGCGATTGCTGCAGCCCGAGCTTGGCGGCGTGGTGGCGGTAGCGCTGACCAAAGAAGAGGAGTACGTGCGGCGACGCGTTGACAGCGCGAATGCGGCGCAGGGGGAGCCCCAGATGCTCGAGCTGTACGCGTACCTGCCGAGCCTGGGCGACGTTCCGGTCTCGGTGATTCAATCCACGCATGACGATTATCTGCCCGCAGATGCGGCCCGTGTCTTGTTCGGGCCCGACGGTGCGCGGCGTCAACTTCATGCGATCGAAGCACGCGACCACAGTTTTTCCGGCGCGCGGCCCGAGATGTACGACGCCGTCGAAGCCGCGCTCGAGTGGATCGAGCAACTATCGATGGGACGTTGATCGAGGCGAGTGGCCTGTCACTGGCTCGTCAACTTCTTGAAATTTCTCACGGCCGCCGCGATCCCGGCGGCCGCGCAGGCGATCGCGACAAAGCCGAACGCCGCGCGGCTTATCCACTCGCTGCCGCCGCCGTGAGACGTTACCCACGGCAGGCTGCGTGCTCCGAATGCAAACCACCCGGCGATGGCGGCGAACAGGCCGTAGATGGCGACCACAAGGATGTATTGCGTCAGACGCACGGCGAAGGGAACGTGAATTTCGTACGGGCCGACTTCCGCGTCGGGATCGTCGATTTCGACGCCCGCGATGGCATAGCCGACGATCACCGCCGCTCCGCCGAGCACGAACGTGAGGCCGGCGGCGACGCCAACCCACACGGGTACGCCCGACAGCGGCAGATGCACGATGTCGAGGGCGCCAAGGATCGGCAGCGCGCCCAGCAGGATGAAGATCAGGCCGATCACGGTCGCGGCGCGCGGCGACTGCTCAGCCGGACTGGTCATGAGCCACCATGCTAAGCGCAAACACGCCGGACGTCACGCAGATGTCGTCTCTCCGCAGTGGGGATGACGCGGACCCAATCGCGTTCACGCGCAATATAACCCGTTACGTCTCGTCCGCTACGTCTCGTCTTGACCCGACGATGCCGACAAAGTATCGTCCATCTGGTTAGCCTTCCCCCACGATCATCGGCGATGAGCGGACAGCATCACGCAATTTCATGGGCCTGACTGCTCTTTTCTACCCGTGGGGACTCATCCTGCAGGCTGCTGCTCTTCTTCATTTTGTGCGGCGCCGGCCGGATACCTACTGGCTGTGGATCATTCTCATCGGCGGCGGACTCGGGGCGCTCGTCTACATCGTCGCGGAAGTCGTGCCCGATGTGGACCTGCTGAGAGGTCCGTTGAACGCCTTCCCACGCCGCCGACGAATCTGCGAGCTCGAGCGGATCATCATCGACAACCCGGCGATTGGCAACCAGGAAGAGCTCGCCGACTTGTATCTCGAAGAAGGGCAGTTCTCTCGTGCGCGAGAGCTGTACGACAAGGTCATTTCGCCGCACTCGGACTCGCTCGATCCGTTCTATCGTCGTGGACTCGCCGAGTTGGCGATGGACGATATTCCAGCGGCTCTCGAAGACATGGAACGCATCGTCGCGAAGGATTCCAAGTACGATTTCCACCGGGCGATTGGACTGCTGGGCCACATATACGCCCGGGCCGGTCAACCCGATCGGGCCGAAGCGACGTTCAAGAAGGCAACCGACATTTCAACGCTGTCGGAGACGTACTACAACTATGCGTCCTTTCTGGCCGACCAGCAGCGGATCGTCGAGGCCCGAGACTGGGCCGAGCGCATCCTCGCCAAGAAACCAACGATGCCGCGTTATCTCCGCAGGCGAGAACGTCCGTGGTTCCGCAAAGCCGCCCAGTTGCTCAAGCGACTGCCCCCGCAGTGAATCACCACGGACCCTTAGTTGTCAGGATCCCATCGGCCCGCCGGCCCTTCCCCGATCTTTACCACTCTGGTGACGAACATGAGCTTAGAATTCTCGACGTCGCCAATCTGCGCGGTGACTTCCCAACAGCCCGGCGTCGGAAAAACAAGAAAACTGGGCTTGAAGTGTGGGTCATCGCTGCTGCTCGAAATCGATGCGCGCAACGGAGACGCTTCTCCATCGAGTCGACGACCGGTGACTTGGAGTTTGCCCGCACTGCCCAGCGTCCATCCAAATTTCATCACGAGGGAGCCGTCTCGTGTCAGGAAGCCAGCTCCACCAGGTTTGAAGACGACCGTGCCATTTCGCCATAATCCAAATGGCCCAACAGCGAGCAGTCGGTTGCCGTAAATTCCGGTTTGCGGCTCCAGCGAACCTGGCATGACACCATTCGGGGCTGTCACGTTACACGGAACGTCTGCGCCTTCCTGAGGCTGCCGCGCGATCGTCGGAGAGGAGCAGACTCCTATCGCCGACGCCAAAACAACATACACGCTCAACCTCATGGTTTCACCCTGTCTCTGGCCCTTTGCCATAACTCAAGGGTTGTCCGCAGCCGCCCGCCGGCCCATTCGCGCAGTCCATCCCAGTAGGAGTGGAGGCGATTCATGAGCGTATCGGGCTTCGTCAGGTCATACCGGCCAAACGGATTCGGGAGCACCGGACGGTAATCCGCCGGAACGGCGAAGAGTGCCGCGTCGAGCGGAGCGTCGGAGAATTCGATTAGTTCGAGCGTTGACGTGGTCGTGCCTCGTTCATCCTTGCTGCGGTTGGTCTCCTGGATCGGGTATCCTCGCCGCGCGGTACCAAGCCGCGTGATATGCACGCGATCGCGCGGAGCATTGGAGCGCTGGGCGATCGTGAACAGAAACGGCTCGGGCAAGTCTCCGAGGTCCCAGCAGTTGGCCGAGGGCCAATCAATGTACCAGCCGTCCTGCGTACTCTCGCTCGCGGGAGCGCTCGCTCCGGGGCCGGGTTCCGTCTTGGTCGTGGTGATGACCCGGCGTGCGACATAGCGGCCCATCGCCCGTCGCTCGCCGGTGTCGACCATATCGATCGTGACGGTCACATCGCCGCCGGTCGGCTCGGGCTGAGGATGTTGGCCGGCCGCCAGCCGGGCCCGCTGCAAATAGACGGACGGATCTTCAATCGGCGAGTACGCGTACGTCTTGGCGTCGTCGTTCAGCACCGCCGTGCGCCGCTCGTCACACTGAATGATGCTCGTCCCGATGTGTGTGCGCCGCGAGCCGTTACGGGCACTCACCTGCGGTGGCCAGTCGACGATGGTTTCCGTGCGTTGCCGAGCCCCTTTGCGGTAGACGATCGTCGTGCTGATGCTGGAATTTTGATGATCGGTCGTTTGCCGCGTCTTGATTGTCACGTCGGGAACGGCGGGCACCGTGAACTTCGGAGGCGGAGCAAATTGCGCCGCAAGCAAGCCGAGTAACCCCAGCGTAGAAGCATTCATCCTGGTGCTCTCAGACACGGACGCGCACGTTCACCATCCGTCCCACACGCGTGGGGAGGCAGTCAACCCCTGCCGACGCTAACCCCTATTCTCTCAGAGTGACCGGTCCCGAGTCTCGTGCCCGGAATTCCGGGCCGTGAGATGGGCTTTGAGGTGATCTTGACAGTCGTTTCATAATATCTACAATGTAGGAGTGTCAGATATTCTCGGCGCCTTTGAACAGGCGGTTCTCCTCTCGTTGGTGCGTCTCGAAAAGCAAGCGTATGGACGCATGATTCTGAAGGAAGTCCAGCAACGGCTGCAGCGCGAGGTCGCTGCCGGTGCCGTCTATGCCACGCTCGACCGGCTAGAGGAAAAACGTCTGATCTCCTCTCGATTGGGATCAGGAACGGCTATCCGGGCTGGGCGGCCCCGGCGCTATTACTCGATCGAAAACGCCGGTGTTCGCGCCCTGAATGAATCCAAGGCCGCCGTGGAGGGCATGTGGCAAGGCTTTCGCTGGCCCTTGAAGGGACGAGCATGACCAAGGAACCGCCCGTGCCCGACGCGAATCCGCCTCGCTGGGCTGAACGCCTGCTGCGGCTTGTCCTCTCGCCGCGAGATCGTGAAACCGTGACGGGTGATCTACTGGAGGAATATCGGGAAGTGGCCGTCCCCACGTTGGGTCCATTCCGCGCCCGAATGTGGTATCTCAGAGAAATGGTGGGCTTTATGAAGAACGCGAGTGCAGCGGCGGTGGTCGGGCTGTCTGCGGTGATCTCTTTGGCGGTAGTTATTGGGAGTGCCGTGTTGTTCGTTTTCATGCATCGCGATAGCTCAATGACGTCCGCTGAAACTGCGGATCGGCAGTTCCAGGCCTTGCGCGCACGATTTGCCGATCAGCAGCCACTCTTGGACATGGAGCAGCGACAGGCTCGGGCAGAGGCCGGTCCACCGGCGACGAACGGACCTCTGCACACCATTCACACCGTGATCTTCGACACACGGGGAGGCCGACGGTTGGTGCAAATGAGCGTGCCTTACTGGCTCGCTCGTACCTTCGCGGGACGCGGCGACCTTCAGTGGCTTGGCGAGCTCACATTTTTCGACGACACCGAATTCGATCCTGAGAGGATCCGACTGTCTCTTGATCAGATAGAACGACACGGGGCCGGACTCATTGTGGACTATCGCCATCCGAGTGGAGGCCAATTCATTTCGTGGGTCGACTAGGCTTAACCTCATTCATCACGGCTGAGAGATTCGAAGATGGCCGCTCGGTTCAGAGAGTCCGGCGGCAAAGGCTCGACGAGGCGCAGCCCGCCGTTGTGGACGGCAATGGCACGTGCAGCCTTTTCGACAAAAGGTTCGATTTGATGGGTCGCAATCACGACGGCGGCTCCAGTCTCGAGAAGGCGGTCGACCCACAGCAGAATATCTTCACGAATAGCGCGATCCATCGCCTCCAGCGGTTCGTCGAGGATGGCCACCTTTGGTGAACCAACCCATGCTGCGGCGAGTACGGCACGCCGCCGCTGGCCCATGGACAGCTCGCGAATCGATCGATCCGCCTCCCGCACCAGACCGGCGCGCGCCAATGCCTTGTTCCCGGTCTCTCGCGACTCTGACCGCAGCCGGCAAACAAGAGTAATGACATCGCGGATGGTGGCGTACGGCGTCAGATCAGGATGCTCAGAGACGTACACCAGGTGTCGACGGGCGTCGACTTCGTCCTTCCACAGATCGAAGCCCTCGATTTCTGCGGTGCCCAAGTCTGGTCGCTCGATTCCTGCAAGAATCTTCAGCAACGTGCTCTTGCCGCTACCATTCGGTCCGACCAGAAGAGTCAAACCCGGCCCAAGCTCGAGCGACAGATCATCAAGGATGCGCCCACCGGGCCGGTAGGAAAACTGCACGTTCCGCAAACGGATCACCTCTCGCTCCACACCGATGGATCACCGGCATCGTCGTGGTGCAAGTCCAACCAGCGTGTGACCTTCTGGCGTCGCTCGCATTCCGCTGAAAAGTAGAGGGTCGGTATCGCGCCGAGCAACCACACGAGAGCGGTCCAGGGCAGGAGTGTCAGAAGAGAGGCCGCCAACAATCCTTCCGCGAGAAAGACAAGGGCGTTGCTCCGCCGCTCTGCGATCCGTCTCATCTCTCCAGCAGCGAGCACTGAGAGAAACGGCAGTAAAGCCATGACCCGAAGAGCCGCTCCTGCATTCTGGATAGCGACCGGCAGGATGAGAAGCAAAGCATGCCCGGAGAGGAATAGACCATCGTCTGCGATCCGGCGGGTCGCAGACCAGGGGAATGACCGGGCGAGCGGCCACATGGGGCGGCGCCTGGCGAGCGTTTTCGAAAGCGAGGAAATGCACAAGACGGATGCGATCGCGCCGGCGAATCGCGCGACGTCGTCAGCGTGCCGTCCCGTGAGGTCATTGTTGACAATGCACAGCCATCCGGCGCCCAGCGCCAGAAGTCCCACGCCATAGGCCCGGAGCATGTGCGCACCCAGTGCACGCCAGGCAATGCGCCAGTGCAGGAGCGAACCCGCCGGTCGCGGAGTTCGTCCGGGTATCGTGTGAATCCGTCCAGCGACGACGTCGGTTTCAATGAGAAGCACGGCAGACACGACCATGTACATGGCCGTGCCCGCGACCGCGACAGCGAGAGCCGTCAGAGCCAACAGAACAACCCGGGATCTGTGTTCAACGGGGAGGCTTGTGATGGCTCCAGTGGAAAGGACGAGCGCCCAACGTGCTGCGGGAACAGCTATCGGGAGTCTCTGCGCGTGCGCGAAAACCCCCAAGACGACCAGCATCAGGATCAGTGGGAGTTGTACGGTGGCCAGGGCGAGAGCTAGACCTCTTCGATTGTCGGTACTGTTGAACGGGAGATGCCGCAACCAGCCGTTCACGCCGCTGGAGAGCCGTGGGGCGGCCCACGCCGGCAGTAGAAGAGCCAGGCCCACGAGCGGCACGACACTCTGGATCGCAGGCCGACTGGAAAAAGCAGCCTTTGCGAAACCGAGCACGATCGCGGTCGGATCGCTGGCATAGAGTGTGACCCACGCCACAATCGCGCAGAAAGTGAGAGCGCACGCGCGAATAGCAACGCGCACGCCGGCACCAAGGTGGAAGAGCAGCAGAGCGCTCATCTCTTTCGCGGATCTCATCATAGCCGTAGGCCCGCATTCCTTCTGCTGCACCCTCCAGCGATTGCAGTTTGGCTATTGTGACTGCTGGTGCTGCCAGGCCCTTGGGAGGGGGCTGGCGGCGGTGGCCGGCATGGCCGACAAACAAAACTTTTTCGCCGCGCGTTTATGTCAGGTATGAATGGCCAGCCCATGGTCGATGCCGTCCCCGTCGTCCTGCCGGCCAATCCCGCCGACCGGCTGGCCGCCCTGTTCGACGCCCACCACGACCGCCTCTACCGCCTCGCGCGGCGTCTCGCGCCAAGCATTGACGACGCGCTCGACCTGGTCCAGGACACCTTCCTGAAAGCCGCTCGCTCCGCAAGAGTCGTCCCGATTGGCCATGCCGACGAGGAAGCGTGGCTCGTCCGCATGCTCATCAACATCCGGCGCGACCGGTGGCGCAAGTCTGCCAGACGTAAGCGCCACGACCAAGAGGTCAGCCGATCAGCGGACGTGGGCGGCGATCAGGAAGAAGCGTTGATCGCACGAACAACCGTATGGCGTGCGCTCGACATTCTGCCGCCGCGCCGTCGAGCGATCGTCGTCATGTACGAACTCGATGGCATGACGATTCCGGCGATCGCCTCTCTTCTCGGCGTCGCTGCCGTCACCGTGCGCTGGCACCTTTCCTTGGGCCGTCGCCAGTTGGCTCGCGTACTGAAACCTCAGATGGGAGAAGCAAATGAAAACCCTTAGAGAGCTTCTGCAGGACGCCGATCCCGTGCGGCATGAGCCCAACCAGCCTGTGCTGCAGGAACGCGCACGCCGCCGCGACGCGGTGATTTCGGGGGCCAACAGCCGAACAACACCCAGCACGCAGCTTTGGCGCTCGCGGATGCCGCTCCTAGCGGCGGCCATGCTTCTCCTCGCGACAGCGGTCGTTGAGTTCTATTTACGGGCGCCAGGGACAGTCGACTTGCAGGCAGCCGTGAGATTTGAAGTGCGCTTGGCTGAAGATAGCCCTGCTGCAGGTTTGCAAGCCGCACGCGTGGGTAGTGACCGCGCTATATATCTTCACCCCGAGGCGATTGTCAGCAATAGCGACGTCGCACACGCCCGCGTCGTGCCAGGTAACAGCGCATCCCGATTCGGTGTCGGAATTGAATTCAAGGCGGCAGGCGCGCAAAAAATGCGCACGGCGACAGCAGGCCATTTTGGCAAGCCCTTGGCCATCCTTATTGACGGCAAAGTTGTCATGGCTCCCACGGTGCGCTCACCGATTGATGCATTGGCCGAAATCAATGGCGA
>DASZHO010000031.1:0-6337 GCA_035937795.1 Vicinamibacterales bacterium | reverse complement strand
ATACCTTCGTCACGCCCTCCTGGCGCAGGCATTCGGCGATGAACATCGCTCCAGTCATTCCGCAAGTCTCCTAAAGCAGGCTGAGTATTGGCCGAATATCACGTCAGGCTGATAGTGACGAGCCGCTCTTCCGTCATCTCGCGCATGGCGTACCGCGGTCCTTCGCGGCCGAGCCCGCTGTCCTTGACGCCCGCGAACGGCATCAAATCGACGCGGCTGCTGGACGGCTCGTTGATGTGGACGATTCCGACGTGCAGGCGGCGCGACGCCTGCATCGCGCGGTTGATGTCCTGGGTGAACAAGCCCGCGGCGAGGCCGAACGGCGTGGAGTTGATCTGCCGGATGGCGTCATCGAGCGACGCAAATGGAATCACTGAGACGACGGGTGCGAAGATCTCTTCGCACACGACGCGCATGTCGGCGCGGACGTCGCTCAGGATGGTCGGGTACAGCAGAGCGCCCACGCGACGGCCGCCTTCGAGAATCGTCGCGCCCGATTTCACGCCGTCTCCGATCCACTCCTCCGCGCGTTTCGCCTCGGCCTCGCTGATCATCGGGCCGACGTCGGTCGCCGGATCGTGCGGATCGCCCACTTTCAGCTTGCGCGTCGCGTCGACAAACAGCTGGAGAAACTCCGGCAGCGCCTGTTCGTGAACGAACAGCCGCTGGGTCGAGGTGCACGCCTGCCCCGCCCGGCGAAACGCCGAGTTCGCGCACCGCGGCGCCGCGCGCTTCAAATCGGCGTCGTCGCAGATGATCGTCCCGGCAATACTGCCGAGCTCGAGCGCAATCGGCCGCAGGCCAATCGAGCGTTGAAGCTCCTTCCCCACCGCGGTGCTCCCGGTGAAGGTGTAGAACGCGATGTCCTTGTTCTCGACCAGCCATCCGCCGATCTCGGCGCCGGGACCTTGCACGAGATTGATATGTCCGCTGGGAATGCCGGCCTCGAGGAGGATCTCGAACAGTTTCGCCGCGCTGAAGGGGGTCGCTTGCGGCGGCTTGATGACCACCGTGTTGCCGGAGGCGAGCGCGGGCGCCACCTTGTGGGCGACCATGTTCAGCGGAGAATTGAACGACGTGATGCCGCAGACCACGCCGCGCGGCGCCCGTATCGTGAACGCCATGCGGTGGGCGTTGCCGGGCGCCGCTTCGATCGGCACCATCTCACCGACCAGACGCTTTCCTTCCTCCGCCGAGATCAGAAATGTCTGGACCGTCCGCGTCACTTCGTTGAGCGCGTCGGACATGGGAATGCCGGACTCGGCGGTGATCGTGCCGGCCAGCTGATTCCGGCGGCTCTCGATCAACTCGGAGGCCTTCTGCAGGATGCGATAGCGCTCGTACGCATCCAGCTGGACGGTCTCGAACGAGCGGCGCGCAGAGGCGACCGCAGCGGCGACCTGATCGCGAGACGCGCGATCGGCCTGGCCGATCACCGCACCGGAAAACTTGTCGGTAACGGGAATCGTCTCGCTGCCGGCAACCCACTGGCCGCCAATCAGCAGCTTCGCCCGCTCGGCAACCGCTTCACTGGCCGGTGAAGGCAACTCGGTTCTTCCTTTCTTCGATTTTTGAGAAATCGAGGCCCTGAACCTTCTTCAGATCCTCCAGCGTGTGAAAATCGCCTTCGCGGGTCCGGTATGTGACGATCGCGGCTGCCTCATCGGAGGTGAGCTCGAGAACATCCTGGAGATCCTGTTGTGGCGCTTTATTGACGTTCACGATGCCGAAATAGCGCGTGAGGTAATTCACGACCTTCTTGATGTCGTCATCATTGACCATGGCGCCAAGGCCGGCCATCTCCTCGACGACATCCTGCCAGCCGGAACGGGTTTTTCGATCGTCGGTGACATTCCCGAGGCCGTGACACTGGGTGCAGGCGGTGAGAATGATCTCTCGGCCGTCGCCTTGCGGCAGCTTCGCCTCGTCGGTTTGCGCGATGGCCGCGGCGCTCCAGCCAATCGAGCACAGCAGCGCACCGGTCAGGACGACGCCAATCGCTCCGATTCCAGGCCTCATTCGCTTGTTCTCCGTATCATCATTAGTCGCGGGCCGCGCGGGCAGACGCTCCGCGACGTCATGCGACCCGGGACACCGGCGTGGCTGAAGGGTCGGGCAAGACAGGCGCCGCCGCCGGACGTTCCGTTCCCTGCAGCCCTGCGATTGCCGCCGCTCCGAGCGCGGCAAGGCCGCACGCCACCCACAATGCGCTGCTGTAACCACCCCACGCGGCTCGCAACACCGCGATGAGATTGGGAAACCAATACTGTGTGATGGTATCGGTCGGGATGATCGCCGACATTGCGCGCGCAAGGCTCCTCAGGCCAAACAGGTCCGCCGCCATCAGCGGGATCAACATGTAGTCGGCGCCCATGGAAAACCCGAACGTGATGGCGAACAGATAGACGTAACCTGGATGCGCCGGCGTGACAAGAAACAGGAGCGGAATCGCCACGGCGACAAGGACATAGGTCAGCAGCATCAATTTTCGCCGCGACCACCGGTCGGCGAGATGCCCGACCAGCAGACGGCCGGCGATCGCCGCAAACAGCGCCGTGGACGAGGCGGTGCCCCAGATGGCATTGCGCGCCGCCTGGTCGACAAATCCCTGTTCTTCGAGGACGAACTTCATCAGGAAGTTCACGCACGCGATCGAGCCAATCGATGCTGCGCTTCCCATCAGGAGCAGCCAGAACGGCGTCTGGCGGCCCAGCTGTCCAAAATCCTGCGGTGGCAGCTCGGGTTTCCGGTTCGCTTCGATCGGAAGACCGTCGGGCGTCTGGCCGACGTCTTCCGGCCGGTCGCGAAGCACGAAGATTGCCACCGGCCACGCCAGCAGCATCACCAGGCCGGAGACTTTCAGCGCGTCGGTGTAGGGAAGAAAGGTGACCAGCCAGGGATTGAGCTTGTTGCCCATGGCGCCGAGCACCGCGCCGCCGACATAGGCGACGCCCATGGCCCACCCGCGCCTCTTGCAATACCAGTTCGAGAGAATGATCTGATGCGCAATCGGGCCGGACAGAAAATAGCCGAGCATGTACACGCACCACGCCGCGTAGTATTCGGCCTTGGAACCGCCCATGCGCGCGAACCACTCGAACGCGACGCACGTGAGACCGGTTCCCGCCACGATCAGCCATCGAGGGCTGAATCGAGGCACGATGACGGGGCCGGCCCACAGCGTCAGCAGTACGGCCAGCGGCGCGCCGAGTGTGATCGCCTGCTGCGTCCAGCCGTGATCGGTCCGGAAGTAATCAAAAAAGAACGCGATGTTGTAGTACGGAAATCCGCTGGCGATGCCGAAGGTGACGAAGCAGCCGGCGATGATCCAGGGGCCGCGAAAGCGCTTCATTGGCTTTTTTCGCCGGCGCCCACTGGTGGAGGACCGTCATAGACAACCGGGATCTTGATGCGCATCGGACGCTCCCTCGTGTACTCCTCCACGAGCTCTGCCGACAACCCCGCCACGCGCCCGATGATGAACATGAGCTTCCCCATCACCGGCGGGAACCCGAGGTCGTGGAGGATCGCGGCAATAGCGCCGTCGACGTTGATGGGCAACGGCTTGATCGACCTCGCCGCCGATTTCTCCAGGGCCACGATGAAATCGACGCCGCGCCCTGCCAATTTCGCTTCGCGCATCATCGTGAAGAGCACGTCGGTCCGCGGATCGGTGCTGTGGGTGCGATGGCCCATTCCCGGCAGGCGCTTTCCTGCGGCGATCGTTTCATCGACCATCCGCTGGGCTGCGGCGTCCAGCGAGATCTTCTCGCGATCGCACAAGTCGATTCCGCGCGCGATCAGATGCATGCATGCGAGCCCGGCGCCGCCATGCGCATCGCCGATGGCCAGAATGCCGGCGGCGATCGGCGCTTCAGGCGCCGCGCGGTTACCCGTCGCGACCGTCCGCGTGGCGGCCGCCGACGGAGATCCGGGCCCGTGGTCTGCCGAAGCGATCAAAATCGCATCGATGACCCGGCGCTCGTCGCCGCTCGGCAGCCGGCCCCGATGGAGAAGAAAAATGACGTCGGTGAACGACGCCTCTTTCATCAACGACGTCATGTCGTGGCCGTAAATCCAGATATGGGTATCGTCGTGCGACGTGATCCCGGTGCGCCAGGGCTGGCCGGCCGCCTCTTGCTCGTTTGCCTTGCTCAAATGACACCGGTTTCCTTCAGGCGGTTCAGATCGTCGCAGCTGAGGCCAAGCTCGGTCCGGTACACCTCATTATTGTCCTCGCCGAGCGCGCCGCCGGCCCAGCGTATCTCGCCTGGCGTCGCGGAGAGCCTCGGCGTGACGTTGTGCATCCGTACATTCGAGTTGCCGTTCGGAACATCAACGATGAGCTGGCGTATGCGCCAGTGCGGATCGCGCTCGATGTCGGCGACCGTCTGAACAGCGACCGCGGTCAGCGAATTCGTGCGAATAATCTCGAGGTTTTCTTCAAGCGTGCGAACGGCAATCGCCTTTGCCACTTCAGCATCGAGCTCCCGGGAGTGCTGCACGCGCGCTTCGTTGGTGGCGAATCGCTCATCGGCCAGCAGATGGCCCAATGCATAGCTTTCAAGAAAGCGTTCGGCCATCCTGGGGGTCGATCCGCTGACCGCGATCCAGCGCCCGTCTTTTGTGGGGTAGCAGCCGCGCGGTCCCGCGTTCTTCGACCGGCTTCCCTCCCGCCCGCGCAGGCGCCCCATGGCCGCGTACTCGGCGGCAAGGGGCCCCAGCAGGGAGAACAGCGATTCAAACAGCGCGACGTCGATGACCTGTCCGGTGCCGCCGTGCACGTCACGGTCGTACAACGCGAACATCAGGGCATTGGCGGCATACAGACCCGACGCCATATCCGCCAGCGGGAAGCTCGGGACGATGGGCGCCCCGTCCGGCTCGCCGTTCATGGCGGCAAAGCCGCTGGCGGCTTCGACCAGCGTGCCAAACCCAGGCTGGCCGCTGGACGGCCCGGTTTGTCCCCATCCTGAAATGCGGACGAGAATCAGGCGCGGGTTCCACGTGCTGATCACATCCCACCCGAGCCCAAGGCGCTCGAGCGTCCCCGGGACGAACGACTCGAGCATGACGTCGAACTTCGGCAGCATCCGCCGGAGCAGTTCCTTGCCTTCGTCCGACTTGAGATTCAGCGTGATGTAGCGCTTGTTGCGCGCATACACCTTCCACCAGAACGGCTGGCCTTCCAGTGTCCATTGCCGCAGCGGATCGCCGGTGCCGGGCTGCTCGACCTTGACGACGTCTGCGCCGAAATCCGCGAGCAGCATGCCCGCCGCGCCGCCCGCGATCATGCGCGAGAGGTCCAGAATTCGAACGCCTTCGAGAGGTCTCAACCCCTGCTCCTTAAGGAAGCACGAACGCCACGAGCTTCTGTGGGCTGCTCACCGTGCCGCCGCGGTCGGTGTCGCCGGGGCCGCCCGCCGCGATCACCACGTACTGCTTGCCGCTCGATCCCATGAAGGTCATCGGCGTGGCGCCGCCGGCATTTTCCAGTTTCGCCGACCACAACTCTTTTCCGGTTTTGCCGTCGAATGCGCGGAAGAGATTGTCCTTGGTCGCGCCGATGAACACGAGACCGCTTGCCGTCGTGATCGATCCGCCGAGATTCGGCGTGCCGGTGGGCGGGATGCCTTTCGCAATCAGCTCTTCGTAAATGCCCAGCGGGACTTTCCACACGATGTCGCCGGTGTTGGCGTTCACCGCGACGAGCTCGCCCCAGGGCGGCTGCTGGCACGGATACTTGTTGTCGTCCCAGAACCTCGTGTAGGCGCGGTCGTTCCTGTACGTTCCATCCGGCGCGCGAACCATCTTGCCAACCGTTGCGAGGTTGCTGGTATTGGCGAAGACAAGCCCAAGCTGCGGGTTGAACGACACGCCGCCCCAGTTGCCGCCGCCGATCGTGCCGCTGTAAACCACCGTCACGCCGTTGGCGCCGTACGGCGTGTAGGGACCTTCGTTGTGAATCTGATCGCGCTCCCACCAGTCGGTGCAGAACTTGTGCGATTCCGGTGTGACCGTCGTGATGTCGTCCCTGGTCATGCTCAGCCGCGCCCATGGTGCCGGCTTGACGGGAAACGGCTGGGTCTTCGCGCTGGCTTCTCCAGGAACGTCGCTTTGCGGAGCGGGCCGCTCCTCGACGCCGAAGATCGGCTTGCCGGTGAGGCGGTCGAGGATGAAGAGCATGCCGCCCATCTTCGTGATCTGCGCGAGTGCCGGGATGCGGCGGCCGTTCTGCACGACCTCGACGAGCGAGGGCGCAGCCGAGAGATCCGCGTCGAACAAATCATGATGCGTCGTCTGGAAATGCCACTTGTATTTGCCGGTGGCCGCGTCC
>DASZHO010000030.1:0-2145 GCA_035937795.1 Vicinamibacterales bacterium | reverse complement strand
CGGCTACGGCGGCTCCTGCTTCCCCAAGGACTGCGACGCCATGCTGGCCACGGCGGGAATCAATGGGGTCAAGCTCAACGTCATCTCCAGTGCGGTCGCGACCAACGAGGCACGCAAGAACGCCATGGCAAGGCGCGTCGTTCGCGCCCTCGAGGGCGACGTCGAAGACAGCGTGGTGGCGGTCCTCGGCCTCACGTTCAAGGCCGACACGGATGACGTGCGCGAAGCGCCGGCCTTTGCCCTCATCGAGGGCCTGAAGCAGGCCGGCGCTTCGGTGCGCGTATTCGATCCCCAGGGCATGGCGCACGCCCGGCGGATCCTCACCGGCGTGGAATTCTGCGGTTCGGCGCGGGACGCCTGTTCGGGAGCCGACTGCGCCGTGATCGCCACGGAATGGCAGGAATTTCGCGCCCTCGACGTCAAGACCTTCGCGCGGGCGATGCGGGGCCGCACGATCGTCGATCTGCGTAACCTGCTCGATCACGAGGCGTTCGTCGGCGAAGGATTCGTCGTCCACAGCGTCGGTCGCCCCGCTCGGTTGCCGGCGCGCGCGGCGGTTGCACAACTCCGACGCGCACGAGGCAGTGATGAGTCCGCCGTACGCAAACGGGACCGCGTCGATGTCGCTCTCGGGATGGCACTATGAACAAGCATGCTCTGGTAACCGGTGGCGCGGGATTCATCGGTTCGCACCTGGTCGATACCCTGCTGGCGCGGGGATATGAGGTGACGGTGCTCGACAGCTTGTCGCCGCAGGTTCACGGCGACGCGGAACTCGATGACGACGGGTGGCCGGTCTATCTCAACCCGCGCGCAAAGCGCATCAAAGGCGATCTTCTCGACGAGGGCCTGTTCGAAAAGAGCATCGAGGGCGTAACCCACCTGGCTCATCTGGCCGCTTCGGTGGGCGTCGGTCAGAGCATGACCAACATCGTCGATTACACGCGCAACAATGTCATGACCGCAGCGGTCATGCTGGAGGTGCTGTCGCGCAAGCCGCACACGATCGAGCGAATCGTGGTCGCCTCGTCGATGTCGATCTACGGCGAAGGTGCGTACGCGCGCGAGTCCGGCAGCGCGCCGGTGCTTCCGAAGCTGCGCACGCGTGAACAGCTTGCCAACCGGCATTGGGAACTCGTCGACAGCAACGAGAATCTGACGCCACTGCCGACGAGCGAGGACAAGCCCCTCCAGCCGGCCTCGATCTACGCGGTGAACAAGCGCGATCACGAGGAGATGTTCCTGTCCGTCGGACGCGCCCTCGAGATTCCAACCGTGGCGCTTCGGCTGTTCAACGCCTACGGGTCGCGCCAGGCGCTGAGCAACCCCTATACGGGCGTGGCGGCGATCTTCATTTCACGCCTGCTCAATGATCAGCCTCCGCTGGTCTTCGAGGATGGCGAGCAGCGACGCGATTTCGTCCACGTTCAGGACGTCGCCGAGGCCTTTGCTGTGGTGCTGGATAGCGACCAGCGCGTCTGGGATGCCTTCAATGTCGGCAGCGGAAAGCCGATCACCGTCACGGAGATAGCCCGAGTGCTGGCGCGCCTGCTGCACAAGAACATCGCCCCCCAGATCATAAACAAATATCGCGTCGGCGACATCCGGCACTGCTTTGCCGACATCACCAAGATCGAGCGTGTGTTCGGCTTCGAGCCGCGGCGCTCGTTCGAGGCGGGACTGGCCGAGCTGATCGAATGGGTCGTCACAGCGAAGGCGCCGGTCAATCGCAGCCAGGAAAGCCTGGCCGAACTTCAACGGAACAAGCTGGTCGTTTAATCGCTGAGCGGGTGTCGCAGGAGCGTTTTCCCCATCATCAGGAGCATTGATATGACACGTATTTCACGAATCGCCATCGCCGTGGGTCTCGCCTTCTGCACGTTCGCGTCCTTGCAGGGGGAAAGTTCCGCCGCGTCGGAAACCCGCCGTCTGTGCGATCGGCGGGTCACCTACGACATCGTACCGCCGGTCGATGTGCCCGCCAACTTGAGCATCCTCTCCGGCGTGTGGAAGGGCACGATCATCATGGCCGGCGGCAGCGAAATGTGCGTCTCGATGGTCGTGAAGGAAGTTTTCCCGGACGGCAGGGTCATTCTGCTGATGACGTGGAATGTCTCGATGGGCGGCCGCGAGGACATCAACAAC
>DASZHO010000029.1:0-59499 GCA_035937795.1 Vicinamibacterales bacterium | reverse complement strand
GACGGGCGCGGCAACCTCCGAGGCGGTCGCGCTTCCCTCGAATCTGATCGCGTCGCCGATCTATCGCCGGGTTCTGGAATCGATGATCGACGCCTCGGCGACATTCCGTCGGCAGTGCCTGCGGATCGCGGGGGAGCCGCGGCTCACGATCCGGCTGCAGCCCACGACGGCATCGTGGACGCATGGCGCCCGCGCGATGACGCGCATCATGAGGGAGCCGGGCGGTTCGATGTCCGCGACCGTCGGTATCGGCCCGCTGGAAGACCAGGTCGAGCTCATCGCGCACGAGGTGGAACACATCATCGAACAGCTCGATGAAGTGGATCTCGCGTCGCGAGCGGCGCTGCCCGACACGGGGGTTCACGCGCTCGACGCGGACGGCACCGCCTTCGAGACGGCGCGCGCCGTGCGAGTCGGGTTGACCGTGGCTCAGGAAGTTCGCGTCGGACCGCGACGGACGGATTGAGGGAGCGATGAGGACGATCGCAGCCGCGATGACCGCCGCTGTGGCAGTGGCGCTCGGCGCCGTGAAATCGCCTCACATTGTGACGGTGGCGCAACAAGATTCGCAGCGCTCGCCGGTGGACGCCCCGTCGGTGGCCGTCAGCGCCGACGGCCGGTTCGTCGCCTTTGTTTCGTCGGCGCGGCTCGCACCCGCCGACACCAACCGGTTCCGCGATATCTACGTGCTCGATCGCGCCAGCGGCGAGACCGCGCTCGAGAGTCTTGGTCCGGACGGCGGCGCGTCGGCCGCCGACAACGACCACCCCGCCATCAGCGGCAACGGAGCGATTCTCGTATACGAAACGTCCGGCGAGGTGTGGCTGCGCGATCGGCTCGAGGGCATCACGCGCGTCATCGGCGCGGGCGCGAATCCAACGATCAGCCACGACGGGCGCGTCGTCGCATTCAATTCGACGGCCGCCACACACATCCCGAGCCCCGCGGCCGGTGGTCTCAGCGAGGATGTGTATCTCTACGAGGTCGACACGGGCCACTTGCGCGCAATCGGAGCGGCGGGCGGCGTTCCGTCCTCCGGCTCACGCGTCACACCGAGCGTGAGCGCCGACGGCCGGTACATCGCCTTTGCGGCCGCCGCTTCATCACCTGCCCACGCGGCCCGTCCGCTTTCGCAGGTCTACGTTTGGGACAGTCAGCTGAACACGACCACGCGTGTGGCCGAAGGCTGGCGGCCGTCGATCAGCGCCGATGGGCGCTACGTCGCGTTTGTTTCCGGCGCGACGAATCTCGTCGCGGGAGATCGCAATCGCTCGCCCGACGTCTTTCTCGCCGATCTCAAGACGGGCTCAATCGAGCTGGTAAGCCGCAGCGCCGGGGGCGGATCCGGCAACGGTACCAGCATCGCTCCGGCCCTGTCGGCGGACGCCCGGTTCGTCGCGTTCCAGTCCATCGCATCCGATCTGGTCTGCGCCCGCCGTTGCGCCGCCGCCGACGAGGACATCAACCTGCTGTGGGACGTCTTCGTGCTCGACCGGCGCGATCACTCCATGACGCGCCTGAGCGCGGACGCGGCGGGAGGCTGGATGGAGGCGAGCGTCGGCCCCGCGCTCGACTCCGCGGGCGACGTGATCGCATTCTCCTCGCGCCATCCGATGGACGCCGCGGATGTGAAGAACGACTACGATCTGTTCATCGTGCAACGCTAATCGCTCCATCGCCGCGAAGCACGCAAAGCAGTAGAATCGTGCGCGAGAGGAGACAGCCACCGATGTACGTTGTTGCCGCCCAGTACTACGCCAAGGAAGGAAAAGACAACGAGATCGCCGAGATTCTGAAGAAGATGATTCCGATTTCGCGCGCCGAACCAGGGTGCGCGACGTACATCATCAATCGCTCGGTCGACGACCCGAGGAAATTCCTGCTCTACGAGCAGTACCACAACAAGGCGGGCTACGAAGCGCACATGGCCACCGAGGCGTTCAAGCAGAATATCCTCGGCAAGATCGTGCCGATGCTCGAGACCCGGGAGCGCGCTTTCTACGAGGTCGTGGAGCCGAAATGATCGCGCGGAGGTTCAGAGCGCGATCAATTGTTCCATCTCGTCCATCACGCGATTCATATTGCGGATCGTCAAATCAAGCGGTTCGTCGGTCGTCATGTCGACGCCGGCGTCCTTGAGCAGGTCGACCGGATACTTCGATCCGCCGGAGCCGAGGAAGGCGAGGTATCGCTTCGTGGCGTCCGCCCCGGACTGGCCTCCGGCCATGACTTTTTGCGAGAGCGCGGTCGCGGCCGTGAAGGACGTGGCGTACTGAAACACGTAGAACGGGCTGTAGAAGTGCGGCACGATGCTCCACTCATGCGCGACGTAGTCATCGACGATGCACACGCCCTGGTCGTGGCCGTAATAACGCCTGGTAATGTCGAGATAGAGCCTGCCGAGCGAATCACCGGTGATTGACTCACCGCGCTGGGCCATCTCGTGCATCCGCAGCTCGAACTCCGCAAATTGCGTCTGCCGGAATACGTTCGCCTTCAGGATTTCGAGATAGTTGCCGAGGATCGACAGACGCGCGGCCTTCTCCGCGACCTGTCCGGTCATGTAGTTCTGCAGCAGCGATTCGTTGAACAGCGACGC
Source organism: Vicinamibacterales bacterium (assembly GCA_035937795.1). Lineage (GTDB taxonomy): Bacteria > Acidobacteriota > Vicinamibacteria > Vicinamibacterales > JAMQPK01 > JAMQPK01. The sequence continues at coordinate 56,900 of DASZHO010000029.1, read as the reverse complement.
GACTTCCGCCACGAAAATGGGATACCCGGCCGACACGTACGGCTGCCTCTTGTTCGCCAGGTAGCTGTGCATTGCGTGGCCCATTTCGTGCGCCAGCGTGCTCATGTCGACATATTGGCCGTTATAGTTCAGCAGCAGATACGGATGGACGTCGTACGCCCCGCCGCTCGTGTAGCCGCCCGACGCCTTGCCTTCATTCGGGTATAAATCGATCCATCGCTCGTTGAGCGCCCGCCGCACGGTGGCGAGGTACTCGGGCCCCAGCGGCGCAAGGGCCGCAAGGATGTTTTTCTGGGTTTCTTCCGGCGTGTACTCCAGATTCGCCGAAGCCACAAACGGCGCATACAAGTCGTAGTAGTGAAGCTCGTCGACACCGATGATTCGTTTGCGCAACCTCAGATAGCGATGAAACGTCGGGAGGTGGCGGTTGACGCCTTCGATCAAATGCGAATACACCGCCACGGGAATATTCGGGCCATCCAGCCTTGCCTCCAGATTCGACTGGTACTTCCGCGCCCGGGCCTGGAACAGCATGCTTTGCACGTTTCCGTTCATCGTCGTGCCGAACGTGCCTTTGAATTGTCCGAGCGCGCCGAAGAACGCCGACATCACCTTTTCGCGATCGGATCGAGTCGGCAGCGCGCGAAGCGCGGCGAACGCCGCCTGATCGACCTTCACTGTGCGGCCGTCGCTCAATGTGACCGTCGGATAGGGAAACTCGGCGTTGGAGAGCACGCTGAACGTGGTCGACGCCGATCCGGAGACGGGCTGCACGCTCGCCAGAAGTTTCTCCTCGGGGTCGCCGAGCGTGTGGGCCGCCCGTCTCGCGATATTTTCCAGGTAGAACGCGTAGATCTTGAGCCTTGGCTCGGATGCGACGAACCTCTGGAGCTGCGCCTGACTGATTCGAAGAATCTCCGGCTGGATGTAAGACGACTCGGCGCCGAACGACGTCCGGAGCCCGGTCATCTCCTGGCGCATACCCTGATGCTGGCCGTCGCGGGTGTCCTGATCGGCGAGAAGGCCGGCGTAGGTCGACAGCCGGTCGAGGTCTTTCTCCACAGCGGTCATCCTGTCGAGCGCCTCGGCCAGCGTCGCGGCCGAGGCCCCCAGCTTGCCCTTGAACCGGCCGACCTCGGGCAGTTCGGCCTGGACCTTGTCTTTGGCGGCCCGCCATGCGGCCTCGGACGGGTACAGCGCCGTGAGATCCCACTTGTACTTCTCGGGTATCTTTGCGCGCTCGCGCTCCTGCGCGGGAGATGAGGCGACGAAGACCGACACGACAAGCACCCCCGTCAGGAGCCACGTCCTCATAAGTCCTCCACGCGGCAAGAATACCAGCAGCGGCCGCCGAAGGGCTTCCGGCGGCGTTACGGCATCGGCGAAACGCGGGCGAGATTGTTCAGAAGAAGGACGGCACGGAGCAAGGCGGGCTCACGTTTTCGATCGTCGCATTGACGCGCGCCGGCGGCGTGCCCGCCGCCGCGTTTCCGTAATCTCGCGATCGGCGCTATTCTTCGAGCGGCCGAAGATGCGCTGCCGGATGTGGCTGTTCCTCACGGCGCTCGCCGGCGTGGCCGTCACCGCACAGGATCGCCCTGCCTCCCAGAACAATACCTTCCGGTCGCGAGTCGACCTCGTCAGCGTCACCGCAACCGTCGTCGATCATGAGGGCAAGCTGGTGACGGGCCTTCCGAAAGAAGCCTTCGAGCTCTACGAAGATGGCGACCGGCAGACCGTCACGCAATTCACCAACGAGCGCGTGCCCATCAGCGTCGCGGTGCTGCTCGATGCGAGCGACAGCATGTACGGCCAGCGGCTGCTGGACGCGCGCGCCGCGGTCGAGCGATTTCTCTTCGAGCTGCTCGATCCGGCCGATGAGTTCTGCGTTGTGGCGTTCAACCACCAGCCCCGCCTGCTGACGCAGTGGACGCGATCTCAGGACGTGATCCGGCAGGCGCTCTCCGGGTTGGTGCCGTTCGGCTCTACCAGCATGTACGATGCGGTGATTGCGACTCTGCCGCTGATGGAAACACGATCGCGCGAACGCGCGGCGTTGCTGATCATTTCGGACGGCGCCGACACCGCCAGCGACGCCGCCATGCACGATGTCCGCTCGGCGCTGCTGCGGAGCGATTCGTTCGCCTATGCCATCGGCATCGACCCGCCGGCGCGCCGCGCGATCAACACCAGCGTGAACGTGGCCGCGCTGACCGACATCACGAACGGCAGCGGAGGCCGCACCGAACTGGTACACGATACGGCCGATCTGACGGCGGCGACCGCGCGCATTGCCGACGAACTGAACAAGCAGTATGTGCTCGCGTACGCGTCGTCGCGCGCCCAGGATGGCCGGTACCACAGCATCCGCGTGCACGCGGTCGATCCCGGCTACCGCGTTCGGGCGCGCAACGGGTACGTGGGGCTCCCAAGGGCGAGGTCCGAAACGGTCAGACCGCGGTGACTGCGTCAGGATGACCTGGCATCGGATCACGAGGATCGGGCAACGATCACCGGACGGCGTGCGTCCAATGACTGTCGTGCGAAGCCGGCTGCTGTTTGCGTCTGCGCTCTGTGCCGCCGCTCTTGCCGCCGCGGGCCAGACGAACGGGGGCAGCGGCATGGTCCATTTTGCGGGCGGCGCCTTCATGATGGGGACCGATCCCGCGCGCGTCGACGAACTGATGGCGCGGTTCAACGTTCGAAGACGCGATATTTTTCTTCCAGAGCTGCCGGCCCACTCCGTCACCCTCCGGCCCTTCTCCATCGAGAGAACGGAAGTGACGAACGCGACCTTCAAAGGGTTTCTGGATCGCCATCCTGAATGGAGCCGCGATCGCCTGCCACCCGATCGACACAACGGCGACTACCTGAAAACGTGGATCGGCGGCGGTTTTCCGCCAGGCGAAGGCCGGCTTCCCGTGACGTTCGTGACATGGGGAGCGGCGGTCGCCTACTGCGAGTCTCTCGGCCGGCGGCTGCCGGCAGAGGCCGAATGGGAATTCGCCGCGGGCGGCGGGCGGGCCATCGAGTTCCCGTGGGGCGACGAGATGCCCGGGAAGGCGAGCGCGAACTGGTCGGGAACGGGACTGGGCAAACCGGCGGCCGTCGGAAGCTTTTCGCCCGGGGTCACCGGTCTGTACGACATGGCCGGCAACGTGTGGGAGTTTGTCCAGGATAAATGGCGCGACAGCTATGCCGCCACCTCGGAGTCGCCGGACCGCCGCGTGATACGTGGCGGGAGTTTTGAGGGCGCACCGGTGAATCTTCGGGTGCGATATCGGGACAGTCATCCGGAGAAAGGCGCGGGCCCCCACGTCGGGTTCCGCTGCGCGCGGTCCGGCTGACGACGGGCAGGTTTTAGGGCGCGCCCGGCTCTTGATGATCGCGACCAGCCCCCATTGGCCTGTTCCTCCCGCCGTCGACGTGAATCGACTGGCTCCCTCTGGTTTCATCGTCCAGGTCCGAAGCGCAGAGCCGAACCGCTGGAAACCCTTTCTGCTCGGAGCACCACTGTCCGAAAGCGCAGCGGGTCAATGTGTTAGGCGCGGCGGGTCAATCTGCCGGGGATGGCGCGAGCCTTCCTATTGTAGGGGTCGCGCGATCCTCAAAGGGAGGGTGGAGTGTCCAGGCGGTCACCTGTACCGGTAAAGGTGTTTACTTTACCGGTAAAGGTAGGGTATATCAGATCGTCGCCGATAGGTTGGATCACTCTGCGCTTCCATGGAGTCGACACATCATGAAGATCACCACATCTCTGGCGCCTCTCCTTGTGCTGATCTGCGGCGTGCTTGCCACGGTCCCGCAAGCGCGCGCACAAGTCCTGTACGGATCCCTCGTCGTCGACGCGCGCGATCAGAGCAGCGCGGCGCTGCCCGGCGCGGACGTCACCATCACGCAGAATGAAACGAGCTGGACTCGCAGCGGGATCACCAACAGCGTCGGAACCGCGACGTTTACCACAGTGCCTCCGGGCACCTTTTCGGTCAAGGTGAACCTCCAGGGATTCAAAGAGTCGCTGATCAACGGCGTTGCCGTCAGCGAGGGGAGCATGATGCGGGTGACCAGCACACTTCAAGTCGGACAGGTCTCCGAGGCGGTGACCGTGACGGCAGGGGCTGCGATCCTCCAGACCGAGCGCGCCGAGGTGCGCACAGAACTTCCCAACAGCCAGCTGGAGAATGTGCCGATGCCGGTCGGGCGCAACTATCAGAGTCTGTTCGTAACGGTGCCCGGCATCTCGCCGCCGGAAAACATGCACTCGGTGGCGGTCAATCCAGCTCGCGGGTTGGGCTTCACGTCCAACGGCACCACGCGCAACGCCAATACCATTCGCATCGAAGGCGCGATCGCGAACAACCTGTGGCTGCCTCATGTGGCGGCGTACGTGCCGGCGCTGGAAGCGATTGATACGGTGAGCGTGACCACCAGCACCTTTGACGCCGATCAAGGGTTATCGGGCGGCATGGCGGCTAACGTGCTCATCAAGAGCGGCACGAATCAGTTCAGGGGATCCGCGTTCGAGTATCACTACGACGAACATCTCAAGGCGCGGCCGTACTTTCTGCCCGCCGATCAGAAAAAACCTCAGGCCGCCCAGAACCAGTTCGGCGGCACGCTCGGCGGCCCGCTCGCCAGGAACAAGCTGTTTTTCTTCGGCAGCTATCAGGGCACGCTCGATTCGAACATCTCGCAGCGCTTCGGCACGGTACCGACGGCCGCCATGCGCAACGGCGATTTCTCAGGCTCGCCGAATCCGATTTACGACCCGCTGACCGGCGCCGCCGACGGTAGCGGCAAAACGGCGTTTGCCGGCAACTTGATTCCGCGCGACCGTTTCGATCCGATCGTGCAGAAGCTCATCGCCGACCTGCCGCTCCCCAATCAGCCCGGGCTCAGCGACAATTATTTCGTGACGGGACCGTACACCTTCACGCGTCACACCATCGATTCCAAGCTGAACTACAACCCCACCAACAAGCTGGGGCTGATGGCCCGCGTGGGCTGGCTAAACTACAACTTCAAGAATCCGGCGATGTTCGGCAAGCTGGGCGGTCTGCCGGTCAACGATACCGCGTCGAAGGCGGGGACGGGGCTCGGCAACACGGTCACCATCACCGGCAGCGGGTCGTATGTGTTCACGCCGAATCTGCTGATGGACAGCTATACCGGCATCACCAAAATCACTGTGCTGTCGGAGCCCGATCGGCTGGACGAAAAACTGGGACTGGACTACCTCGGCATTCCGGGCACCAACGGTCCGGATCGCCTCTACGGCGGGTGGCCGCACTTCTCATTCACCAACAGCGTGTTTTCGAACATCGGGTACGCCGGCAGCAGCAACTCTCCGTACATCGACGACAACTGGCAATGGCAGTACACCGCCAACATGACGTACACGAAGGGAAGCCACACGCTCCGGTTCGGCGGCGACATCGTGCGCCAGGCGATGAACCGCGCCGAGCCGACCGAAGGGTCGGGCAGCTTCACCTTCGGTGGAGGACCCACGTCGATTCTCGGCGGTCCCTCTCCGAACCAGTTCAACACCTTTGCGGCGTTCCTGCTCGGTCTGCCGACGAGCGTGTCGCGGACGATCTTCCCGTTCGAGAATTTCCGGACGCGCAGCCGCGACTGGCAGTTCAGCAGTTTCGTGAGAGACCAATGGCAGCCCACGCGCAAACTCACGGCGTCGGCCGGCGTGCGATGGGATTACTTCCCGATGGGCACGCGCACCACGCGCGGCATGGAACGATACAACCTCGACACCAACCAGATGATGATCTGCGGCGTGGGATCGGTGCCGACGGACTGCGGGTACAAGATCGGACCGGGCAATGTGTCTCCGCGGCTTGGACTGGCATACCGCGCCACCGAGCGCATCGTCGTCCGGGGCGGCTACGGCGTCAACTACGACCCGTACCCGCTGGCGTTCGTGCGCGACCTGATCGGCAACTATCCCTCCTCGATCCAGCTGACGATTCCTTCGCCGAATACGTTTCAGTTCGCCGAACACCTGAGCGCCGGCATTCCCGAAGTCCCGGTGCCGAACGTGAGCAGCGGTCTCATTCCGGTGCCGCTGGGTGTGACCGCGAGAGCGCTGCCCGACCACCCGAAACGTGGCTTCGTCCGCTCGTTCAATTTCACCGTGCAGTCGGAATTGCCCGGCGGCTTCACGGGGCAGGCCGGTTACGTGGGGTCGCGGCAGCGTGACATCAATCAAATCATGGACGCCAACGCCGGACAGGTGCTTGGGGCGGGCAACGCCGGGCGTCCCTTGTTCGTGAGCTTCGGACGAACCGGGTCGACCGGCATTTTGAGCAATCCGGGATGGAGCAACTACGACTCGCTGCAGGCCTCGCTGACCCGGCGGATGGCGAACGGCTTCCAGGTGACAGCGGCGTATACCTTGTCAAAATCCTTCGGCATTTGCTGCGACCAGCTCAGCGACGGTTCGCCGCGGATTCAGGCCCTGCAATACTTCAAGCTGAACGAGGCGCTGCTCCCCGACGATCGCCCGCACAACTTCCAGGCCTCGTTCGTCGCGGAGCTCCCGTTCGGCGCGGGCAAGCCGTTCCTCCACGACGGCGGCATCGCCGCGGCCGTGGCGGGAGGATGGCAGGTGAACGGCCTGTTCGGCGCATACTCCGGCAAGCCCTTTTCGGTCAGCGCTGATGGGACGTCGCTTCAACTGAATGGCAGCAACCAGATGGCGGACCAGATCAAGCCCACGGTCGCCATTCTAGGCCAGGTAGGCTCGGGAAAGTCGTGGTTTGATCCGCTGGCGTTCGCACCGATCACCGGCGCGCGCTTCGGCAATGCCGGCTTCGACAGCCTCCGCGGACCCGGCTACATCAACCTCGATCTGAGCTTCTTCCGGCAGTTCGCGCTGCTTGGGAGCAAGACGCTGCAGTTCCGCGTCGAAATATTCAACGTCACCAACACGCCGCATTTCGCCAATCCGAACGCGAACGTGTCGACCCTGCAGTTGAATCCGGACGGCACCGTCAAGGACCTGGGCGGGTTCTCGACCATCACAAGCACCGCGAACACCGGACGTGAAGGGATCGATGAGCGTTTGGTTCGGCTCGGGCTGCGTCTGGGCTTTTGATTCACCCGTCGGCGCGCGCGAGAGCCCTCTTCCACTACCGAAGGCCCATATTTAAGGCCATAATCTCGTATAATAAGGCCCATGAAAATGGTCTCAATACAGGACCTCAAGGCGAAGCTCTCGGCGATGGTGGCCGAAGCCGAATCTGGCGACACGATCATCATCACCCGGCACAACGCCCCCGTGGCGCAACTGGGCCCCGCCCGGACGGAGTCCGTCCATCGCGGCAAGGACACAGGGCGCGGCCGAATCGGGGCGGCGTTGAAGCGAGGCACGAAGGGCCGATATCTGGAAGTTCTCCTGGAGGACAGGGGCAACCGTTGAAGGTCCGCCTCGAAGAAGCTTCGACACGCCGCCGGTTGTATCTCGATACGTCGGCCTATCTCTGTATCCTGCTCGCCGAAGAAGGCTGGGAAGCGCTGTCCGAAGAAACTGACGGGGCGGAGTTGCTGTCAAGCGTCATTCTGATCCTCGAGGCCAGACGAAATCTGATCCGGTTGGCCCGGGAGGGCGCACTCAAACCGGAACTCTACAAGATCTGCATCGAGCGTCTGGAGCAGGACACAAGTCTCTTTGTGTTACGCGACCTGACGTTGGATCTGTGCCAGTCCCCTCTCGTGCCTGCCGTCACGACACCACGATCGCTTGACCTCGCGCATCTGCGATCGGCGGTGTGGTTTCATGCGGGCGAACCGATCGATCGATTCGTCACGCTGGACGAGTCGCAGGAACAGGCCGCCAGAGAACTCGGCCTGCCAGTGTGATGTGTTTGCTCACAGATACCGCTGTTGGTCTTGACCGGGAGTGGCCCAAACAGCGCCGCCGGGATATCGATAGGCGCTCCTCGACTCTTCTTTGATCGTGATGCTATAGCCCGGCCGGGTCGGCGCCATGTAGCGGCCGCGCCGAATCACCACGGGATCTTCGAAGTGCTCGTGGAGATGATCGACGAATTCGATCACGCGCCCCTCGGTCGTGCCCGACACCGCGATGAAATCGAACATCGAAAGATGCTGGACGTATTCGCACAGCCCGACGCCGCCGGCGTGCGGGCACACGGGCACCCCGAACTTTGCGGCCATCAGCATCACGGCGAGGTTCTCGTTCACGCCGCCAAGCCGGCAGCTGTCGATCTGGCAGAAGCTGATCGCGTTGGCCTGAAGGAGCTGCTTGAAGAGGACGCGGTTTGCGCAGTGCTCGCCGGTCGCGACGCCGATGGGGCCGACCGCCTTCGCAATCTTCGCGTGCCCGAGCACATCGTCGGGGTGCGTCGGCTCCTCGGCCCACCACAGATTGAACTGCGCGAGATCCCTGATGCGCTCGATCGCCTCGTCGACCTCCCAGACCTGGTTTGAATCGATCATCAGCTTGAGGCCAGGTCCGATGGCGTCGCGCACCACGCCTACTCGCCGCCGGTCGTCATCGGGCCTTCCACCCACTTTCACTTTGAAGTGGGTCCAGCCGCCGGCAACCGCTTCGCGGCACAAGCCGCGGATCGCTTCGTCGCTGTAACCCATCCAGCCGACCGACGTGGTGTAGGCCGGATATCCGCTTCGCAGCAGATCACCCTCTCGAACGCGCTTCGTGTCCGCGTGGCGCTCGAGCAGCTCGACCGCTTCGTCGGCCGTTATCGCGTCGGTGATGTGCCGAAAGTCGATGCAGGAGACGAGTTGCCGGGGCGTCATGTCTGCCAGCAACTTCCACACGGGCTTGCCTTCCGACTTGGCGTACAGATCCCACACCGCATTGACGACGGCCGCGAGGGCCAGGTGCACGACGCCCTTTTCCGGTCCCAGCCAGCGCAGCTGCGAATCGCCCGCAAGGCTGCGCCAGAACGCCGCAAAATCGTGGGTGATCTCCTCGAGCCGCTTCCCCACAACCAGATGCCGGAACGCCTCGATGGCGGCCGCGCACACTTCGTTGCCGCGGCCGAGGGTGAACGTCAGGCCGTGGCCGTCGACGCCGGCGTCGGTCTCGAGAATGACATACGCGGCGGAGTAATCGGGATCCACGTGGATCGCGTCGCTGCCCACCTTGTCGCGCGAGGTGGGAAAGCGGAGATCGAGAACGCTCACATTCTTGATCGTGGTAGCCATCAGGCGGCCTCCGCGCGCCACCGGTCGAGCGCGACGGCAAAGATGATGATGGTGCCCGTGACGATTTGCTGCACCCAGTTCGCGAGGCCTCTCTGCGAACAGCCGATTTGAATCAGCGTCATGATGCCGGCGCCGGCAATCGTTCCGAGCACGCTCCCTTTGCCGCCCGCGAGGCTTCCGCCGCCGATGATCACGGCGGCGATCACGTCGAGCTCGAGCCCAACCGCGACCGTCGGATCGCCAACCGACAGCCGAGAAAACTCCATGACGCCCGCCAGACCGGCCAGCATCGCGGCGATCGTGTAGACCGCGATCTTGCACCGTTCCACGCGCACCCCGCACAGCCGCGCCGTCCGCTCGTTGGAGCCGATCGCGAACAGATGGCGTCCGAACCGTGTGTACCGAAGCGTGGCCGCGACGATCAACGCGAGGAGAATCATGACCCAGATGCCCCACGGCAGCAGCGTGCCGCCGCCGTTGCGCACCGTTCTCAACAAATCGTTCAACCACGTCATGGGAGCTTCGATCCGCCGCTCGTCCGAGAGCCCTTTCGCGGCGCCGCGCACCAGCAGCATCGTGCCGAGCGTCACGATGAACGGCACGACGCGCAGGCCGGTAATCAGGACGCCGTTCACGGCCCCGCACAGCGCGCCGGCGGCGACCGCGCCGAGCGCGGCCATGGCCGGGCTCACGTTCGCCCGGAGCAGCAACGCCGTTACCACCGTGGCAAGCGCGATGATCGACCCCACCGACAAATCTATACCGCCCGCGATGATCACCATCGTCATCCCCAACGCGGCGACGCAGACGATGGCGGTCTGGCGCGCCATCAGTTCGAGATTCGCGGGCTGAAAAAATTGAGGACCGATCAGGAACCCGAACAGCAGCGCGACGATGAGCAGGCCCAGCAGGACACCCGCCTCGTCGAACACTCTTGGCATGGTCATGACGCGGCCAGGGCTCCCGACGCTTCCATCAGGAGCGCGTGCTCGGTCCATTCCGAGGCGGGCCGGGCCGGACCGAGCGAGCCGCGGGTCATCACGGCAATGCGGTCGCAGACGCCGAGCAGTTCCGGAAAATAGCTGCTGACGAGAAGGACGGCCTTGCTCCTGGATCCGGAGGTGTCCGGACCACGCACCAGCTCGTCGATGAGGGCGTAAATCTGCGCCTTGCTGGCGACGTCGATGCCGCGCGTCGGCTCATCGAGCAGGAACACGTCGACGCCGTGGTGCAACAGGCGCGCAAGGGCGACCTTCTGCTGATTTCCACCGGACAGGCGCCGGACGGCCTGCCGCGGTCCCGACGCGCGAATGCCGAGCCTGTCGATCCAGCGCCGCGCCGCGGCATACTGCCGGGCCGGCGACACCACGAAGCCCCGACCCACTCCTTCCAGCCGCGTCAGCGTGATGTTGTCGGCAACGTTGAGGTTCAGCGCCACGCCTTCGCCGGTGCGATCTTCGCTGAGCATCCCCATGCCCTGCCGCCACCGCGCCGCCGGCGAGGCGGGACCCGAATAGGCGCCGAGCCGCACTGCACCGCTTCGAACGGCCGCCAGGCCGAAGATGGCCCGGAGCAAGCGGGTCCGGCCCGCGCCCAACAGTCCGGCGATCCCGAAGATTTCGCCGCGGTGCAGCGTGAAGCTCGCCGAGGCCGGACCCGCGACAGCCAGATCGCTCACTTCGAGCAGCGGTTCCCCCTTCGCGCGCGCGCTTCGCGGATACAGATCGTCGAGCGCGCGGCCCACCATCAAGCTCACGATCTCGCCGGGGCGGGCGTCGACGGTTGCTCCGGCGCCCGCGTTCTGCCCATCGCGCAGCACGACAAAACGATCGGACACCTGCTTCACTTCTTCGATGAAGTGCGAGATGTAGACGATGGCGAGGCCTTGTTGTTTGAGCCGGGCGATGAGATCGAAGAGCTTTCGCGCGTCGTGCCGGGACAGGCTGCTCGTCGGCTCATCGAAGACAAGCACGCGCGCACCAGTGGCCAGCGCGCGGGCGATTTCAACGAGCTGCTGCCCGGCGGGTGAAAGATCGCGAACACGCGACGCCGGAGAAATGTCCGGGTGCCCCAGCTGCTGAAGCGCGTCGACCGCCGTCCGCCGGATGCGCGCGCGATCGATGACGCCGAACCGCGCCGGCTCGACGCCAAGCGCAATGTTTTCCATCACGCTCAGATGAGGCGCGAGGGACAACTCCTGGTAGATCATCGCGACGCCGGCCGTGCGCGCATCGAGCGCGTTGCGCGGCGCATATGGCGCGCCATCCAGGGTCATCGATCCGCGATCGGGCTTCAGCGCTCCGGCGAGAATGCGCATCAGCGTGCTCTTGCCGGCGCCGTTCTGGCCGACGAGCGCGCACACCTCACCCGAGACCGCGGACAGATCCACGCCGGCGAGCGCCACGGTAGCGCCGAACGCCTTCCGTATCCCGCGCATGACAAGTCTTTCGCCGCCGGCTCTTACTGTTTCAACCATCTGGAGAGATCGGGATGCAGCAATTCTTTCATGGCGGGGTCGTTCATGTTGTCGCGTGTGGCGAGCTGCACCCCGGTGTCGATGCGCTTTTCTACCGGAAGGCCCTTGATGTGGGCGACGAGCGTCGTGAGGCCGACGTACCCCATTTTTACCGGGTCTTGCACGACGAGCGCGTCGATGTGTCCGCCCGCAAGGCCTTTCACCAGCGTATCGGAGGCGTCGAACCCAACGAATTTCACCTTGCCCGCCCACCCGCTGTCTTCGAGCACGCGCAGCATGCCCATCGTGGTCGATTCGTTCGGGCAGAAGATACCATCCACCGCGAGCGAGCCGTCGGGCCTCTTGAACCGGTTCAGCATCGCCTCGCTTTTCTGGTAGGCGCCCTCGACGTCGGCGCCGCCATACTGATTCGAGCTGATCACGTCGAGGTTCTTGTGCGCGCCCACGGCATCGAGGAACCCCTGCTCTCGCTCGTTGGTGCTTGCCGAGCCCTCCGCGTAACGGAGCATCACGATCTTGCCGCCCGCGGGCAACAGGCCGGCGAGCCCGTCCCCGGCCATCCGGCCGCCCTTCAGATTGTCGGTGGCGACAAAGCTCACGTAGTCGTTCCCCTTCAACGCGGAATCGATGATCACCACCGGGATCCTGTTTCTGGCCGCATCCGAGACCGGCGCCACCAGCGCGGTATCGTCGAGCGGCGCCAGCACGATACCCGAAATGCCGCGGGTCACGAACCCTTCGACCTCGGAGACCTGCGCCGCGCGATCGTCTTCGCGCGACGGGCCGCGCCAAATCACTTCCGCGCCGGCCTCACGCGCGGCCTTCTCGGCCCCCGCATGAACGCTTTGCCAGAACACGTGGGCGGTGCCTTTGGGAATCACGGCGATCGTCAGCTTGCCGCCGGTTTGCGCGGGCGCTCCGCCGCAGGCGCTTGCCGAGGCCATCGCAAGGGCGAGCGCAAGACCGCTGAGGAATCCGGCCGCCCGTCCACCAGTCACACCAGTGCTCCCGCCCTGAGATTCCAGAACCGTTGCGCGTTGCCCCCCATGACCGCCTCGCGATCTGTTTCCGGCCGGCCGATCAAGTAGTCGTCCACGATCGACATCGTGGTCGCGTAGCCGGCGGCCACGGTGCAGACCGGCCAGTCGGATCCGGCAATGAGCCGATTGGCGCCGAAGCAGTCGAACGCAACATCGAGGTACGGGCGAAGCTGTTCGGGCGTCCAGCGCTGCCAATCCGCCTCGGTCACCAGGCCGGAAACCTTGCAGAACACCTGCCTCAATTCCGCCAGGCGCCGGAGTCCTTTTTCCCACTCGCGAAACTCGCCCGAACGGATGTCCGGCTTGGCGAGATGATCGATCACGAAGCGCTGATGCTTGAAGCGCGAGATGAAGTCGGCCGCAACGGCAAGGTGCCTGGGATATATCAGGATGTCGTAGGCCAGCTCGAGATCTTCGAGCAGCGAGACGCCGCGGCAAAACGCGGGGCGGAGCAGAAAGCGGTCGTCTGCCTCGCTCTGCACGATGTGGCGAATGCCCACGAGCTTCTGGTTGGTCGCGAACTGCTCGATCTGGCCGCGAACATCGTCGGCCTGAAGATCGACCCAGCCCACGACTCCGGCAATGAAGGGATTGGCGTCGGCCAGCGCCAGCAGCCAGCGTGTTTCCTCGAGGCTTTGCCGGACCTGAACCGCCACGCACGCGTCGATGCCCGCGTGGGCCATCTCGCGCCTGGCGTCGCCCGGCAGAAAATCGCGGCGCAAGGCGGCCATCGAGTCGTCTATCCACCCGTACTCGGCCGGGTTGTAACGCCAGAAATGCTGATGACCGTCTATTCTCACTCGCGGGGGCCCCCCGCCCCGCTCGGGTCGCTTCGCTTGCGGGGACCCCTGCGCCCCGCGCCGCTCGCGACCGTTGCTACTGACACACCGCCCCGCTCGGGTCGCTTCTCTTCGGGCCCACGCGCGGCTGCCGCGCGTGGGACCCGCTTGCGGGGGCCCCTGCGCCCCGCGCCGCTCGCGACCGTTGCCCTGAGAAACTTTGCTCGCCCGACTCCGCGACTCATATGCCGGGGATCGAGGCTCCGCCCGCCGCACTCGATTGGTAGCACGCCTCCACCAGCGCCATCGTCTTGATGGCATCTTCGACGGGTGACACCAGCGCCGCGTCCTCGCCCGCGACGAATCGCTGCAGATTGGACATGGGCCCTTCGAAGGCTTCGGTGAACCAGGAGCCGCGCAGCGGCACCGATTGCCACGCGAGCTTCTCCAACGCCACCTCCAAACGGTCGGGGCCGCCATCCGGGTAGTCGAGGTTCACGCCCATCGTCAGCAACGCGGAGCCGAGGGTGCCCTCAATCTTGAACATCGACTCGCGGTGCGCCGCGTCGTGATCGTGCGTGTGGTTCATCATCAGCGAGCAGCGAAGCCCGTCGCCGTAGTCGAGAATCGTCGTGCTGCGCGTGTCGCGAAACTCAGGCAGCGCCGGATGGCCGACCGCCCGGCAGTAGACGCCATGGGGTTCGCCGGCGATGGCCCGAATGGTGTCGAGATAGTGAATCGAATGGTACAGAATTTCCAGCCGTGGCGCGCCCCTGAGGAACGACCACTGCTGCCACGGTTGCTTGACGGCCAATCGCACTTCGATGTCGACGATTTGTCCGAGGCTGTTTCGCCGAATCAGATCGCCGAGCGCCAGCACGTTCGGACTGAAGCGAAGCTGGAAGTTCAGCGCCGCCACGAGCTCGCGCTCCCGACAGACCGCAAGAATGTCTCTAGCGGCGGCCAGATTATCACCCATCGGCTTCTGGACCAGAACGGCCCCGCCTCGCGGCAATCGGTGCAGCACGCCGAGAATCTGATCGCCTGGCAGCGCCACGTCGAAGATCGCGTCGGGGAACCGCGAAGCCTCGTCGAGATCGGCGAACACCTTCGGCACGGCGAAACGCCGGGCCGTTTCCTCGGCGGCGGCGGCTTTGATGTCGTAGAGACCGGCAACGGGAAAGTGCAGGCGCTGGTAAGCCGGAAGATGCGCCGTGCGGACGATGGCACCGGCGCCGATGATGACGATCGGACGCGGACGGGACGGCACGCCCCAGGCCTGCCGCAACGGCGCCATCGCGCCAGCGTCAGGACGTTCGCGATCGATCGACGGTCCGGGCAATCGCCGGCTCCTGATCTTCGAGGCGAAACACCGGTTCCATGACCGCCCACCATTCGCCATCGGCCGCATCCGGCGACGGCTCCTGGAGCGACTTCATCAGCCGCTCCCATTCGGCGACGCGCGGATTCGAGGACGCGTGCGCCTTGAAGGCGCGGCGGTAGTCGAAACCGTCAGTCATCTCGACGATCATCACGACCCGGCGTCCGAGCAGATAGATATCCATGCTCTCCACGCCCGCGTTCAGCAGGCTCTGCAGGACTTCGGGCCAGACGCGCCGATGGTAGTCGCGGTACGCCTCGATCGCCGACGGATCGTTTTTGAGATTCACGGTCAGGACGGAACGCGTCATCGGTTCAAGGCTCCGCCGTCAATTGGGTACGCGTGGCCAGTCACAAAGGACGCTTCGTCCGAACACAGATAAAGCGCCAGCGCCGCTACCTCATCCGGAGTGCCCATGCGTCCGACCGGTTGGTAGCCGGCCAACTGGTCCAGCGCTTGCTGTTCGCGGCCCGGGTAATTCTTTGCGACGAACTGATCCACGAACGGCGTATGAATGCGCGCCGGACAGATGCAGTTGCAGCGCACGCCTCTCTTCACGTAATCAACGGCAATCGACATGGTCATCGTGTGCACGGCGCCCTTGCTCATTGAGTACGCGAACCGTTCGGGAACGCCGACGAGCGACACGATCGATGCCATATTCAAAATCACGCCGCCGCCCTGCCGGAGCATGATAGGCAGCGCCGCCTGGCTGCACAGGAACACGCCCTTGACGTTGACCCGGTAGAGTTGGTCGAAATCGGCTTCAGTGGTCGTCTCGACGGTGCCGACGTGGGCGATCCCGGCATTATTGACCAGAATGTCGAGGCGCCGCTGCTCGCGCCCGATGCCTTCAACGGCGCCCGCCACCTGCTCTGCCGCAGACACATCGCAAGCCCTAGCCGCCGCCTTGCCCCCGGCGCCCAGGATAGCGTCCACCGTCCGACGGGCCGCGCCCTCGTCAATATCGAGCGCGACGACAAACGCGCCTTGGCGCCCAAAGAGCGTCGCGATGGCGCGACCGATGCCGGACCCAGCGCCTGTGATCGCCGCGACTTTGCCGCTGAGGTCGAACAACCGTGCCCCGGGTGAATTACTATACTTTATCGGTAAAGTCAGCGCAAACTCGTCGATCCAGACGCGTCGCTGCGACGGCCGACCATCATGACCCTGTTTTGACGGTGATTTGACGGTGAAATGTGGAGCGACGGCCTGATACGACGGCCTGAAAGAGGCCTGAGGTAGGTGGTCGAAACGGTGGCCGCTATTGCAGGAGCGCCGCTACACCGAGGAGCACCGTCGCTGCCCCGATACCGACGCCGATCGACAACCCGACGACGGAGGTGATGAGCTGAAGGAAGTTCACATTCGTGTTCATAAACGCCTCGTCTGACTGATTTTCAAACTCCCCGGCAGCAGTGGAAGCATCCAGCGTGCCATCTCGGCGCCACTGTAAAGGCTGGCACGTGCAATTCTTTTATCGTCCAATCCACGGACACTCTGTAGCCGGAACGCTCATTTCCACTAGGCGCGCGCAAGCGCTTTTTCTGCAGTCGTTTCCAGCGCGAGCGTCCGCACGCGCTTCAGATCGACTTTTCCCGTGCCCAGCGCCGGAATCGCATCAATGTAATAAACGTTCTCGAGCTTGGGAATCCACAACTTCGGGAGTTCTGATTCTGACAGCCGCGCCCACAGCTGTTCCGATGTGATCGCATTGCTGGTATGAAACACAACCAGGCGCTCCCCTCGTGTCTCATCCGGCACCGCCGTGACCACACACGCTGCCGCGCCCAGAACGGCGGCGAGGGCGTCCTCGATCTTCAGGTGCGGCACCATTTCGCCGGCGATCTTGCTGAATCGCGACAGGCGATCGGTGATGAAGATGAAGCCATCCTCGTCGATCATCGCGATGTCGCCGGTCACGTACCAGCCATCGCGCAGCGCCTCGCGTGTCCGGTCCGGATCGCCAAGGTAGCCCGCCATGCGGTTCGGGCCTTTCACCAGCAGCAATCCTTCCTTGCCGATCAGCGGGCCCTCCCCGGTCTCGACGTCGACGACCTTGACGGCAACGCCCGGAAGGGGTTGGCCGACCGAACCCGCTTTCACGCCAAGCTGCCGTTCGCCACGGTCGGTGATGTCCGGCACATTCGCCGCTACAATCGGCGCCATCTCCGTGCATCCGTAGCCTTCCAGCAAATCCAGCCCGAATTTCTCTCTGAACGCCTTCGCGACCGGCTCCCGCAGTTTTTCGGCGCCGACCATGGCGTACCTCAGGCGAGCAAACGCCCCACGCGGACACTTCCGGACGTAAGACGCACAAAACGTAGGCGTGCTCATCAGGAAGGTTGCCGAATACCGCCCGGCGAGCTCGCCGATCGTTTTCCCGTCCATCGGGTTCGGATGGTAGACGACGCCGATGCCCGCAATGAGCGGGAACCAGAGCGTCCCTGTGAAGCCGAAGGAGTGAAAGAACGGCAGTACCCCGAGGAGCACGTCAGTTCCGGTGACCTCGAACACCTGGCCAACCGAGTCGATGTTCGCGAGGATATTGCGGTGCGTCAGCACCACACCTTTCGGGACGCCGGTGCTCCCGCTCGAGAAGATGATTGCGGCCGTCGAATCGGCGTCGCCCGTGTCGCCGAGAAACAGCCGATTCAACGCCCAGACGGGCAACACGAACGCGAGCGCAAACATTCTGATGGCGGCCGCCCGGGTGACGAGCGGCATCACATCTTCGAGGTACACCATGGCGGCCGTCGGCTCGATAGACGCCTTCGACAGGAAGACGCGCGAGGTCAAAATAGTCTTGATGTCGCACTGGGCCACCGCGTAGCCCATCGACTCGGCCCCGGAAGTGAAGTTCAGGTTGACCGGCACCTTTCCGGCGAGCGACGTCGCAACGTTGGCAAGCGCCCCTCCCACCGTCGAGGGCAGCAGCACGCCGACGTTCTGCTCCCCCCTGGCTCGCTTGCGAATCCAGCGCGAGAGCAGCAGGCCCGCGGCGAGCGCGCGGCCGAAGGTAAGCCTCTTGCCGCTCGAGTCCGCCATGCAGAGCGACGACCACTGGCGCTTCGCGGTTCGGACGAACTGACGCCCAAGGGTTTCGTTCCCCGGGCGCCTGGCGAGCGCCACCTCGCACCCGAGCTCGAGCATCGCCAGCCGCGCTTCGGACGCCGATGTCGAAGAGGGCATCGGACGGCCGAAGGCAACCGTGACCGGATACGGCACGCGCACCGGCCACTTCCAGAAGAAGCGTCCGCCCTTGAAACTGAAGATGCTGCCCCAGACGCGGTCGAGGTACACCGGGATGACGGGCGCATCCAGTCCCTCGACGATCCGCTCGAAGCCGCGCTTGAAGGGCAGCAGATTGCCGGTTCGACTGATGGAACCTTCCGCGAAGATGCACACGACGTGCCCCTGCCGTAGCTCCTCGCGTGCGCGCTCGAGCGACGCCACCATCTCCCGCCGGCTGCCCGCCGAGACTGGAATGGCCTTCATCATCCGCAGCAGCGGGTTCACGCCTTTCAGCTCGTAGTACGGCCTGTAGACCATGAATCGGACGAAGCGCTGCACGCACGATCCCACGAGGAAGCCATCGACGTGCGACACGTGATTGCAGACCAGAAGCGCCGGACCGCGCGACGGCACGTTCTCCTGCCCTTCGATGCGGATCCGGTACACGGTGTGCGTGAACAGCCACAGGCTGAAGCGGATCGTGAACTCGGGCACCACGCTGAGCACATAGATGCTCGAAGCGAGCGTCAGAAGCCCGAACACGAGAAAGATGCGATCGGCACCCCACGACAGCCACGAGCTGCACAACCACAACGCGGCCGATGCCAGCATCACGCCGACCATGTTCAGGAAGTTGTTCGTGGCCATCAGCCGGCCCCTTTCCTGCTCGCCGCTCTTCTGCTGGAGCAGCGCGTTGAGCGGCACGGCAAAGAGCCCCGCGAAGAACCCGACCATCGTCAGGTTGAACGCCGCCAACGCCGGCGTCGTGCAACGCGAGAGGAAAACCGCGAAGGCGCCCATGCCGATCGAGCCGAGCGGCGCCAGGCCGAGCTCGACCTTGTCGCCGGACAAGCGGCCGGCAACGACGCTGCCGGCGCCGATACCGATCGCCGCAAACGCCGTGAGCAATCCGACCCACCGGCCGTCGAGTCTCAGCACCTCGGCCCCGAACAGCACCGTGACCAGCTGCAACAGCGCGCCGAGGAACCAGAAGTACGAAATCCCGATCACCGTCAGCCACAAGACGCGATCGCGCCGCAGCCGCTTGAGGCCGTCCACGATTTCGCCGGCCGGGTTCAACCGGATCCGCGAGCCGGGCGACGACGCGGGTACGCGTGGAATACCGAAACTGGCAACCGATCCGATGACGGCGATTGCCACGACCGACGCGCCAACCAGCCAGAGCTGCGCCTTCCAGACCTCGAGCATGTAGCTGCCGATGGCGGTGCCCGCCACGATTGCCACGAACGTGCTCATCTCGAGCAGCCCGTTGGCACGCGACAGATCGCGGTCGGGGAGCATCTCCGGCAGGATGCCGTATTTGGCGGGACTGAAAAACGTTGCTTGAAGCGCGAACAGAAACAGCGCCACGAACAGCATTCCAAGATGTCCGGCGGCGAACGCGCCGAGCGCCAGCGCCGCCGTCAGAATTTCAAGGGACTTGGTGACGATGAGCACCGTGCGCTTGCTGTACACGTCGGCGAGTTGACCCGCGTAGCCGGAAAACAGCAGGAACGGCAGGATAAAAATGGCACCCACGAGCGACAGGTTGCGCCCTGCCTGCGCCCCGGTCGCCATCCGGACCGCGAGCATCGACACGACGATCTTGAAGAGGTTGTCGTTGAAGGCCCCCAGAAACTGGGTCCACAGAAAAGGCTGAAAGCCTTTCTCCCCGATGACCTTGCGGTAGCTGCCAGACGCCATACCATCCCTCCCTGGTGGTTACTGAAGGGATCGCGGCCGAAGGTTACGCTCGAAGCATCGACGCCCCCGGGTGTGAGACCAGACGCCCCAAGCACGGCCTTCGCTCTCGGACGCACGCTGAAAATCGGCGCACAGCTCATACCTATCGACACTGATCACCCGATAGGAATAGGGATGGCCGGTGAGGGGATCGCCAAGCGGCGAAGAATCTCTCTGCTCGCGCGTGGCTTCCTGGAGCGAGGCCGGGAGCGCTCCTCGCCGGGACCGGTAGAGATCGACTGCACCGGCCAGGCTTCGCAGATCCTCGACGCGACGGTCGTCGAGCTTGCGGGCCCGGGCCTCGGACGGAGGACCCACCATGACCAGGCCGGCAATCATCGAAGCGAACACCACGGCGATCGCGATTGGTTTCATGACTTGCCCCCAATTTCCCTCTCGTCGCTTTGGAGGTCCCAGAGGTAGTAGCCGAAGACCGGTCCCGCGACGATGGCGACCGCAAGCACCTTCAGCTCGAAGCGCACTGTGAGGTCGCCGCCAAGGAAGTTGTACAGAAGCGTGATCACGTCGCCGACCAGGCAACTGCCCGCGAGAAACAGCGTCAGATATGTGAGCTGATAGCGGGTACTGGAGCCGCGTTTCCGTGCGTCCGCGCGGATCGCCCGATTGACGAATCGCGACACATAGAGGAAGACCGGAAATGCCACCACGAGCGACGACACCGACCATCGCATCGATTCACGCGTGTACCCGGTGTAGGCGAACGCGCCGGGTGCGCGCATAGCGGGATCCGGAAACGCTTCGTTAATGAAGTCGAACAGCAAGCTGCCGAGGTTGTACGCGCTGATGTACAACGCGCTGAAGAGCACGACGTACATGAACGCTTCGCGCGCGGACAGGTAAGGCTTCGGTCGTGGAACGGGAACGGGAAACTCGACCTCGGCGAACCCGGAAAGCGCGCCCCTGACCTGGTCGCCGTCCCAGCCCGCCCCGAGAAGCACGGTCTCGATTTCCTTGCGCGCAAGCCCTCTGGCGAGTGAATCCCTGACGAAGTCGGGTAATTCGGTGTTAACGGCCATGACGTTCGCCTCCTCTACCCGTTACTGAAGCGAACGCGCGGCAAGGTTACACCTGCGATCCTGAGGCTACCCCTGCAATACTCCGATCAAATAGCGAATCTCCTCGTCTATCTCCGAATCGTCCGAGACCGTGGCCATAATCTCCGACCGCAACGTGTCCCGGAATTTGCGGCGAAGCCGGTGCACGGTGACCTTCACGGCGCCCTCCGTCGTCCCCAGCGCGCGGGCGATCTGGGCGTAACCGCCGTCCTCCTTCTCGCCCATCAACAATCCCTTCAGCTGGTCGAACGTGGCTTCCTTGCCGGACCGCGCGAGGTCGGCGCGCAGGCTGCTCATCACGCGATCGATCAGCGCTAGCGCCCATTGCCGCTCGAACAGCATTTCCGGCGTGAGCGCGTCCGCCGGCTCGGCGGCGTATCGGGCTTCGGCCGCATCGACTTCGAGCGCGATCATCACCTGATCGCCGCCGCGCTTCTTCGCGCGCTCGCGGTCGTACTCGTTCGCCATGAAATGCTTGAACGAACTGAGCAGGAACGACCGGAACTTGCCCCGGCCGGGGTCGGCGTCCCGCACGTCCCGCTTCTCGAGAAACCGCGCGAAGAACGCCTGGGTCAAATCCTGTGCCCGCTCGACGCTACAGCCCTGCCGCCGGGCGTAGCTGTAGAGCGGCGGCCAGTAGCGCTCGCAGAGCTGAGACAGCGCCTCGCGCGACCCCGGCGCCGAATCGTCGCTGGCGGCCACCACCACGGTCCATCTCGTCGTCAAGAAGCGGGGATCAGACATGGGAAACCGCGAACGCGCGATCGAGCTCATTCAGAAACTCGCCGGCGCTGGTGGGCCGGTCCAGGGGATCCGCGGCGAGCGCGCGCGAGAACACCGGGCGCAGAGCGGCCGGAAGGTAGTCCAGACGAAGATTCGTCCCCGGCGCTCCGGCGAACGGAATGTCGCCGGCGATCATCTCGAACGCCGTCACCGCGAGCGCCCATAGATCCCAGTCGGCAGAGGGCTCTCCGCCGCGAATGTGCTCGGGCGCCATGTAGGGAGGCGTGCCGGCGACCAAGCCCGGTTCGGTCAGGACCGTCGTCGCGCTGGCTTCGAGCGCCTTCGCCAGGCCGAAGTCCATGACTTTTGGGAGGTCGTTTGATTGACACAGAAAAATATTCTCGGGCTTCAAATCCCGGTGAATCAGGTTCCGCCCGTGCGCCGCGTCGACCGCTGCCGATACGCCCCGCATGATGTGCAGCACACGCGACGGCGCAAGCCGCCCTTCGAGCTGCAGCTCCTGCCGCAGCGTCTTCCCCTCGAGCAGCTCCATGACGAAGAAGGCGCGGCCGGAGGCGGTGACGCCAATGTCGTGCACCGTCACAACGTTCGGATGCGCGAGCGCGGCCGCCAACCGCGCCTCGGCTTGAAATCGTTCGGCCGCCTGGGCTCCTCCGACGAGATCATCGCGCAGGACCTTCGCCGCCACGAGCCTGGAAAGCGCGGCATCGTGCGCCGCATACACGGTGCCCATTCCGCCGCGGCCGACGCGGCGCTCCAGGCGATAGCGTCCGCCCAACAGACGCGGCAAGGATAAAACAGCGAGTGCCGCTCCATCGCGAGGGCAGCGAGTGGTGCCGAAGTCGTAGCATGTGCCGCACTCAGGGCAGTCCTCGAGCAGATCGCTGGTCTGCGGCGCCGGTGCTTCGCGCGCGACGAGCAGACCGAGACTGTCGCCAATCGCCATCAGGAGATCCTCATCCTGCACGCTGTAGGGCTCCTCGGATCGCTTTGCACCCAGAACGATCAATCCGTCGACAGCGCCCTTGTGGATTGATCCCAGCGGCACCACCATCTCAGCAGCCGATCGTCGCAGCCAGTCCATCTCGCCGTCAGGAAGCTGGCGAAGGAGGCCCGCTCGATCAGCCGCGGGCACCTGCAAGGGCTTCTGCAGCCATTCGAGCAGGCCGACGACCTTGTCCGTCGATGACAGCGGGCCGGGATCGGCATCCGGTGGCGTTACCGCAACCACGTCGTACGAATCTCGCACGGCACTCCGGAGAAGGAGCGCCGCAAATTCAGGGTGTAGCGCGTCGTCAATTTCATCCATGACGCGCGGAGCA
The DNA here is from genome assembly GCA_035937795.1 of Vicinamibacterales bacterium. Taxonomy (GTDB): domain Bacteria; phylum Acidobacteriota; class Vicinamibacteria; order Vicinamibacterales; family JAMQPK01; genus JAMQPK01. The sequence continues at coordinate 33,901 of DASZHO010000029.1, read as the reverse complement.
ATCAGCGCCACGCTTGCAGCCTGCCGGATCTGTTCGGTGACTGCCCGCAGTAAACGTTCTGCGCCGTACCGCTCGCGGAAGAAACGCCGATCGAGCGCGTCGAGCCAGGTATCGCGCTGTGTCCGCGCAACGACGGCGATCGTCGCAAGCCCGGCATAGACCCAACCGCGCGCGCGCAGAACGTCCGCCAGCGGCACCTGGCGATGAAACCAGAGATCGGCGAGGAATAGCGCCGCGAGCGCCGGCACCGCCGAAACCAGCACACGACGCGCGAGCGCATATTGCAATCCGCGCCGGATGATGTAGCCGACGCCGAACAGACGATGGCGAAGGATTGCGTAGGCGAACGAGGTTGGCAGTGCGAGTCCGGCGATGGTGCCGAGGGCCGCGACCGGCGACGCAAATGCCGAATAATCCGTCGCGGCGTCCGGCCGCGTCCAGTACGCACTGATGACTGGCAGCAGACCGGCGAAGCCGACGACCGAACCGAACACGAGCACACGAACGCGCCGGCGCTCGGTCACGTCAGTCAAGCGGCGATAGCCGGCGAGGAGGACACCGAGCGCCCCCACCGTATAGAGCGAGGTCGCTGAGATGCTGATCGCCGTCCAGTCGGGCGATCCGTCGCCGGGTCCGGGCCCGTAGACCATCCGCGCGGCGAATCGCAGCTGCGGCCACACCGCGAGCGCCATCGGCGCCCACAGCGCCGCCCATGCCACGCGTGAAGGCACCAGAGGCCGCGGAAACGTCGCGAAGAAGGTGAAGAACACGGCGGCCACGGCCAGGCTGCTCGCCAGCGGCAGCCACAACGCCAGGCCGGCAAGCCTCGGCAACGCACGCCACGTCGAAGCAATTCCATACGGCAGCACGATCGAATACACCGCGATCGTGGCGAGCAGCCACCCTCCGAGCCGCGCCGTCAGATCGTCGGGCCGCTTGAACGCGACAACACACGCGAACACCAACGTGACGAGCTGCACCGCGCGCGCGAGGACTAGCGTCGTGCCGGCTGTGCTCAGCCAGAAGCGCGCCGGGGTGCGTGAGAGCACCAGCGTCGCGCTCCGCGGGGCCCCGTCGCGCGCCACGGTCAAAGTTAACGGACCCCCAATCTGCAGATTTGTTTCAGTCGACAGCCAATCGAGACGATTGCGAATCGGAATGCCGTTGGCCGCCAAGACGCGATCGCCCGGCAGGAGGCCGGCTCGCCCCGCCGGCGACCCCGGTAACACAGCTTTCAGCGTCATCGTCGAATCGCGGATTTGCGGAATGAAACCTGTGGGCTCCGGACGCGTGAAATCGCTGTAGAGGAGCAGACCGAAATATCCGGCGAACGCGGCAGCGAGCGCGAACATCCACCACGGAGCGCGAGACGGCGCCGGATGGCCGGCCGCCAAGCCTGCTGCGGAGGGCATTCGCCGGAAATCTTAGCATCTGTAACCTTTTTACCGAGCCGCTTCAGTAAGGAGCAGGAGGCGGAACATGCGACAGATGCTGCTCAGATTCGTCCTGCTGTTCGCGGTGGTTGGGGAATCTTCTCTGGTCGGCCCGGCCGCGGAGCGGGCAAGCGCTTCGGCCGCGGCCGAATGTTCCATTTCGGGCATCGGGACAACCGCGGCAACTGCCGACCCGTCCTCTGGGACCCTCAGGATTACGGCGGCCTCGTGCGAGGGCTTTGCCCTGCAAGCGTCGCGCATCGACCTGATATCCTTCACCGCTCGTTAGTCCCCGGTGTTTTCGGATCTATAATCCGATCCAATCAAGTTTTCCGGAAGGCGGTCGGCGTGCCGCAACGCGCGCGCCGGCCCGTGCTCGCGCTCTTTCGAACAAAAAGGGGGTAGCTATGTCGCGCAGATTCGTGCTGGCGTGTGGGGCATTCGCGGTCGTGGTTCTTTGGGTCATCACGCCTCTTTCGGGCCAGTCGGCCGCGACGGGCAAGCCGAGCACCGCCAACGGTGAGTGGCCGGCTTACACCGCCGACATCAAGGGCACCAAGTACTCGCCGCTCGACCAGATCGACGCGTCGAATTTCAACAAGCTGCAGGTCGCCTGGCGGTTCAAAACCGATCATCTTGGACCGCGGCCCGAGTACAAGCTCGAGGGGACGCCGCTGATGGTCAAGGGCTCGCTCTACGTGACCGCGGGCGTGCGGCGCTCGGTGATCTCGCTGGACGCCAAGACGGGCGAGCTGATCTGGGCGCACAGCTATCGCGAGGGCAACCGCGCGGCGATCGCCCCCCGTCAGCTTTCGGGGCGGGGCGTCGCCTACTGGACCGACGGCCGCGGGGACGAGCGCGTGCTGTACGTCACCACCGGCTACCGGCTGATCGAGCTCAACGCCAAAACCGGCTCGATGATCGACTCGTTCGGCACGCATGGCGTGGTCGATCTGAAGGTGGGCGCTATAACCGGCACCAATACCCAAATCGATCTGGAGACCGGAGAGATCGGCCTTCATTCAACGCCTGCCGTCGTCGGCGATGTCGCCATCATCGGCTCGTCGATGAAGGAAGGGTTCACGCCGGTGACGCACAACAACACGAAAGGTCTGGTGCGCGCGTTCGATGTGCGCACCGGAAAGATGTTGTGGAAGTTCAACACCATCCCTGGTCCGGGCGAGTTCGGCAGCGACACGTGGGAGAACGACTCGTGGGCCGTGAACGGCAACACCGGCGTCTGGACGCAGATCACGGCTGACGAAGAGCTTGGCCTGGTCTACCTGCCCGTTGAAGATCCGACGTCGGATCTGTATGGCGGGCACAGACCGGGAAACAACTTGTTCGGCGACACCCTCGTGTGCGTCGATCTGAAAACGGGGCAGCGCAAGTGGCACTTCCAGCTCGTGCATCATCCGATCTGGGACTACGACATTTCATCGGCGCCGATTCTCGCCGACATCGTTGTCGATGGCAGGCCGATCAAAGCGGTGCTGCAGCCGTCAAAGCAATCGTTCCTCTACGTGTTCGATCGCGTCACGGGAAAGCCGGTGTGGCCCATCGAGGAGCGGCCGGTGCCTCAGTCAGACGTGCCGGGCGAGAAGACCTCGGCCACGCAGCCGTTTCCGACCAAGCCGCCGGCCTACGCCAGAAACGTGTTCAGGGTGCCGGAGGATGTGATCGACTTCACGCCAGAGCTGCGCGCGCAGGCACTCGAACAGCTGAAACGCTACAAGACGGGGCCGATGTTCCTGCCGTCGATCGCCGGCTCCGACAAGGGACTGCTCGGCGCGATCAGCCTCGGTGCGGCGGGCGGCGGCACGAACTGGCCGGGTGCGGGCTACGATCCGGAAACGCACGTGTTCTATTCGCAGGCAGCGAATTCGGGTCTCAACGCTTACTCGGTGGCTCCGCCGCCAAAGGGCTTCTCCGACATCCGTTACATCCAGGGCATCGAGGGCCGTGAATTCCGGGAAAGCCTGGGACCGGGGTTCGGCATGGCAGCCGATTCGCCGCTCGCGGCCGCCGCCGACGCGCCCGCTCCTGCGCGCGGGACCGGACGCGGGACCGGACGCGGCGCACCGCCTTCAGCCGCGGGGGCGCCGGCCGGTGGAGCGGCGCCGCCCGTCAATGCCGGCGGTCTGACGGTTCAGGGTCTGCCGATCATCAAGCCGCCGTACGGCGTGCTGTCCGCGATCAACGTCGATAAAGGCGAGCTCATGTGGATGGTGCCGCATGGCGACACGCCGGACGGGATCAAGAATTCTCCGGCGCTGAAGGGACTGACCCTTCCGAAGACCGGACAGGCCGGCAGCGTCGGCGTGCTCGTGACAAAGACGCTGGTCATTGTGGGGGATCCGGGGTTCAACACGTACCCGGATCGCGGGCGCGGCGCCATGCTTCGCGCCTACAACAAGCAGACCGGCGAGCAAGTGGGCGCGGTATGGATGCCGGCGCCTCAAAGCGGCTCGCCGATGACCTACTCGGTCAACGGCAAGCAGTACGTCATCGTGGCGATCAGCGGAGCGAATTATTCAGGCGAGTATCTGGCGTTGACGCTGCCCTGAACTTCAAAGCAAGGCACCGCCACCGTGAGCAGCGCGCGGTTGGCACGGTCGCGGAGTGTGAGGAGGACGCCGAGCGCAACGAGTGGGTGCCGCCCCGAGAAGTCGGCTGCGCTCATTGGCTCGGCGTCAAGACCGCCCTATTTCTTGATCGCGGGATTCACGTAGCCGGCCTGGAGAATATGATCCGACGGCCGGATGCTGAGGTAATCGACGTGATCGGGAATCTCCGACCAGCCATGCGGCACACCCGCGGGAATGATGATCACATCGCCTGTTTTCACCACTCTTGTCACGACATCGTTTCCGCCAATCATGCCGCTGCACGACGGACCGTTCAGCACCTTCGTGACGTCGCTGTCCGGCAGCGACCTGCGACCGTTGACAATGTGACCGCCCGTGACCATCGTGCCTCCGCCTGACACGATCACGTAACCTTCGGTTTGCGAGTCGTGAAGGAGTCCGGTAGCCATGCCTCTTGGCGGAGCGGCAACCCGTTCGCCGCATTCCGGTGCCGCCGCCGCTCCCCCTCCCGCCGCTGCCGCCGCTCGGCCTCCCGCTGCCGCTCCGCCTCCCGCAGCTCCCTGGGCCGCACCTCGGGCGGCCGCGCCAGTGGCACCGCGATGGATGATCCCGACAGCCAGATTCTCGTTGCCGATATCGACGACTCTGATCGTGTGATCGGTGCCCGGTTGAACGAGGACCGTCTTGACCTCATCATCGGTGATATAGGTTGCCGCTTTGGGTGATTGCGCGAACGCTTGGGCAGAGCACAGAACGATTCCAACGGACAGGGTCGTTAACATCGTTTTCTGCATTGGCTTCTCCTCAAGGGTGGTGGCAGGGCCCCGAATCACTCACGTAACCCGAATACAAAGTACCCGTTCCCGGCCGCGACGCCGACGTACTGCTTGCCCTCGATCATGTAAGTCATGGGGCCGGACGAAATCGGGCCGCCGAGGCTCGCCTTCCACAGCAGCGTGCCCGAACGCGAGTCGAGGGCGTGAAAATGCCCTTCGCGGCCGCCGGTGAACAGGAGATCGGCGTCGGTCGTGAGAATGCCGGCGTCTGTGACGTCCGTCATCTCATACCGCCATTCCTGATTCCCGGTTTTTGGATCGATCGCGATCACCGCCCCGGTGCCCAGCTCTTCGGTCCAGGTGTTGATCGGCCCCCGGCGAAGCGTCGGGATGTTCGCCACGCCTGCAATGGGGCTCGCGCCGCGCCCTCCGTTGAACTGCCGTCCTTCCTGGTATTCCTGCTGCACGGGCTGGAAAATGTTCCGGTAATGTTCCCACGCCGACACGTAGAACAGGCCGGTGCGCGGGTTATAGGAGGGGGAGAACCAGTTCGTGCCGCCGGCGAGGCCCGGGTACGTTTCGGCGCCCTCGGGCTGCGGTGTCGGAATCGGGCGGCCGTTCCGGTCAAGCCCGCTCGCCCAGTTCACCTTGACGAACGGCTTGCCGAAGAGAAATTTTCCATCCGTCCGATCGAGCACGTAGAAAAATCCGTTTCGATTGGCCCAGTAGATGAGCTTGCGCGGCGCGCCGTTCCAATTTGCGTCGACGAGCACCGGCACCTGCACCGAGTCGTAGTCGTATCCATCGTTCGGCGTGAACTGGAAGTGCCACTTCAGCGTGCCGGTGTCGGCGTCGAGCGCCAGCACGCTGTCGGTGTAGAGGTTGTCTCCCTTGCGCTGAGCCGGGTTCCAGTCGGGGCCCGGATTTCCGGTGCCCCAGTAAGTCAGGTTGAGCGCCGGATCGTAGGAGCCGGTCACCCAGACAGAGCCGCCGCCGTGCATCCAGCTGTCCCCTGCCCACGTCTCATGGCCCGGCTCGCCGGGCTCCGGAATGATGTGGAACTTCCAGGCTTCCTTGCCCGTCTGCGCGTTGAACGCGGCGATGAATCCGCGGATCCCGTACTCGCCGCCGGCCACGCCGACGATCACCTTGTCTTTGACGACGAGCGGTGAAACGGCGATCGCGTAACCAAGCGCGTTTTCGGCGACCTTGGTTTTCCAAATCGGGTGACCGCTCCTGGCGTCGATGGCGACGATGTACGCGTCGAGCGTGCCCATGAAGAGCGTGTCGCCGAGCATCGCGAGGCCGCGATTCACCTGCCCGCAGCACACCGCGAGGCTTTGGGGCAGCACGTAGTGATAGATCCAGAAGACGCGCCCGGTTTTCGCGTCGAGCGCCACGACGTCGTCGGGTGCCTGCGTGAGATACATGATCCCGTCGGCCACCAGAGGCGTGGCCTCGAAGGTCTGCAGCGACTGCGCCTGGAACACCCACTTCAGCTCGAGGTTCTTCACGTTGGCCGGCGTAATCTGCTTCAGTGCGCTGTGCCGCTGGCTCATGTAGGAGCCGGAGTAGGTCAACCAGTTCTGCGGTTCCGATGCGGCCTTGCTGATGCGATCCGCCGTCACCTGCGCGCTGGATCGACCCTGCGCAAGCAGAAGCAGCATCGCCAGGCAGGGCAACGGGCGGAGGGCCAGGAGCAAAAAGCGGCGGCGCATCAGATCAGGCCTTTCAAGGAGACGAGGTAGCTCACGATGTCGGCAGTCTCCTGCGACGTCAGCTTGTCCTTGTAGGACGGCATCGTCGAGGTCTTGATCACGGTGAACGAACGAAGGTCGCTCTTCATGAGCGAGAGCAGATGCTCCTGGTCATCGATGATCTGCAGAGAATACGTATCTTCGTTCAACCGGCGCCCATTGATGGTCCTGCCGTCTTTCGTCACGATCTTCAGGGGACGGTTGATCGGCCTCATTGCGCTCGTCGGATCGAGTAACGAGTGCCAGATGGCGTCGGCCGCGCGCGTCGCGCCGATATCGCTCAGATCGGGCGCCACGCGGGAGCCTGTTGCCTGCACCCGATGGCAGCTCGTGCACGCGCCCTTCCCTTCGAACAGCGCGCGCCCTCGAGCCGCATCGCCGACCATGACCGCCGGCGCGTTGAAGTCGCGCATGGATCGCAGGTATGCCACCAAGGCCATGGCCTCAGGCGGACCGAACGGCGTCGCCGGCATCGCGGTGCCGGGAATGCCGGTGACGATGAGCTGGGCGAGTTGCTCGTCCGTCGACACGCGACGGATGCCGGCCTTCAGATCGACGCCAGGAATGCCGTCGCCGGTCGCCCCATGGCACTGGGCGCAATTGGCGCCATACAGCAGCGCGCCGTTCTGGATGTCCATCCGCGGATAGACGCCGGAATGATCCTGGGCGAGCAGTCGGGGCCCGGCGGCCAACACTGCCAGCAAGGCCAGAAGAATGGGGCGTTCAGGGTGGTGGCCGGACATGGATGGAGGGTTTTTACTCCGTCGACCCGGGTTTGTCCAGCCTGGGATAATTTTTTCACGAGAGGTTAATCGTCAACACGTTATTGACAAACTGCGTGGCGAACTGTCTGAGCGGACTCGCTGCCGGCCCGTTCTTGACGCCGCCCGCGGTGCTGAACTCCGAGCCGTGGCACGGGCACCCGTACGTCGACGACTGATATCCCGTGATGGTGCAACCCTGGTGCGTGCAGACAGCGGTGAGCGCGGTAAAGGTATCCTGCGCGGTGCGCGCGACGAGGAAACTTCCCACGCTCGCTTGTACGAGCGCGGCGTTTCCGACGGTGGCCAGCGGGGAGCTCGCGTCAACGGTCAGCGTGACGTTGTTGTTGGCTGACGCCCCGGTGAGGATCGGGAGCGCCGGGAAACCGGTCCCGCCTCCAGACGATGTGGGACTGCCTCCGCCTCCGCAGCTTTCGACCAGCGACGCGAGCGCAACAAACGACACGGCGTGGACACAAAATTCACGGCGATCTGTTCTGGGAGTTTTCATCCGGGGCCGTTTTGCAACGCGCGTGCCGCGAAGCGAATTTGTCGAAACGTCCAGGTTTTCACGGCAAACGCGCCCCGGGGCGCAGTACTGGACCCTCGCAAATCGTCCTCCAGCGGGGTCACAATCGTCAATCGTTCGAGGAGTTGGCGAGCAGCTGCTCCTCGACCGACTCGATAATTCTTTCGCGGCCGCACGCCGAGATCGATCCCGTCGCAGGATTCAACTTCGTTCGCTCGAGCATCTCCGGCGTGCACTCCTCGTCCACGGTGGGAACCGCGGGCGTCATCTCTCCGTTCAGAATCTGAAAATGCGCCGCCACCAGCGTATGACGCGGATCGGGCGCGGAGATCGGCGAGCGCCCGAACGCGAATCGTGGAAGCGGCCGGAACCCGAGAATATCGAGCGCCATCGGCGCGAAGTCCGGCGTGTATGCGGGCGACTCGATCACGCCCGGCACGGGCTCAGCCGGCCAATGGAGCGCCATGAACACCTTGCCGAACCATCCGGCCGCCGCCGGCCCCAGCGCAGCCGCCCCTTCGGGCGTTGGAAACATCGTGTGGTCGCCCATCACGATGATCGCCGTGTTCTTCAAGTAGCCGCCGCGCTCGAGCGCGTCCATCAGGATGCCGAACGCGCGGTCGGTGCAATGGATCGCGTTCAGCATCACGCGATCCCTCCGGTACTCCGGGCAGTCGGGCGCCTGGTATCCCGGCTGGTGCGTGTTCACCGTCAGGAGCGACAGATGAAACGGCGGATGCGCCGCAAGCTCGGGCAGGCGCAGCATCGCTTCGCGCACCAGGTCGGTGTCGTTCAATCCCCACGCGTTGCGCCGCCCTTCTTCGGCGTACACCTCGTTCTGTCCCCAGCGCTCCCAGCCCCAGACGGCGTCGAAGTGGTGCGCGTTCAAGAACAGCCGCTTGCCGGCGAAGCCGCTGTCGGCGCCGCCGAAGAATTCCTGGTGGTACCCGGCTTCGTGCAGCACATCAGGCAGACACCGTAAATTTCTCGTGTACCCGCGATCGGTTTCCAGCGCGTCGTTTTCCACCTGCGCCAGAATGCCGCACTGGCTCGAGATGAGCGCATTGATCGTCGGCGTGACAGCATTGTAGAAGCTGCTCATGAAGACCGACTGCGATGCAAAACGATCGATGTTGGGGGTGAGGCCCGCGAAGGGTCCATGCCCCGCCTGCGTGAAGTTCGCCTGAAACCCCTCGAGATAAATCGTGATCAGATTCAGCGGCGGGTTGGGAGCGTGCGGATGCACTGCGGGCCTCTGCAGGCGCCCCAGACCGATGCCAAGCGTCCGCAAATAATTGCGCTCGGTGGGAGTCAGGTTGACGCGCCCGAACCCGCTCTGCTCGTCCAGATACGTCCGCAAGTTCAGGGCCAGCGACGCGGCGGCGAAGTCTTCCGGCACGCGCCGCCATTCGCGGTGCAGCACGTAGGCGCCGCGAGCGCCGAACAGCAGCAAGAGCACCGCGGCGGCGCGCGCCGGACGCCTCGAAGCCGGCCACGGGACAGCCGGCAGCAGCGCCCGGAACATCCAATCCGCGGCGGCGATGATCCACACTGCGGCGAGAATCAGCAGCCAATGCTGCGAGAACGCCAACCGCACCGATTGCCACTGAAGATGATAAAAAAAGAGCGACGAGTAGCCGATGTCGAATTGATACATCAGCGCGGCCTCGCCGCAGCGCAGCAGGAAATCGATGTGCAGCCAGATCATGAGGATGCGCACGAGCGACTGGCGCAACGCCGGCGGACGAAAAATCCTGAAGAAGTGATAAAGGGCGATCAGCACGCTGACGTAGGCCAGCGTCTGGTCGAAGAACCCATGCGTGAGCTGGAGCTCGGTTGAGCGATCGCGCAGCACCAGCGCGATTCGGGGAAGGCACAAATACGCATACACCGCGAGCGGCTGCCAGACAAACACTGACAGCGAATCGGAGCGTACGATCTCTCCTATGGCGGACGTCAGGGAACGGACGGGTCGGTTCACGGGCTCCGGACAGGAGCGGCAGGCAGCATCTACCCTTTGATATACGAGCCCTTCGTTCGGACGTTTACCCGCATTTCACAGACAATGGAGGCCACTGGAGGCCACTGGAGAAATGATGCGCGCAGCCATACGCGTCGCGCTATGCGCCATGGCGTGCTCCGCGTCCGGCGTCGACCCGGCCGCGGGCCAGACCATCACGCTTTTGTCACGCTCGATCCAGCCAGGCGAAGTGGTGCGCGTCGACGTGAGTGGGCCATCCGAGCTGGAGTCGGTCGTCTCCTCGGTGTTCGGCAAGCGCATCCCGCTTGCCTTCGACGAGCAGCGCCAGACCTGGAACGCGCTTGTCGGGATCGACCTGGACACCAAGCCCGGCCTTTACCGGATGACGATCGGCAGCCAGGTGCGGCTGCTGAGGGTCGCCGCCAGGAAATTTGAGGTGCGGCGCCTTCGGGTTGCGGAGGAGTTCGTGAACCCGCCCGCGTCGGCGATGGAACAGATCACGCGCGACGACAGAAAGTTGACAGAGATCTACGCCCGGACCACCCCGCGGCGCTGGACCGGATCGTTTCTTCTGCCGGTCGACGGCGCGCCGACAAGCAACTTCGGTACCGTGAGCTATTTCAACGGCCAGAGGCGGAGTCCCCACACAGGCGTCGATTTTCTCAGCCCCACCGGCACGCCGATTCGCGCGTCGAACCACGGAACGGTGGCGTTGGCCGAGCCGCTCTACTTTACCGGCAACACCGTGATCGTCGATTACGGCGACGGCCTGTATTCTCTGTTCGCGCACCTCTCGGAATTCCGCGTGAAGGAAGGCGCCGAGGTGCAGCCCGACACCATCGTTGGCCTGGTGGGCGCCACGGGACGCGTGACGGGGCCTCATCTTCACTGGACGGTGCGGCTGCACGGCGCGCGCGTGGACCCGACGTCGCTGGTGTATGCGACGGGCAGCCGCTAGCCGCGATTCATGTACCTCGTGCAGATTTTATTGCCGCTGTATGACAACCAAGGGCATGCTTTCGAGGCACGCGAGTACGTGGACCTGCGCCACGAGCTCGCCGATCGATTCGGCGGCGTCACCGCCTATACACGCGCCCCCGCCCGCGGCGTGTGGAAAGATGAGGCCGGCGAGACGACTCGCGACGACATCGTGATCTTCGAGGTGATGACCGAGACGCTCGACCGCGCGTGGTGGACGCAGTTTCGACAGGCGCTCGAGCGCCGTTACCGCCAGGACAGCGTCATCGTCAGAGCGCTGGACAGCACACTGCTGTAACGGCGCCCTGGGCCATCGCTGATCCTTTGCAGCGTTTCCCGCTCCCGGAGGGGTGTACACCAGATGACACAGGCCACCGAAAAGCGCCACACCGACGCCGATCAAGCGCGGCAGCCCGAGCGGCGCCGCCTGCAGGTTGCCGCGTCTCACGCGCAGATCGTGGTCGCCCTGGGCGTGCTGCTCACCATCGTCTACTACGGCAAAGCGCCGCTCATCGTGATGATCTCGGCCGTGCTCGTGGCTTTCATTCTGGAACCGGTGGTGCAGCTGCTCGAGTGGACCAGAGTTCCGCGCTGGGCCGCGGCGCTCCTTGTCGTGCTCCTGATGCTTGCGTCGATCGGTATCGGCATCTCCGTCACCTACGCGAGAATCTCCGACTTCATCAAGCAGTTGCCGACCTACTCGGACGAGATACGCGCGTTCATCATCAGGTTTCGCAGGCCCGCCGAGCAGATTCAATCGACAACCGAGAGCATTCTTGGAGGCTCAACGCAAGGCGGCACGCAGGGCATGACCGTGCTGCGACAGACCAGCCCGGCCGACGCCATCGCAACCGGCCTGGGCACGCTATCGGATCTGATCATGTCGGCCACATTCGTGCCCTTCCTCGCCTACTTCATGTTGACGTGGAAGGAGCACGTGCGTAAATCCACGGTCGAGCTCTTCGACCCGTCGCACCGCAGGGTGGCGCACGCGACGCTTGGCGAAATCTCGGCGATGATCAAGACGTTCCTTGCGGGCAACGCGCTGATCGGAATATTTCTCGCGGTGACAGGCAGCCTGATTTTCAGACTGATCGGGCTTCCCTACTCTTTCATCGTCGGTTCGCTCAGCGGAATCCTGAGCCTTCTTCCCTATTTCGGCGTGCTGGTCGCGGTTGTGCCGCCGCTGATAGTCGGAATCGGTCAGATCCATCGCGCCGGCATCGCTGTCATCTGCGGCACGGTGCTGGGCCTCCATCTGATTGCGTTCCAGGTGCTCTACCCGAAGCTGCTGGGCAAGCGCCTCGCGCTGAACCCGCTAGCCGTCACGATGGCGCTGCTGTTCTGGGGCTCGTTGTGGGGCCCGTGGGGGCTCGTGCTGGCGCTTCCCATCACCGCCATGATGAAGATTGTGTTCGACCACGTGGAGCGGCTGAAATCGTTCGGCGGCTGGCTGGGAGAGTGAGAAAAGTTCAAAGTTGAAGTGTACGCATACACGCAACACTGCCGCAAAACGTTCGCACCGACTCACATCCTGGTTTCAACCCTTCGCCTTTTGGGCTTTTGACTTTTCCCTTTTCCCTTTTCCCTTTTCCCTTTTCCCTTTTCACTTTTGACCTTTTACTTTTGACTTTTTACTTTAGTTGGGTGGGCCGGGAGGCGATGTTGCCTCCCGTCACGTTGGCAGGCGCTTTACATTTCGCAGGACGCGAAACGTGAGAAGTCAAACTCACTCATCCCTAGAGCAACGCTGATGCCAACTCCTAACAAACCCCGTACGAAGTGGTATTTCGCTTGCAGTTCGAAGCACTTAGGAAGGAACGCATGCGGCATACCCCCCCACGGCAAGCCCGATTCGCTCGCGCAAAACAGATCGCCCCCTATTTTTCATGGTCACTCTTTGCCGCCGGACTGATGTTTTGTCTTGGATCGCTGCAAGGCTTCGCGAGCGGGCTCAACGACGTGTCCCGCGAGATGCAGATCGATACAGCCCCGCAGGCGTCCCTCGTGTACGACCGCGACAACCATGTCATCTTTTCGTTCGCCACCGAGGACCGCACCAGCGTCAGCCTCGATCAAGTCTCAAAATCGATGGTCATGGCGGTATTGGCCGCCGAGGACCGTCACTTTTTCAAACATGCCGGGATGGATCTGATTGGGGTCGCGCGCGCCGCGCTGGTCGATTTGAAGGAAGGCGGCCTGAAAGAGGGCGGCAGCACCATCACTCAGCAGCTGGTGCGCCTCGTGGCGCTGACGCGCAGCCGGACACTCGACCGGAAAGTGAGGGAGGCGCTGCTGGCGCTGCGCATCGAGCGCCGGTTCCCGAAACGCCGAATCCTCGAAGCCTATCTGAACCGTATCTACCTGGGCGACAGCCACTACGGCGTCGAGGCGGCCGCGCGCGGATATTTCGGCAAGACCGCGGCGGATCTCACGCCTGGGGAGGCGGCGTTGCTGGCGGGCCTCATCAAATGTCCGTCCGCGTGCTCACCGCGCACGGCACCCGCGCTGGCAAAGTTGCGCAGAGACACGGTGCTCGGCGAAATGTATGCGGCCGGCAATCTCAGCCGCGGCGAGTATGCGGCGGCGGTCGCCGCGCCGATTGCGTTGATTCCGGAGCGGCACGATTCCTACGACCCGGGCCATCTCACCGTCCCGGACGGCGAGGGGAGCCAGCCTTGCGCGCTCTATTTCGTCGAGGCGGTGCGGCGCGAGGTGATGAGTCAATTCGGCGAAGGCGACGTGCTTCGCGGCGGCCTGCGCATCCACACCACCGTCGACATCAACCTGCAGAAACGAGCCGAAGATTCCATCACCGCCCGGCTCCAGCAAATCGACCCGCTGAAGAAGGGGCCGGGGCCCGCCGGCTTGCGGGGCCGGCTCGAAGGCGCCCTGGTGGCCATCGATCCGCGGACCGGCGAGGTCCTCGCGCTCGTGGGCGGACGCGATTTCCACCAGAGCCCGTTCAATCGCGCCACGCAGGCGCGCCGTCAGCCGGGTTCGGCGTTCAAGCCGCTGGTATTTGCCGCCGCAATCGAGCAAGGTTACACGCCCAGCTCCCTGATGACGGACCTCGACACGCCCATCAACACTCCGCAGGGCGCGTGGCTGCCGTCGGGCGAACACGAAGCCTCCAGCTATACGCTGCGGCAGGCGCTGACGGTGTCCAGCAATCGTGCGGCGGTTCACCTGATGCAGCTGGTGGGCATCGGTACGACCCAGAGTTACGCGCGGCGGCTGGGAATCAGCTCGCCCCTTCCAAGCGTGCCGTCGCTCGCGATTGGCACTGCTGAGGTTTCGCTGCTGGATCTCTCATCCGCCTACGGCGCGTTCGCCAACGGCGGAATCGTCGCGCCTCATACGCTTATTACGAGCATCGAGGATTCAACGGGACAGGTTGTGTGGCAGCAGTCGCAGGCGCGCCAGCCGTATCGCGCGATTCGGCCCGGCACCGCATTCCTGATGTCGAGCATGCTCGCCGACGTGATCAACCGCGGAACGGGAAGTCGCGCCCGGACCGAAGGGTTCAAGCTTCCGGCCGCCGGCAAAACGGGAACCACCGACGATTACGGCGACGCCTGGTTCATCGGCTATACCCCGCACCTTGTGACCGGTGTCTGGTTCGGCTACGACGACCACAAGAAAATCATGGACCGCGGCTTTGCCGGAACGGTAGCGGTGCCGGCGTGGGCGCATTTCATGATGAAGGCGACAGCGGGGCAGGCGCCCGATTGGTTCCAACCGTCGAACGACGTGGAGAAAGTGACCGTCTGCCGCGCCAGCGGGCTGCGCGCGACCGATTCGTGCAAGCTCCTGAACACCGACGACGGGAGGCCGAACGCGTACGAGGATTACTTCCTGCTGGGAACGGCACCCTATGACGTGTGCCCCGGCCATACGGCACCGCCCCCGCCCGCTGACAGCGTCGCGTTCTAAGACGGTTCTTTCTGGCGAGTCTTCACGATGGCGCCCATTACGCCAAACCCCACGATCGCCACCGCGCCTACCGCGATCCATGTGGCACTGATGTGCATCAGGCTCGCGCCATATGCCAGCGCTCCGACGACGAGCAGCACGCCGATCATGTAAACGAAGAAGTTTGTCATGAACCCGGCGTATGCAACGCTCGGGCCGTCGCACCAAGCGTGTTACCGCCAGCCGAAGTACGACGGCAGCGGCAGGCTTCGCATCGTCTGCAGTCCGGGCGGCGCGGCCAGGAGCTTGGGGATCGAGTTCACCACGATGGAGGCCGTGGAGATGTCGCCGGGCACTCCGCCCGGGATCTTCATCGTCAGCTTCGGATTCCCTTCGATCACCGTCGAGTCGTACGAATCGGGCGCCCCGAGATACGCCTCGATGCGAAGCTTGATCACCGCCGTGCCGTGGCGATATCCCGCGCCCTCCTGAACGATGCCGCTCACGTACCCGGGATCGACGGCAAGGAACTCGCTCGCGACCGCGACGTCGGCAATCATCGGCTTCACTTCGTCGGTCACCCGATCGAGTTGCCATCCGAGGGCGTCGGCAATCATCGCGATCGATTCGGCCAGACCCACGTGTCGAATGCTCCCCCGCGCCACTTCGCGTTCGAATTGTTCGCGCGTCAGGCCGGCGCCAATCTTCTGCTGGAACGGCAGGCGGCGCGTGCGCGCGTCCTGGACCCGCTTCACCGTGACCGATTCAACCCGCTCGCACACGGCGGTAAGGGCGATCGGCAGGACGTCCATGGCAAATCCCGGATTCACGCCGGTCGAGAGCACGGCCACCTTTGCGCGCCTGGCCATCGCATCGATCTTTTTTGCCATCGCGGCGTTGCGCTTCACCGGATAACTCAACTCTTCGGTCGTGGTCACGACGGGCACCTTGGCCTTCAACGCGTCTTCGATCTGCGGCATGACGCTTTTCAATGTGGACGAGGTGCACAACACCACGACGTCGGGTCTGGTCTGCTTGATCGTTGCTACCGGATCGGGGCTGACCTTCACGCGCAGCGGGCGCCCGACACCACAGATCTCGCCGGCGTCGCGGCCGACCTTCGCGGGGTCGACGTCGACGGCGCCGACGACGCGAAACCCGTCGCGTGTCGCCAGTTGCCGCCCGACCATCGCGCCGATTGGACCCAGGCCATACAGCAGAGCACGAATCATCCGTAGAAATTAACAAGTAAGCGGTAAGAAGTAAAAACTTAAAAGTAAGTCCGGAAGTTTAGTAGGATTTCCCGGAAGTGCTTCGCTTTTCAACCTGTGCTGTTGCCGTCCTCTCCCTGACTCTAACGTGCGTCTACGCTCAGGAGCGGACATCGGGCTCCGTACCGAAACCTCGTTCGCCTCGCAACGCCAACTACACGATTGACGCGAAGCTCGATGCTCGCGGGCGCACGCTCGCCGGCCGAGAGACGATAGCCTGGACCAACATCGCCAACGCTGGAACGCGCGAGCTGCGGTTTCATCTCTACTACAACGCATGGCGAAACAATCAATCCACTTACGTGAAGGAGGAACGGCTCGGTGGAGGATGGTCGGGCGCGTTCGAGCTGGAGAACGACGAGCTTGCCGCTATCGACGTTACCAGCATCAAGGCAACGGGCGGCGCGATCGCGCCCGTCGATCTCACCAAGGACATGCGCTTCATCGCGCCGGACGACGGCAATGGCGACGACCGTACGGTGATGGCTGTCGCGCTTCCCTCGGCTATTCAACCCGGCCAATCGATCACACTGGATATTTCCTGGACGCTGAAGATTCCCCACGCCGTCGATCGCACCGGAGCGGTGGGCAACTATTTCTTCCTCGGGCAATGGTTCCCAAAAATCGGGGTCCTCGAAGACGGCGGCAAGTGGAACTGTCATCAGTTCCACGCGACCACCGAATTCTTCGCCGACTACGGCGTCTACGACGTTCGGGCGACGGTGCCGCGCGGCTGGCCGCTGGCCGCGACCGGCGACGAGCGAGAGCGGAACGACAACGCCGACCAGACGACGACCTACCGTTATTACCAGGAAGACGTCCATGACTTCGCATGGACGACCAGCCCCGACTACCTGGAGCGCCGCGAGCGATTCGACAATCCCGGGCTGCCGCCGGTGGATATGCGGCTGATGCTGCAGCCGGAGCACGCGCGGCAGGCCGAGCGGTATTTCAGCGCGGCGCGCGCGGCCCTGCGCTACTACGGCGAGTGGTTCGGACCGTATCCTTACGGGCACCTCACCATCATCGATCCGGCATGGCAAAGCCGGGCGGGCGGGATGGAGTATCCGACGCTCTTCACCGGCGGCACTTTCTGGCTGTCGCCGGCAACCGACTTCGATTCCCGCGACACCGTCGTCCATGAAACGGGGCATCAATGGTGGTACGGGATGGTCGGTTCGAACGAGTTCGAGGACGCGTGGCTGGACGAGGGCATCAACACATACGCCAACGCGCGGGCTGACGCCGAAGCGGGTTTTTCGTCCTACAGCCTTGTCCGCTACTACTTCGGCGGGTTCGTGCCATGGGTTTTCAAGGACGTCCACTGGGATCGCGTCACTTCCGGCGACTATGTCTCGGGGTATCGGGGAAGCCCAACGGTCGACATCCCATCGACGCCGTCTTATGAATATTGGCCTGCCAATCCCACGCCGATCACGTACTCGAAGACGGCGCTCTGGCTTCATACGCTGGAGCGCGCGCTTGGCTGGCCGACGATGCAGCAGGTTCTTTCGGCCTATTTCGAAAAGTGGGAATTCCGCCATCCAAAACCGGCGGACTTCTTCGCCGTCGCCAACGAGAGGAGCGGCCGCGACCTGACACCGTTTTTCGACCAGGTCTACCGCGGGTCGTCCACATTCGACTACGGCGTGCAGAGCGTGCAGAGCACCCCGGCCGGCAAGGATGCCTTCCACAACGAGGTCGTCGTGCGGCGGTATGGCGACGGGATCTTTCCGGTCACCGTGCTGATCACGTTCTCGGACGGCGCCCAGACGCGTGTGGCGTGGGACGGCGGCGCGCGCTGGAAGCTGATTTCAGCCGACCATGCCACCAAGGCGGTGTCGGCGCAGGTCGATCCCGATCAGATTCTGGTGCTCGATACAAATTTCACGAACAACAGCTACACCACCGAGCCGCAGGGTCCTCGCGCGGCGACCAAGTGGGCGGCGAAGTGGATGGTCTGGCTGGAAGATCAGTTGCTCACGTGGGCGTTTTTCGTATGAACGCTCTCGGCGCGTTGCGGGACGGGATCCGGCGCGTCAACAGAGCGCCGGTGATTCTGGCCGGCGTGTTCCTGGTGACGCTTCTCGCCGCGCTGCCGTTTTCAGTCGTCTTGCGGGAGGCGTTGCGCGCCAGCTTCGGACACAGTCTGGCCGCAGACGAGGCCGCGCGCGGCGTGAACTACGAGTGGTGGACCGAATTCTCGGCGCAGGCCAGCGGCATGGCCACGACATTTGCCGTCTCGGTGATTGGCTTTGCGGCCGTGCTCGACAACCTCAGCACGCTCCTCGACCGCGGGCCGCGGCCCGCGGCCCTCATCTGGCTGGGGCTTGCGTACCTCGTGCTCTGGCTGTTTCTCGCCGGGGGCATTATCGATCGATACGCGCGCGACCGCCCGATCCGCTCGCACGGCTTCTTCGCCGCATGCGGCGCCTACTTCTTCCGGCTGCTTCGGCTGGCTCCGATCATGGGGCTCGCGTATTACGTGCTGTTCCGATACGTGCACGGGTGGCTGTTCCGTGACCTTTACGCGCGCGTCACGCGCGAGCTGCCTGTCGAGCGGACGGCGTTTCTCTGGAGGCTCGGCTTTTATGCCGTCTTCGGCCTGCTGCTCGCCGCCGCCAATGCCGTCTTCGATTACGCAAAAGTCCGCGCGGTCGTGGAGGACCGGCGCAGCATGCTCGGCGCCCTGCTCGCCGGGCTGCGGTTCGTCAGGCGGCACGCGGGCACTGTCGCAACGCTGTACGTTCTGAATGGACTGCTGTTCGTCGGCGTCCTCGCGCTGTACGCCTTCGTCGCTCCAGGCGCCGGCCAGGCCGGACCCGTGATGTGGCTCGGCTTCGCCGTCAGCCAGGTGTACCTGCTCGCCCGCCTGTGGGTGCGGCTGATTTTTTTTGCGTCAGAAGTCTCTCTCTTCCAAAATCGCCTCGCGTACACGGGCTATATCGCAAGCCCCCTGGTGCCCATGCCCGAACCGGCGGTCGTCGAACAACTTGCCGGCTCCAAACCTTGAGCCCAGAGCCTCGGGCCCTGGCTAGAGACCTGAGCGGTCAGCGTCCAACCTTGCGCCTGATTCCTGTCAGCCTGCTGACACGCACTTCCCATCTGTCCGTCCAGCCTCGGCTGGTATCCAACTTGCTGTGATCGACTTCGACCGAGTCGACGTGTCCCAGAAACTTACGCTCCTCCGCGATGGAGAGCCGGTTCCGGCCGAGGTCGTCGCCACCGAAGCGCAGCTGACCGGGTCGGTCCGTTATCTCTTCGACTATGTCGCCAGGATGCTCAAGCTCAGCCAGGCGCAGCTGGATCTAATCCGGCCCGGCTTCGACACGCTGGAGCTGGCGATCGGCGACAAGATCGAAGACTGGAACCAGGTGTTTCTGCACGTCCTCGAGGAGCTGCGGCAGAAGGGCGTGGAGCTGGAACAGCGCGAGGCGCTGCTGCGCCGCATGCGGCGCGACGGCCGCACCCTGCTCTACCGGCGCGAGATGGGCGAGGAGCGGTTGCTCACCACGCTGCGTGAGGAGCATCGCGGCAACGGCTTCGGCATCGAGCTGGTCGACCACGATCGCTTCAAGTTCTACAACGATACCTACGGCCATACGCTCGGCGACCTCGTGCTGAGCACGACGGGCCGCCTCTTCCGGATGCACCGCGAGGGGGATATCGGCGTGCGCTGGGGCGGCGATGAATTTCTCCGCATCGTCCGCAACCTGGTCACCGAGACGCAGCTCGGGCTGGTGGCGGGCCGCGACACCGAGATTGTCGATTCGTTCAACTGGGAAACGCTCGACGAGCGCTTCACGGAGAACAAGCCGCGGCTGAGCATCGGTCTGGTCTATTGCGAGCGCCCCTCACAGGAAGAGCGCGCGCACATGGCGGCGCTGGACGAGCAGGTGAAGGTTGCCCCCGAGCAGCGGTTCGATCTCTCGGTTCCGGTACCGGCGGGTTCCTCGCTCGACCTCGCGCGCAGGCTCGTGGCGCTGGCGGACGAGAAAATGTACGAAGCCAAGCGCCAGTTTGCCGGCAGCGCCGAACCCCACATCTCGCAGGTGAACGTGCGCATCACCCGCGGCAAGCTGGTAAAGATCTAACTTCCACGGATAAAGCATCGCCTGCGCGTAGCCTGCCCGGGTAGGCCTCGGTGTATAACTGTGCGCGGAGGAAACAGATCATGCAACGCGACCGGATGGGCCTTCCGACGCTGGGCCTCGCGCTCGCCATTTGCGCGGCCGGTGGCGCGAGGGTGCGGACCGGGGATCCCGAGCCCTTGTCGATCGCCCGTCAAGGCTACCTGTTCGCGGGGGGAAAATACTCGACGGTCGACAACCAACAGGTGATGAGCGGCCAGCTCTTTGCCGAGTTCCAGATCCCCGGCAGGCAGACCCATCGCTGGCCAATCGTGATGGTTCCAGGCGGGGCTCAGTCGGGAACCAATTTCACGGGCACCCCTGACGGGCGCGAAGGATGGGCGCAGTTCTTCCTGCGGCAGGGTTATACCGTGTATGTGGTGGATCAGCCCGGCCGCGGAAAGGCCGCCTACCAGGCAGAGCTCTACGGCCCCGCCTCGCGGCCGAATCCCGCGACCACCGAGCAGCGCTTCACCGCCCCTGAGCGTTACGACCAATGGCCGCAAGCGCATCTGCACACGCAGTGGCCGGGAACGGGCGCGCCCGGCGATCCGACTTTTGATCAGTTCTACGCTTCGCAGCTGCCGGCGATCCAGGACTACACCCTGCAGCAGGAGCTGAACCGCGATGCCATTCTGGCGCTCCTCGAGAAGATCGGGCCCGCAATCCTGTTGACGCACTCGCAGTCCGGGGCGTTTGGCTGGCCGGTGGCGGATGCGCGGCCGGATCTGGTGAAGGCCATCGTTGCGGTCGAGCCCAACGGGCCGCCGTTTGGCGGCGTCGAAACCGCCGTGCGCGCGAAGCCGTGGGGAATCAGCGGCGTGCGGCTCACCTATTCGCCACCGGCCGCGAACCCGTCCGAGCTCAGCGTCGTGCAGCAGGAGAAGCCCGACGGCCCGGATCTGGACAGATGCTGGCTGCAACAGACGCCCGCGCGGTCGCTTCCGAACCTGCAGAAGTCGCCGATCCTGATCGTCACGTCGGAAGCTTCCTATCATGCCCCATACGATCATTGCATCGTCAAGAACTTCGAGCAGGCGGGAGTGCATCCCACGTGGATCAAGCTCGCCGATGCCGGCATCCATGGCAACGGGCACATGATGATGCTGGAAAAAAACAACATGGAGATTGCCGCCCTGATGTCTCGTTGGCTCGACAAGGCGGTGCCCGGCGCGGCCAGAAAGTAGTGCGGCCCGGCCGCCGCGACAAATTGCGACAGAGGGCCGCCGAGCGCCAGCATCTATAATGGAGGGACTCGAACCAGTGAAGAAGCTGGCAGTCGTCCTGCTCGCCCTGCTCGTCGGTTTCCTGGTTGGACCAGCCGGGCGTCTGAACGCCCAGGCACCGGACCCCTACCTCAAGGTGCTGTTCTTCGATCTCGCCAACTTCGCGTACAACCCGGCCGAGCCGGGGGATCCGACGCCGCACAAGGTGGAGGACGGCATTCCTGACAAGATCAAGGCGCTCGACGGCAGGAAGGTGGAAGTCTGGGGGGTCGTGGTTCCGCTCGACTTCGAGGGGGGCCAGACCAACGAGTTTCTGCTGGCGGTGACGGCCGACGTCTGCGGTTTCGGCGCCATTCCGCGCATCAACGAATGGATGCACGTGAGCATGGCGGGAGGACGCAAGATCCCGATGTACGCGACCTATTCCTACACGCCCATTCTGCGCGTCAGGGGAGTCCTTCACGTCAAGGAGGATATCGAAGACGGCCGGCTGGTTGGCTTGTACGACCTGGTCGCCGATGCCGCCGACGCGCTTCAGATCAATAAATAACGCGGCGCCGGCAGTTCGTCTGCGGGCGCCGCGTTCTTACTTAGTCGCGGGGCTTCTCAGTTGGTTGTCTTCGTCGAGTTGAGCCACACGGGCTGCACGAACCCGCCATCCCCCGCTGAATCCCACACCGCGAACCGCACCCACGATTTGCCCGTCGCGTTGAACGGAATCGCGAAGTGCTTGGTGCCGAACGGGCCGAGGTCGGTCGCCGGGATGATCTGCCGATCGACCTTCTTGCCATCGCCCCATACGACCTCGACGAACGCGAGCGGATAGGTCCATTCCACATCGGCCGTGATCGTCCGCTGCGCGCCGGTGCCGGCAACGCTGTAGTTCTTCACGAGGATCTCGCCGTTGGTCACGAAGTAGTTGCCGTCGCGCAGCGCCTTCAGGACCGGCGTGATGTCCTCGTCGGGGCCAGGCACCTTGTCGATCTTCAGGTAATTGACCGGGAAGTTGGCGTACGTGTCGTCTTCCGGCCCTTTGCGATAGGTGTCGATGTCCGCGATGATGTACTTTGGTGCGATGCCCGAGTTCGCGTACATGTTGTTCATCGTGTCGACGGTGTCGAAGCACCGCCAATCACACATCCGCGCCTCGGAGTTGTCCTGCCCCATGCCCGGCTTGAACGCGACGCCGAGATAGCGATCGTTCTTCACGTACGGCTTGTCGAAGATCAGGTCCGGGTAGCCGGTCGTGCCCTTCGTCCGAGGGTGCGCATGGTACCAATACGCTCCCTCGGCGTCCATCATCGCCTGCACGTCGGCCGCGCTGCCGGTGTGGTAGACCTTTCCGTAGACCGGATCAACCTCGGTGAACGGCTGCCCCGGCGTGCGTACTTTCGACCAGTACACGTTCCGCTTCGGGAACAGGATGTTGTAGTGGCCGCCGAAATACGCGCTCGGCTCTTCCCACGGCGTGATCAGGAAATCGGCGTCGGAGGCGTGGCGCGTGGCTTCGAAGTAATCCTTCTGATCCCGGAACCGCAGCGGTCCCGGGTCGTTGGCGTGCAGCTCGAAGTGGAAATCGCTCAGACCGATCACGTTCAGGCCCAGCGCTCTCATGGCCGCCAGATCCTGCATCGGCGTGTCGAACGATCCTGTCGCGCGCACGCGGCCGGTGAAGTCGAGGTGGAAGTGATTCACGAACGTCTTGTAGCCCGCCACCGGCTTGAACGCGTCGCCGTGGGTGAAGGCCATCACTTCCTGACGCGTCGACTCGGCGGAACCCGGCGTGGCGTAGAAGTACACCGGCATCCGCTGCACGGTTCCAGGGGGCGCGTTGTAGAGCGCGAAGTTCTCGACGTACTGCGGATCCTCTTCGCGGTCCGGCTGGCGGATGCCGATGGCGAAGCTCCCGGCCGCGTCCTTCCGGAACCAGACGTATCCGAGGTTGGTGTCCTTCTCGCGCGTGAAGAAGAAGGTGTGCGGCGGCGTGAAGGCCGCAAGCGATCCGGCCTTGCCTTCGGCCACGAGCACGCGATTCTGCGCCTTTTCCGGCACGATCGTCTCGTTCACGACCCCGCCGAGCTCGTTGTGCTGGCGCTGGCCGCCCGTGTCGTGCCACGTCACCCGCTGCATCACGTCGGTCGTGAATCCCTTCAGGCCGGCTTCGTACTTATAGGCAATCCACTGTTCGTTGGTCTTGGCGAGCGCTTCCATCCTCCAGAGGTTCGTGCCGCGATAAGCCGTGAAGCGCAGATCGCCGGCGAAGATCCCCATCGACAACCCCGAGAAGTTCGCTTCGAGGCTCGCCCCGTCGGTCTTGACGCTGCACGACGTCGTGTTGAACGACGCGCTCGCGCGTTTGATGTCGGCGGCGGTGCGCGGCGGACCAACCACGCGCGCTGCCGGCAGCACGCCCGGCCCGCGCCCGCGCGCGGGGGCTGCCCCCGCAATGCGCCCCGTCGCGTCAAAGCCGGCGCCGACCGGCCCACGTCCGCCGGCGGGAGCCTGCTGGCCGCGAGCGGCATCGGCCGGCGCATAGGGATCGGGCGCCGAGCGCGGCGCCGTGTAGGCGCGCGCGTCGCGCATCTCCGGACCGTCCGGCAGCACGAGCGGCGCATCCCAGAACGCGTACCACCGATTCTTCGTGATCACCTCGGGCGTCAACTCGACGCCTGCCGCGAGCAGCGGTTCGGCCTGCTGCGTCGACATGCGGCGGATGCCGCTCGTCACGCGGAATTCCGGAGTGAGGTTCTGTCCGAGAATGCCCCACTGCCCGCCCCCCTTGCGGACCGCCACGTCGCGCACGACCGGTTTGCCGCTGTCGATGGCGTAACGGGCGCGCATCTCGGTGCCACCCTGGCCGGCCCACGTCACCACCAGCAGATTCTGGTCGATGGCCGCGGTCAGCCCGGTGGCGGCCTTGTACTGCGACAGGTCGCAGTTCAGCGAATCGGCGAGCACGGTGGTCCCCGTCGCCAGCTTCACCGCGCCTCGTGATGCCATGACAACCAGCGCCGCGGCCGCGACCGCGAGCACCGCAATTCCGGAAAACAATCTCAACGTCTTCACTCTCATGCGAACCTCCACCTTACTCCGGGCTTCAGACTCCGGACTTCGGACTCCGGACCTCTAACTTTTTTACTTTCTACTTTTTACCTTCAACTTTTTACTTTCTTCAATTGCTCGTCTTCGGCGCATTCAACCAGACCGGCTGGACAAAGGCCCCGTCGCCGGCCGAATCCCACACCGCAAATCGCACCCACACCTTGCCCGTGGCGTCGAACGGAATCGAGAAGTGCTTGGTCGAAAACGGCCCGAGGTCGGTCGCCGAAATCACCTGACGATCGACTTTCTTGCCGTCGCCCCACACTACCTCGACAAAATTCAGCGGGAACGTCCAGTCCACATCGGCTGTAATCGTCCGAGACTTCCCGGCGCCGCCCACGCTGTAGTTGCGGATGAGAATCTCGCCCGTGGTGACGAAGAAATTGCCGTCACGCATCGACTTCAGAACCGGGCTCCAATCGTCGTCCGGCCCCGGCGTCTTGTCGATCTTCAGGTAGTTCACCGGGAAGTTGGCGTACAGATCGTCTTCGGGCCCCTTGCGATAGGTATCGATGTCCGCGATGATGTACTTCGGCTTGACGCCCGCGCTCGCGTACAGGTTGTTCATCGTATCGACCGCGTCGAAACAGCGCCACTCGCACATACGCACTTCCGAGTTGTCCTGCCCCATGCCCGGCTTGAACGCGACGCCGAGATACCGGTCGTTCTTCACGTACGGCTTGTCAAAGATGAAGTCGGGATAGCCGGCCGTGCTCTTCGTGCGGGGATGCGCATGGTACCAATACGCGCCCTCGGCATCCATCATCTGCTGTACTTCCTCGGCGTTGCCCGTGTGATAGACCTTGCCGTAGACCGGATCGTTCTCGATGAACGACTGCCCCGGCGTGCGCACCTT
Organism: Vicinamibacterales bacterium; assembly: GCA_035937795.1. Classification (GTDB taxonomy): domain Bacteria; phylum Acidobacteriota; class Vicinamibacteria; order Vicinamibacterales; family JAMQPK01; genus JAMQPK01. Next base: position 8,598 of record DASZHO010000029.1, on the reverse strand, counting down.
GGACCAGTAGACCGGCTTGGGGAACAGGATATTGTAGTGACCGCCGAAATAGGCGCTGGGTTCCTCCCACGGCGTCACGAGAAAATCGGTGTCGGAGGCGCGGCGCGTCGCTTCGAAATAATCCTTCTCGTCCTTGAAGCGCACCGGTCCCGGATCCATCGGAGACAGCTCGAAGTGGAAATCGCTCAGGCCGATGACGTTCAGGCCGAGCGCCTTCATCGCCGCGAGATCCTGGAACGGCGTGTCGAGCGATCCGGACGCGCGCTGCCGTCCGGTGAAGTCGAGATGGAAGTGATTCACCATCGTCTTGTATCCCGCCACCGGCTTGAACGCGTCGCCGTGCGTGAACGCGAGGACGGCCTGGCGTGCCGCCTCGCTCGTCTCCGGGCTCGCATAGAGATAGACGCCCATTTTCTGCACGGTTCCCGGCGGAGCGTTGTAGAGCGCGAAATTCTCGACGTATTGCGCATCCTCTTCACGGTCGGGCATGCCGATGCCGATGCCGTACCGGCCCGGCGCGTCCTTGCGATACCAGACGTAGCCGAGGTTGGTGTCCTTCTCGCGCGTAAAGAAGAAGGTGTGCGGCGGCGTGAACAACGCGAGCGATCCGCCGCTGGCTTCAGCGAGGATCATGCGATTCTGCGCCTTCACGCGGGCCAGCGTCGCATTGACGACGCCGCCGAACTGATGGACTTGCGGATGCCCGCCCGTGTCGTGCCACGTCACGCGCGGCGTGGCGTCGGTCGTAAAGCCCTTCAGCCCCGCGTCGTACTTGTACGCAATCCACTCCTCGCTCGTCTTCGCGGCGGCGTCCATTCTTATCAGATTGGTTCCGCGATACGCCGTGAAGCGAAGGTCGCCCGAGAAGATCCCCATCGAGAGGCCCGGGAAGCTGACTTCGAGGCTGGCGCCGTCGGTCTTCACGATGCACGACGTGGCGTGGAACGAGGCGTCGGCGCGCCGAATCTCGGCCGGCGTGCGCTGCGGCCCCACGGCCCGGCTCGGCTGGAGCGCCGCCTGCGGGTCGATGCCGCCTCTTCCGGCGAACGTGCCGGCGCCTGTCGCGCGCCCGCGCGCCGCCGAGTCGCGCATTTCCGGACCGCCGGGAAGCACCAGCGGCGCGTCCCAGAACGCGTACCACCGGTTCTTGTTGATGACGTCCTGGGTCAGCTCGACCCCGGCCTGCCGCAGCGGCGCGGCCTGGTCGGTGCCCATGCGGCGGATGCCGCTGATCACGTGATATTCGGGCGTGAGATTCTGCCCGAGCGTGGCCCACTGCCCGCCGGCTCGCTTCACCGCCAGGTCACGAATCAGCGGTTGCCCGTTGTCGATGGCGTAGCGCGCGCGCAGTTCGGCCCCGTTCTGGCCGGCCCACGACACGACGAGCAGATCCTGATCGACCGTCGCGATCAGGCCCTGGCTGGCTTTGTACTGCGAGAGGTTGCAGTTCAGTGAATCGGCGAGCAACACCGGCACCGGCGAAAGGGGCGAGGCCGCGGGCAGCACAAGCGCCGCGGCCACCGCGCCCGCCGCAAGGCCGGCGAACAGGATCGATCTCTTCAGGCTCATTTGCGTCTCCAAAAAAACGTGACTCACCCAGACGTGACTCATCTTGTTGTCAGAACCGGAAACTCAAACCGAGACGCGCGATGCGAGCCGGGAGGACGCCCGTGACGTACCCGAACGTCGGGCCCGACTGAAAATTCGCGGCTGTCGGCGTCGCGGCGTTCAGCACGTTGAACACGTCGAAATCGATGTCGAGCCGGCGGCCGCCGCCGAGGCCGACATTCTTGCTCGCGCGAAGGTTGAGGATATTCTGCGCCGCGAGCTTCTCTTTGCCGAACGGCTCCAGGCGCAGTGTGGTATTGGAATTCTGGGCAATCGCGGGGCCACCGCTCGGATCGACCTGGCGGAAGCTATACGTGCGTTGTCCGAGGACGCCGTTCTTGCTCTGCAGAAATCCCGACACCGACACGTCGCCCGGCAGCCGATAGCTTCCGGTGATATTGCCGGCCCACGACCAGGTGTCATCCACCGGGAAGAACTGATCGTTGGGGTTGGTGATGGCCGCGCTCGTCCCGCCGCAACAGCTCCCGTTCAACCAGCGGTGGTTCTTCACGACGAAGTACGAGGCCTGTCCCATCCACCGCGACGAGGACCGCTTGGTCATCGTGAACTCGATGGAGTGGTAGTGATCCGGGTCGGCGGCATTGACATTCTGGGTGGTGACGAACGCCGCGCCTTTGTAGGCCGGGGTGTAGTCGTACAGCGTGACCATGCCACCATCGTCGGCGGTGCCCAGGATGCCGTCCGGCCCGGGGTCGCGCCGCGTGATGGGGATACTCCAGGCGCTGTAGGGCCGCGCGGTGTTGGTAGTGACGATCGACCGGGACAGCAGCTTGTAGACATACATCACGCGAATGCCCAGGTTCGCGGCCATCTCGCGCTCGAAGCTCGTGGTCGTTTCCCAAATGTTCGGTTCCTTGAGCTTCGGGTTCATGATCTGGTTGCTCGCCGCGCTAATGCTCTTGAGGTCGGTACCATTCAGGTCGAGGTTGACTTCTCCCGGTTCGTAGAGGTGGTCGCCGTTCTGATCGTGCCAGGTAAAGAGCGCATTCGCCGTGGCGTTCCGGTTGAAGGTATCGGCGTAGGTGTCGCCGAGGATGTAGTTGTAGAGCCCGAAGGTCGCCTTGACCACCGATTTCCCACCGAGATCCCACGCCATCCCGGTGCGGGGCACGGCGCGGCTGAAGGTCTGGACGTCAATCTTCGGGTACGAGCCGGCCGGGAACACCGTCGGCCAGTCGCGCGATCCTGCAAAGGTCTGCGCGGGCAGGAATGAGTGCTGCCGTTCCCAGCGGACGCCAAGGTTGAACGTCAGCTTGCTGGTGGGCCGCCAGCTGTCTTTCAGATACCAGGCGTAAGTGTTCTCATGGTCGGATGGAACGACCGGCGTGTTGTAGACCCTGATTTGTGATGGGGTGTTGGGCACGCCATTGATCGTGTCGGTGTACAGGATGCAGTTGCAGGCAAGGTTGTTCAGGTATCCGTCGGAGCTCCGGTCCAGGTAGACGCTGACGCCGGTCTTGAGCTCGTGCTTGCCGGCAAACGAGCCCTCCGGGAAAAAGCTGATGCTGTCCTCGGTTTGATAGCGATCGCGGGTTTTGTTCTGGTGCAGCGGCGCAGAACCTGTGTTCAATGTCGTCGCGAGGTCCTGCCGGGGCGGCGCGTCGGCACGAGCGTAGGAGCGGGCGGCATCGTAATCGGTGACGTATCCGCTGTAGCCGCCGACGGCGTTCACGAGCACGCGCGGGTTGATCGTGCTCTGCAGCTCGAGCTTCTGGATGGCGGTCGGATTCTTGTAGTCGCGCGTCGATTCGAGCGGCGTGAAGCGCCCCGCGTTGTTCTGCGGCTGTGCCTTGGTGCCGCGTTGCCAGGCGTAGACCAGACGATTGTCCTTGCTCAGCTGGTACGACAGCTTCGCGGACATCTGTGAGAGCGACGTGTCGACGTTGGCCAGCGGCGCGGTACCGTCCAAGTAGCTCCCATCGGGCCCCGGGCCCGACACGAATCCCAGCAAGCCTTCGGTCTTCGCCTGGCGGCCGTAGGCGCCGTAGAACCAGAGCTTGTCCTTCACGATGCGGCCGCCGAGGTCGGCCGACACGTCGTAGAACTTCTTGAGCGGCGACGTCGCGGTGAGCCCTTGCGCGCGCAGGGCATTCGTCAGGTTGTTCGACTGGAGCTTCGGCGATTCGGATGACGCCTGGTAGACGCCGTGGAACGTGTTGCCGCCGGATTTCATCACCGCGACCATCGAGATGCCTGGGACCGACACTTCGGCGTCGTTGCCGGAGCTCTTGATCTGCACTTCCTCGAGCGTGCTGTCGTTGAAGTAGATGGCGGTGTTCAGGTCGGCGCCCATCGTGATGTTCATGCCTTCGACCTGCAGCTTGGGCTGGAGGGCAACACCGTAGCTGGAGAGGTTCTGGCGCTGCGCCATCGTGCTGCCGCCGACGTCCGCCACCGCCTGCGTCACGCCGGGCGCCATCGCGAAGACGTTCTGCAGGTCGCGGCCGCGCGGCACCGAATCGAGCACTTCCTTGGTGAACGCCACGCTCGCGCTGGTGCTGGTGATGTCGACGATCGGGCTCTGTCCGCTCACCGTCACCGACTCTTCCATCGTGCCGACCTTCATCGTCGCGTCGATGCGCGCGACGAAACCAACGGTGAGCCGAAGGTCGTCGCGAATGAACGTCGAGAAGCCGGACAGCTCGAGCTTCAGCTGATAGGTGCCCGCCGGCAGGTCGACAAAGCGATAGTCGCCTGACGCATCGGTCACCTGCGCGAGCTGCCCCACCTGCAAGGCTGGGCTGGTGAGGGTCGCGGACACGCCCGGAAGGACGGCCCCTGATTCGTCTTTGATGGTTCCGTGAATGGTGCCCGACGACACGCTTTGCGCGTACGAGGCGTTGACGACAGCCATCGAGAGCCAGAGCACTACGCCAAAGACGATTCGGTGCCGCGCCATCATCACCCCCTCAAACATCAACCGAGCATCAGCCTAAGAACAGGCCTCAGCTAAAACGTGAAGTGAATACCGATACGGCCGGTACGTGCCGGCAGGATCCCGCCGTTTACGCCAGTCGAGTAAAGGTATGTCTTACCGGACGCAAAGATGTACGCGTTCGGCGCATTCGAATTCAGCAGGTTGAAGATGTCGCCGTCGACACCAACCTTCCCGCTCCCTCCCAGCCGGAAATCCTTGCTGATGCGCAGATTCATGACGTTGAGCGCGGGGCCCAACACCGATCCGTACGGACCGACCTTGACGGTGACCGAGCCGAGCTGCGGGACGCCGGTGAAGAGGACCGTTCGCTGTCCCTTGGACCCCTGCTTGGACTGCAACGATGAAGCGAGAAGCACGTCGCCTGGCAGCCGGTAGCTCACGCTGTAGTTGCCCGCCCAGGTCCAGGTCTTGTCCGTCGCGAAGAAGTAGTCCTGAGGAGCGTTGAACGTCCTGGTGGTCCACCGGTTGTTCTTCACCGCCCAGAACGACGCCGAAGCCTGCCAACGATGGGACTCACGCTTGGTCACCGTAGCCGCAATCGTGTTGTAGTGATCCACGAGCGGACTGTTTTGCACTACGGTATGCACGAACGCCGCGCTCTTATACGCGGGTTCGTAGTCATAGAACGTGATCATCCCGCCGTCGTCGGCGGTGCCGAGAATGCCGTCGGGCCCAGGATCCTGGCGCGTGATCGGAATGTCATAGACACTCGGCGGACGCAGCACGTTCGGCCCTACTGTGTTGTAGAGATTGGTCTGACGCCTGAAGACGTACCCCAGCATGAATCCCAGATCCTTGGCCAGTTCATGCTCGTAGCCAGCGGTGTACTCGAGCGTGTTGGGTTCCTTGAGCTTCGGATCGACCGAGGCCGAAATGCCGCCCGAAACGCTGACGAAATCCCCACCGATGGCGTTGGGATCGAGGTTCACCTCGCCAGGGTCGTAGAGCCCATTCTGGTTGTTATCGTGCCAGGTGAAGGTGATGTTGCCCAACCCGTTCTGGTTGACGTCGATGCCCCGCTGCGCGCCGTACATGTAGCCGTAGAGGCCGACCGATGTCTTGATGACCCCCCAGCGATTGGCATTCCAGGCCATCCCCGCTCGCGGAACCGTCTTCAGCCAGCTCGCGAGGTTCTGATAGGGGAACGACCCGGCTGGAAACAAGTTCGGGAACGAGGGGCTCACCGCCCTGGTCTGCGCCGGCAGATACGTATGCTGGTACTCCGTGCGAACGCCAAGATTGAGCGTCAGGGAATTGCTGACCTGGTAGGTGTCTTTCAGGTACCATGCAAACACCTGCGCCATATCCGACGGATGCGTCGGGTCGTTGTTGAAGCTGATCTGGAACGGTACCGTGTCGTTCGGCTTGCCCACCGAATTGAAGATCAGCTGGTAATTGGGGTAATCGACGTTGCCGGGATAGTACCAAGCTTCGTGGTCGTAGTAGTACGTGAGGCCTGTCTTGAACTCGTGGTGGCCGCCGAGAAAGCTCTTCGGGTAAAGGGTGTAGCCCGCGTCGACCATCCACCGATCCTGCGGCCGCAGCGCGAATTCCTGAGCATTTGGTCCCGTCACCAACCCCGTCGCACGGTCAACTTTGGGCGGCCCGAATGCGAAGCCGTACTTTGCCTGCTGACGCTGGGCGCTGTAGTCAGACCACCAACCAACGTAGCCAGCCACAACGCTGAAGAGCGATGTGTCGCTGAGCGTGCTCTGGTACTCGCCTCTGGCGATGGCGGCCGGGTTGGTATAGTCGCGCGTCGTCTCGAGCGGATTGAGCTGACCGGCGCTGTCCTCACCGACGAACTTCGTGCCCCTCTGCCACACGTAGTTGAAGCGATTGTTTTTTGAGATCTGATACGAGTACTTCATCGAGAACTGCTTGATGCCGGTCGTCGCGTAGGCGATCGGCGCGGTCCCGTCCAGGTAACTGCCATCCGCTCCAGGGCCGGACACGAATCCCGCGATGCCGACCAGCTTCTTCTGGGCGCTGTAGGCGCCGTAAAACCAGAATTTGTCCTTCAGAATCCGCCCGCCGAGATCAAGCTGGTAGTCGTTGAACTTCTTGATTGGCTGCACCGCGGTCAGCCCCTGCGATCGCAGGTGGGCGTCGAGGTTGTTACTCTGGAGTTTCGAAGGCTCCTGCGCGTAACTGTAACGGCCATGAAAATCGTTGCCGCCCGACTTGATCACCGCCACCATGGAGACGCCCGGCACCATGACCTCGGCGTCGTTGCCCGATGTCTTGAGCTGGATCTCCTCGAGCGTGTCGTTGTTCATGTAGACGCCCGAATTCTGATCGTCGCTGAGCACGATGTTCATCCCCTCGAGGTTGAGCTTGGGCTGGAGGCCCACTCCGCCGTCAGAGATGTTCTGACGGTTGGCCATGTTGCTGCCGCCGACGTCGGGGGTGCCGGCCAGCGTGATCCCGGGCGCCATGCTGTAAATCATCGCCAGGTCGCGACCGTGCGGGACCTCGTTGAGCGTTTCCGAGCTGAGCGTCACGCTCGTGGTCGTCGACGACACGTCGATGACCGGGCTCTGCCCGCTCACGGTGACCGACTCCTCCATGGCTCCCACTTTCATCACAACGTCGACAAGGGCCACGAACCCGACGGGAAGGCGGAGGTCCTCGCGAACAAACTTAGAAAAACCCGAGAGCTCGTAAGAAACGCGGTAGGTCCCCAAAGGCAGCTCCGAAAAGCGGTAGCTCCCCTCGGCATCGCTGACCGCGACGATCTGCCGAAGCTGGAGCACCGGGGCGCTCAGCGTCACCGTGACGCCTGGCAGCGCGCCACCTGATTCATCCCTGACCGTGCCGTGAATCACCCCCGACGCCGCCCCTGTTTGAGCAAACGCCGCACCGAGACTTGTGACCGAGAACCAGGCCACCGCGCAAACAAGCAGCCAGTGCCGGCCAAGCCGCGCTCTACCGAGTTCGTGCGTCGTCATTACCAAGCCCTCCTCGAAAAATTGACCGCGAAGCCAACGCTCCCCTCCCACGCGCAGTTGGAGCCGAGAGCCGCCGTGCCTGCCGGCTTACACGCTTTGTTGGTTTGAGAAACTATACCCCGGCCGCCACTGATTTATGTCGCAATTTGTCGCGCCAATTCCTTGGATCCGGCCAGCGCGAGACCGGAATTTTGGAGGCGGGCGTGTGCGGGAGGTTACTTCCTGATGTACTTCAGCACAGCTTTGCCCGCGCTTTCAGCCACATAGATATTGCCGTTCAAATCAACGGCGATCCCATGCGCGGAGTTGAGGCCTTCGATCTTCTCCAACACCTCGCCGGTTGTGGTGCCGATCGTGATCCGGTTCTCTGGCGCGGGAGAGGCGACGAACATCTTGTCGTCCTTGGTGATGGCGATGGAAACCGGCGTACCGAACTGCGCCATTTGAGCGAGGTATTTGCCGTCCTGATCGAAGACCTGAATGCGCTTGTTCCCACGATCGCACACGTAGAGCCGCCCCTTGGCATCGGTCGTAATGCAATGCGGACCGCTGAGCTCGCCCGGCCCCGAACCCTTGGTTCCCCAGAATTTGATGAATTTCCCGTCGTTGGAGAACTTCACGACGCGCGTGTTGGCGCCTTCACCGTCCGACACGAAGATGTTGCCGTTCTCCGCCATCACCACGTCGCTCGCGCCGTTGAACGTGTCCTGAGAGTTGTTGTCGCCGGCAACGTCTTTCTTGCCGATGGACATCAGGAGCTGTCCGTCAGGGTTGAACTTGAGGACCTGCTGCATTTTCCTGTCGGCGATCCATATGAAGCCATCGCGCAAGACGCGCAGGGAGTGCGGATACGAAAACGCGTTTTCTCCCCAGGTCTTCAGGTATTTGCCGTGCGCGTCAAAGACGATGACCTTCGACGTCGGCTCATCCCGCTGAAATGCGTAGACGTTGCCACGCGCATCGGTGGCCACCCATGACATCACTCCCCACGCGGTGCCCGGTGGAAGTTGTGCCCAATTTTCAATGAGTTGATAGGTCGCGCCCGCCGCTCGTACGTTCGAGGGATGAAGCGCCGGCAGC
>DASZHO010000028.1:0-1772 GCA_035937795.1 Vicinamibacterales bacterium | reverse complement strand
CCTTTTTTGATCGCTTGATCGATTTCCTCCGGCGCCAGCAACACCGTCGTCGTCGTACGGACTGCTCCACTGGCGTTGATGGCCATCGACGCTGACGCAATCGTTGCGTGGTCGGGGGCATCAACGATGATGTACACGTCGCGCTCGCCAAACGCGAAATAGAAGGCTTCGAGCTTGCCGCCGGCGCTCTTGAGCGCCTGCTCCGCCGCCTGGCGGCGCTTCGTGCCCCCGTCTTTCAGCAGCCCTTTCGCCCCTTCCGCCGTGTAGGACGCCGCTATCAAATACTTTCCCATGCGCACCTCCAAGGTTTGAGCATCGAGCCTGCCACTATACTCCTGAGCCGGATTGACGCCGAATTAGGTATGGCATAAATTATTTCGTCCGTGACCAATGCGCCCAAGCTGGAGCGGCGTGAGATCCCTGCCTGTCCCAACTGCGGCCGCAACGACGCCTCGCGTCTTCCTGACACGGCTCCGGAGAGCCAGCTTCGCTGGTTCAAGTGCGTGACCTGCGGCCGTATTTGGAGTAAGGGGCCGAGGACAACCGGGGCACCATCATCCGAGTGAATCCGTGTATTCTCGGGGGTCATGGCCAGAAACTTTCGCGATCTTTCAGAGGCGGAGATCCTCGCGCTCGCGGTGTCGCTCGAAGAGGAGGACGCGCGCATTTACGGCGAATTCGCCGACGGACTCCGCGAATCGTATCCGGCGTCGGCGGCGATGTTCGACGAGATGCAGGCCGAGGAATCGGGCCATCGCGCGAGCTTGATCGGAGAGTTCCGCCGCCGTTTCGGCGAACGGATTCCGCTCATCCGCAGAAGCGACGTGAGGGGATTCGTCGACCGCCGGCCGGTGTGGCTGATCCGGCCCCTCGGCCTCGACGTCGTGCGCAAGCAGGTGGAGACCATGGAGCTCGAGACGGTCCGATTCTACGAGCGCGCGATCGAGCGCACGGAGGACGCGTCGACGCGGAAACTGCTCGGCGACCTTGCCGAGACCGAACGAAAACATTCCGCGATGGCGGAGGCGCTCGAAAAGGAACATCTGCCGGCACCCGTGCGCAAGACCGAAGACGACGCGCAGCGGCGCCTCTTCGTGCTGCAAACCGTCCAGCCGGGCCTCGCGGGGCTGATGGATGGATCGGTGTCGACGCTGGCGCCGCTGTTCGCGGCCGCGATCGCGACCCGCAGCACGCACGACGCGTTCGTGGTCGGGCTGGCCGCGTCGGTGGGCGCCGGTATCTCGATGGGATTCGCCGAAGCGCTCTCAGACGATGGATCGCTGACCGGGCGCGGTAATCCCTGGCTGCGGGGTCTCGTGTCCGGCGTCATGACCGCGGTGGGCGGCCTCGGCCACACGCTGCCGTTCCTCATCACCCAGTTCACCATCGCGATGTCGGTCGCGATGGCGGTGGTGGTGATGGAGCTGGCCGCCATCAGCTACATCCGCCATCGGTACATGGAGACACCGTTCGCGTCTGCGTCCATTCAGGTCGCGCTCGGGGGCGCGCTCGTATTTCTCGCCGGGCTGTTGATCGGCAGCGCGTGACGAGTGGACAGGGTGTCTGAAGGCGAGACACTAGCGGCGGCCGTCGGGCGTTGAATGCATCAGGAGCTCGGCACGCTCGCGCAGTTCTTCCGACCAGGAATCCGCCAGCCGCGGCACGCCGGCAAGTTCGCGTGTGAGCGCCAGATCTGTTTTGTGCTGATGAAGGATCTGATTGGCGCGGGCGATCGACCACTCAGGGTTCGGGCGCTCCAGCAGCGTCACCGG
>DASZHO010000027.1:0-40512 GCA_035937795.1 Vicinamibacterales bacterium | reverse complement strand
GACGGTCGTTCTTGCGTTGGTCGCCTTGAGCGCCTGCTCGAGCAAACGAATTTCGCGAGCCACGCCCGTGACGAGCCTGTCGAGGACCTTCACGTCGTATACGGGTTCCTTGACAATCTCCTTGTCGGCTGAGGCGCCGTAGAAGCGACGCTCCCGGTGAGCGTTGTCGTTGCGAAGGGCCAGCAGTTCCTCGTGACGCTTCTTCAGCGTCTTGAGCCAAGCCAGGCCTTCGTTGATCGTGATCTGAGCCATGCATCCACCTTCATCCCGATGTCGATCGCATCGGACGACGACGATGCCATCGTCGTCGAACGATTGTCAACAACGTGGGCCATATGCTGGAAACATGCGTTGGGACGATCTGCAGCGATGACCTGTTTGGTGGAGACCTGGCTCGAGCAGCTTTACTTCGTTTTCACCGCAAACGGGGGGATAAACCACGGGCCCTTCTGCGGCACATCCTGACCAGCGATCTCGTGATCCTGCAGCAGCCAGCCCCACAGATTTCCTGTCGGGGCCTTCTCGCTATCGATTTGAACGTAGAGTTTTCCGCCTCGCAACCCCGCCAGCTGCGCCGGGTCGAGCTTCAGTTGACCGGTCACTTTCCCCGTCACATCGTTTGAAACCGTCAGATCGAACAACGGCGCGCCAGGAATGCCGGCGGCTTTGCTCAGGGACAGGTGGCCTTTCGTCGCGGCGGAGGCCAGACCGGAAAATGCCGCGCTGATCGAGAGCGTGTCGTTTTCCAGCGTTGCCGATCCGCTGCCCTTCCCCGTCATGTTCGGCTGCGTCGCGTCACTGAACGGCATCGGGGACAGGTACACCAGATACTTCTCGGCGGCGGACGGAGAACTTCCGGCCAGGCACCACAGCAGTCCAGCGGCCACACTGCCGACCATGATCCGATTCAGCGATGCACGCACGACCCTCACCCTCTCTGCTTTACTCAGCGGACGCTTTTGGCAGCCCGAACACGTACACCCCATGGCCGATCAGCGGCCGATTCAGCTCCCCACGCAGCATGGTGGTGGGTTTTTGTTCTGGACTGCCGCCGTTATACCCGGTAGGAACGGCGACGAATTGGTCTCCGCCGACGCTGAACGTCACGGGATAGCCTTGCGCGGTCGTCGGCAGGCGCGTTTGCCACAGCGTCTTCCCGGTCTTGAGATCGAACGCCCGGAACACGCGATTGAAATCGCCGACAAATCCGACGCCACCGGCGGTGGTCATCACGCCCGTCAAGAAGGGCGTGCGCTGCTGGAACGTCCACACGGGCCGCATTGTGTTGGTTTCGTAAGCCGAGATCCGGCCGAGATTCCCATCCGACCCCGGCATCTCGTAGAACAGTTGTCCGCCCGCGCCCATCATCGCGCAGGTCTGGCTGAGTGGAATGACGAGCAGGTCGTCGGCCGGCGAGTAGCTGCTCGACGTCCAGTTGTGGCCGCCCTCCGGACTGGGACACGACGCGACCGCCTGACCGGGTTTCTGCTCGAGGATGTCATCGCGATACGTGGTCCGGCCGGTCTTCATGTCAATCGACTGCCAGACGTTCTGGAACACGGTTTCCTTGACGTCGACGAACTTACCGGCGACGCGGTCGAGCTTCCACAGCAAGCCGGACTTTCCGACGGTCATCAGCGTCTTCTGCGGCCCATGGTCGATGAGCACACGTTCGAAGACCTCATCGAGATCGAGCGCTTCACCGGGTGCGTTCTGGTAGTACCACTTCAGCTGTCCCGTGTCGGGATCGAGCGCGAGCGTTGTGCTGGTAAAAAGCGCGGCCGCGTTGCCGCGCTCGGACCGGGGTGCACCCTTCGGCTGTCCGGTCCCCCAATACATGAGATTCAGCAGCGGATCGTACGTCCCTGTAATCCAGGCATCGGCACCCGAGCGCTTGTCGTCCGGCAGATTGCCCCAACTGTCGCCGCCCGGCGTGCCGGTTCGCGCGATCGTGTAGAACTTCCAGACCTCCTTGCCGGTATTCGCATCATAGGCGGCGATAAAACAGTGGTCGCTGGCCGACGGCTCGTCGCAGCGCGTGAGGCCGATGATGACCTTGCCATGGACCACCATCATGCCGCCGATCTTGTCGCCCTCGTTCTGGGATACGCCGATCTGCCACACGACCTTTCCCGTGCGAGCGTCCAGGGCATACAACTTCGTGTCCGTCGACGGGTAGAACAGCAGGTTTCCGTACAGCGCCATGGTGCGCGTGGCGTTCAAGCCGGGCGAGCCGATCGGGCCGATGCGGTTCTCCCAGAGAAGGTCGCCGGTGCGTCCATCGAGCGCCTGCACCGTGTTTGTCATGTTCGTCGACAGGAACATCACTCCGTCGTGCACGAGCGGCGTGATCTGCTGACGGGCCCCGTCGTCGAGCGGCCATGCCCATCGCAGCTGCAGGAGGCCGGCATTCTTCGGTGTGATCTGAGTGAGGGGGCTGTTGCTCCAGCCCGCGTAGTTTCGATAGTGCATCAACCAGTCGCCGTCTGGAGGATGCGCCATCATGTCGTCGGTGATCGGCGAGTAGCTCGCGATGTTCCCCGGCACGGTCAGGCCGCGGCGAGGCGCAACCTCAACCGCCGAATCCTCACTATCGCCGCCGCGGCCGCGGCCTCCGCGGCCGCGTCCACGCCCGGCTCCCTGCACGCCCGCCACTGCGTTCAGGCCGGCAGGCATCACGCCGGTCGCCACCGATCCAATCGAGACATTCGTACCGGGCGTGAATGCGTTTGGACCGGGCTGTGCGCCGTTGGCCTTGAGCAGAAACGCCGCGATTGATGCGTACGTCTCTGCAGACAACCCGTCTGGATTCTCGGGCGGCATCGACAGGCGAATCCGATTGAACAACTCCCCGGTCGTGTGCGATCCCCACGAGCCCATGAATGCCGCGCCTGCCAGCGGCGGCGCTTCGCCCGCGCCGGACAGCGTCCTTCCGTGACATCCGGCGCAGCTCTGCGCATACGCGGCCTGGCCCGCAGCCGCCTGCTGCTCGGTGTAGGGGGCGGAAGCGCCGGGTTGCTGCGCCCGGGCGGCCGCCGACCACCAGCCGGCAGCAGCGGCAATTGCGATCGTGGCGAGTGCGGCTGCGTATCGCGTTGTGGACATGGGGTTACTGTTCTACCGGTGGCGGGCCTCCGCGGCGTGGCGACGGGGGCGCGACAGTGCCTTGGCGGGTCAGGAAAGCCAGCAGATCTTTGAACTCGGCGGCTGTGAGACGCTTATCGTAATCAGTCGGCATCAGGCTTTTCGGATCGACGACGATGCGGCGCAGCCTGCCCCGCTCGAAGAGATGGAGCTGGTTGTCGTTTCCGATCATTTGAATCGAGTAACTGTCTTCGTTCAGGAGCACGCCATCAACGGTCTTCCCGTCTGCGGTCGTCACGTGCACAGGCAAATACCTGCCGTCGGGCGGCAGCGCCGGCAAGTGCGCGCCGCCGCTGGCGTACTCATGGTGCTGCCCTTTCGTCAACGCTGCCGAGATCGTGCTCGACTTCCGCATCGATGCGATGTTGGTCAAATCGGGCGCCGTCAGACCGCCTTTGCCTCCCAACATGTGACAAGTGCCGCACTGACCTTTGCCCCAGAAGACCTCTTCGCCGTGCGCGACATCGCCTGGCATCGGATTGTCGAAGGCGGTTCCGCGTAACGAATGAATGTAGGTCGTGATCTTCCAGATCTCTTCGTCGGTGAGCCGCTGTGGCGGCATCCGGGTGCCCGGCACACCGTTCTTGATCGTGTTGAACGTCTGTCCATCGTTGACGCCGATATCTGCGCGATCGCCCGAAACGATCGCCGGACCGATTTCGCCGCCGCCGCCACCTGGCGCATGGCATGTCGTGCAGTGCTGGCCATAGAGACTCTCACCCTCGCGAACCGCCTGTTCATTGCCGAGGAAAGGATTGACCGGACCCGGTCCGCCGCCGCGCCGCTGCGCCACCATGGGGCCGGCCGTGCAGGTGACGAGCAATGCTGCAATTGAAACAACTCGCTTCATGATCCGACACTCCTTACCTCGAGTCACCCAGCCCGAAGGCGAACACATTCGTTCCGGCCGCGATGGCGAAGAATTGCTGGCCATCGATGCTATAGGTGACAGGGGCGGCGGTAATGAGATCGCCCGTGTTGAAGTGCCAGAGTGACTGGCCTGTCTTTGCATCAAGGACAGAGACCTGCCCGAACTGCTCCGGCGCAAACACAATTCCGCCTGCCGTTGATAACAACCCGGGACCGTAGTGGTTCGATCGAACGGCCTTGTACTCCCAGACTCTCTTGCCGGTTACCGCGTCGATCGCGCGCACATACTGCTGCCAGGGATCGCTCGCGCTTTCGAAATAGCCGGTGTCCGAGTCCGGATCGGTGCTCGACGTGATCGTGTTGACACCGCAGCCTTCGTGCACGACGACGTAGAAGTAGTGGGTCTCCGGGCTGTAACTCGGCGGCGGCCAATTGGTCGCACCGGCCGTCGACGGACACGTGGTGGTTCCTCGCACGCTCGGCTCGTGGCCCGGCGTCAGGATCGGCCGTCCCTCCGGGGTCAAACCCGTCGCCCAGTCAAGCTTGTCGATAAACGGCGTGCCGAGCAGGAACTGGCCGTTCCTGCGATCGAACACGTAGTAAAACCCGTTGCGGTTGGCGTGCAGGAGCAGCTTCCGCGGCTGACCACGGAACGGCAGATCCACCAGCACTGACACTTCCATCGAGTCCCAGTCGTGCACGTCATGAGGTGTGTTCTGGAAGTGCCACTTCAGCGTGCCGGTCTTGACGTCGATGGCCACAATCGAATCGCTGTAAAGATTGTCCCCTTCCCGGCCTTGGCCGGTCCACTGCGGGTTCGGCTGTCCGGTACCGTAGTAAAGAAGTCCCAGTTCCGGATCGTAGGAACCGCTAATCCAGATGGGCGCGCCTTGCGGCTTCGCTCCGCCCCAGGTCTTGTACGCCGGATCGTCCGGCTTCGGCATCGCCGACCAGGTCCAGATATATTTCCCTGTCTCAGCATCGTACGCCTGCACGAAACCGCCCGGACGGTTGCCGCTGACGATCAGCTTTCCATCGGCGACCATTGGAGCGCCACCGGAAATCTCATAGGGTGCCTGGCTCTTCACGTCCCACCGCACACCCCCGGTTCGTGCGTCGAGGGCGACGATGTGTCCGTCGGACGTCATGACGTACACCTTGTCGCCGTAGACGGCGGTGCCGCGCTGTCTCGTGGCGGACGGAGGCTGCCGTTGATACTTCCAGATGACGTTGCCGCTGCGCGCGTCGATCGCGTCGACGCGGTTGAACCCTGAGATGTACATGACGCCGTTCATCACAATCGGCGTTGGTTCCAAACCACCCAGTCCGTCGACGTGGTACACCCACTTCGCCTGGAGCCGCGAAGCGTTGGCGGCCGTAACCTGTTTCAACGGCGAATACCGCTGAGAGTTGTACGCGCCGCCGTAGGTCAGCCAATCTTTCGGATCGGGGTTGACCAGCATTTCGTCCGGGGTTCGAACCTGTGCCCCGAACCGGCTGCCGAGCGCCACCACGAGCAGCGCGAAGAGAACAACCCTCTTCTCGAGCATTACTGCGCGTCTCCCTGCGCGTCAGGCTGGAGATAATGCACTTGACCTTCCTTGTTGCGCGGCGTGATGGCGAGGCGCGTGGCCATGCCGGTACCGTGGAACGTGGCGCGGTGCCATCGTTCGTTCGGCGCATGCACGACGTCGCCAACACTGCCGGTGACGAGCGGCTCGCCTTCAATCAGGAAATCAAGCTGCCCTTCGAGGATGATCCACAACTCGACCATGTTCTCGTGAAAGTGGCCGAGGCTGGTCGGCGGCGGCGTGGGAATCCCCTTGCCTCGAATGATGTGCGCCGACGTGTGCCCATCCCATACGAAGTTGCTGCTGCCGGCGTTCGCCTGCACGACATCTTTTTCGAAATCGAGAAACGGCTTGTTGTCCTTGTCGTAGCCTCCCGAATCGGTGATGCGGGACTTGATGAACGTCCACCCTTTCACCGGCGCCGGCGTCTCGGTAATCGGATAGCTCGGCATCTCACCGGCGGGCCGCACCTCAAAGCGAAGCACCGGTTCGTCGCCGACCGTTTCCATGCTGTAGGCCAGGCGAGGCGCGGCCTGGACGAGGAAGCCCTTGGTCGCCACAAACGGCTGCTGTCCTTCGATGCTCACGCGCATCGATCCCGATTCGACCACCCAGAACACGCGGTCGTCGGCATAGAACACCGTCTTGGTCTTCTCGCCCGGCGCCATCGAGATCCAGTCGGCTTCGAAGTCACGCGTCTTCACGACCGGCTGCCGCCAGCTCGCCTGCCCTTTATGCGCGGCGAGAATTTCCGGCAGCCGCCAGATGAGCCGGTTGGGCGCCTCGAACGCGGTGGGCGGCACCGGCTTGGCGGCCCACACGAGCCGCGAGTTGGGCGGATTCCGGTTCTGCGCGGCCGTGTGCTGCGAACCGGCGAACATCGCGACGAGGGACGCGCTGAGAGCGGCGACGTAGCTGGGCGATTTCATGCCGTGTTCCTCTTTAGAAAACCAGCTTGAGCCCGAACTGCAACTGGCGCATATCCGTGCGCGTCGAGCTGATCTTGCCGAACGTCACGCTGGTGAAACTGGTGCTCGGGTCTCCCCAGTTGGGGTGATTGAGGAAATTGAACGCCTCGAAGCGAATCTCCATGTACGGCTCCTTGGCGAAATGGATTTCCCTTGCCAGCGAGAAGTCCCAGTTTTCGATCCCGGGCCCGATCACCTCGTTGCGGCCGGCGGTGCCGAAGGTGCCCTGCGCCGCCCGGGAATACGCGGCGATGTTGAACCACTCGTTGACGGTGGGATTGGCCAGCTTTGTGCTGACGCTGAAGTCGCGGTTCGGCCGGCAGCAATTGCCAATATTTGCGCTGTCCTCACCCGAGACGGTCAGCGGGAATCCCGATGCGAGGGTCACCACCGAGGTGACCTTCCAGCCGCCGAGCGCTGTGCTGAGAGCGCCGTCGGTCAGAAAGGGGCGCCCGGGACCGAACGGGAGATCGTACACCACCGAGGTCACGAACCGGTGCCGCTGGTCGAACACCGACGGCCCGTTTTCGCACGACAGGCAGTAGGAGTTTTGCGGGTTCAACGGGTCTGACCCAAGCGTGCGGATGCCGCTGCCGTTATCGGTCGATTTCGACAAGGTGTAGCTGCCGAGCACCGTGAGCCCCGCCGAGTAGCGGCGCGTCAACTTGACGCCGAGCGCGTTGTAATGCGAGTACCCGACGTTGGCCGCGCCCTGGAAAAGGCCGAACTCGGGAAACGGCGAGCGATCGGCGACAAGTGAAGTACCGGGTACGGGCTGATTCGCCAGGTTGATCCAGCGCTGGAGCTGGTGGCCCTGCGTTCCCAGATAGCTCACCTCCAGTGACGTGTTTCCGGTGAGCTGCCGCTCGACGGTCGTCTCCCATTGGTCGACGTACGGCGTCTTGCGGTTGATTTGATCCGTCAATACCAGCGGCCTCACCACGCACAGCACGCCAGCAGGCGTATTGCAGGGATTCC
Source organism: Vicinamibacterales bacterium (assembly GCA_035937795.1). Classification (GTDB taxonomy): domain Bacteria; phylum Acidobacteriota; class Vicinamibacteria; order Vicinamibacterales; family JAMQPK01; genus JAMQPK01. The sequence goes on along the minus strand of DASZHO010000027.1, from coordinate 32,981 downwards.
CACCTCCAAAGTTGAAGGGATCCTGCCAGGTGGAAATCAGGCTCGTGGAGGTCGACTGCACCGTGAGACGTCCCTGCAGGTTGCGATTCTTGTCAAACACGATGTTGCCGATGTCCTGCACGTAGAAACGGCCGGCCCCCGCGCGCACCACCCAGCTCGACGTCGGGCTCCACGACGCCCCGAACCGAGGCGCGAAGTTCGTGTAGTCGGCCTTGATCAGCCGAGTGCCGAGACGGCCATCTCGCGTGACCTGGATGTCCGGCGAGTACCGGATGTTCGCGTCCTGGTAGAAATCACCGGTGCCGGCCCGCACCAGCACGGGGTGAAGGCTCTTGTCGGCCACCTGCGGCTGCTGTGTATTCAACGGAATCTGGGCGACGATTTGCCGTTGCGACGAGTCGGTCCAGGGCGGCGTGAACTCATAGCGCAAGCCGAGATTGATCGTGACCGTGGGGTGAACCTTCCACGTATCGTTGACGTAGTACGCCTGACTCAGGGCATGAAGCCTGGCCATCGCCAACCCGGACGCGTACGACCAAGCGCCGATGTAGCCGAGCAGGTAATCGGCAAAGCCATAGCCGGTCGCGACGTTGTTGGCAAAGCTCGCCGATCCGCGCGCGTACTGATTGCCGTCCTGGTTGTAGTGATCGTACCGAAGCTCACCGCCGAATTTCAGGAAATGGGGGCCGTTGGTCCACGAGACGTTGTCGATGAACTGCAAGTTCTTGTTGGTGTTGATGAACGGCGACTCGGAATTGTCGCCAAACCCCGAGAAGCCGGCGATGCCGATACTCGGCGTGCCCCAGGCATCCGCCGGAACCTGCGTGGGGAGCTGGAGGCCGATCTCGGCAATCGGGTTCCGGACGTTGTTCAGTTCGCCGCCCGAATGATTGAAGAAGGAGTTCACGCCAAAGCGCATTTCGTTGACCAGCGTCTGCGTGAGGACGCGGGCATTGTCGACGACGCCCTGCTGGGCTTTGGTGTCGACGATGCTCCCGTTCAGGACAAGCCCCCCGGTGTGCAGCGATTCATGCGTCCAGCTGTACCGCCCGTACCACGTCGATTTCGAGCTTTCCGTGAAATCGATCCGGCTGGTAAATTGATTCTTGTCGGTCCTGTTCTGGTTGACCGAAAGGTAATTGTTCGCGAGACTCGACGTGGGTTGATTGGGCGCAGGATAATAGTTCAGCAACGCCTGTGAGATGGAGCTGATGCGGTAGCCAGGAATGATGTTGCCGGGAAACTGCAAGCCGGTCAGCGGGTCTTTGATCGGCGTGCTGATCTCCGAAAAATTACCGTTCCGCATCGCGACCGACGGCACGCTGTAGAGCGTCTGGTTCTGGTTCCGCAAACGGAAACCCTCGTAATTGCCCATGAAGAAGAGCCTGTCTTTCCCGTGGATCACTCCGGGAATCTCGACCGGGCCGCCGAGGGTGAATCCGTACTGGTTCCACTTGAACGGGCTGGAGGTGGGCGCCTGACTCCCAAACCCGTACGGCAGCGCGTCGAATTTGTTGTCGCGGAGAAACTCGAACACCGTGCCGTGATAGGTGTTGCTGCCGCTCTTGGTCGTCACGCTCACCTGACCGAGCTCGCGGCCCAGCTCGGCCGAGTACACGCCGGTCTGGACCTTGAACTCCTGCAGCGCATCGATCGACGGCAGAAAGATGTACGAATTGAAGTTCACGTCGGTGTTGTTGACGCCGTCCAGCGTGAAGTAGTTCCACTCGCGGCGGCCGCCGGAAATCGAGAGCTGCTGCGTCGACCGATCGCCGCCCTGGCGGGGACCCGACGATCCCGACCCGGAAAAACTGGCCGAGACGTTCGGGGTCAGCTCGACCATCTTCAGAAAGTTCCGTCCATTGAGCGGCAGCTCGACGATGCGCCGGTTTTCGATCACCGTGCCAATCACCGTGTCTTCGGTGTTGAGCATCGGCGCAACGGCGGTCGCTTCCACCGTTTCGCTGAGGGTGCCAAGCTCCAGCTTGAAATCCATGCGGGCCGTCTGCTGGATCTGCAGCTCGACGCCGTTGCGAAGCGCGCTCTTGAACCCATCCATTTCCACTTTGACGTTGTAGATGCCGGGCAGCAGATTCGGAAACACGTACACGCCGGCGCTATTGGACTGCTGCGTCACGGCCGCGGCGGTCTGGGTGTTGGTGACGGTGACCGCCGCCCCGGGAAGGACGCCGCCGGTCGCATCCGTGACGATGCCGGTGATTTGCCCAAAGGTCTGCGCCGAGGAAAGGCTGGGCGCGAAAAACAGGGACACGATGATGCCCCACAGAACCGCTCTCCACATAGACCCTCCGCAGTGATGGTGTGCGATGGATCATAGTAGCAAGAATTGCGACGAATTGTGACGAATTGAGACGGAACGGTGGCGTTTCAGAAATGCAGGGAATAGCCGTCGCCATAGGCCGTAATGAGGTATCGCGGATGCTTCGTATCCGGCTCGATCTTTTCGCGCAAGCGGGCGATCGCCCGATCGACCGATCGCATGGTGCCGGGCGAAACCGAACCCCACACTTGTTGAATCAGCTGGTCCCGGTGCACGGGACGGTTGTGCCGCTCGGCGAGAAACTGCAGGATTTCGAATTCCCGATTGGTGAGCGCGATGGCTCCCGCCGGGCTGATCGCGCGGCGCCGAACAAAGTCAATCGTGATCCCACCGAGGCGGACGCGATCGACTACGCCGCCAGCCCGCCTCAGCACGGCGCGGATTCGAGCGAGCAGTTCCGCCGTGTCGAACGGCTTGGTGATGTAGTCGTCGGCCCCCAGCTCGAGTCCGCGGAGTTTGTCCACCTGCAGCCCGCGGGCCGACAGGAAGATGATGGGAACCTTCCGCGATCGCCGGACAAGCGGGGCGAGCTCGAATCCACTGCGCTTGGGCAGCATCACATCGAGCAAGACCAGGTCCGGCATGAACGATTCCGACGTGCGAAGGGCCTCGTCGGCATCCGCCGCACACTGGACGCTGAACCCTTCGATGATCAGTTTGTCCCTGAGCACCTCGGACAACGCTCCGTCATCATCGACGATCAGGATTCTCTTTAGCACCTGTCACGCCTGGTGAATGGGAATGCGCAGCGTCAAGGCCGTTCCGGTGCCATTGGAGCTCTCGAGTTGCAAGGAGCCGTTGTGCCCGACGGCAATCCGCTGGATGATGGCGAGGCCCAGGCCGCTGCCGTCACCTCGCGCCGACCGGCCTCGTACAAAACGGCGCTGCACGGCCGCCAGTTCATCCGCGGGGATGCCGGCGCCGCCATCGGCAATCTCGATGAGCACGTCGGCGCCGCGCGCGGACGCGGCGATCCGGATCCATCCGCCCGCCGACCCGTGGCGGATGGCGTTGTCGATCGCGTTGTCGAGCGCCAGCACCATGGCCGTGCGATCGGCGCGAATCGCGGGCATGTCGCGGCTCAGCTCGATATCGATCCGGAGGCGCTTGCGATCGATCACGTGCCGGAAGCTCAGCAGCGCCTCCTCAACAAGCTCGTCGACCTGTAGACGCTGAAACGAATAGACCTGGGTGGTGTCGGTGACGCGGGCGTACGTGAGGATGTTGTTGACGAGCCTTGTCAGGCGATGTCCCTGCTGCACCAGCAGCTCACCGTAACGTTTGACGTCGACGCGGGGCCGCGTGCGATTTTCCGCCAGCATCTCGCCAATGGCGCGGACGGTTGAGAGCGGGCTCTTCAGCTCGTGAGTGATGCCCGAGACAAAATCCCACCTCAAGGCTTCCAGCTCAACGCTCCTTCGCGTGGCGACGAGCGTCACGAGGATCCCGGCCAACATCGTGGCGGCGGCCGAGACAATCAGGACGACACCCAACCGCGAGCTGCGCACGGAAGCCAGAATGGATGCATCTCCGCCGGCGCTGACCGTCAAGGTCCATAACGGCGGCGGCACGTCGGGCATGTTGACGGCAGCGAGCGCGGGATCGAAAAACGTCGGCGAAAACACCTGTCTCGCGGAACCCCGGGATGCGCGAGGCCCCTGGGCCCGCGCCACGGTGGCGCCGCGTTCATCCGTCAGCACGAAATCGATGGCGGGTGACCGCGCGGCCAGGTGCGCGCTCTCGGTGATCAGTTCGGAAAAATAGTGGTCGCGCGCCCAGCCGATGTTGACGATAAAGCCGAACACGCGATCGAATCGGTCGTGTGCCGAGTCGCCGTACAGCACAATCGCCACGGCTTCATACGGCATACGGCCGATCGGCAGTTCGAACACCGAATAAAAACGGCCGCGCTCAATATCGGCGGACACTCGTTGCCGCAGGAGCTGCCCGACCGCGGGATTTGTGACTGTTTCGACCGGGTACGCGGTGGCCGGTGCGTGGGGACGGGCCCACGGCACGGGACGGTCGGTTCTCACGAGCAGGAACACCTGGGGGTGATCCGCGGACCATGCGAAGAAACATTCAGGATACGGATAGCGCGCGAAGCCTCTCGCGACCAGCTCCTCGAGGTCCAGCGTCGAGTCGAACCGGGCGGCCTTCACCTCCGGGCTGTCGAGCACACCCGTCTGCGCGCCTCTCATGTCGCGGGTAATGGCGGACGTGAGAATGCGAGCGGCGAGCTCGCTCTGGCGATCGGCCAGCAACAACGCGTTATGCTCGAGCTGACTGGCCAGCCAAAGGGCGGCAAAGCCCAGCGCGAGCACTCCGGCCAGGGCAACGGCGGCGAGCCAGACCGACCACGACGTGACGAGAGACTTGAGCCGCGCCGGCTTCACGGCTCGAGTTCTCGTTCGCGATAGAACAGCGCAGCGCCAGGGTGCAGCGGAACCGGGGTAGCCGCCGCGCGGGTGATGTCGACCGTTTGAAACGACGGGTCGGCGGCGGACAGCCGCGGCAGGCAATCGAACAGTGCCGCCACGACACCTCTCGCCACGCCGTTCGGCAGATTGCGACGCGCGACAAGGACGGTATCAATACCGAGCGTGACGATCCTCGAATGCACACCGGGGTACGTGTCGGGGGGGATCGCGTACGGGCGCACGAACCGTACGCTCTCGCGCAAGCTATCTGCGAGCGGACCACGGATCTCGATGAGCCGCGCGCCGCGGCTCACGGCTTGCGTCACGGCGGGGAAGGGCACCGGCGCCGGAAGCAGGACCGCGTCGACGGTGCCGTCGAAGAGTTTGGCGGTGGCGGTGTCGAAGTCGGTCTGCAGCTCATGTGCGGGCCTGGCCAGATGCGCGCCGGCGAGGAGCTTGGGGCCGGTGATGGCATTCCTCGCACCGGGACGGCCAATCGCGACCGTGCGACCAGCCAGATCCTTGAGAGAAGAAATCGTTGAGCGCGGGCCGACCAGGACGTGCTCCACCAGCGGCTGAAGCACCGCGAGCCCGCTGATCTTTTCGAACCGCTCCGGGAACTCCGGTATGACTCCTCGATATCCCTCGTACAGAAGGCTGGAGGCCACGAAGGCGATGTCCGCCCGGCTATCTTCGACGTTCTTCAGGTTCGCCGGCCCATTCGCCGCCTCCACAATGCTCAGCGTCATATCTACAGGCGCACAGACGCGTACGAACGCTCGTCCGGACTTCGCCAACGCGAGACCCTCGGCGAGCGCCGACACTCGCACCTGATAGTGCGTCTGGCCAGCGGCTGCTGCCTGTGTCTGCTGGCACGCCGTACTCAGTGCGGCTACACACACCACGCACGCGGCAACCCGGAGCGATAACGACGGCATGATCGGCATTGTCAGGGGCCCCCGGCCCTCACAAAGCACACCGACCCGGGCTGATCGATCTCCAGTGGCCGGCCCGCTGGCGTGAGATGGCCGGTCCTGGCGTCCACGGTGAACACGACGACGTTGTTCGAGTTCTGGTTGGCGGCAAACAGATAGCGTCCTGTCGGATCGATCGTGATGTTGCGGGGTGAGCGGCCCGATGCGGGAACGAATTCGCGCAGCGTCAGCGTTCCCTTCGCCTGGTCAACCGCGAACACGGCGATGCTGTCCGCTCCACGATTCGAGACATACAGGAACCGCCCCGCGTGGTCCATCTGGATTTCCGCCGTGGAGTTCCGTCCGGCGAAGTCGGGGGGCAGCGTGGAAATCTGCTGCAGCTCGCTGAGATGACCGTTGTCGACCGCGAAGACGCTCACCTTCGAATCGGTCTCGTGATTCACGTAGAGAAATTTTTCGTTCGGGCTCAGTGCGAGTCGGCGCGGCCCGGACCCCGCGCTCACATTCACGAAAGGCGGATCGAAGGGCGTCATGGCCGGCTTGGAAGCATCGATCCGATAGGTATAGACCCGATCCAGGGCCAGTTCTGCGACAAACGCGAATCGATCGTCTCTGGTAAAGATCACGCCGTGGGTATGCGCCCCCGCGGTCTGAAGTGGGCTCAACGCCGCACCGGAATGATGGTCGACGTAAGACGGCTCTCCCAGCCTCCCATCCTGTTGAATCGGCAGCACCGCCAGAGATGAGTTGTTGTGATCCGGATCGGCCCCGTGAAATCCGTAGTTCGTGACGACGGCCATCTTGCCGCGGGGATCCACCACCACCTGGTTCGGCAAGCCGCCGCCCGCGCTCACCTTGCCGATCGGCGTCAGGGCTCCTGTCTTCGGATCGATGGCAAAGGCGCTCACCGTATCGTCCTTTGCCGCGTTGGCGGTCTGCCAGTTCGTCGCATAGAGAAAACGGTTGTCCGGCGTGGCGTTCACGTAGGCGGGATTGACGGTTTCGGCGACGAGCCCGAGCGGCGCGAGTGCGCCGCTCGCCGGTGAAAACCGCCAGGCGTAGATGCCTTTCGACTGCGACGGAGCGTCTGTGTAGCTGCCGGCGTACACGAAGTAATCGCGCTCCGCACGCGCTGTCACATTGAGCAGGGCCGTCGCGCAGAGCGCCATGGCCAGCAGACCGGCCGCGACCGGCGAGGAAAATTTCTGAGATCTCATTGTCAGCCCTTCAGAAATGAACGTTGATCCAATTGGTCGGATTTGTGGCGGTGCCGGATTATGCCAGACCGCCCGGGAGCCGATTGTGACCAATTGAGACAGGAAACTCCATAGTAATAAGGTGTCAGGCATCCCCGGGGCGCGTCCTGATGCGTTTGCACAATCTGCAACAAATCGGCGCGTCTTGCTCTGCTATGCTCCGTCGCTCAGACACTGTTTCTGTCGTTTTTAGGAGGCCCTTACGGCGCGATTTCGGGTCGTGCCGGGCATCACGATCTTGATTCTCGGGTAGGTCAACGCTAAGCGCCGAAGGCGTGGCGCCGAAGGAGTGACTATGTCCTTTACCAAGAGGTTCGTTGGCGTCCTTGTTGTGCTCCTTACTCTGCACATCCCCGCTTTCGCGCAGGGCACCGCCGACATCACGGGCCGCGTCGCTGATTCGAGCGGTGGCGTGCTTCCCGGTGTCACCGTCACGGCCACCAATCTTGGCACCAATGTGTCCCGGACCACGGTGACCACCGACACCGGCGACTACACGTTCACCGCGTTGCTGATCGGAACGTATGAAGTGAAGGGCGAACTCACGGGCTTCGGAACCCAGACCTCCAAGGTCGAGCTGCGAGCGGGTGACCGGATCCGCGTGGACATGAAGCTCGCAGTCGGCACCCTCGCCGAGAGCGTGACCGTCAGCGGAGGGGCCCCGTTGCTGCAGACCGACACGTCGCGCGTATCGTCCAGCCTGTCGCTGGAGACGGTGCAGAACACCCCGATTCAAGGCCGCAACATCATGAACCTGGTGCAGATGAGCCCGGGCGCGAGCGAGGGCTCGGCGCTGGCGACGCTCAGCGGCAATCGCCCTGACGATCGGCGTCAGACTTCCGCCACGTCGATCAACGGCGCACCGGAGAACAACAACTCGAACATGGTCGACGGGATGGACAACACCGAGCGGGTGATGGGCGGCATGGGCATCAAGCCGTCGATCGACGCGATTCAGGAAGTCGTCATCCAGACCAATATGTACTCGGCGGAGTTCGGCCGGACGGAAGCCGGCGTCATCAACATCATCACGAAGTCCGGGGGCAACCAGGTTCACGGGTCGGGGTTCTACTACGGTCGGAACCAGGCGACTGACTCGAAGCCCTACTTCGCCCCCACCAACCCGCCGCACACGCTCAATCAGTTTGGCGGGAGCATCGGCGGGCCGATCAAGGAGAACCGGACGTTCTACTTTGCGGACTACGACAACGGCAGGGAAACCAAGTACCGGCCGACGGTGACCACGGTGCCGACGATGAAGATGCGCACCGGCGATTTCTCCGAGCTGCTGAACTTGCCGACGCCGGTCGTCATCTACGATCCGCTCTCGGGTCCCGGCGCCAGAACGCCGTTCCCGGGCAACATCATTCCGGCCAACCGTCTCGATCCGTGGGCGATGTATCTGATGCACCTCTACCCGCTGCCGAATGCGGCCGGATCGCTGAACGGGACGGCGGGCAACAACGCGTTCAACGGCCCAGGCTGGCAGCACAATCAGGAAGGGGACTTCCGGGTTGACCACAAGTTCAGCGCTCAGAACAGCATCTTCGCGCGGGTCTCGGGCAACCTGACCAACGGGGTCGCCGCCGACGAATGTGCTCACGCGACGGTCAACGGGCCCTGGAACTGGAGCACGATGAGCCCCGGGACCGAGACCCGTACGATCGATCCGACGTGCGACCTCAACGGCGGCGTCGGCATCCTCTCCGGGCCATATCACTCGTACGCGTGGAACGTGGTCGCGAACTGGACCCGTGTGCAGAGCTCGACCCTGGTGACGGAGCTCAAGTACAGCGTCACCCGGCCGTCTACTGCGGCAAATCGACCGCCGGAGAACGCCGCCGACCTCGGCACCTGGCTGGGGTTCAGGGGCGTCAACAATTCGGCCGATCCCGTCACGAACGGGATGCCGTTTTTCCAGATGCTGCCGATTGCCACGTACTCGGGACTCGGCGACCCCCTGTTCATCCCGATGGTGACCGAGGACCACAACCATGAGATTGCGGGTACGGTCACGAAGCTGAAGGGGGCGCACAGCCTCAAGGTCGGCGCCGGATTCGTGTGGCGGCTCTTCGCGGTACAGCAGTCGCAGTCTCCGCGAAGCACGTGGCTCTTCGACCCCTCGCCCACCAACAACGGTTCGGGCGGCGGCGGCAACACCTTCGCGTCGTTTCTGCTCGGGTACCCCCAGTCGGAGTCACGGACGGATTTCCCGATCCATCCGCTGAACCGCAACCAGGAGCCCAGGGCGTTCATCAACGACGACTGGCGGGCGACCAGTTGGCTGACGTTGAACCTCGGCCTGCGGTGGGAAGCCTACACGCCGATCACCGAGGCGCAGAACCGGATCGCGGCGTTCCGTCTGCTGCCGAACGGCTCATACGGGATGCAGGTCGCGACTCCCTCGGATCCCACGGTCGGCGTCAAGACCGACTGGAACGATTGGGGACCGCGTCTCGGGTTCTCGGCCACGGCCCCAAGCCGGATCGTTGTGCGTGGGGGCTTCGGGATTACCTACAACCCGGTGCAACACGGGGCGGGATCCATGATGAAGAACCCGCCGTTCGTACAGAACTTCGGGCCTCTTACCAGCTCGGCCACATCAGGAGGCGCGAAGCCGACGCTGTTCCTCGAAGACATCCCTCCGCCCTACACCTACGGCGACCCGTCAGCACCGGTCGGGCCGCTCGGAGCGCAGTCCCTCAATCTCAAGATGCTGCGTTCCAAGCAGTTCAACCTCTTCGTCGAGAAACAGCTGGGCGAGAACGTTCTCTCGGCCGGCTACATCGGGGAACGGATCGATCACGTCGCCCTGAGCGTCAACATCAACCTGCCCCCGATCGGTCCGGGATCGGTGAACCCCCGGCGGCCGTTCTTCTCGCAGTTTCCGCTCGTCACGAACATCACCGACATCCAGTCGATCGGCCAGAAGACTTACAACGGGCTCCAGCTGATGTTCAGACGGAACCTGTCGCGCGGCCTCACGTTCCAGACACATTACACGTTGGCGGAAGCTCGCGCGTCGACAATAGAGCCGTGGACGATGAGCACCCTGGAGTGGGGTGACATCCCGACCTACGACATCCGGCACCACTGGGTGGGCATCCTCAACTACAACTTGCCGTCGGGGAATGACCTCCACGGAATTGTCCATGGACTCCTCGCCGGTTGGCAGGTGAACGCCAATGCGAACATCCAGTCCGGCCTGGACTTCGGCATCACCAACTCCGCCGCGCAGACCAACGTCGGCGGCAGCGATCGGCCAAATCTGATTGGCAATCCGAATCTGCCGAGCAATCAACGCACGGTCCAGCAGTGGTTCAACACGGCGGCGTTCCAGATTCAGGCGCCGCTCACGCCGGGAAACACGCCGCCAGGGTCGATGCACGGCCCGTGGCAGCGGCGCATAGATCTCTCGCTGGGCAAGGCGCTGCTCCAGCAGGGCACGCGATCCATCCAGCTTCGTATCGAGTGCTACAACATCATGAACTGGGTGAACTTCCAGCCGCCGGACGGCACCTTCGGGGCGACGACGTTTGGGACACTCTTCTCGACGGGGAACGCGGTTCCGCGCCAGTTCCAGTTCGGCATGAGGTACCTGTTCTAGACATGAGTGCCGGGGAATCCAGCATGGCCGGCTGTCGGTCCGGCCATTGCTCTCGAGCGATTTCCCGGCGCTCGATGTTGACATTCGGCCTGAGCAGCGTCTGGCTGAGCGCGCTATCTCCGGTCATCGTTCTCGGACAGAACGATCCCGCGTCGATGCCACCTCAGGAGGGAGACCTCCTGGTCAAGCTCGACGATCCCGTGTCAAAGCCGCTGGGGCCTGCCGATGTCGCCGTCAACGCGCCTCCGTTGAGGGCATGGCCGCTGGATCCGGTCAGCAACACCGTTCGAAAAGCGAACCGGCTCAACGCAATACTCCTGATCAGATTGAATCCTGCGGGACGAGGCGACGGCCAGCCGAACGCCGCAAACGGCGTGCTGGCGTACAGCGCGCTCTGCCCCCATGCCGGGTGTGATGTGACCGAGTGGATTTCCGAGACCGGTATCCTGGCGTGCGATTGTCACTCGTCAGAGTTCGATGCGAGGGCAAACGGTCGCGTGGTTGGTGGTCCCGCCGCACGGCCGCTGCCTCCTCTTCCTCTCAGGGTCAACGGCACGATGCTGGTGGCCACCGGGCCGTTTGCCGCAGCCATACGCTTCGACGAATAAGGACCAAGGTCATGAGAAAACTCCTCGCGCTGTCTTCAGTGGTGATCATTGTTGCGATTTTCTGGATGACGCTGGCACCAGGCTCGGCTCAGCAGCCGCCTCGTCCGCCGGGAGCGGCTCCCGCGGCGCCTGCTCCCACTCCACCGGTCCTGGGGAACTATCAACCCGTCACGGCAGGCCGGCTCAAGAACCCAGAGCCCGGAAACTGGCTGATGGTGCGTGGCGCCTACAACGGCTGGGGCTACAGCCCGCTCGACCAGATCACCCCGAAGAACGTCAAGCAACTCTCGTTGGCCTGGGTGTTCTCGACCGGCGCGGTCAACGCGCACGAGGCGGCGCCGCTCGTGAACAACGGTGCGATGTTTGTCTCCGCGCCGGGCAACCAAGTGATTGCGCTCGACGCCAAAACCGGAACGCTGCTGTGGCGCTACCGGCGGGAAATCCCCGCCGGCGCGATCATCATGCATCCGGTGAGCCGCGGCGTCGCGCTGTACGGCAACGCGGTCTTCTTCGCGTCGAACGCGGCCGTCCTCGTCGCGCTTGACGCAATGACGGGCAAAGAGCTGTGGACCACCACTGTGGAGGACAACAAGAAGGGCTACTACTTCAGCGGTGCGCCGGTGATCGCGGACGGCAAGGTCGTGGTCGGTGTTTCCGGCGGCGAATGGGGTATCCGCGGTTTCGTTGCGGCCTTCGATGTCGAGACGGGCAAAGAGGCATGGAGAACCTTCACGATCCCGGCACCTGGAGAACCGGGGAGCGAGACATGGCCGAAGGGAGATGAATGGAAGACCGGCGGCGGCCCGACATGGGTCGCCGGCAACTACGACCCGGCCACGAACCTGCTCTACTGGGGTGTCGGCAACGGCGGACCGTGGATGGGCGAGCTCCGCCCTGGCGACAACCTGTACATTTCATCCACGATTGTGATGGATGCGTCCACCGGGCGCATTCTCGGGCACTTTCAATACGATCCCAACGAATCGTCCGATTGGGACGAGGTCTCTCCGCCGCTGCTCGTTGATCTCACGCGGAACGGGCGGACGATGACGGGCCTCGTGAACGTCGCGCGCGACGGCTACATGTGGTTCCTCGAGCGCACCAGCAAAGGCCAGCTGAAGTTCGTCGATGCCGAACCTTACGTGCTGCAGACGGTCTTCAAGGCCGTCGATCCGAAAACGGGACGCGTCGAATACAACCCCGAGCACAGGCCCGGCGTTGGCAAGACCGTCGATATCTGTCCGATGTACCTCGGTGCCAAGAACTGGCAGCCCGCCGCGTTCAATCCCAAGACCCGCCTGATCTACATTCCGACGTCGGCAAACTTGTGCAGCTCGATGACGGGCGCGAAACCGGAGTACCGGGCGGGTTCGACGTACACCGGAGGACGCAGCACGCTGTTCATCGCTCCCGGAGCGGATCACGTCGGAGAAACCGCTGCGTGGGATGTGGACACGGCGAAGAAAGCCTGGTCGTACAACTTTCCCAAGTCGTCCAACTGGGGTGGATTGCTGACGACAGCGAGCGGACTGGTGTTCGGCGGCGGCACCGCCGATCGGCTGTTCAGAGCGCTCGACGCATCGACTGGGCAGCTTCTCTGGCAGACACCGACCAATTCAGGGGTCATGGGGCAGCCCTCGACCTTTATGATCGACGGCAAGCAATACGTCGCGGTGATGTCCGGCTGGGGCGGCGATGCCCGCGGCGTCCAGGCGCAACTCAATCGGCTTCGGCCGGGCGAGTTTCCCGAAGTGCCCGACGGTGGAGCGCTCTGGGTGTTTACGTTGGCCGGCGACCGGTGACGAAGCGTCCGGATCACGGGACCGTGGTCGCGAGTTGAGGCGATGAAGCACATCTCCTCCGCAGAATTTGCTAGACTTCCGACGCTGATTTGCAACTGTTGCGAGCCCGCAGTGAGCTGCGTAATGGTGGCCAGCAATCATCTCCACGCATTTGCACGCAAGGGGTAGCTGGCATGCGCACACATCTGTCGTCAACTTTCGTTGTGCTCGCCTCGGTCATCCTGTCCGGCCAGCAGGGGCGCCCGGAGCCTCCGCAGGAGCCGCCCGCCGTCACGTTCAAGGTAGAAGTGAACTATGTCGAAGTTGGGGCGGTGGTCACCGATGCACAGGGAAACTTCGTCAGAACGCTGAGCAAGGACGATTTCCAGATCTTCGAGGATGGAAAGCCGCAGAAGATGTCAGCCTATTCGCTCGTCGACGTGCCCGTCGAGCGGGCCGAGCCGGCCCGTCGCGCCGGCGGCGCTGTCCCGGTCGAGCCGGACGTGGTCGGCAATGCAACACCGTTCCAGGGACGGCTCTACCTGATCGTCCTCGATGACCTGCACACCGACGTCTCGCGCACGCCTCTTGTCCGGGCGGCAGTCAGGCGCTTCATCCAGCAGAACCTGGCCGACAACGATCTCGCCGCGGTGGTCGCGACGAGCGGGCGCCGCGAAGGCGCCCAGACGTTCACATCGAACCGCCGGCTCCTGTTACAGGCGGCTGACACCTTCATCGGGCGGAAGCTCCGCTCGGCGGTCCTGGAGAAGCTCGACGACTACCGGCAACAGATGGACATGACCGGGCAGGATCCGGGACAGGCCGGCAAGACGATCAACGACGCGCTCGACGTCGAACGCGGACAAGAAGCGCGCACGACACTGCTGAATCTGCGGAACCTCGCCGAGGCGCTGTCGAACCTCCATGGTCGCAGGAAGGCCATGATCTACGTCAGCGAGGGGATCGATTATACGACCACGAACTACGAGGAGAACCGCGAAATCGCGGGAAACGCCCGCCTCGGGGTCCCGATCGACGACGCCCTCCGGGAGGTGATTCTGGCGGCCTCGCGCGCGAATGTCAGCATCTACGGCATCGATCCGCGCGGCCTCACGAATCAAGGCGATACAGAGATCGAGATCGGATACGTGCCCGATGATCCGAACCAGCGTCTCGATGCCTCTGGGCTCCTCGACGAGCTCAGAGCGGCGCAGGAGAACCTGCGCGTCCTGTCGGACCAGACAGGCGGATTCGCCTCAGTGAACTCGAACGATCTCGGCACCGCTTTCAATCGCATCGTCAGCGACAACACGTCGTATTACATGCTCGGGTACTACCCCTCGAACGAGAAGCGCGACGGCAAGTTTCACAAGATCGAGGTCCGCGTGAACAAACCCGGACTGCGGGTGCGCGCTCGGAAGGGCTATGTCGCGCTGCCGAAAGCGGGCCCGGCCCTCACCCATGTCCCGGTGTCGGAAGGTTCGCCCGATCTCGCGGAGGCGTTGAGCCGCCCGATTCAGACGAGCGGCCTCACGCTGCACGCCAACGCGGTCGCGTTCAGAGCAGCGGCGCCGAACGCGTCTCTGGCGATATCGATTCTGGCCGACGGGCACGGATTCAAGTTCTCGGAGAAGGACGGTTGGAGCGAGGACCGGCTGGAAGTCTCCGTCAGGGCGATCGACGCAGGCGGCACGATCCGCGGCAGCGAGCATTTCGACATGAACATCCGGATCCGTCCGGAAAACGTCCAAACCTTCTCGACCACCGGCTTCAGGGCGGTGTCGAAGATTGACGTCCCGCCCGGAAAATACGAGCTCCACATCGGGGCGCGTGAAGCGGGCGGAGGGTCAGTAGGCACGATTTACAGCGAGGTCGAAGTCCCGGACTTCGCGAAACCACCGCTGTCGATGAGCGGCCTCGTGATGACATCCGCCGCGACCGGGGGCGTACCGACGGGGCGCGCGGAGACGGTGCGCGAACTCACGCCGATCGTCCCCTCCACGGCGCGCGCGTTCCATGCGACCGACGAGATCACGATTTACGCGGAGTGCTACGACAACGCAACGGCGCAGGCGCACACCATCGATTTGGCCGCGAGCATTCTGAACGACAACGGAAAGGCGATCTTCAGCCAGCACGAAGAGCGGTCGAGTGCGGATCTGCAGGGGATGCACGGGCGGTTCAGCTACGCAGCGCGCATTCCCCTGAAGTCGCTCGCGCCGGGGGAGTATGTGGTGCATTTCGAGGCCGCTTCTCGCCTCGGAACCGGCAAACCCACGTCACGTGAGTTGCAGTTTCGCGTGGAGCCGTAGATCGAGCTGCCGGCGAGCAACAATAAAGACCAATATAATGGATCAGCACGCGCGACGCAGATCAGTCTCGCGCTGAAAACGCAGGACTGCGGGCACGCCCATACGCAATCGGCCTACATCGGGTAAGATCCCTCTACAACCGGTACAGTCATGTTGTGCAGAAGAGCGACGCTGCCGCTGAGCCTTCTCGTCGCGTTCACCGCTTGTGGTACGCGAGCCGAAGTCGGGACGCCAATGCCGCGGCCGACCGTGCGCATCTCGATGCGATCTACAGAAATTCTCCACGCCTTCGTCAATCTCCCGCAGTTCTCGATACAGACGGTGACGATCGGTGACTCGGTGAAGCGCCTCGAAGCTCTGCAGGCCGGCACAATCGACGTAACAGCTGTCGTCGCAGATGTGGCGTACCTGGCGTTCAACGGCGGTCTGCCGGACCACTCTGCGCCGCGGCCGAAAATTCGGGGGATGGCCCTCATGAGCCGCGCGGTTGTCCATCTCCTGGTCGGACCGAAGGTCGATCTGAGCCACGGTTTCCGGGGAATGCGCATCGTGCTGGGCGATCCGACCGGCGGCAACAGCCCTCTTGGCGAGCGTCTTGTCAACAGCACAGGCGTTCCTACCTCGGCCATACGGGGCGAGCTCACTACTTACAACCTCGCAGTGGACGAACTGCTGAAGGGCGATGTGGACGCCTTGATCGCGACCGTACTGCCGCCACAGGGCTTTATCGCCCGGGCGCTGCGAGGCGGCGCCCGCCTGATCGAGATCGACGGTCCCGAAGTCGAGGCTCTCCGGGCGTACTATCCGCTCCTGAGACGAACGCTGATCCCTCGTGGAACGTACCCAGGGCAGGACAGCCCGCTGCACACGGTGGGCGTCGACCAGTTGCTGGTCTGTCGTGCGGACCTCGGCAATGACAGCGTCTACGAGCTCACTCGGGCGCTCTTCGAGGACGTTCCGGAGCACGTTCGCCGGCAGATGGATCCGCAGCGGGCACCGGCGACGGTGATCCCGCTGCACCCTGGTGCCGCCAGGTATTATCGCGAGCGCGAGCTGAGCCGATGAAGTCGGCCCGCTCCTCCACCGCGCGCGCGTCGAAGCTCCTGACCCTGATCGTCTTTGTCGGGATTACCGTGCTCCTGACCTGGGAGTATCGCGTGACCCGCGCCGCGCAGCAGGGCATGGCCGGTCGCATCGCCCATCAAAACGAAGAAACCGCCGACATGATCATCAAGGCGATCACCCGCGACATGCGCGGCGCTCAGAGCAGGATTCTCGCCAACCGCGACTGGGACGCTCCTTCGCCGGTCGGATCGGCTCTCGACATGACCGAGCCGGTCGCCACCACATTCGCTCGATATCCGTATCCCGAGTCGTTCTTTACGTGGCAAGGCGGGAATCACAGCATGGTGTTCTTCAATCGGGCCACGCGTCTGCCGCCATGGATGGCGCCGCCGAACCCGGTGCTGAACTCCCCTACTGCGCTGGCGATCGATCCGTCCATCGCTGATGAAGTACGGCGACGCCTGTCGCCGGCGATCTCCGCGCAACTGCGGTACGCGGTGTTCGACATGGATTTTGCCGGCGTCCCGTATCAAGTCATCGCCAGGATCACGTATGCCGATCCCCTGCGGGAGCATCTCGAATCGGTCAGCGGATTCACGGTGAACCTGGACTGGGTGCGACACCGGTATTTCGCCGACATCCTGTCGGAAGTGAAACCGAGCGCCAGTGGTGGTCTGACGCAGGACGTCGCGCTTTTTGACGAGCACGATCGGACGGTCGTCGGTTCGAACAGCAAAGGTCCACCAATCGCAGAGCGGACTTTTCCGCTTCTCTTCATGGATTCGTCGGACTCGGAGTCGGATCTGCCGCCGGACATGGAGCAGGCGCAGTGGAAGCTGCGCGTCAGTGCATCACGCGACCCGATCCTGCTCTCGGCTACACGACGCGCCGACACGACGTTGGTCGCGACGGGCCTGGCGGTGATCCTGTGCGGCCTCAGTCTCATGCTGGCGCACAGAGCGGTGCTCAGCAGCGTCGAGCTCGCGGAAATGCGTTCGCGATTCGTGTCATCGGTGACGCACGAGCTCAAGACCCCGCTCGCGAACATCCGGGCGCTCGCCGGCACGCTCGTGCGCGAATCGCAGGTGTCGGCTGAGCCGTACAAGGCGTATCCACATTTGCTGATACAGGAAGCGAACGATCTAGGGCGGCTCGTCGACAATCTGCTCGCCTACGCGCGGATCACCGACGTGACCGAGACCTACTCGTTCGAGGCGATGGCAGCCGCCGAGCTCGTCGACGAGGCTCTCAAGAGCTTCCAGCCGCGTCTTCTGGAGGGCGCCATCAGCATCCAGGTCGAGACGTGTCAGGAGCTCCCGTTTGTTCGTGCCGATCAGCGGGCGATGGTGCTGGCGCTGCGAAACCTCATCGACAACGCCATACGCCACGTACGGAACAACGGCCACATCCACATCTCCACGAGCCGGGCGGACTCAACGGTGTTCATCCGGGTGCGCGACGATGGATCCGGCATCTCGGCCGCGAAGCTCGCTGCCGTTCGCGAGAGCATCGCGAGCCGATCCTTCTCGCCAACGGATGGGGGCGGGCTGGGGCTGGCGATTGTCAGCAAGATCGTGGCCGACCACGGCGGCACGCTGACCGTTGACAGCGAATTGGGAGTCGGGACCCGGTGTACAATCGGGTTCCGGGCTTGCTGAGGGCGATGCTCCGCCGTATTCTCGTTGTCGAAGACGATCCGACGCTGAGGCTCGTGCTCCAGGACAATCTCCGATCCGAAGGGTATGACGTCGATGTCGCCGCCGACGGCGTGTCCGGCGTCAGGAACAGCCAGGCGATCACCCCGGACCTCATCGTGCTCGATCTCACCTTGCCCGACTGCGACGGGTTCGAGCTCCTTCCGGTTCTCAGGCAGAGGGGTCAGATCCCTGTCATCGTGCTGACCGCCCGCATCCAGCAGGCAGAAAAAGTCAAAGGGCTGGCGCTCGGCGCGGATGACTACATCACCAAACCGTTCGATCCGGAAGAACTCCTGGCGCGCGTCCGGGCTGTTCTCCGCCGCGCGCGCCCCAGCATCAGCCGGATACGGTTGGGAAATGTGACGATTGACTTTCTGAGCAAGCACGCATCGGCTGGAACCCGGGCGATCCCCTTCACGCACCGCGAGTTCGAGCTTTTGAGCTACCTTGCCGAACATCGCGACGTCGTGGTGCGGCGCAGCGAGCTGCTGCGCGCGGTCTGGGGATATCTCGACACCGACGTCAGCACTCGAACGGTCGACTTCGCCATCGCCCGGCTACGCAGAAAGATCGAAGTCGATCACCATCATCCTCAGTACATCCGCACGGCACACGGTGACGGCTACTGCCTGACCGTCTCCGACGAGAGCCCGGCCAAGCAAAGATCAAGCTGACGAGCTGACAAGCCGTCGAACATACGCGGCGTAGAAAAAAGGCCGGCGGGAATTTCTACCCGCCGGCCTCGTCGTGCGTGTCGAGCCCGCTGCCCTCCTGGGGCTGCGGGTGATTTCTAGAAGCGCATCTGGAACGCGAGGCGCATGATGCGGCCCTGCAGAATCTGCTGCACCTGGCCGAGCGAGGCGCCGATCGAGTTGTTGCGCGCCCAAATGGCGTTCTGGTTCAGCGCATTGAACAGGTCGATCTGGCCGCTGAAGGTCTTGCGGCCTACGCGGAAATTCTTCTTCACGTTGAAGTCGACCTGGTTGTACCGCGGGTAGCGGAGCGAGCCCGGCGGGTTGAGAATGATCGACTCGGGGTTGTTCTGGCCGCCCGGGAACAGCGGCGCCGGGACGTTGTAGGTGATCACGCGCGGCGTGCCGGCGTAGCTCTGCAGCACCGCCCCGACTTCGAAGGCGAGCGGCAAGGGATAGCTCCCCGATGCCTTGAATTCACTGGTGAAGGGCACGTGGAACTTGCGCTCGTCGCAGAACCGGCCGCCGTTCGAGACGATGCCAGCGCCCAGATACAGATCGTTGACGGCCGGACCGTTCGGGTCGTCGTTGCTCGAGCAGAACACCGACACGTTTTTCTCCGTCGACCAGCTGCCCAGCAGGGTGCCACCGCCTCTCACCCGCGCCTGGACCAGAAAATCGAAGCCGTTGTAAATCGACTGGTCCGGGACGTTGAGGTCGACCAGGCCGCTGCCGTAGATCGCCGCCGCGGCGGAGCTGATGTTGTACACCGTCAGCGGGGCCCCCGGCGTGAACAGGCCCGTGAGCGTCGAATCGGTGCCTCCGGCCAGGTTCGGCGACGTGATATTCGGCGTCTGCACGTTAAACGACGTGTAATCGGCAAACGAGACATTGGTGTGACGGGTGATCGAGATGTTCGCGTAGGTCCGGCGATAGTAGCCGGCCGTCACCGACACGCCGGAAAAGAGCTGATGCGACACCGCCACCATCGTTTCGTCGTTCGACTGGCGTTTGATGCCGGGGGCCGGATTGCGATCGACGCGCTGCCCGAACGTCGGGTTCTTGCTGGGGCCGATCTCGTTGGCCTGGGCGATGCCGTCGCCGTTTGTCGGCAGGTTCACGCCCGAACAGCCGGTGCCCGCGGCGTTGATGTCGCAGTCGAACCAGTTGCGCGTCTCGCTCTGCGTGGCGCTGACATAGTTCTGGGCAAAGTTGCCGGTCAGCTGCTGATAGTAGCGGCTCCAGCCGAACTTCAGCGCGGTCCGGCCGGTCCCAAACAGGTCGTACGCCATGCTGAATCGGGGCGCCAGGTCGCCATTCCAGTTCGGCAGGTTCTTCACCGCGGGAAAAAACCGTGCCGGCGCGAACCGCCCGGCCGGATTCGTGGTTTCGTCAATCTGCGAGTTGAAATTCTCCACCCGCAAACCGGGACTCAGCGTCAGCCGGCTGATCGTCCACGAATCCTGCACGTAGTACCCCAGATCGTAGTTGACGTGCACGAGCGACGCCGCGGGCGTGGTGTAGACGGTCACGTTGTTGGGCAGGCCATTCCGGTAGTTCTCGGTCAGGTCCGCCTGCCGATCGGTGAAGACATGCACCGGGCCGAACGAATCCTGCAAGCCGAATTTGATGTTGTGCGTGCCGGTCACGTACGACATCGCCGCGACCACCACCCGCCGGGTATCGTCGGTGCGTTGATCCTGGCTCTCATTCACCCAGGTCGTGCACCCGAAGGAGTACGCACACTGCGGATTGATGTTGAGCGCGGTATCGTTTTTCTGCGCGTTGGCGATCCAGGCGGGATTGACCTGCCCGCTCGGGAGGTAGCGCGGCAGGTCGGTTTGCGGCTGCACGAACCCCGTCCAGTGCTGGTAGGCCGTCGAGTAGCCGGCTTCGATCAGAATCTTGCTCGAGAGCGTGTTCGTGTACTTGCCGTCGCCAATGGCGTAATGCGCATGATGCGGGTCGCGCTGCGTGCCCGCCCGGGGATCGACGCCGAAGGTGAAGTCCTTGCCCTTGCGCTTCCACGTCCGCTGGAACATCGCGGCGAACTTGTTCTTCTGGCTGATCTGCCAGGTCATCCGAGCGGTCGTATTCCTGATGTACTGATCCAGCAGACTGCGGATGAACTCGCCGTTGGGGGCAATCAGAAAGGCCGGCGTGTTGGCCACCAATTCGTCGGTGGAGATGTGCCTCGCCGCAATGAAGAACCACAGCTTGTCCTTCTGAAACGGCCCGCCGAGCGATCCGTCGAAATTCTGAATGTGGACGATGCCGTTGGCGCTGGTGATGTTCTGGCTGCGCAGGTAGGCATTGATATTGTTCGATTGCCAGTCGTGCTTGCTCCCGCCCAGAAACACCGCGCCGCTCACGACGTTGCCGCCGTCCTTGGGGATCGAGTTCGTGCGGATGCCGCCCGAGCTCTGCTCGGCGCTCTGCGTGCTAGTGGTCACCGTCACCTCGGCGTTGAGCGCATCGTCAAAATAGCTCTGGCACAGGCACGTTTCCGCGCTGTTCACGCTCATGCCGTCGACCTGCTGCACGGTCTGCCCGGTGGCCAGGCCGTGCGCGCGCGGGCTCGGCTGTTCCATCGAGCGCGACCCGCCGATATCCGGCGTGCCCATGCGGATGCCCGGGACGAAGTTGCCGACCGACATGATGTTGCGCGTGGAGGGCAGCGAATCGATGAGGTCGCGCGTGATGACCTGGGTCTTGGCCGCCTGTTGCACGTCGACGAGCGGCGTCTGGCCGGACACCGTGATCGTCTCCTCGAGCGAGCCCACCTTCAGGTCGGCATTGATGGTCGCGGTGAAATTCGCCGGCAACTCGACCCCGTCGCGGACGACGCTCTGAAATCCGGTCAGCGTGAAGGTCACCTTGTAGGTGCCCTGCCGCAGATCGACGATCTCATACCGGCCGTTCGCGTCGGTGACCGCCGACTTGGATTTTTCAATCAGCGCCGGGCTGGCGGCCTCGACGGTCACGCCGGGCAGCACGCCGCCCGACTCGTCTTTCACCGTTCCCGCAATCTGGCTCTGCGCCGCCACGAGCCCGGGCAGAAGGAGAACACAAAGGATGACGAGAACGCCGCAAAGAGATCTGCGCTCCATACCGACCCCCTTTTGGGAAACGTGGATGTCAAAACAATCTACCATAGAACCCGCGAGCGGTGGACGTCAGAAGGTCGCGTTGATCACTTTGCACCAACGCTGGTCGCGGTCGCGCCGGGTGGAAGAGCAAACGCGACGTACCGTGCACCTTGCTGCACAGGCCGCCCCATCTGCTGACCATGGTTGCCCATGCCGCTGGCCGCGATCACGATGTACTGCTTCCCGTCGATTTCGTAGGTCGCCGGCGTCCCGTTGCCAGCGAACGGCAGCGTCGTCTCCCAGACCAGCTTGCCGGTCTTCTTGTCGAACGCGTGGAATTTATTGTCGTAGTCGGTCGCCCCGATGAAGACGAGACCTCCTGCGGTGACAATGGACCCGCCGTAGTTCTCGCTGCCCGTATTCTTCATGCCCTTCGCGGCAAGCTCCGGATATTCGCCGAAGGGAATTCTCCACGCGTACGCCCCGGTATTGAGATCGATGGCGTTCAGCGTCCCCCACGGCGGAGCGATGGCCGGATACCCGTCCGGATCCAGGAATTTGTGGTGTCCCGTGAATCGGTATTCCGTGTCATACGGTGGCGGCGTCGTGGCCGCTGGCACGGGGATGATCGAATCGTCGCCCTTCGTCAGGTATTGCACCAGCGCGTTGATGTACTCGGGCGCCAGGGTGGGAAATCCCGGCATCCGGCTGCCGCCGTTGAAAATAGTGGACCGCACCTGGGCTTGCGACATCCGGTCGCCAATCCCCACCAGAGCGGGAATGGCCGGAGGGGCGCCGCTGCGGTCGTCGTTATGGCAGGACGCGCACTCTCTCTGGTACAAGCCCCTGCCGCTGACGGCGGTTCCAGGAGCTGGTGTTTCGGCCAGCGCGTAGAGCCACACCATCTCGTTCGAATTCACGTACAGCAAGCCGGTTTCGGGATCGAATGACGCTCCGCCCCATTCCGCGCCGCCGTCCATCCCAGGAAAGCTCACGGTGTCTTTGCCGATGCTCGCCGGGATGTACTGCCCTCCGCTGACCATCTTGCGGAAGCGCGCCACCACGGCCGCGTGAGCCTGGGGTGTCCGCGTGGTCAGCATGTCTTCGGTCAGGCGTTGACGGGCAAAGGGCTCGGGTTTGACCGGAAATACCTGAGTCTCTGCCGTCTGCTCGCCGGGAACACTGCTGGTCGGGACTTTCCTGTATTCGATCGGAAAGAGGGGGGTGCCGTTGGTCCGATCGAACAGGAACAGAAAGCCCTGCTTGGTCGGTTGCGCGGCCGCGTCGATGAGCTTGCCGTCACGCTTCACGGTCACCAACGTTGGAGGCACCGGAATGTCGCGATCCCACAGATCGTGCTTGGTCACCTGGAAATGCCAGATGCGCTCCCCCGTCTCGGCGTTGAGCGCCAGCAGCGAATCGGCAAACAGATTGTCTCCCAGCCGATCCCTGCCGATGAACATGTTGATCGGATTCGCGACCGGGACGTAGACGATTCCGCGCTTCTCATCGAGGCTCATCCCCGCCCACGACGCCAGATTGCCGCTGTACGTCCAGGCGTCCTTCGGCCACGTGTCGTAGCCGTACTCGCCCGGATGAGGCAGCGTGTGGAACGACCACCGGAGTTTTCCGGTGCGCGCATCGTACGCGCGCACGTCTCCCGCCGCCGCCGGCAGCGCTTCTCCCACGCGTCCCACAAAGATCACGAGATCCTTGTAGATGATGGGGGCGTGTCCGACCGAGGCGGAGTTACCGGTGGCGCCGCCGCGGAGATCTGCCCTCACATCGATGCGCCCGTCGGTCCCGAAGCCTGGCACAGGTTTCCCCGTCTTGGCATCGAGCCCGTACATGTAGTTCTGAACCGCCGCGAAAATCCGCTCGTCGGCTCCGCCCTTCCAATAGGAGAGGCCCCGATTGTTTCCCCTTCCCGGCGCGCCTGAATCGAATTTCCAGATCTGCTGGCCGGTAGCGGCGTTCACCGCAAACACCTTCTGGCCCGTCGTATAGCCGTAGAGCACACCATTGACGACGATGGGGTTGGTTTCCAGGCTCCCCGTCCCGTCTCCCGCGTCGTAGCTCCAGGCCACTTGCAGCTGATTCACATTGGATTGGTTGATTTGCTTCAGGGCGGAGTAGCGCGTGCCTCCGGGATCTCCCCCATAAACGGGCCAATCCATCTTCTGTGGTGCCCCCTGCGAGTAGATCAGGGACATCGTCAAAAACAGATATCCCGCCGCCAACCCCCCAACTCTCCAGTACTTCATATGCTCCCTCTGTCGAAAATGGCCACTCACGATTTTCGTTCTGTCAGAACTGCAGCCTCAACTGCACCTGCACCGATCGATTGGCCTGCGCGCCGGTCGCAGCACCGAAGCCGGCGTTCTTCGGCGCCAAGCGGGCCGCGTTGAGCGTGCCGTCGGCGTTGTATTGGCTGTTCTGGATCACCTGGCTGGTCGGGTTGTCCATCTGCAGCGTAAGTTGGCGAGCGTTGAGGCCATTGAAGATCGACGCGTTGAACACATTGAACGCATCCGCCCGGAACTGAATCGCTCGATTGCCGCCCACCCGGATGGTGCGGGCGATCGAGAGGTCTACTGTGTGATCCGCGCAGCCGCTCATCAGGTTCGCCCCCGACTCGGTGCCAGTGCTCCCGTAGGTCGGACCCGCAAACGCCGCCGTGTTGAACTGCTTGTACGGATCGCTCAAGCAACCCGACCCCGGACTGCCGATGACCCGAATCCGCGCCGGGTAGTTTGGCGATCCGGTGAGATTGACGTTTGCGCCGCCGGTCGTGTACGAGTAGGTCACGTCGTACGGTGTACCGGATCCTGCCGTGACCACGCCGGACACCTGCCAGTCGTTGGCAATTGCGGCCAGCACATTGCCGGCCCCGCCGGACCCGTTCACGCCAGGCAGTTGCCAGAGGAAGTTGGCCTTGAAGATGTGCGGCCGATTGCCGACGTTCTTGAGCAGCTCATCGGCCTGGGCCTGACCGGGCCAAGTGCTCAGGGTGCCATCGGCGGCGTGCTGCAGGTGCAACGGCGAGCTGGTGTTTCCGTTCGTGCGCAGGCTCCAGGTCCAGTTCACTCCAGCCTGCCACCCGGCACGGAAGCGGCGGTTGAACGACGTCTGAATCGAATCATATTGGGTCCAGAACCGCCCCCAACTCGTGAAGATCGCCCCGAGACCGCGGTACGGCCGCAGGAAATCGGTTGAACGCGCGCTTGCACCGGGCACCGCGCCGGGCGCGACGGTGGGATCCTGATTCGACGGGAGAAAGGCGGCGCCGAGATCGGGCGCGTTGATATCGAGCGTGCCGGTGGCCAGCGTCGTGCCAATGACCGCTTGTGCGAGCGCGTTATACCCATGGTTTCCAACATATGAGACGTCCAGCGAGGACGACCAGGGCAAGGCCATCTGCACGCCGCCGTTCCACTGCAGCGACGACGGCAGCTTCGAGTCGTACCAGAAGATCGTCAAGTTGGACGGCGTCAATACCGAGGCGCCGCTCGGCAGCGTCTGCAGGGTGCCGTATCGAACCGTCGACCCCTGGCCCGTCGGCGGATTGCCGATCAGCGAAAACACCGTCTGCCCCTGCGGCCGATCGAAAAAGACACCGACGCTGCCGCGGATCACGAACCGTTGGTTGCCGCTGACGTCATAGGCGCCGCCGATCCGCGGCGCGGGCGCGAGCCTCGGCCAGACGTAATCGGTCTTCGCGATCCCTTGTCCCGCCTGAATGATGCCGTTGGTGAGCACGCCGACGTTCGGCACGAGGGTGCCGATCAAACCCGACGATCCGGCGCCGAGCGAGCCGCCAGTGACCGGGTTGACGGCCACGCGATTGGCCACCGGACACGGAACGGTGGGGACCGAACAGCCTGGCAGGTTGAGCAGGGGCGCATTCGAGAGCGACCACTTGTCCGGAAAGAAATTCGACGACTGCAGCTTGGTGTCGTACTGCGGTCCCTGGTCCGTGAAGCGTACGCCGTAGTCGAGCGTCAGCTTGCCGGTGATCTTCCAGTTGTCCTGCAGGAAGAATTCGTTGCTGTTGTAAATGTAGTGTCCTTCGAGCAGCTTGTTCTGCTGGGCGAACGACGAAAAGAGACCGAGCGCCGCGTTCGCGTACCCGTAGCCGGAGTCGAGCGGGTTGTTGCTGTCGTTGCCGAAGTTGATCGTCCCCTGGAAAGGCAGCGCGCCGGCTGTTCCGAGATTCTGCACTTTGAGGCTGTGGTCGAGTTGATAGCCGCCCTTGATGGTGTGCTTGCCGGCCAGCTTCGTCACGCTGATCGAGACTACGTTGGTCCGCACCATATCGAGAAACACCGGATACGTGTTGTTCGGCGGGGCATTCGGCACGCGGTTGCCCCAGCTGTACGTCGGCGCCATCAGAACCCGTCCGTTGACGTAGTACGGCGTCGCCGTGGCGCTCAGCGTCTTGTCCTGATACGAGCCGGGCGGCGCGATGCCGGCATCGGGATACAGCAGCGGAAAGTCGCACAATCCGACGTTGCAGCGGTTCGTCACCGGATCGTTGGGAATCGCCCCCTGCTGATTGGTCTGCGCGATCCCCCAATTTCCCTCGAGCACCATCGTCGGCGTGAGCGTGTAATCGACGCTGGCAGACGGAACGATCACCGCAGGAAACTTCAGGAATGTGTCGTTGAATCCGGGGATGGTACCCGGCGTCGGCTTCGCTGTCGCCAGTTGGCCGGCGTACTTGCCGAACAGGCGCAGCCGCGACGACGCCTGATAGTCCACGCGGACGAGCGGCTGCTGCGTGATGCGCGTATCCGTCGGCGCCACTGTCTGGAGGTTGTACGTCAGACTGTCGGCATTGGGCACTGGATACGTCTTGAGGATGTTCAGCCCGAGCTGATACAGCCGGGCCTGCGGAATTCTTCCAAGGACGCCGCCGTCCTGGAAGCAGCCGCGCGTATCGGTCGCCGCGCACGGCAGGCCGCTCGACGGGTCGCGGATGAGGTTGAACAGGTTGCCGTTCTGATCGCGCGTTTGCGAGAAGTCGCCCTGCCGCTCGAGCAGCGTCGGCACGCGGAAGTAATTGACCGCCCCGCCCGTGGTGCGCGGCGAATACTGATGCGCGTAGAAGAAGAACAGCTTGTTCTTGCCGCCCGGTTTCCCTATCGGCCCGCCGATCGTGTAGCCCCAATCGCGCTGCTTCGCGACGGTCTTCGGATCGCCGTTCATGACGTTCACCCAACTGTTGGCATTCCAGTCGGAGTTGCGCTCGATGTCGTAAACGGAGCCGCGCAGCTCGTTGCTGCCGCTCTTGGTTACGCCGGTGATCTGCAGACCGGACATGCGGCCAAATTCGGCCTGGTAGGAGGACGTCAGCACTTTCACCTCGGCAATCGCGTCCGAGTTGAGCTGCAGCGTCTGGCCGTTGCCGCCGGTATCGATCGTGGCGACGCCGTCGAGCATGAAGTTGGTCGCGCTGCCGCCGGACGGGGAGGGGGCACCCACCCGCGCCACGGTGGCGGCGGTGCCGGCGGTCGCCGGCGTACTCACGACGCCCGGTGTGAGCGCGGCAAATGACGCGAAGTTTCTACCCGAATTCGGAAGGTTCTCGACCTGCTCGCGTGCCACCGTGTACGACCGTTCGCCGGTCTGCGCCTGGATGATCGGCGCTTCGCCGGCCACCGTGACGGTTTCCTCGATCGACCCGATCTCCACGACGAGGCTTCCGACGACGACGCGGTCGCCGGGGCTGACGGCGACGTTCTTCCGCTCGGTCGTTTTGAACCCCTGCAGCGTGATCCGGATCGTGTACCGGTCGGCGACGATGTTGGTGAACTCGAAATCGCCCGTCCCGTTGGTCTGCGCCTCGATGCTCGTGCCTCGCGTTTCGCTCACCAGCGTCACGGTGGCGCCGGGAAGGACGGCGCCCTGCCCATCCTTTACGACCCCCACCACGGCACCGGTGGTCTGCGCGCAGACGGACGCGGCGACGAACAGGAGCAGCGCGAAAGAGGCACTGAGACTGCGTAGGACGGCATGCCTCGACACTGCGGAATACCTCCATCTGTTCCGTCTGGCGCGCGGAACGCACGAACGGATTGAGCGCCCGAACTCAGCGAGCAGCTGCTACTTGCGAACGTACGCAGGCGCCGGGCGAGCACACGTCGCCCACGGCAATACGGGTTCCTGCGACTCTTGATAACGACTAATTGCGGACCATATCAGTACCGGTTGCGATGAATTGTCGCAAATTGTGTGAGTTGGGACGAAACCTCCATAAGCCGCAAGCACTTATGAGACTCAGAACTGCAGTCTCAATTGCACTTGCACCGACCGATTGGCCTGCGCGCCGGTCGCGGCGCCGAAGCCGGCGTTCTTCGGCGCCAAACGGGCGGGGTTGAGGGTGCCGTCGGCGTTGTATTGGCTGTTCTGTATCACCTGGCTGGTCGGGTTGTCCAACTGCAATGTATTCTGGCGAAGGTTGAAGATGTTCGCGTTGAACACATTGAACGCGTCGGCGCGGAATTGAATCGAGCGATTGCCACCAGCCCGAATGGTACGGGCGATCGAGAGGTCGACCGTGTGATCGGCGCAGGCGCTCATCAGGTTCGCCCCGGATTCGGTGCCGGTGCTCCCGTACGTCGGCCCCGCGAACACCCCCGTGTTGAACTGCTTGAACGGATCGCTCAAGCAACCCGACCCCGGATTGCCGGTGACCCGAATCCGCGCCGGATAGTTTGGCGATCCTGTGAGATTCACGTTCGCGCCGCCGGTCGTGTACGCGTAGGTCACGTCGTAGGGTGTACCGGATCCCGCCGTGACCACGCCAGACACCTGCCAGTCGGTGGCAAGCGCTGCCAGCACGCGGCCAACCCCGCCGGTTGCCTTCGGGCCCGGAACCTGCCACAGGAAGTTCGCCTTGATGATATGCGGGCGGTTCCCGATGTTCTCGAGCAGCTTGTCAGCAGCCGCCTGTCCTGGCCACGTGCTCAACGTCCCATCTGCCGCGTGCTGCAGGTGCAATAGCGAGCCGGTGTTCCCGTTCGTACGCAGGCTCCAGGTCCAGTTGAATCCAGCCTGCCATCCATGGCTGAAGCGGCGGTTGTACGCCGTCTGGATCGAATCGAACTGAGTCCAGAACCGCCCCCAGGTCGTCCAGATTGCCCCAAGGCCGCCATACGGCCGCAGGTAATCGGTCGAGAGCGCCGAAGCGCCCGGCACTGCGCTCGGCGCGAGCGTCGGATCCTGATTCTGGTGGAGAAATGCGGCGCCGAGGTCGGGTGCGTTGAGATCGAGCGTGCCGGCCACAGTTACCGTCGATTGCGTGGCCCCTTGTGCGATTACGTTGTACCCATGGTTACCGACGTACTCAATGTCGAGCGACGACGACCAGGGCAACGCCATTTGTACGCCGCCATTCCACTGCAGCGACGAGGGAAGCTTCGAGTCGTACCAGTAGATCGTCAAGTTGGGCGGCGTCACGGAAGATGTGCCACTCGCTACCGTCTGCAGCGTGCCGTACCGCACGGTCGAGCCGATGGCCGTCGGCGGATTACCGATCAGCGAAAACACCGAGTTCCCGTTCGGCCGGTCAAAGAACAGGCCGACGCTGCCGCGGACGACAAAGCGCTGCGTGCCGCTGACGTCATACGCGGCGCCCACACGGGGGGCGGGCATCAACTTCGGCCAGGTGTAGTCGTATTTTGAAATGCCCTGGCCCGCCTGGATGATGCCGTTGGTGATCACGCCGACATTCGGCACGAGCGTGCCAATCACCCCTGCCGAGCCGGCGCCTGCCGATATATTCGTGACCGGATTGACCGCTACGCGGCTGGCAACCGGGCACGGCAATGTCGCCACCGAGCAGCCGGGCAGATAGATCGCCGGCGCCTTGGCAGCCGACCACTTGTCAGGGAAGAAATTCGACGTCTGCAGCTTGGTGTCGTATTGCGGCTCCTGGTTCGTGAAGCGCATGCCGTAGTCGAGCGTCAGCTTGTCGGTGATCTTCCAGTTGTCCTGCAGGAAGAATTCGTGGCTGTTGTAGATGTAGTGTCCTTCGAGCAGCTTGTTCTGCTGCGCGAACGACGAGAAGATACCGAGCGCCGCGTTTGCGAAGCCGTAGCCTGAATCGAGCGGGTTGTTGCTGTCGTTCCCGAAGTTGATCGCCCCCTGAAATGGAAGCGCGCCCGCAGTGCCGAGGTTCTGCACCTTGAGGCTGTGGTCGAGCTGATAGCCACCCTTGATGGTGTGCTTGCCGGCGAGCTTCGTCACACTGATCGACACCACATTCGTGCGCACCCAGTCGAGAAACGGCGGATACGCGTTGCTCGGCGGCGCGTAATTGGGTGTCGAGCCGCTGACGCGGCTGCCCCAGGCGTAGGTCGGCGCCAACAGGGCACGTCCGTTGACATAAAACGGCGTCGCCGCAGATGCCAGCGTCGTGTCCTGATACGACCCTGGAGGCGCGATCCCCGCGTCCGGAAAGAGCAGCGGGAAGTCGCAGAGTCCAACGTTGCAACGGTTGGTCACCGGCGAAACCGGGATATTGCCCTGCTGATTGACCTGCGCCAAGCCCCAGTTCCCTTCCAGCACCGTCGTTGAGTTCAACGTGTAGTCGGCGCTCCCGGACAAGACCGTCGTGAACGGGAACTTGTTCAACGTGTCGTTCCAGCCGGGAATCGTCCCAGGTGTCGGCTTGACCGTGGCGAGCTGTCCGGCGTACTTGCCGAACAAGCGGAGGCGCGATGACATCTGGTAGTCGACGCGCACGAGCGGCTGCTGCGTGAGGCGCGTGTCTTTCGGCGCCACCGTCTGCAGGTTGTACGTGAGGCCGTCGACGTTCGGCGCTGGATAGGTATTCAGGATGTTCAGCCCGAGCTGATACAGCCTGTTCTGCGGAATCCGCCCGAGTGCGCCGCCGGCCTGGAAGCAGCCGGCCGTGTTCGCCGCCGTGCACGGCTGCGTCGACAACGGGTCTTTAATGAGGTTGAACAGGTTGCCGTTCTGATCGCGCGTCTGCGAGAAGTCGCCCTGCCGCTCGAGCACCGTCGGCACGCGGAAGTAATTGACGGCCCCGCCCGTCGTGCGCGGCGAGAATTGATGCGCGTAGAAGAAAAACAGCTTGTTCTTGCCACCCGGTTTGCCCACCGGTCCGCCGATCGTGTAGCCCCAATCACGCTGCTTCGCGACGGTCTTTGGATCGCCGTTCATGACGTTCACCCAGCTGTTGGCATTCCAGTCCGAGTTTCGCTCGATGTCATAGACGGAGCCGCGCAGCTCGTTGCTGCCGCTCTTGGTGACACCGGTGATCTGCAGGCCGGACATCCGGCCGTACTCGGCCTGATATGAAGAGGTCAGCACTTTCACTTCGGCAACCGCGTCCGAGTTGAGCTGCAGCGCCTGGCCGTTGCCGCCGGTGTCGATCGTGGCGACGCCATCCAGCATAAAGTTGGTCGCATTGGCACCAGTCGGCGATGGAGCACCTACACGCGCCACGGTGGCGGCCGTGCCAGCAGTGGCCGGCGTGCTCACGACGCCGGGCGTGAGCGCGGCGAACGACGCGAAGTTGCGGCCGGAATTCGGCAGGTTTTCGACCTGCTCTCGCGACACGGTGAAGGACAGCTCGCCGGTCTGCGCCTGAATCAGCGGGGCTTCGCCAGCCACGGTGACGGTTTCTTCAACCGCGCCGATATCGATGGCGATGCTGCCGACCACCACGCGATCGCCAGGGCTGACGGCGACATTCTTCCTTTCGGTTGTCTTGAACCCGGAAAGCGTGATCCGGATGGTGTAGCGGTCGGCGACGGTGTTGGTGAACTCGAAATCGCCCGTCCCATTGGTCTGGGCTTCGACGCTCGTGCCTCGCGTTTCGCTGACGAGCGTCACGGTGGCGCCGGGCAGTACCGCGCCTTGCGCATCCTTCACACTACCAACCACTGTTCCAGTTGTCTGGGCGTACGCGGAAACCCCGCATAGCAGCAAGCATGCGACGAGGGCACTGAGGAGTGGAAGTCTCGACCTCATTAACGTCTCCTTATTGACGTCTCCTTTCGCCCGGTCCATCTGAAGTGCGGAACTCGCGAGCCGCTCGAGCGGTCGAACTCAGAAGACACCTGCGACTTGCGAACGTGCGGAGCCGCCGAACGAGTGCGGGGACTATACCGGTACGAGTTGGGATGAATTGTTGCAAGTTGTGACGCTTGCGGCCGACAGGTCCTCTCCTACTCAGAGGGCTTTTTCTCGACAAAGATGTTGGCCACAAAGTAGGTCACCGTGGTGCCGGGATTCGGTATTACCAGGTGCGGGACGTTGATCGCGACGTGGTGGACCTCGCCCATCTTGATCGGGTGGCGGTCGCCGCCGCGGATCATTTTCTTGCCATCCGGTCCGGTGACGATCTCGCCGCCGGTCACGAAGGTCCCTTCTCCGCTTGTGAACATCATAATGTGAGAGAAATCATTATGGATCTCCGGCGCGGCTCCGACTGCGCGGCGCTGAACGCTCACGGCGTAGTTGCCGAAGTTGGCCAGGTTGCCCGGCTTGACCAGCTGGTCGGCCGTCCACACGTCATACGGGGACTTGCTGATTGGATCGGCTCGCCCGCCACTTGTCGGAGCTTGTGCGGAAAGAGTCAGAGCGCTTGTCGCGACCAGAAGACCAAGAAGAAGCGGCCGAGTAACTTTCGTTCGCATCCAATCCTCCTCACAACTGCATTTTCAATAGTAGACAAGGAGGCGCCCGTGCCAGATGCCAGCACGGGCGCCTGAATGAACCACCAATCGATCACTGCTGCGGAGCGCCGCGACCGGCTCCGCCGCCGCGACGGCCACCGCGTGCCGGGGCCGCACCGCTGGGCGTAGCGCCGCCCGGCGGGGTGTACGTCGGCTCTGCTGCCTGGCTCGCGCCGCGAGCTGGAGGCGTCCACCCGTCAAACGCCGGGCCGTTCTGGACCAGGCGAGTGTCGGGGCTGAGGATGTTGCCCTTCAGATACTGCTGGCCTGCCGAGCCGTAGAACTTCCCGGCCTTGAGCGCCGCGTCGTGCACCCTGATCATCAGGTCTTCGTATCGATCGTCGTTCGGGCTGAATCCGGAGAACCGCGAAAGGTCGGTATTGCCTTCAATCACCACGTCGACGCCGAACGTGTTCGCGATCTCGTTGGCCTCGATGACGCCTTCAACCGTCTCGATCATCACCACCAC